>CAWUKT010000012.1:0-113831 GCA_963923035.1 uncultured bacterium
TGTCGGAGGCAATTGTGGAGCTCCCGCGTGAGCGGAGCGACTGCCGGAGGGACCGCCCGGCCCGATAGGGACGGGACCGCCCATCCACTCCTTCTCAATCCATCAGTGGGCGGAATTTTTGTTTGATACTGGCTTCTGGGATTGGAATAATGCGAGGGGAATGATAATTTCAGTTGCTGATTTTCAATATTGCGCCAATGAATGACAAGGCGCGCGAGTTAGTTCGAGCTTCGACCAACTGATATCATGACGGAACACGATTTTTTGTATGACCTGGTACAATCCCTGGACGAGGGAGAATTGCGTTTTATCAGAAATTTTGCCTCGGCGCGGCGGAAGAAACCGGAGAAATTGCTGGCTTTGTTGAAGGATGTGCGGAATGCGAAGACGTTCAGTCCGAAGTTGTTGAAGGAAAAATACAGTTCGTACGGGGTGGCGAAGTTTAAGTTGAAGCAGCTGATTTTGCATTCGTTGCGGCTGATGAATACGGAGGAGAATGCGGAGCAGCGAATCAATGTGCATCTGGAAAATGAGGGGATTCTGTATCGGCGGGGGATCCATTACCAGGCGATGAAGGAGCTGAACAATGCCCGGAAAATCGCGGAGAAGTACGAGAAACTGGATCGTCTGTTGCAGATCTTACAGCTCCACCAACGGCGGCTGATTGAGTATAAGACGAAGAATTTGGTGGAAGAGGTGCAGGAAAATATGGATTCGATCAAGGCGGTGCTGGCTCGGATGAACCGGGAAATCGAGGTGACGCTGCATTATCAGCAGTTGTTTGCGCAATATCGGACGCAGGACCACCAGGCTTTGGATGGGACGGAGGCGCCGGTGCTGCCGGATGATTTGCCGGATGTGGTGGAGGAGTCTTTTCAGACGCAAGTGGTGCGGACTTCGGTGGAGGGGCTGGTGGCGCGTAGCAAGGGTGATTATGAGGGGGCGGCGCGGGCGACGAAGAAGGCGTTGGAGCTGTACGAACAGGAGGCGTATGCGCACTTTTTAGAGGACCAGCATGTCCGCTACAAGCTCTTCCTGGCGAATTACGGGATCTATTTGGTTCCGACGGGCCAGTTCGATGAGCTCAAGCGGATTGTGGATTTGTTTCGGGAGATGAAGGACCCTGACTTCAATGGAGAGGCGGAAACCTTCCAGAACCGGGTGCATTTGGAGCTGTTGTGGCGGACGAATGTGGTGGAGCTGGATGGGTTGGAGGCTTTGGAAAAGGAAATTGAGGCGGGCATGGACAAGTATCAGGGGAAGATCAATGCGGCCCGCCAATTGTCGATTTGGTACAACCTGGTGGTGGCGCATTTTCTCAATGAAGATTTCGAGGCGGTTTGGCGGCAATTGGAGCGGATTTTGGAACATAAGCGCTTCCGGGTCCGCCGGGAAATCCAGTATACGGTCCGGATGCTCGAGCTCATCGTGTCGTACGAGTTGGAGATTTGGGATTTGCCGGACCATGCGATCAACCGCGTGGAGCGGTTCCTGCAACGGAATGATCAGGTGACGCCGTTCAAGATGACTGTGATCCGCCACGTGGACCGGCTGGTGAAGACGCCGCTCCGGGAGCGGGCGGCGGTGTTCAGTCAGTGGTCCGAGGAATTGCACGCGCTGCGGGAGGAGGGGCAGGTGACAGACGACCTGGGACTGACGTTGGTGACGGCCTGGGCGGACTGGAAAACGAAGGGGGGCCGGCTGAAGGACGCCCTCGGTAAAAGGCCCTGACCCAGGGGCCTGGGTAGGACACCTGGATCAGGGGTACGTGGGCTAGGGATGTTCGCGTCGGATCACCTTGGTGATGCAGTGGAGGGAGCCGCCCGCCTGGGCGAGGATGCGGAAGAATTCGCCGTTTTTCATCCAGACGACTTCGAAGCCTTCGGATTCGTAGATGGATTGGACTTCAACTTCCAACTCCTTGAAGATGGGATTGAGTCCGCCTTCCCGGCGGGCTTTCGACTGGTAAGAAGGAAGGTAGACGCGTTTGATTCCTCGATACACCTCTACCAACGCATTGTTCCAGGTATAGGCGACATCATCGCGGATCAGGAGTGGGACTTCAACGATTTTGTATTGGTCGCTGGGGAAGCAGTGTTTGACTTCTTCAATTTGAGCCCTGGCATTTTGCAATTCGGGATCGGCTTCAGAATACCTTTGAGCTGAAGGGGAAGTTTCCCTCACCACCGGCTTGGCAAGAAAGATCAGGTCCTTTCCCTCACTCAGCTTGCCTCCCAGGGTCATGAAGAGGTCAATGTGGTAAAAAGGCTGTTCAGTGGTTCCGCTCTTGGAGTTGCCGCCATTGGCCTTAAGCCGTCGGTGGGGTTTTTCCATCTGGACCCAGACGATTTCGCTGACTCCAAGTTCTTCCTTCAATTCTGTTTCTACCTCGGATTGATCAAGGTCTTCTTCGTGCTCTTTTCGAATCTCGATGTTCTGGGCGAGGAGGTCTTTGCCAACGAACGCCTTGTCCTTTCCAATCAGGATATTTCCCCCTTCGAGGTACAGCAATGAAGGACGTTGAAAAAACAAACGTTTCTTCTTCCGGTGAATCTGGCTGGACAATTCGAGGGGAAGGAAAAAGTCACACAGCTGTTGTTGGCGCATGGAGTTGAGGAAAATGGTCGCACCGTTCCATTCCAAAACCAGAAATGGGTCTTGAATCCATTTTCGAAAGAGTAGGGTTTCCACTCCATGATTGTTCGTAATCAGGTAGTCAACCTCTCCTTGCCATTTCTTAAACAGCTTGGCGAGGTTAGTTTGGGCTGTCATTTTGAAGAGGTCGCGAAAGGTTCTCTTTCTGCCAAGGGAAGCCCCGAGGGGACGACTATTCCAGGTGAGTACTTTTTGAAGTCCGGCGCCATCTCGCCTGACTTTGGGTTTTGATATGGGCCTGATTTCGTCTTCTGGTAGATCAATGGAGAAGCGGTAGACAGTACGGTCGTTCTTGAATTGGTCAATGATTGGAGCGTAGTAGTCGAGGGTATTGTCAGTGACAATACCCTCCATAACCACCAATATCTCCTGGATTTTGCCGTAAACCGACGAGATTGCTTTGGGATTTGAATACATCGCTCGGTCTATTGGTTGAATGAATACCAGGGAGTTTCTTGGGAGCCCGGGGGGATTCGGATGGTGCAGGCGTTGATGAAATCCCCTTCGATGTAGAGAATGACCGGGACCATGGTCAAGTCGAATTGTACTTCCGGAACGGATCGAAGGATGTCCCGAATGTCCAGACTGCCGACCCATCCACCTCCATCGACGTCCTGGAAGCGATATTCAAGTCGGGGATCCGTTGTAGTTAGGGACCAGATTTTATCCTCAGCACCGAGGAAGTCGACTTTTCCGATTTGGACATGGCCATCCTCGGTCTGAAAAATAGCCTGTTCCACCGGGCCAGCGCTGTCGCGAAGGGGGAAGGCTGTTCTTTCTCCATTCTCCTGGTGGACGGTCAGGGCTTTATTTTCTTTGTCGACCTTTACGATGAACTGGGGGCTGGAAGAAATGACAAAACTTCCATTTTCGTGGGGGGTAAATTTAAAGTCGGGCATTGTGAATATTGATTTAGTAAATGCCCAATGATACCGCAGGGCTCGTTTTTCCCCTCCAACATTTTTTCTGAAAAATTTCTTTTTCCCTCGAATAATTAATTATCGGGAAATAATGTTGGGGGATGCTACTCCCGACTTCCCGTCTTTGGTCCCATCATTTATTCACTCCAAAAAAGATAAGATGAATAAGATCAAAGAAATCGAGAGAGAAATCTCTAAAGGAAGACTCCAAACGGCTTTGAATTTGCTTCTGGAGCTGGTAGAGGAGCATTTTTCCGACCATGACGAGTTGAGGACTTCCGTGATTCGACTGATGGCGCGGTACAATGAGCTCAAGCGCCGCAAGATTGGGGGGACGATCCCGGAAGGGGAGGCGATCATTACCGAGAACCAGATTCGATTTGGGACTTTGGACTTTGTCGAAATGGTGATCGATGAATTGAAGTACAAAGGCCTGGGCAATATCGTGCAGGATGTCGATTTGGAAGAGGATATGGCGGCGGCTCCGAAACACAAAATCTTGTTTTTTGCTGCTGAACCCATTGGGGTTTCCCGCTTACAATTGGGTCGGGAAAAGGAAAAAATAAAGAAGGTCCTGGAAGCGGCCAACCTGTCTGATCGATTCGAATTGCACTCTTCCGAGGCGGCCACGACGGTGGAATTCATGCGGGAAATCCTCCGCAAGGAACCCACCATTGTGCATTTTTCCGGCCATGGCATCGAGGACGGGATCATCATGGAAGATGATCAGGGCCATCCTGTGGTCGTCAGCAAAGAGAAACTGGGGGATGTGTTCAAGCTGTTTCGTGAAGTCGTAGGCTGTGTCATCCTCAATGCCTGCTTCTCGGCGGAGCAGTCCGATGCCATCAAGAAGTACATCTCGTATGTGGTAGGAACCTCCAAGGAGATTCCCAATGATGCTGCAATGGACTTTTCTTCCCTTTTCTACACCGCATTGGGAGAGGGGAGAGAAATTGACTTCGCCTTTGAATTTGCCAAATCAGGGGTTGGTTTGAAAGATCCTGCCGGTGACCTCTTCCACATGATCTGACCAGCCCGATTGTCCCGCCATTTCCGTAACTTCGCTCCCTCAAACCGAGGGAGCCATGTTGCAATTTTTCAAATACCACGGGACCGGCAACGATTTTGTCCTGTTTGACAACCGACACGGTCGGTTAGGGCCGGAGCAGGTCGACTTTTACGCCGACCTGTGCCACCGCCGATTCGGCATCGGAGCCGATGGCGTCATCCTGCTCAACGAACATCCCGACTTCGACTTCGAGATGTACTACGTCAATTCCGATGGGCGCCCAACCTCTATGTGTGGGAACGGAGGGCGCTGCGTGGTGGCGTTCGCGAAGCACCTCGGCATCATCGACCGGGAAGCCCGCTTTCTGGCCATCGACGGCCCCCACGAGGCCGTGGTGGAGCAGGGGAGGGTGAGCCTCAAAATGGGCCTTCCCCAAGGCTTTCAAGCATTGACCAATGGCGACCATTGGATCGACACGGGATCGCCCCATTATGTACGCTTTGTGGAGGGCGCTGAGGCGCCTCAGGCCTACCCAGTGGTGACCACCGGGCGGGAGATCCGGCAGAGTGACCCGTGGACCGACGAAGGCACCAATGTCAATTTTGTCTGGCAGCGCGCGGGCGGCGCCTATGTCCGGACCTACGAGCGCGGCGTGGAAGATGAGACCTGGAGCTGTGGGACCGGAGTGACTGCGGTGGCGGAGGTCATGGCCCGAAAGGCTGAACTTTCGGACGCCCAGATCGCCATTGAGACCCCGGGCGGCCAATTGGAAGTCCATGTCAAGGAAGGCAAGGCTCCCTGGTTGATTGGGCCCGCCAAGTTTGTTTTTTCCGGAGAAATTGACCCCCATTTCGCATGAACAAACCATTGATGACCACCAAAACAGGCGGTTTTACCCTCTTGTCCATCCTTTTGCTGGTGGGAGCGGTGTTCCTGCTGGTACTGCAAGGAATCGCCCTCGCTTCCGGGGAAGCTGAAGGCGGCGTGACCCGGTTTTTACCGGGCGGCCTGGCGGTATTGCTCGGTGTCTTTTTTTTCCTGGGCACCCGAAATGGAAGCCTGGAGATTTTAGCGGAAGGGATCAAGGGGAAAACAGCCGGAGGGAAACAATACGAATTGGGGTGGGAGGAAATTGGAAAGGTCGAGCCGGCGGGAAAAAAGCTCGTGGTGCGAAATCAGGAGGGAAAAGTATTGGTGGTGGATAAAGTGCCGCGGTACCGGAAAAGCCTGGGCTTGATTTGGCTGCTGAAGAAATATCCCTATATGCAGCCGGAGAAATGGCCTTTCTACGACATTCAAGAGGACGCTCCTCAAAACCGACCCATTCGTTATTTTGATGAAGGAGAGAAAGCCAGTTTTGGAGACCGTGGTTTCCTGTTCAGATACGACGACAAGATTTACTATTTCCCGGTTTCCCAGACGACTCCTTCACCCCCGGTTCGGGGCGAAGCCCAAACGCCTCCGACCCTGGCTGCGGCCCAACCTACTGTTCCCCGCATGGAACCCAACCCCGCTTTCCTGCCGCTGGAATCTGTCTGGAAGGCAGTCTCAACGGCCGAATCGGACCGAGAAACGGTCTTGAAATTGCTGGAAGAATGGATGGTGGAGCACGGAGGCTGCCAATTGGAGGAAGCCCCCGAGGACATCGACGCTGAATTCGTCGGACAAGTAGGGGAGTATCTGGTGCGGGTCAGTCGACCCGCCCGCAAGGGATCGTGATCAGGGCTCGTACCGCGAGACCGGACTGAACAAGCGGTCCCACCGCATGCCATTTTCGATGGAGAACAGCACAAACCAGGGCCGTCCCACAATGTGGTCCTCAGGCACAAATCCCCAGTAACGGCTGTCGAGCGATTGGTGGCGGTTGTCCCCTACCATGAAATAGTAATCCATCTCGAAGGTATATTCGGTCGCCTCTTTCCCATCAATCATGATCCGTCCCCCCGAAAGATCAAGGTCATGGCCTTCGTACCCGCCAATGATCTTCTCGTAAATCGGGATATTCTTGGCGGTCAACTGGACCGTTTCACCGGCCTTGGGAACCCACAGGGGACCAAAGTCGTCGACGGTCCAGAGGTAATCTTCATCCTGCGGTGCCTTGGGGAAAATGACACTTTTAGCGTTGACAGGATTGGGCATGAGGTCAATCAACAGGGACTGGTATTCTTTTTTGCCGCCTCTGGGATAACCAAAGGGCGCGAGGAATTGGGCGTAGCCCTGGTGCTGGCGCTCAACCGTCGCCTTCGGGTACTTGCCCCGCAATTCTTCGGCTTTTTTCTCCGACATATAAGCCACCAAGGAGCCGTCATTGCAGGTCAGGCAGCCCCGGACATTCATATTGCCATCGTTCGGATCGGTTCGGAAACCTTCCCGTTTCAGGATCGGCAGCCCAATGCCATTCACCTTATGGGCAAATTGGACGTTTTCGCTTTGCCAGGACGGCTTTCCGTCAATGTAAATTTTGGCGTCCCGAATCTCAAAGTTATCCCCGGGCACGGCCACGCAGCGCTTGATATAGTGCTGCTTCATGCTGGTGATGCCTATCGTCCCGAGTTCCGGCACGTCCGGGTACCGATCATCCTCCGGATAATTGAACACCACAATTTCGTTCCGTTCTATGCTTTTCGGTCCGGGGAGACGGCTATACGGGAACTTGACCCCTTCGACGTAGGATTTCGTTCCGGTCGTCAGAGGAAGAGAGTTGTGGACAAAGGGAAATGAAATCGGGGCCATTGGAAGGCGAACGCCGTAGTGGAATTTGCTCACAAACAAAAAGTCCCCGGCGAGCAGGGAGCCTTCCATAGAAGCCGTGGGAATCATAAAGGCCTCGATCAGAAATACCCGGATGACCAACGCTGCCGTTCCCGCGAACAACAAGGCATCCAGCCATTCCCGAACGGTATTTTTCTGGGGCTCATTCTCCCTCAACTCCGTCCATTTGCCCTGGAAAGTGTCTTTTTTGTTGAATCCGAGGTAGAGGAAATAGAAGTAAGGGAAAATGACCGCGAGGGCCTGGTCGCCAAACTTGTGCTTCCCGAATGACCGAACCGTATCCAGGATCAGTCCAATGCCCATGATGAAATTCAGTACCGGAACCAGGAACAGAGCGATCTGCCAGGTCGGCTTGCCCGTCAATTGCATCCAGGTCCAGATATTGAGGAAAGGCACATAGGCTTTCCAGCCTTGGACTCCGGCTTTTTTGAATACACCGAACAAGCCGGTGTGCAACAGAATATAGATGGGAAGGGTAATAAAGAGATGGTATTCCATGGACAGTTATTTCGGACTCTGCCTTTCCAATACGGGCATTTTCGAGTTAAAGTTATAAATTCTTTCGATTTGAACGATGTTTTTAGTCAAAGAACCTATTTCACTCCCGCAAACACCTCCTGGAAGTTGAAAAAGCCCTTCTTGCCCTGTATCCATTCCGCCGCAATCACAGCCCCCAAAGCAAATCCCCGGCGCCCGTAGGCCTTGTGGGATATCGTTAATTCGTCGATCTCAGAGGTGTACGTCACCTGGTGCTCGCCGAAGATGGCTCCGGCCCGGACATAGCCCACCGAGACCTCCTCCGGGTTCGGCGGCCGGTGATGCAATTCATCCGTGACCCACACGCTCTTCCGATCCAACCCATCCACCACCTGATCCGCCAGAGAAACCGCGGTGCCACTGGGCCCATCCTTCTTGTGCCGGTGGTGGGCCTCCATCACAAACGGATCGTAGGCCCCGTAGCGGTTCATCAACTGGGCCAGTTGCTGGTTGAGTTGGAAGAGGATATTGACGCCGATGGAGAAATTGGAAGCGTAGAGAAACGCCCCCGCCGCCTGGTCCACCCACGATTTCACCTCATCCACCTGATCGTACCAACCCGTAGTTCCGGTAACCACGTGGACCCCTTTCTTGAGCAATTGGTCATAATTGCGGAGGGCGTTTTCGGGGCGGGTAAATTCAATGACGACATCGGCAAAATCGGGGGTGAGGCGGTCGATTTCTTCGAGGTTGTCCGTGTCGATGGTGGCAACGATCTGGTGGCCGCGTTCGAGGGCCTCCGCCTCAACGGCGCGCCCCATACGCCCATAACCGACCAAGGCGATTTTCAAACTCATATCATCGGATTTGTAGGCTAAAACTTGCGCCCAATATAGGAGATGGATTGTTGAAGGACCTGACGTCCAGAGTAGGCTTGATTTTCAGGGCGAGGTCATCGGAGACATCAAAGGGCTGTAAATGGGCCTCGATATAGGCATCCAGGGCTTGGAGACCGTACCACAGGCACCCCACCACAATGGTCAGGTCCCGGTTCCGGCGGTAGAAATCCCGCACCGAGATGACGTTGTCGACCGATAGCCCGGTGAAAGACCCGTCCAGGTTGGCGATGGAGCCGCCGGGACAGGCCGCCTCCGTGGTATCCACCAGGCAAAGCACGGCCTGGCGATTTTGTTGGTACAAACGGTTGTTGTCGACAATGAGGTAGCCGATGGCTCCAAAGCCGGCGTAAACGATGGGTACCTTCCAAGCCGAGCGGTTGTACAACTGGCCCCAGCCGGGGAGGAAAAGCGATCGGCGCAGGGCAACATTGGGATCGGGCGGCAGGAGGCCGTCCAACCGTTGCTTGCGCTTGGATTTTTCCTTGGCTTCTGGTTGCGGAGCGGACGGCATTTCCAATACCGAGGGGATTCTTTCTTCGACCGTGTCCTTGGCTGCTGTGACGGCAGTATCGGGATTGGTCATAGGCATCTCTACCCGCGGGCGGTCACGCCGGGACTTTCCCGTATTGAGGGTATCGCCTTCGGTTTGGGCGGATAGGGGAGAGACGAAAAGGAAAATGAGGGAACAAGCCATCAGGGCCCGGCCAAAACGGGACTTGATAGGGGGGGAGATGGTAAACCGTCCAGACAATTATTCAGTGGATATGAGGTCGAGAATCCGGTTGAGGTCTTCCGTGGAATCAAAATGGAGGCGCAATTCACCTTTTCCATTGTTGGTTTGGCGGATGACCACTTTGCTACCGAAATGTTCCTCCAAATTTTGTTCCAAACTCCGAAGGTGCGGATTTTTTTGCACTGTCTTGCTGGCCTTGCCAGCCTTGGGCTCGGACAAGGACCGTACCAATTCTTCGACCTTCCGCACCGACAAGCCTTCTTCGATGGCCTTCCGGTAGATTTCCAGTTGGTGGTCGCGGTCGTCCACAGAAATCAGGGCGCGGGCATGGCCCATGCTGATTTTCCCATTCCGCAATCCCAATTGAAGTTCGGGTGGGAGTTTGAGCAAACGAAGGAAATTGGTAATGGTGGCGCGCTTTTTCCCGACCTTTTCCCCCAACTCTTCCTGTTTCAGGCCCAACTCATCAATGAGTCGTTGGTAGCCCATCGCGACCTCAATCGGGTTGAGATCGTGGCGCTGGATGTTCTCGATGAGCGCCATTTCCAGCATCTGCTCGTCGTCCGCCGTGCGGACATACGCCGGAATCGTGGTCAATTCGGCCATCTGAGAGGCCCGGAACCGCCGTTCTCCGGAGATCAACTGGTAGGCATCGCCCATTTTCCGCACCGTGATGGGCTGGATGATGCCCTGGACCCGAATGGATTCGGCCAGTTCTTCCAACGCCACCAGGTCAAAATGGGTACGGGGCTGATAGGGATTGGTCTCGATGGCCTCAATCGGAATCTCTGCCACGGAGCCAAGACCCACGGGCGCGTCTCCCTGGGGGGAGAGGTCGATATTGCCCGCTTGTTCGGTATCGCTCAGCAAAGCACTGAGGCCGCGCCCCAAAGCATTGCGTTTATTGCTCTTCTTTGCCATCTCGGTCTTTCCTTGTTCTACAACTGCAATTTACGATTTCCCCCCGAAATGAACAGGAGGAGTGAAAGGGCCTAGCTGGCCTGGTGCTGGGAGGCAGTGATGCCATTGCGCCGAAGGATTTCCTTGGCGAGGTTCATGTAATTTACGGCTCCCTTGGAGGTGCCATCGAACATGAGGGCCGGCAATCCAAAGCTCGGGGCCTCGCTGAGGCGGATGTTACGGGCGATGATGGTGTCGAAAACGATGGCTTCGAAGTGGGCCCGGACTTCCTCGACCACCTGGTTGGAGAGGCGGAGGCGGGAATCGTACATGGTCAGGAGAATGCCTTCGATGGAGAGGTTGGGATTGAGGCGCTGCTGGACAATGGTGATGGTGTTCAGGAGCTTGCCCAGACCTTCGAGGGCGAAGTATTCGCATTGCACGGGGACGATCACGGAGTCGGAAGCGGTGAGCGCATTCACGGTGATCAGGCCCAGCGAGGGAGAACAGTCGATGATGATGAAATCGTAGAGGTCGCGAATGGGTTGGATGACCTGGCGCATTTTGCGTTCGCGGTTGGGGAGATTGATCATTTCAATCTCGGCCCCTACGAGGTCGATATTGGAAGGAATGAGGTCGAGGTTCGGAAATTTGGTGGTCAAAATGGTATCCTTGGCCTCCAGATCGTCATCGACCATGCATTCGTAGATCCCGGAGCGGATATTGCGGGGATCGAAATCAAGGTGGCTGGTGGCATTTGCCTGGGGATCGGTATCGATCAGGAGGGTCTTGAATTCCAATGCCGCCAAACTGGCCGCCAGGTTGATCGCTGAAGTCGTCTTTCCAACTCCTCCCTTCTGATTCGCCAACGAAATTACCTTTGTCATTTGCGATGTTTCCTTTAATGTATATTTTTCCGGTAAGTCTTTTCGGTGCAGACCCCCCGGATGAGGATCGGTGATGCTCGAATTATCAAAATTAACAAAGAATTTGGCTTGAAAGACTATTTCCTCGCTTTCTTATGCACATTGCTATTGTGTACGGCTTGTGGAAAAAAGGTGGATAACGGCGAAGAAAAGCAGGTTTTTCGCATGAATATCAGCACTGGTTTATCCACATTGGACCCGGCCTATGCCCGGGACCAGAGTGCCATCTGGATGTGTGGCCAGCTCTTCAACGGGCTGGTGGAACTCGACGAAGAATTGGATGTGCTACCCGCCCTGGCCGATGACTGGACCATTTCCGACAGCGGTCGGACCTATACCTTTCACATTCGCCCCAATGTCCAATTCCACCGCCACGAGCTCTTTGGACCCGATAGCACCCGTGAGCTGACCGCCGAGGACATTGCGTACAGCTTTACCCGCATCTGTGACCCGGAATTCGCGTCGAGTGGCTTTTGGATCTTCAAC
This sequence comes from uncultured bacterium, assembly GCA_963923035.1. Lineage (GTDB taxonomy): Bacteria > Bacteroidota > Bacteroidia > J057 > JADKCL01 > CAWUKT01. The sequence continues at coordinate 11,778 of CAWUKT010000012.1, forward strand.
GGGAAAATCCAGGGGATGGAGGCGTTTCGGGAGGGAACTGCGAATGCCATCTCAGGCTTTGAAGTGGTGGCACCGGATACCTTTTCCATTCACCTGACCCAAGCCTTCCCCCCGTTTCTCAGCACCCTCGCAATGGCCTACGGCTACGTGGTGCCGAAGGAAATCGTCGACCACTACGGCAAGGACTTCCGCAACCACCCCATCGGCACGGGGCCCTTTCGCTTCAAGTCCTGGGACGAAGGCACGACGCTCACTCTGCTCAAGAACGAGGCCTATTTCGAGCCGGGATTGCCACGGCTCGACGCGATCCGCGTCCGCTTCATCCGCGACCGTCTCAGCGAATTCGCCGAATTCCTGCAAGGGCGGCTCGATTTTGTCAATGGCCTCGACCGCGCCACCAAGGACGAAGTCTTCGCGCCCGACGGCTCCATCAAGGCGAAGTACGCCGACAACTACCAATTCGACACTTCCCCCCAACTCAATACCGAATTCATCGGCATCATGGTGGACGATTCCATCGCCGCTGCCCACGACTCGCCATTGCGGGACCGCCGCGTCCGCCAGGCCCTGAACTACGCCATTGACCGGGAGAAGCTGGTGGCCTACCTGCTGAACGGGAATGGCACCCCGGCCGACGCGGGCATGATGCCCCGCGGCATCCCCGGCTTCAACGCCGACTCCGTGAACGGCTTCACCTACGATCCCGATCGTTCCGCCCAGTTGCTGCGGGACGCGGGCTTTCCCGGCGGAAAAGGCCTGCCGGTCCTGGAAATCAATTCCAATCCGAGCTACCAGGCCGTGATGGAGTTTGTGCAAAAGAGTTTCGAACGGATCGGGGTGACGGCGAAGATCCGAAACATGGACGGGGGAACGTTGCGGGACAAGGCCAAGAAAGGCGAGATTGACCTGTGGCGGGCGAGCTGGATCGCGGATTATCCCGAGGGGGAGAACTACATGGGCCTGTTTTACACCGGTAATATTCCCCCCAACGGCGCCAATCGGATGCGCTATTCCGATTCCGGTTTCGACAGCCTATTTGTCCAGGCCCTCTCCACTACCAACGATTCCCTCCGTCAATCCCTCTACCTGCAAATGGAGAACCAGATGCTGGCCGATGCGCCGGTCATTCTCCTGTACTACGACCAAATCCTCCGCCTCATCCAGCCGGATGTGCAAGGACTGCGGACCAATGCCCTGAACATGTTGTTTTTGAAGGAAGTGGAAAAAGGGGCCGGGGAATAAAATCAGTGGTTCAGAATGGCTTCCGCGTAATTCTCCCAGCTCATTTTCGAGGCCGTATCGGCCACATTGCCGCCCGGGATCGGGTTGTCGATGAAGTGCAGCATTTGCTTGGCCATGTCATCGACGTCCTCCGCTTCCGCGAGGTAGCCATTGAAGCCGTGCTTCACGGTTTCCGGGAAGTGGCCGACCTTGGTCGCCAGAATGGGCATCTCGAAATTGTACGCCATCGATTCCACGCCGGAAGGCGTGGCCGTCTCATAGAACAGCACTATGGAATCACTCGCCTGGAAATACTTGTGCACATCCTCATTCGGGACGTATTCATTCACAAGGGCCGTGGTGTCCTGCAAATTCAGTTCCTCGACCAGGGCGAGGGGATTGTAATCCCGCTCGTCGTCACTCTTGCGGAGGAACAGGGACTTGGCGAAACCAAACAGGGCGTTTTTGATCCGGGTGCCCAGCTTCTTTTTGTCCAGTGTATCCCAAAAGCTCTCCCCGACAATCAACAAACTCACATCGTCGCGTTGCTCGGCCACCTTCGAAAAGGCCCGGATGCAATGGTGCAGCCCTTTGTACTTCCGGATGAACCCGAAGAACAGGAAAACATTCTCCCGCAATTCCATTTGCTGCTTGAAGCCCGGCTTGTCAAAGTTCGGGTCGAGCTCAAACATGTCGTAGACCGGATGGTACAGCTTGATGATCGTGCGGGTATCGCCATTGTTGGCGCGAGTGCCGTCGGTATGCTGCTCGAACTTGAGTTCCGGCATGATGGCCGTCAACTCGTCGGACGTCTTCTGGGAGTGGGTGATAAAGGTATCGACGTGGCGGAAACATTTCCGGGTGAAGCGGCGGTCCAAAGAACTGGCCTCCTTCTGCACCACCAGGTGACAGTCCACGATCACTTCGACATCCTTGTGTTTGCGCAAGCGCCGCGCAATTGCCGCCAGGGGAAGCCCCTGAAGTGCGATGGACCATTGCAGGATCACCAGGTCCGGCTTCAGGTCCATGATATACTTGTACGTGCCCTTCCAGGTCCAGGGCTTGTTGTAATTGGTGATATAATGCTCCTTGATATTCGTGCCCGCCAGCTTATTGGAGCGGCTGGGATCCTTGAATTCACGGGGAACAATCGCAGGGTATTGCTGGGTCCACGACACGATGAAGACCTCCGTGTCGGGCATTTTATCAAAGGTCTTGGCAAGTGAAAGGTTGTAGTTGGCGATGCCGCCTTTGAATTGAGGACCAGGTCCAAAACAAACAATGCGAGTGGTTTTTCCCATGCTGGTTGCGCTTTGAGCGGCAATTTAGGAGTAAAAGGAGGTTGCAAACAAGAAGTCAGGGCGAAAAGTGAATGAGGGGGAAGAATTGGACCAAGGGGGAAAAGAAAAACAAGTACTATTCCACCACGAATTTCCGCACCGTCCGTCCATTTCCCTTCACCTCCAATAAATACAGGCCCGCCTCGAGCCCCTTCGCGTCGATCTCCACTAGGAAATTCCCTGGTGCCTGGGCGCGTTGGACGACGGACCGCAGCCGCCGCCCTTGCAGATCCAGAATGGAAATCTCCACCGAGGCCGCTTCGGTGAGCACATAATTCAGGTAGAGGTACCGCGAAGTCGGATTCGGGAACAAGCTCAGTACAGTCGGCGCGGGCGCGACCGCTTCCGCCTGGCCCACGACCACCGGGGCCGGGGGCGGCGCGGGCAGTCCCACAATGGCCGGCGAGGCCCCACTGCCCGATTCCAAATGGTTCTCCTGATCCTGGGCCAGCCAGACGGCCACCAGGGACTCCGTGAAATCGGCCGGATCGCCAATGTCATTCATGTGCCAGAACTCGGCCTGCGCCCGCAGGCTGTCCAGGTCCAGCAGGACGTAGCCATGCCCCTCCAACTCCACGAATTTCGTGTGCCAGTTTCCGGCCTGGATCAGGCCGGAAGCCACCGTGGCCGAGCCCAGCCCAAAGTCATTGCCTTCGTCGAAATTGTCGCCGGTCACGCTGGGGACTATGAACTCGACCCCAATCGCCCCGTCCCCCGTCAGGGGATTGTAATCGAGGACATTGAACGGATTCGGGGTGAGGTCGTTGGCGAAGGAGCAATGGAAATCTCCGGTCAGGACGACCGTATTGTCGATGCCCTGCTGGATGATATTGTCGAAGAACTTGCCCCGCTCCACCGGATAGCCGTCCCAGTTCTCAAAGACCAGCGGGACATTCCCCACCTGGAATTGGGACATCTGCAATTGGTTGCCGAGGACCTTCCATTGGGCTGTGGAGCTGGCCATCTCGGCATTGATCCAGGCCAATTGATCGGGGCCGAGGATCTTCGCGTCGGGATCGCCATATAGGGGATCGTTCACGTCATCGGCAAAGCGGTCCCGGTCGTACAGGCGGACGTCGAGGAGGTATAGGTCCAACAGGTTGCCGTAGGGAAGGTGCCGCCAGTTCTTGAAGAATTCGTTCTGGAGCGGCTGGGGATCGCGCACGGGTAGCCATTCCCGGAATGCCTGGACGGCCGCCTGCTTGCGGTCCCGGTACAGGCCGTGGATGGTGGCATTGTGGCGGTAGGAGGTATCGGTCAGGGCGTCGACGACGATGTCGTGGTCGTCCCAGATATTGATCCAGGGATGGACCTGGTGGCACCGCTGCAAGTTGGAGTCGAGCCGGTACTGGCTCAGGCGCGTCCGGTAATCCTGCAAGCGCCATACCTCGAAGTCGGGATCGTGCTCCCGTTCGGGCGGGCCGCCGCCGCCTTCGTAGATATAGTCGCCCAGGTGGACCACGGCATCGAGGTCATTGCGGTCGGCCAGGTTCTTGAGGGCCGTGAAATAGCCCTGGCGGTAGTCCGAGCAGCTGATGAACGCCATGCGGATCCGTTCCCGGTCGCCGGCCGGGGCCGTTTTTGTTCTCCCCACAATTGAATTTTCCCCCAGCCCCGAAAAGCGATAGTAGTAATAGCTGTTCGGTTGGAGCCCCGTCACATCCACCTTCACCGTGAAGTCCCGGGAGGCGAGCGCGGTGGCATTTCCCGTCTGCACCACATTCCCAAAGTTCAGGTCCGTGGCCATCTCCCAATCGACCGAAACGCTGGTGGCGAGGCTGTCATTCGGGGTAATCCGGGTCCAGATGATCACCGCCTGGGGCAAGGGATCGCCGGAAGCCACCCCGTGGTAAAAGGGCGCCTGGGCCGGATTGAGCCAGGTTTGGGAGGTCTGGGCGGTTTTGCGGGAGAAATGGTGGATGTCCTGGGAGAAGCCAGGGAGGGAAAGGAGGAAGCCAAACGTGATGACCAAAGCACGCATCCAAGCAGATCGACGGTTCATGGCAGGTTGATTTGCACCAAGATACACAATGGACCGGCGGAAGAAAAGGTGGCTTTGGAAAGAGAACCTTTCATCCCGATTCCCAACTGCTGATAACCCCGGGGAACATTTTCCGTAGACCCACCCAACCTCCCGGTAATTGATGCAACCAAAAGCACTAAGAGACTATGAAGAAAAATCATCTGTGGATCGTCGCCCTTGTTGTGGGCCTGTTCCTGACCGGATTCGGAGACGTGAATGGACAGAGGCTCCAAAAGCGCCTGACCAAGAACTCGTGGGAAGTCTATACGGTGACGAAGAAGGGATTTTCGGAAGAGACGTTGGCGGAAATGAAGGAACAAAAGCCCCGGTTCGGGAAGAAGAAAAACTTCAATGGCCAGTATTTCAAGTTCAGTGAGGATGGCAGCTATTTCATGCAATCCATCCCCGATTATGGCCGCAGCGACCAGGAAGGCACCTTCAGCCTCAACGAAGACAAGATGATCCTTCGTCGGGAATACAAGAAGCCGAACGACGTCGTCGTGGCCAAGTGGCGCCGCAAGGGCAAGCGCAAAGAAAAGATCGTCTACCTGCGGGGCGGCAACCTGGTCCTGGAAAGCCGCCGCGAGACCATCTACATGTACCGCGTCAGGCGGTAACTCTCCCCAGAAATTTCTGTCTCCAAATAACCAAAGCCGCCCACCGGGCGGCTTTGGTCGTTGCAATGGGTTTTAACAAGGAGAACGAGGCCATCAAGCCCCGCGTAATTCGGCAGCTTTGGCCTTGCCGAAGGCATTCTGCGGGTGCGCATGACAACAAACGAAGCCCGAGTTGCCACACGGGGCAATCAGCTGCCAGTAGATCGTTTGGCCGGAGTTCACTATTTTGGTCGCGAACGACTCCGACTGCGTTCCTGGCCCACCATTGATGGTCCAGAACCAGAACACATTGTGGGCATTGGGATTCGTCTCCAGATCATAGCAAGGATTCACCGTTCCGTCTTGGAAGTGGAGATTCGCCGTGTAGGTATTGCCTCCCACCGTGAAGGCATTTACCACAGTTTGGGGATCATCCGTGGAGAAATTCAAGCCAGCCTGGGTCCGCATGGCATTCATCACGTCCAGCATGGAGGCTTGGGGAGAGTTCAAATAGACATAATAGACCTGGCTATTTTGGTAAGAACCACCGCCGTATTCATCGAGGTAATTCTGGTCATGGCAGGTATAGTTGTTGGCGACGTTGGGATTAGAATTGGGGTAATACAACACCAACGCGTAGTAATAGGAAGCATCCTGCTCCGGCATCGCATCCATGGCCATCTTGGTCCCCACATTGTGGAGGACATTTTGTAAGAGGCGGAGGGAGCGCCGGTAGGAGCTCAGGGCCCGGTCAATGGAGTAGCCATTGACAGAGTTGTTGCTCAGGCCGGCAACGGTCCGGCGCAGGACCGCCCGTTCGGCCTTGGTGAGGCCGTGTTTGCCCTCGGCATCCGTGATCGGATCGACCACGAAACGGCGCAAGGCAGACTCGTTGCCCTCATCCAGCAAGTGCTCAATGTAGTTCAATAAATTTGAATTTGATTTGCCCATAATTCGACAATATTTAAATGATGAAAAAAGAATAAACATACCCTTCCCCTGGCCACCTTCCCGAGGAAAGCGTCCTGCCAGTGGGACACACATATCCCGGCTCCATCAGCCCCAAAGGAGCATGGAGGGAATCAAATACTAGTACCAATTGCCCGAAGCAATGGTGGGAACACGTAACAGATAACTAGATAATTATGAAAGCCTTAACAATTTCGAATATACGTTATTTGTTGAAGATTTAGAAGGAAACGTTAAATTTTTTTGGAGCATTGGGTGAGTGGGGAAATGAATGGGTTGGAGGGGTTGGGTAGGCAGAATGGATGCAGGATAAGAATGATGACCATTTGGGTCTGTTCAGTGAGTCTCTGGGAGGGTAGTAAGAATGTAGATTGAAGAGAGAATGGAGGAGAAAGGTAAAACAAAGGGGGGGAGGGAGAGTCAAATCCCATTTGCCCCCAATCATCCAAATCAACTATCTTCGGAGGGTCAGTTAACGATCAATCACCTATGCCCAACGCTTATATCAGCGGCACCGGCTTCTACGTTCCGGACCGCGTCGTCACCAACGAAGACATGACCGAGTGGTACGACACTTCCGATGAATGGATCTCAGAACGGTCCGGCATCAAAGAACGCCGCTGGGTCGAGCCCGGTACCGGACCCTCCGACCTTGCCATTCCGGCCCTCACCATGGCCCTGGAAGCCGCCCAGCTCAACAAAGACGACCTCGACTTCGTCATCTTTGCCACCCTCAGCCCCGAAGCCTGGTTCCCCGGCAGCGGGGTGTTCCTCCAAAAGAAATTGGACCTCCCCACCATCGGGATCCTCGACATCCGGCAGCAATGCACCGGCTTCGTCTACGGATTGTCCATCGCCCAGCTCTACGTCGAGTCGGGCAAGTACAAGAATGTCGCCCTCATCGGCGCGGAAGTACAGTCCACCACCATCGACCTCACCAATGAGGGCCGTACCGTTGGCGTACTCTTCGGCGACGGGGCCGGAGCTGTCGTGGTATCCGCCTCCGACTCCGAGCCCGGCATCCACAGCGCCCACCTCCATGCGGACGGCCGCTACGCGGAACAACTCTGGGTCCCTGAGCCCTCCTCCACCCACAAACCCAAGGTCTCCGATCCCTCCAAGCTCAACGCCTACATGAACGGGCGGGAAGTCTTCAAGCACGCCGTGACCCGATTCCCCGAAGTCATCCAGGAAGCCCTCGACCACAACGGTTGGGACAAGGACGAGGTGGATTTGTACATCCCCCACCAGGCCAATCTCCGCATCTCCCAGGCCGTCGCCAAGCGGCTGGGCGTTCCCGCCGAGAAGTTCTACCACAACATCCAGAAGTACGGCAATACCACCGCCGCCAGCATCCCGATTGCCCTCGCCGAGGCCATGCGGGACGGCACCCTGAAGAAGGGCGATAAAGTCGTCGTGGCCGCATTCGGTTCCGGATTTACCTGGGCCAGTGCCGCCTTTATCGTTTAAATCCGCGCCTTTTCTCGTTTCGGTACTCCGCTTGGTATCCGGCCGCTGTCCGAGGGTAAATAAAACCTTACCAGACAGCGGCCGGAATAAGGAACTCATTGTGAAGAGGTTTCCGCTGTGTTGCCTCAGTGCTCCCCTATTTGAGTGATTCCCCTCCCCAATTTTATGTAACTCAATTGCAGCATTGGCGAATCAGACTTAATGATAATGCCAATTGAGATACGCAATCAGTTCAGGCAAAAAGGTCTCCTTGCGTGGGTCTGAATTAGGAAAACCTTTACCTGAAACAATGAGAAAATTTTTACTGTTACTCGCGCTATGCGTTGGTCTTGGGACCATGAAGGCCCAGATCGCCTTCGATCCGACCATCGCCGTAGACTTTACGGAGCAGACCGTCACCATGCCGGCCTCCCCGCTCCAATTCCAAATCCTCTTCATTGGTGGGTTTGACAAGGTGGTCACCAACTCCACTTATGGCAACGGTACGGCTACCGTAACCTCCAAGACCTGGAATGACTTCATCGGCTTTACCCCGGATACCTCCGGAAACCACCTCGGTTGGGTCTCCATCAACCACGAGCGGATCGTTTCCAACGACAGCCTCGGTGACGGTGGCGGGATGACCGTCTTCGCTGTAAGCCGGGACGCCAATGCCGACACCCTGATCGTCGAATCCCAAACCCTCACCGATGGCCGTAGCGGCGAATTCTTCAACGTTGACTTCGTCAACTACACCGGTGAGACCGGCATGAACTGTGGTGGCATCACCTCAGCGGCCGATGGCCGTATCTGGACCGCTGAAGAATGGTTCCGGGGTTCCAACCAGGACATTGCCGACCGCGATACCTCCAATTTCATCATCGGTTCTGGTACCATGATGGGCCAGGCCGCTCCCGTTGGCTTCCCTGGCTTCAACGGTGACACCATTGCCAAGTACCAGAACTACAACTACATGACCGAAATCGATCCCCGCGAAGCTGTGGCGGTTCGGAAGCAATACAACTGGGGCCGTCAGCCCTTTGAAGGTGGTGTGGTCATGCCCGATAACCGGACCGTCTATACCGGTGCCGATGCGACTCCGGGTTTCTTCACCAAGTTTGTCGCCGATCAGGCGGGTGACTTCACCTCCGGTACCACGTATGTCTACAAAGAGGACGGTGCAAGCTCCAAGTGGGTGGAAATCGACAATACTGACCTCGACAAGATGCTCAACTTTTCAAGTGAAGCCGTGGCAGTTGGTGCGACCATGTTCAACCGCCTCGAGTGGGTGGCTTTCGACGCCGCCTCCGGCCATGTCTTCCTGACCGAAACCGGTCGCGACAATCCCGGTGGCCGTTGGTTGGAGGCCGATAGCCTCGGCGCCACCCACGCTGCCCATACCATCGCCCGCGCCAATGCCCAGGGAACCCACCCGGACAGTGCTGATTATTGGGACTACTACGGCCGGGTACTGGAGTTCGATCCTACCTCCGACGCCATCTCCGTCTACCTCGAGGCCGGTCCCTACTTCGCCACCAGCCCCGCTGACACCGCTTACCCGGATGTCCACCTCTCCAACCCGGACGGCCTGAACATCATGTCGATCAATGGCCAGTCTTATATGGTTATCTGTGAAGACCTGAACGGTACCTCCTTCGGCCGTACCCCCGACGGAGTGGCCAACCGTACCTGCGAACTGTATATGCTTGACATGAGCATTGCCAATCCGACCCTCAACGACCTCAAGCGGATCTCCGTAGTGCCCCAGGGCGCAGAAGTGACCGGTGCCTGCCCGACCCCGGATGGCAAGACCCTCCTCGTCAACAGCCAGCACCCCTCGTCTTCCAATCCCTTTCCCTACAACTACTCCCTGACCTACGCCATCACCGGATGGGACCAGGCCGTCACCAGCATCTTTGACCAGCCAGAATTCGAAGGCAACCGCTTCCAGATGTGGCCGAACCCGACCACCCGCGAAGTGTTCTTCAACGAGCGGGTGGACATTGCCCTCTACAACAGCAACGGTTCCCGCGTACGGGTTTACCGGGGCGTCAAGAACATTGATGTCCAGTCTCTCCCCGCCGGTGCCTACTATATCCGCACCGCCGAAGGCGCGACTCAAAAACTGATTATCCAGTAATTCGAATCATTTGGGGGACACCCCTGAAATAGGTGTGGGGTGGCCCTGCTTTCGGCAAGGCCACCCCCATTTTGTCTTGATGCCATGAAAAAATTAGCTCTGTTCCTCTTGCCTTTGGGCCTCTGCCTGGCGGTCGGATTTATCCCCGGGTCCAGCTCATCTCCTTCGGCGGCCACCCGGATGTGGAATGAGTCCTATATGGTGTGGCGTTTGAGTCTGGAAGCGATGCACACGACCGTGGACCAGGCCGCATCTACCGAATCGGTGGAGAAATTGGAGCTGGCCTATGTCCGGAGCCGGGCCGCGTTCAAGCGCATCGAATTTCTGATGGTCTACCTCGATCCCGAAGCCCACAAGGATTATATCAATGGCGCGCCGCTCCTGCACCTGGAGCGGAAGGCCCCCGACCTGGTCATCCTCGAGCCGAAAGGCTACCAACCACTGGATGAACTGCTTTACGGGGAGGCGCCGCTGGAAGCCCTGAAGGAGATGGAGAAATTGATTGGGGAAATGGAAGCGATGGGGGAGCGCATGGGCAAAGGAAAAGGGGTGATCCGCGACTTTCAACTGTTTGAAGCCAGCCGAAATGGGCTGGTAAGCCTGTTTACCCTGGGCCTGACCGGATTCGACACGCCGTCTTCCGGATTGGCAATGGCCGATGCCCGGAACAGTTGGGGCGGGATGCGCGACTTCATGGCCACCTTCCAGGATCGGATTCGGAGCCGGGATGCTGCCTTGGCAGATCGGATCGAACGGACCTGGGCGGAAGGTGATCAGGTGCTGGGTGAAGCCTACGACTTTGACCAGTTCGACCGTTTGCATTTCCTCCGTACCTACCTCAATCCCCTCTACCGGGACCTGTTAGAGGCCCAGAACCTCCTCGGAATCGAATTGCCCCACGAGGTCAATCCCCTTCCCCGGGCTACAAATTATTCCTCGACCAACCTCTTTGCCGAAGACTACCTCAACCCCTGGTTCTTTAGCAAATTGCCCGCCAACCAGCAGGTGACTGAGCGCACCGAATTGGGCAAATTGTTGTTCTTCGATCCGGTACTGTCCGAAGCGACGGACATGGCCTGTGCCACCTGCCACCATCCCCAACAAGGTTTTGCCGAAGCAAAGCCCAAGAGCCTGGCCCGCGGCGGCCAGGGCACCATCCAGCGCAATTCGATGGGCCTCGTCAATGCGGTCTACGCCAACCGCTATTTCCACGACCTGCGCACCGAACAACTGAAAAAACAAGTGGCCCATGTGGTCTTCAATACCCAGGAATTCAATACCAGTTTCACCGCCATCGAGGCGCGGCTGAACCGTTCCCCTGAATACCTGGACCTGTTCCGGGCTGCATTTCCCCGACATACCCGCCGTCCCATCAATGAACATACCATCGCCACGGCATTGGCCTATTACGTTCAATCCCTGCGGGGATTCGACAGTCCATTTGACCGCTATGTACGGGGCGAAACGAATGAAATGTCCGCCGACGTACAGCGGGGCTTCAATTTATTCATGGGCAAGGCAGCCTGTGGCACCTGCCATTTCGCCCCCACCTTCAACGGCAATGTCCCGCCCGCCTTCAACGATACCGAATCCGAGGTCCTGGGCGTACCCGTCGACCACCACGCTCGATCGCTGAACCTTGACCCCGATAGGGGCCGCTACGACAACCAACGTCCCAAAGAGCGGGCCCCATTTTACCAGCATTCCTTTAAGACCCCGACCGTCCGCAACATCGCCCTTACTGGCCCCTACATGCACAATGGCGCGTATGCGACCCTGGATGATGTGATCGATTTCTATGACCGGGGTGGGGGCCAGGGCATGGGATTGGACCTCGACAACCAAACGCTGCCACCCGATGCCCTTGAGTTGGAGGAGCAGGAGAAAAAAGACCTGGTGGCCTTCATGGAGTCATTGACCGACACCACGGGTATGACCAGCATCCCGGCCCAGCTGCCCCGGTTTCCGGACCGGCCGGAATGGAACCAGCGGGACTGGCGCCGCAATTACTGAAAATCAATTCATCAGATATTGAAAAAGCCCCTCCTAATCGCAGGGAGGGGCTTACATATAAAACGGTACGCTATCAATTTACTTGTCAGAAGCTCCGGCGTCGTCTTCACTGTTGACCTCTTCGATCCCGCCGTGGGTCGAAGTGGGGAAGGGCCGGATATCGGCCGGGGCCCGGATACCGCCGTCCAACAGGACAAGCGCCTCGGGGGGAAGCCGGCCAGGGAAGGTGTGGGTATAATTTTTCATGGTCTTCTAGTTAGAGAGTCAAACAATTCAATAAAAAAACCCGCCTAATGGGCGGGTCGACTTCAAGGTGGTCACGGCGGTCATCCGTCTACCACAATCGACCCGTCGGGGTGCCGCTGCCTGATTCCAGCCCAAACGCTAGCCCAGCATTCAAACTGCCCAGGAACATTTTTCTACGTACGATTTGAGTATACTTTTTCACTTTTTTATGCGAGACCTGTTAGGGAACTCGGTTTGTTTATACAAACGTAAAATTAGGAAAAAAGTTGCATCGGGCCTATCAATACCGGTCCGAAATGAGTGAATGGAGCAAATGAGAGGGTGAATGGTCAGTCCCGGTAAGTGATTCGATAAATCCGGTGGCCGTAGTCGTCCGAGACCAGAAGGCTGCCGTCGGCCATCTCCAGCAGGTCCACTGGCCGGCCCCAGGCCCGGTCCCCAGTGTGCCAGCCCTCCGCGAACACTTCATACCCCGTGGGGCGACCGTTTTCGAGGGGTACCCGGGTGATCCGGTAGCCAATGGGCGTGCTGCGGTTCCAGGAACCATGCTCGGCAATGTAAATGGAAGACCGGAACGCCTTCGGGAACATTTTCCCCCGGTAAAACTTCATCCCCAATGCCGCCACATGCGGCCCCAGTTCCTGCACCGGCGGCACATAATCGCTGCACGGATGGCCCTCCCCAAAGTCGGGGTCGGCGACCCGGCCCGCGTGGCAATAGGGAAACCCAAAGTGCATGCCCGCATTTGGCGCGTGGTTCAATTCATCGTTGGGCGAGTCGTCCCCGAGCCAGTCCCGGCCATTTTCCGTAAACCACAGCTCCTTTGTTTTCGGGTGCCAATCAAAGCCCACTGAGTTCCGGACCCCGTGGGCATAGACCTCCAGGTTGCTGCCGTCGGGGTCCATGCGCATGATCGAAGAGAAGCGGGGATCCTCCGGATGGTCGCAGACATTACAGGGCGCGCCCACCGGCACATAGAGCTTGTCGTCCGGCCCAAAGGCAATGTATTTCCACCCGTGGTGCCGCTCATTCGGGAAATTATCGTTCACCACGACCGGCTTGCCCGGGTTGTCCAGCTTATTTTCGATGTCATCCCACCGCAATACCCGGTTGATTTCGGCCACAAACAAAGCTCCGTCCCGAAACGCCACGCCATTGGGGCTCCGCAATCCTTCGGCCAGCACATACATCGTATCCGCCTTCCAATCTTCATCCTTGTCGACCAGCGCGTAGAGCTTGTCAGCGCTGCGGCTGCCCACGAACAAGGTCCCCTGGCTGCCCCGCACCATCGACCGCGCATTGGTCACCCCCTCGGCAAATAAGCTGATCTGGAACCCCTCGGGCAGGGAAATGCGGTCCAGCTTGCCATTTTCGGGCGTGGAATTGGGGGCCGGGGCACAGGACCAGGCCGTCAGGAGGAAGAGGGCGGTGGTGCCGAGGAACAGGAAGGGGCGGAAGGTGAAATGGGACAACATGCAGGACAAAAATAAGGATTGGGAGGGAAGTGCGGAGAGGGAAAACGGGAAAAGGTGGGGGGAGTCGGGAAATGGGAGGAAAGGAAGGCGGGAAAAAGGCCAATGCCGGGAGGAACGGGTCCAGCCCGCAGTCGAATTCATTTGGGACGAGGGGTAAATGAATTCACCAAGGCGTTGGGATCATTTACCTCGGCGCCGGGCCAATTTGGGTCAGGACCCAAATTCATTCGACTCGCCGTAGGGCGAATTTGGGTACGCACCCAAATGAATTCGACTTGGCGCTGGGACAATTCACCTCGGACCCGAATGAATTCACCGGCGACCCAAATTAATTCGGGTCGGCACCCAAATTAATTTACCAACGCGTAGGGCCAATTTACCTCGCCGTTGGAACCTCCCACCTATATTTGAAGATGTTTCAAAAAACAGTCGGAATATTTCGCATTCGCCGCTAAATGCCGAATATTCCACGGCAGCCTATTTCCCGCCTCCGGAGCGCAAACCCGCTCCCAATGGGGCTCCCACGAAAAAAGGCACCCCTCTCGGGGTGCTGAAAACCAAAAACATGCGAAACCGTTCAAGAGTATGCTGTGGTCTGATCCAAAGGCTTATCCAAGATGTCTGAAGTTGGACGGTTCCGACGCAAGTAAAGTGGGCGGGGAAGTGGTCCCCTGAAGTTGGTAGTGTTGGTCGACCTGAAGCCCGGCCGGGGGCGGTGTATGCGCGCAGATGAAAAAGAGGCGCTTTTTACGGAGTCGTTTGACCTGCCGGAGGACCACGGCTTGCTGGGCGGCATCCAATCCCCGGAAGGGATCGTCCACGAGCACCAGCGGCTTGCGGGTGAGCAGGGCCCGGGCCCAGATCAGCAAGGTCCGTTGGCTGCTGGCCAGGAACTCGCCCCAAGGCTCGATCCGTTGGTCAAGCTCCAACTGAAGTTGGGAGGGGAGCGCGGCCTGCAAGCGGCCGAGCATCCGTTCCGCCGCGTCTCGGCGACTCGCCCTTCGGCTATAAGAGATCGCCTCGAAGACCGTTTTACCGACCAGGGGGAAGTCATCTGAGACGACTGCCATCTGTTTCCGGACGGAATGGTGGCTGCATTCAGTGATGTCCCGGCCATCTATCCGCACCTGTCCCTGTTCCAGCGACCGCAGCCGCAGCAATTGGCCGATGAGGTGACTCTTTCCACTGCCATTTCCCCCCTCAATCCACACCACGCCCTGTCCCTTCATTTCCACCCGCTCCGTCCCAATGGGCGAGGTCTGTCCCACCGGCGTCAACCCGAAACCCGACAATTCCACCACGCCCTCTTCCCAATGCAGCTCAGTATCCGGATGGGCATCCGCCGGGGGCTGGTTCACCACCGCCATCAGCTTCCGCAGTGACAAGCGGCCCAGGGTCCAGTAGATGTTCACGCGGCCGATGCGCCGGAAGACCGGACCGAGCCCCAGGGCCACCCCAATAGCAAGGGGCAGGGCGGCGGAGGCAGTGTCGGGAGTGCTCCAGCTCAGCCAGCCAATCAGCAGGCCCGCCGGGAGCAGCCACGTCAACGCGGGCAGGGTCATCCGGGCCAATCCTTCGATCCGGTAATAGTGCCGGCCCGCCAGGAACAATTTGGTGGAGCGCTTGTCGTACCGCCGTTGGGCGGGCGTGGCGCGGTTCAGGGCCTGGACCACACGGTGCCGGTAGATCCGGTCGGCCGAGTAGGAGAGGAGCCCCGAGCGGGTATTGCGGCGGTGTTCCGAGGAGCGGTAGAGCCGCGGCCCGATGGCCAGGATGGGAACCATTCCCACCGCAAAGCCCAGCATCACCAGCAGTCCCATGGTCCCATTCAACGCCACCAATATTCCCCCCAGCACCAGCACCATGACGACATCCCGGCCAAACTCCACCATTCCCCGTTGCACCAGCAATTGTATCTGCTTGAGGTCGCCGCTGTAACGCAGCAGGTATTTTCCGGGGTTCTTCTGGCGAAAATCATCGGGGTGCGCCTTCATTTGACTTCGAAACAGGTCCTCTCTCATTTCCCTCACCAACAATTCCCCCAGCATCGAAGTCTGGTAGTATTCGAAGTAGCGGCACAGCAACCAGGCCACCGCGCATCCGATCAGCCATCCCGGCTCGGTGAAGAAGCTGGTCCAGGTGGATTCAGCCGCTCCATTGCTCCCCTCCATGATCCACAGCGACTTACCGAGACTGCGGGCGAGCAATTGCCCGATGCCCAGCGACAGGACCGCTGCCAGTGCTCTTCCCGCCCACCCACTGGCCAGTACCCCGAATACGCGCCAGGGGTGGGCGAGGAAAAATGCTTTGAATATGGATTCACCGGAGGTCATGCAATACGGGAGTGCTTCGTTTCAAAGTGACGGACCACCTTGCGGTCCATCAGATCCCCCAGGCCCAATACCGGCAGCGTCGTACTCTGGCGCACTTCCGCGACCATCAGGGGAGAGGTATTCAGGAGCCCGCTGATCGCAAAGGGCGGCAGGCCAATATTGCTCAGGTGGTCGATCCCACTCAGTACGCTCAGGGAATCGGCGCAGCTCAGGAGCGTCGCATCGATCAACGAACGGAAGGCCGGATTGCGGAGGAGGAAATCAGTTTCCCGTTGCAGCAGGCCATCGGCGATCTCCACCACCACGAAGTCGGGTTGGGAGGGTTCTACGATGTGCGTGAGGCCTTCGAAGACGTCGAGCAGCTCCTGGTGGTCACACATATAGGTAGACGGGTACCCCAGGGCGGAAAAGTCCACGGCCACGTGAGCGCCACAGTCACGGACCATGCGTTTGTCCTTGGAGAAGACGGTGCCCGTGAGCTTGATATAGGCGACCTGGTTCCCGGCTTGCCGCAGTCCGCGGCAGAGGTAGGCGGCCGACGTCGTCTTGCCGCTGTCCATGCTGGCCCCGAGGCTCAGGATGACCTTGTACGGCCGGTGGCGGTGCGGGTCAAAGGTGACCCGGTCGCGGGTCATGTAGTGCGTGTTGATGACGCGGCTCCCACCGGAGGTGGCATAGCCCACGAGCTTGAGCGTGGTCGCACCGACCGCTTCCAGCTTGGCGTGCATCGAGGCCACGGTACCGACCACCCCGCCCTGACCGAGCAGCTGGTATTCTTCCTGGTAGCCTTCCGGCACGTAACCCTCAAACTGATTCGATGCGTAGCGGTGTCCGAACGTGGCCATGATGAGGTCTCCGGGGAAGATATAGTAGTTCTTGCCCGTGTCACCCTGGATGGCTTTGTGCTTGCCGATCTCGAGGACCCGGAAGATGGCGACATCTCCTGCCCGCGGCTGATAGGTGCGGTTGTTCAGACGGTTGATGTTGTAGTCACCTACGTTCTTGCAGATGATCGACTTCTTGATACGGCTCTTCATATTCATAGCTTGAAACAATTTATGTGGTGATCAATACAGTTTGAGGGTGTAGTCAAGGCTCCAACCAATCAGATGGAATTGGTTGAAGGGGGCCTGGGTATTGCCCCGGGCATTGGGGACATTGAGGCGACGGAACTCATTGCCGGGCATGTTGAATTCCCGCTGCCACGTATAGAAAACGGAAGTGTATAGTCGTTTGGCGAGGCGCATGCGGACCCCGGCGGTCATACGGTACCGGTGGATGCCATTTGCCGGGCGCCGTTCCAGGAGTTCGCCCGTCTCTTCCTCGAAATAGGAGACGTCGCGTCCCCCCTGGTACCAGTAGAGCTGGTTGCGGAGGTAAGGGGTAGGGCGGAGGGGCAACTCCTTGAAGCGGTAGGCGATCTTATTGGAGTAAATGAATCGGCTCTGCCACTTGCGCAATTGGGGCCAGTGGTATTCGGCCCGGAAGGAATGCTTCATCCTAAACTCCCCCCAGCGCTGTTTGAAGTCGATCTCGACCAGCACCCGTTGGAAGACCCGGATTTCTTCGGAGGTCTTGAACCAACTGCGGGCGTATCCCACGTCGAGGTTCCACCGGTTGGCGAGTCGTCGGCTGTACATTCCATTGACCTGGAGGAACTGGAAGCTCATGGGCCGCGTATTGAGGGCCGTCAGCTCCGAGAAGGAAACGGAGTTTTTGGGGTTGAGGCGCAGCCGAAGGCTGGAGTACTGCCAGGCCTTGAAGCCGGGCGGGAGGTCCTGGGCGGCCAGGGAGCCCGCCATCAGCAGGGCTCCGAGTAAAATCATTAGGGCGCGGTGTTTCATGGTTTTCATTTTCACCTGAGACGACCCGATCCGATTTTTCCCCACCCCCCTCCCCGAAAAAATATGCCCGCCCAGTTTTTTTCTTAATTTGTGGCCCTATTAAGCGACCCAAGCCCGGGAATGAGCGAAGAAGCATTGGCATCCACCGCATTCAGAGGATACTTCGACAGTTATGCCGAAGCCATCCGAAATTTCATCTACTTCAAGTGTGGGAATCAGGCCCAGGCCGAGGACATCATGCAGGAGGCCTTCTTGCGTTTGTGGCGGGACCGGGAAAAAGTGCAGCCTGAGAAAGTGAAGTCCTTCCTCTTTACCGTCGCCAATAACCTCTTCCTCGATGGGGTCCGCCACGAGCAGGTCAAGTTCCGCTACCAACAGCAACAGGTCGAGCGCAGCGACAACGAAAGTCCCCAGCACATCCTCGAACAGGCCGAATTCAAGCAAGCCCTCGAAGATGCGATCAATGCCTTGCCGCCGGGACAGCGGGAAGTATTCCTCATGAACCGAATCGAGAAGCTGACGTACCAGGAAATAGCCGACCGGTTGGAGGTGTCGGTCAAGGCGGTGGAAAAAAGGATGGGGAAGGCGCTGAAAAAAATGAGAAAGCTGACGAAAAAGATATGAGGGAGCAGGACCAGAAAAAAAATACAGGCGGGGGTAGGGTAACGGAGAAGTGGCCCGTTTTGGTGATAAATGAAAGGAAAGCCTATGGAAGGTAGAGACATACCCAATGACCCGGATCCGATCCGGGATGAACTCCTGGCCCGCTGGCTGACCGGGGAACTCTCTCCTGCCGAAGAGAAAGAGTTGATGGCCCAGATGAGTCCGGAAGAACTGGACCGCCTGCAAACCATCACCGACGCCAGCAGTACATTACAAGCGCCCGCCTTCGACAAAGACCAGGCGTGGCAAAATCTGACGGCCGCCATCGCGGCCGAACCCGCCCCGGAGGAAACCCCCGTGGTTTCGCTCCCCGCCCGTCGCCGCCGTTGGGTGGCGCCCTTGATCGCGGCCTCCGTCGCGCTCCTCGCCTACGTCATCATCACCAAGCCCTGGGCCGGATTGAATACCGGTGAGGAGAACTATCGCTACATCGTCTCCAAAGGAGCCGGGATGTCCGGCATGCTGCCCGACGGGAGCACCGTTCGCCTCCGCGGAAACAGCCAAATCCGTTATTCCGAAGCCGATTGGGAAAGCAATCGGGAAGTGGAATTGAAGGGCGAGGCTTATTTCGTGGTGAAAAAGGGCGAACGCTTCCGGGTGACGACGGAGAATGGGAGCGTGGCCGTCCTGGGAACCCGCTTCGAAGTCAATTCGGACCAGGACACCTTGGAAGTGGCCTGTTACAGCGGCAAGGTCCAGGTCTCCGATGACGAAGATCGGGTCATGGACGTCCTGAAGCCCGGTGACAGCTGGGCCAAACGGGGCAAGCGCATCGAAGAATCTTCGGTCAGTGACCAGTTACCCGCATGGGCGGTGAAGACCATGGAATTCGAGAAGGAAGAAGTGGAAGATGTGGTGGAGGCGATTGCCTTCGAATTCGATGTCGACATCGATTGTGACGGGTGTGAAGGACGCCGGTTCTCGGGTTCATTCAGCAACGACAACCTTTCCCAAGCCCTGGAAACCCTCCAGCTGGTGTCGGGATTGGAACTCGATACGCTCGGACAAGACAAGTACCGACTGAAATAAGGGGTCGGTCGATTGAAAGTAATTTATGCAGAGGATGTTGTATCGGCAGGGTTTGCTGCTGGGGCTGCTGATTTGGGTGGCCGGGCAGCTCCATGCCCAAACACCTTGCCTGTTCAGTGGAACCTTCAAATCGACCAATCTCGAAGAGGTCGTCAAAATCCTCTCCGCCCACTGCAATTTATCCATCTCCTATGACCCCGATCTCCTGTCCCAATATCCGGTCGAGTATGTTCGGATAGAGGGAAAGGATTGGAAAGAGACGCTGAACAAGGCCATCGGGGACCGTCCGGTGAAGTTGAAGCCGTTAGGGAACGAGCGGTACGTGATTGTGAAAGGACAACCAGTCACTTCGGTCCCCAAAAAGCGATTTGGGGGCTATGTCCGGGAAGCCCAGACCGGCTATTCACTGGCCGGAGCGATGGTGGTCCTGGGCAATGCGGCCGACGGCCTGAGCAACCGGGGCGTCATTTCCCGTGAAGATGGCTACTTTGAACTTGAATACGAGCCCAAGGGAGGTGATTTCATCGAAATCCGTTTCCTGGGCTACCATCCCCAACAATTTATTCTGAGTGAGGCCAAGGCCCCGCTGAACATCCAGCTCAAACCCCTCGCGGTGGAGCTGGAATCGGTCCTGGTGACGGGCGTCACCGAGAAGGCCTTCCGGTGTAGTCTGGACCAGTCCGGCGTCGCCCTTTCTCCCCGCAACATCGATGCGATCTCCGTGCTGGGAGAAAAGGACGTGTTCCGCACGCTCCAGTTTGTACCGGGCGTGAGCAGTACCGAGGAAAGCTCCAATGGACTGTTCATCCGGGGGAGTACCCCCGACCAGAACCTGGTCCTGCTGGACGGGGTGCCGATTTACAATACCGGCCACTTCTTCGGGATGTTCCACGCCTTCAATGCGGATGCCCTGGCCCGGGTCCAGGTCGCCCGGGGTGGCTACAACGTTTCCCGGGGCGGCGCGATTGCGGGCCTGATCGAGATCGATGCCCGGCCCGAGCCGGGGGACACCTTTGCGGCGGGCATCTCCGCCAACCTGGCCACCACCAGTGCCTATGTGACCATGCCCTTCGCCGAAGGGCGGGGGGCGGTGATGGTCGCCGGTCGGCGCTCCTATTCCGATATCCTGGCCAGCCCCCTGTACAACCGCATCTCCGGTAATGTCTTCCAAACCGGTTCCATCTTCGCCGATGAACGGGATTTTGAAGGCGATACCACGGCTGAATACTCCGTGGACCCCATTTCCAATTTCCACGACCTCCACCTCAAAGCCACCTACGACCTGGACGACCGCTCCCGCATCTCCGCCAATTTTTACAATGGCCGGGACGTGGTTACCTACCGCTTCTTTGCGGAGGAGCCCGTATTTGGGTTTGGCCGGGACTCGGAGGAACGCTTGCGGCTCCAGAATCTGGCGGGGGGGCTGCGCTACGAGCGCGATCTCCGGAACCAGCGGAAGCTGGAGGTCTCGGGTTACGGCACAGAGTTCAGTGGCCTCTTCAACAACGACCAGACAGTGGTCGAGGATACCGATACGCTGTTTTATGGCGCCGGGCAGGACAACCGGGTGCGTTCCTGGTCCCTGCGCAGTGAGCTGACGGGGGAAAATAAATGGGGAGACAGTTGGAATGTCGGCATTCAGTTGAGCGATATGATCTCCGCCTTTAGCCTTACCGAGAACGATGAGGAAGATGAAGAGAGTTTCCGGGATTCGGTTCGGCTGCGGTCCTTGATCCTGGCCGGTTGGGTGGGATATACGTGGACCTTGGGCAAGAAAATGACCGTGGTGCCGGGCTCCCGCTTTACCTACTATGGATTGGACGAGCGGCTCTTCGCCGAGCCCCGGCTCCAATTGCGGTACGATGTCAATCGCCGCATCCGCTTGAATGCGAACGCGGGGCTGTACGAGCAGTTCCTGAACCCGGTTCAGATCAACAATAGCCTGAAATTGGGTACGGAATTCCTGGCCCTGGCCAGTGAAGACCTGGGCATCGGGGAGACCCGTGGCTTCCAGGGCGGCATCGGGGCATCCTATTTGGCTCCCGGGATCTGGGTGGACCTCCAGTTCTACGCCAAATCATTTACCGGTCTGGAGCGCTATGTCCGCCAATTCAATGCCATGACCAATTCGAATGACCTCAATGACCTCTTGACGGACGGCTCGGGCAATGCTGTGGGCATGGACTTCTTCATCCGGGGCCACAAAGGTCCCTGGACGGGGATGCTGGGCTATTCCATGGCGGAAGTCATCCACTATTTCCCCGATCTGAACCAGGACGAGGCCTTTCCGGCCGACCACGATCACCTGCACGAATTGAAATTGGTCCAGCAGGTTGAAGTGGGGAAATGGGAATTCTCGGCGATGTGGGTATTGGCGAGTGGCAAACCTTTCTCCACGCCGACGGGCGTCGACAGCTTATTGGATGTGGACGGCGAATTTGAGAGTCTGGAATTGCGCTTCGACCAATTGAACCGCTCCCGGCTGCCAGCCTACCACCGTTTGGACCTCAACATCAGCCGCTCCCTGCAACTCGGGCAGCGGGTCAGTGGGAAGGTAGGGGTATCTGTTTTCAACCTCTACGACCGCAACAATATCCGCGACCGCAACCATTCGGTCGAATACCCGGACGACCCGAACGATCCACTGGAAATCGTCCGGGTCGACCGCGAACTGTTGGGCTTCAGCCCGAATGTCTTTCTCCGATTGGAATTCTAATTTTCACCAGGAGACGGACCGGTCCCTGTCGATGACGGGCCAGTCATTTTCCCACCTCAAACACCAGATCCCCAAGGAAGGTTCTCCCCGGTTGTCCCCATCGTAGAAGTGGTGGGTGAAGTAATCCTGGCCGTCCGTGTGCCGGTAGATGCCAGCGTGGCCGGGTCCGATGAAGCGGCTGTTGCCGACCATCTGGCCGTTGGCGTCCATGAAGAGGGTGCCGCCACCCTGCGCCATGTCCCGGCCATCGCGGTCGAGAAAAGGGCCCGTAGGCGACGTAGAACGGCCTACGCGGATATTGTAGCTGCTGTTGGTGCCACTGCAACACCGGTCCCAATTGACGAAGAGGTAGTAGTAGCCGTTGTCGGGATGGGGATGGATATAGGCGGCCTCGACATTGTTCTCGGAGAGGTTGCCGCCGTAATTGGCAATGGTGGTAAAGCGGGAATCGCCCGGAGCCCAGAACTTATTTTGGGGATTTTCCTTGAGGAGTCCGGTCGTAGGGTCCAGCTCCACGATCACGATGCCTTCGGCGTGAGAGCCGTAGACCAGCCAGTCTCGTCCGTCCCGGTCCCGGAAGACCGCCGGGTCAATGGCAAAGGGTTGGTCGGTGCCATTGGATTCGATGACATGCTCCGCGCTGGGGGCAAAGGAGAATTGGGTGGGGTCTCCCTGGGCCTCGGCAAAGCCAATCCGCGAGCCGTGGCCATCTTCGTTGTAGACAGCCGAGTGATAGATGCGGAAGGCGTTGGAGGAGGAACGGAAGACGCTGGGGGCCCAGTACTGGGGCCGGGGCGAAAGGTCCCAGGCGGGCGCCTGGCCGCTGTACAGATCGTCCCCGCGGGGAATCCACCTTTGTTGGGTGGTCTCGTAGGTCGTCCACTCGACGGCCGAGGCAAAGAGCACAATCTGGTTGCCTTCCCGGACCAGGTGGCCGGGATCATGTACGCCAGCCAGGACCTTGGGGCCCGCCGTCGGGATCGGTTGGGGAGGAGAGGAGTCCTTGCAGCCCAGGAGGCTGGTCAGTACGAGAGAGAATAGAAGTAGGGTTCTCATGGGTTTCGTTTATTGCAGGACGTTCTCCCTTCGTTTTTCCCTACCCTCAACTAAAAACAGCCACCCGTCTCCGGATGGCTGCCCCAAAAATTATCGTGCGTAATGTCAATCGTGTTCTTGTCGGATGCCCAGCTGAATGCGCCGGATGAAGTAGTCAATGAGGATGTCCACAATATTGTTGACGATGTGGTGCTCCTTGAAATACTTGGGATTCCCGAAGATATCGGTTTGGTTGGCGGCGCCCCAGTCGGCACTGTCGCCGTTGAAGCCGATGTCGTCGCGGTATTCGGCGGCCTGGTACATTATGGTCGCCTCGATCAACTGCCGCTTCACCCGCTCCACGCGGGAATCGATGAGCTGAAGCCGGCTGTCGAACAGCCCGCAGTTCTGGGCAAATCGGGTATAGCGGCGGGTTTGGCCCTGTCCATCCTGGGAGACGTGGTAGTAGTTGTAGAGATTGGAGTGGATGGTCAGGTTGGGATTGATGTTGATGGCGTAGGGATCGAGGTCGCCGTGGAAATCAGCCACGCTGAATTGCTCGGTGAAGTAGCGGCGGGTCAACGCGTCGGTCTGCTGGTCCACGAAGGTGCCGTTCACCAGTTCGACATTGGAATAATCATCCTTGCCGCCCCCGGCCTTGAAGTCGCGGTAGAACTCGCCGGCGACGGCACTGAGGTCGCCCACCCAGGTTGCCGCTTCGGCGTTGTCGGTCATGGTCGCCACGCCGATGGTAATCGGGGAGTTGTGGGCCATGGCGTCGAGCCCGGCAAACAAGTGGCCCATGTCGACTTCCCGGGCCGAGATGGTGATGACCTGGTTGGAAGCCAGGTTGTTGGCATTTTGAGCCAATGCTCCCTGGGACCAGGCTTCCGGCATATCGTTGTTGGTTGCCAAGGGGATGATGGCATCCCACATTTCCATCGGACCGGCCTGGAATCCCCGGTAGTACAGCTTCCGGAACGCAGAAATCCGTTGGTTCAGGGTCATTCCCTGTCGGATCGCCGCTTGCTCAAGCGGGAAGAGGTTGGCCATGAAGGTCTCAAATTGAGGACCAGCGGGGATGGGAGGACCCGCGGTGCGGGACAACTGTACGGGCTGATTGCCCTTGGAGGCCTGAAGCTGGAGGGTGGGGGGCTCTTTGCCCGGCATGGAGGGACTGGCAGATAACTGGGCCGGTTGGGCCGAGATAGCGTTCTGATTGGCTTTCATAACTGACAGAGAATAATGAATCGAATACTTAGTGGTGCAATATAGTTTATTTGTGGAATATTTTCACAATAAGCCTAAACGAAATGGGGTCTTTGAGGTGGTGTTGGAGGAAATAAATGGTTGATTTTAGCCCATTAGGTGAGGTTGGGCAGGGTGGAGGGGAAAGAAACTGTTTCGTATTAAAATAGTTTATGTTCAACATAATTTCTTGCGGGGGAGGGGCGGGAATTTCACCGGGGAAATCTCTAACTTCGCTTCATGTACAGCCACGAAACGCAGGTACGGGTCCGCTACGCTGAGACAGACCAGATGGGTTATGTCTACTACGGGCGTTATGCGGAGTATTTTGAGGTGAGCCGGGCCGAATTGATCCGGGATTTGGGGTATTCCTACGCGGAAATGGAGCAGGATGGTATCCTGATGCCGGTGACAGGGATGCAGGTCCGCTACCTGCGCCCGGCGCGTTACGACCAGCTCCTGACCCTCCGGGCGACCATCCGCAAGATTCCCGCTGAGCGGGTGACGGTGGAGACCCTCGTCCTCAATGAGGCCGGGAAGCTCTGCGTGGAGGGCAAAGTCACGCTGGCCTTTGTCCACACGGAATCCGGGCGGGCCGTGCCCGCGCCCGACCGCTTCGTAGAATTGCTGGAGGCGAATTGGGACGGGTAAAGGCATACCTGAGCTGGCTCCGCAACTGGCTTCGGATGTGGGGCAAGCGCATCCAGATCCGGCTGAACGGCTACCGCCCGCGGTGGCTGGGCGGCGCGGGCTTCTTCGATTTCCTCGAATTTTTCTACCAAACCACCACCGACCGCAAGTTTACCCTCTCCGCGATGGGCATGGCCTTTCGCTTTTTCTTTGCCGTTTTCCCCGCCCTCATCCTCATTTTTACCCTCGTCCCCTATATCCCCATTGAGAACCTCCAGGCGAACGTCAATATCTTCCTCGAGAACATCGTCCCCGGCGACAGCCTCGGCTTTGTCCGCGAGATCGTCAGTGAATTCTTCAACAAGCCTTCCGCGAGCCTCATTTACCTGAACATTGCCCTCCTGATGTACGCGTCGTTGAGTGGGATCCGGGCGATGTTGTACGCGCTGAGCAAGGATACGGCCCTGTTTCGCCGCCGAAATATCGTACGGGTCTACGGGGTGGCGCTGTTGATCCTGATCATTTTGCTGCTCGTCCTTTTCTTCACGGTGGGGCTGATCGGAGGCGCAGAATACCTCGTGTCCTACCTGGAAAAGCAGGGCGACCTCGAGCACCGGGCCTGGATTTTCACGGTGATCGAATGGCTGGTGCTGTTCATTGGGCTTCAGTTGGGTATCTCGGTGATCTACTTCTTTGGGCCGGAAACGGAGGAACGCTGGAAGTTCTTCACGCCGGGTTCCATGGTGGCGGGGTGCCTGAGCATGGCGGCCATCCTGGGCTTCCGCTTCTTCATCTCCAATTTTGCCGATTACAACAAGATTTACGGTTCCATTGGGGCGATCATGGTCCTGATGGTCTGGTTTTACTGGCTGAGCATGGTGCTGTTGGTGGGTTTCGAGATCAATGCGGCCATTGATGAAGCGCGGTTCCGGTTTGGGTTGCGGCGGGAAATCAAGCCGGACGATGTGGATTTGACCCAGGCGAATGCGTCGAATTGGCGAGCGGGTGCGAGTCGGAACCTGGGGGAATGAGTTAGGGAAAAGGTCCTTTAGGGGCATTTTGGGTTGGAAGAAAGGAGCGGGAAAGGGTGGGTGAAGACGAGTTTATGGCGAAAAGAATAGATGCTGATCTTGAGGGGTTTGCAGCTGTAAATGGCGTTGGTTTTATTTTAAGCAGGCTTTTTGAATGAGACCTGTTCTGAATACCCTTTAATGGTCAAAGTGGTTTTATATTCTTGTCTTTTCAACTGATGATCTATCTTTGTTTGAGATATTAAGGTCATAATTAAACTAAACCCAAATTTTAACCTCATTTAGTAAAGTATCCATCCGTTTTTGACTGAGGCTCAAGGTCATGACAAATTTTTACGGAGTGGGTATGCTGCTGGAAGGTCATAGACCTGTTTCGGTGTAATGTGGTTGTGCTCAACCCCCTTGCATTCGTCCGCCGCATACTAATTTCTCAAACCTAAATTTATTTATCATGAAGAAAGTTGTAATGTTATTTGCCGCCTTTTTGGTGGTCCTCTCCTCTTGTTCCAAAATGGAAGATCCCAATTCTCAAAATGGGACACCTGCCCCCCTCAACAGCGTGAAAGTAGGAACGGTAGTGGATGGGACGCCGACCCTTGCCATTGACAAGGCAAAAATTGCGACCGCCTATTTGGAAGCCTATGAAGCCGAGGAAGCCGCTGATTTTCAACTGACCCGTGAAAATGATGTCTATTTCCTCCGGGGACTGATTCAGACGGGAGCCATGCGGACGACGCTGGCGACCACGCTGACGTTCACGGATGCCGGAGAACTGCATTTGACCCTGTTCGGAACGACACAATCCTGTACCAGTAGCACCAATTGTAAGGGCTGCCGGCTCACCACCATTGGAGAAAATGCGGGCTATTGTGACTGTATCGCGAAGGACAATCCTTTTGGCTCAACAGGCAAATGTATCCACAGCATCAGCCAGGAAATCACCCCGGGAAAGAAGGAATTGAAAGAGGATCCGAAACTGCGTTCGATCATCGACTTCCTGAACCGGTAATATTGGTTTGTCGATGAACCAGCAAAGGCTTTTCCATGCGGGAGAGCCTTTGCTTTTGTAAAGTCTTCGCGTGACGCGTGACTCAAAATGCCCCAAAGTTCACTGGCCTTCGGGGGGAGTAAAGGGGAGATGGGGAAACGAAAGGGCTGGGTGCAACTAAAAACCTAACCTTTGAGGAGCATTGGGAGGGGAAAAGGAAATGAAGCAATGGGTTCTTTTTGAATGCTTTATCCTGTTTTGGGAGCAGAAAGGACATCCGGGACCGCTCTCCGTGTCCGCGAATGGTCAAATTGAGATTTATTGTAGGCTTCTTGGGTGATGGAGGGTTAACTTATATTTTCAATCAAACGACAAGGTCACATGAAAAAGATTGCATTGTTTTTCGCCGCCACGCTGCTCATTCTCTCTTCCTGTTCCAAGGTAGAGGATCCGATTTCCCAGAACCGGGCGCCCGCGCCTTTGAACACCGTCAAGGTGGGGGAAGTCATTGACGGAGTGCCGACCTTGATCCTCGACAAGGCCGAACTGGCCTGCGCCTACCGCGAAGTCTACAATGCTGAGGAGGCTACCGATATCCACCTCACCCGTGAGAACGGGACCTTTTACCTCTGGAGCTTCCTCCAGACCCGCAGCACGCGGATCACCATGGCCACCTCCCTCTCCGCCAACGACGGCAAAAACCTGTACCTGACGCGGAATGGAACCACCCAGACCTGTAGCTCCGACGCCAGTTGCAGTGGTTGCGCCCTTACCATCACGGACATCTCCGCCGGTTACTGCGGCTGCATCAATACCACGTCCGAGAGCGGCGATGCCTCCTGTGCCCACGACGTCACGCAGGTCGTCGAAGACAAGGAAATCCAGGAGGGCGATGCCCAGCTCGAGGCCATCATCGCGCACCTCAATTCGTAACGAATATTTCAAAAACTGAAAAAGAGATTCTCCCGCCAGAGAATTTCTTTTTTGTAGGCGGTCCTGACCGCCCGCTAGAAGGGCAAAGGCGTACAAAACTCGTGCGTCCGCTGCTCAAAGGCAGCGTTGATGGCATGGAGGACCGGGTGGCCCTCCGACCGGATCGTACGCCCGTCGATCGTATGCACTGGCGTCAATTCGCCCATCGTCCCCGTCACAAAGACCTCGTCGGCCGAATAGAATTCCGTGACGGAAAGGTTGCGCTCAATCGCCGGGACGCCCAGGTCGCGGGCGATTTCGAGCACCAGGCCCCGGGTAATCCCGGGCAGGCAGGCATCGGCGTGGGGCGTGTACAGGCGCCCATCCCGCACCATGAAGACATTCGTCGCATTGGTTTCGCTCACGAAGCCGTGTACATCCAGCATGAGGGCGTCGCCGGCCCCGGCGAAATTGGCCTCGATCTTGGCCAGGATATTGTTCAAAAGGTTGTTGTGGTGGATTTTGGAATCCAGATGCTGGGGCGCGTTGCGGCGGATGGACGAGGTGACGAGTGAAATGCCCTTGTCGTCGTAGACGGGTGCCTTCCATTCGGCGAGGACGATGAGACAGCTGCCGAACTGGTTGAGGCGCGGGTCCATCCCCGAGGTGATTTTGGTCCCTCGGGTGAGGGTCAGCCGGATGTGGACGCCATTCCGCATGCCATTGGCTTCCAGGGTGGCGAAAATCGCCTGCGTGACGGTCTCCCGGGAGGGGATGTCGGCAAAGCCGAGGGCGTGGGCGCTGTCCTCCATGCGCCGGAGGTGGCGGTCCAGGGAGAAAATTCCTTTTTCGTAAACCCGCAATCCTTCCCATACCGCGTCGCCGCCCTGGACGACGGAGTCGAAGACGGATACCTTGGCCTCGGACCTGGGGTAGAGACGATCGCCGACCCAGATTTGGATGTCGGCGTTTTGGGGATTGTATTGTTGGAGCATATTCGGATCAGACTTTGAGGATGAAATTAAACAGAAAGAGGAGAAGAGCAATGTCTCAGGGAAGAAGTAAAGGAGGAATGAAAATGGGAAGGGAAAAGATGGATGGGAAACATGCAGTGTGTCGGGTTGGGAGGGGATGTTTTGAAGGAGAATGAAAATGGGCCTCTTTTTCCCTCTGGATAGCTTTAATTGCCTCAAATTCGCCATTTCTTTCCCCTTCATGCCCCCTTTTCCATCCCCTGATTTTCCCTGCTTTTGGTCATGTTTCCCTGTTTTCCCTCTCCCTGCCCGTATGATTATTTAGTGCCCAGTCCAATGACCATGCCCTCACCCCGGACTGATTGTTGTCAGGAAAGGCTTGGTGGCGGGTCATTCTTTAGGTGTATTTTTTCCTACTACTTGCCAACATGAACAACGGGAACCTCAATGAGGGTACCCCGCTTGTGCATCTAAGCTGTAAAGGATCCTTTGATAGTCTGAACTCTTGATAGTCTGAACTCTAAACAATTTATTTACCCCAAATAATCAATTCCATGATCAAGTATCTCACGCTGCTGATTTTCAGTGCCATGACCTCTATGGCCATTGCCCAAGGTCCGAGCGGCTGCGGCTCCTCCAACTGGGCCTCCACCATCGCCAAGAATACCACCCAAACATTTACCGTTCCTTCCTTGAGCGGAGCGACCTACCGCTGGGTAGTGTCCAACTCCAAATTGCAGATCATGAGTGGCCAGGGAACCCCCACAGTGACCATCAGGGGCAATTCCTGCGGGACCGGGACCCTTTACGTCACCCGTTACAAAGACGGAGTCAGTGCCTGCGCCGACAAGAAAACGATCAATGTCACCGGATGCATCATAGGCGATCCCGACCCCGTCCGTTGCTCTGCATTCGTCACCTATACCATGTGCAGTCAATACAATCAACTCGGGCACAACTCGCTGATTGACGTGGAAGTGTCAGTCACCAATCCCTGGAATACCGGAGCCACTGTAGAGGTCGTCGCACATCCCGCTTTTCTCTCCAATGCCTTTAACCATGTTTCGGGACCCTACCCGCTGCTACCCAGCGAAACCCGCCTCGCGCTGTGCCAGTTCTCGATGTTTTCCTCCGACCACAGCAACCCCGTCGGTTGGTATACCCCCGTCAAGGTCACCTATACCCAGAACGGAACCGGCCTGACCTGTGTCCGCTACCTCAATCCGCTCATCACCGGCTGCTCTGGCTCCCCCGCCCGCCTCGCGAATCCGGAGACTGGCATCGCACCGCTCCCCGTGGAAATGCAGCTGTACGACATGAACGGACGGAAGTTCATGGACCAAAAGGTCGACGGCGAACTGCCCCAACTGAAGAGCAGCCCCCCGGGCCTGCACATCCTGAACATTCGCAAAAGCGATGGCAGTGTAGAGAAGCGGAAGGTCATGCTGGAAATGCCCTGATCCACCCCATCTTGATACTCAGCCGGTCTCTTCTTCGGGAAGGGGCCGGTTTTTGTTTGGGGTAGAATGGGAAAAGGACGGAAAATGGAGGGTCAGCGAATGGACTTGGCCGTCAGGAATTCGTAGTAGGGCTGGCATTCGGCGGCGAGGTCTTCCAAATGGGAGGGGAGGTCGATCTCCTTGGGGCGGTACGGCGCAAAGCCGGTGGATTTGTGGACGTTGGCGTACCAGTAGCGGGCCCAGGGCCCATCTTCCGGGCGCGGCCCGGCTTCCCACGCCAGCATGGCCGGTTCATAGGCGATGTCCAATCGCCCACACAATTGCCGCAACACGCCTTCCGGGTCCTGCAACAGGTACTGGCTGTCGAGGACCGCATGAATTTTGCCCTGCGCGCCCCATTCCTGCCACAGCTCATATTGAGCCTTCACCCCGATGTCGGCCATCGTAGGTTCCGCGATGACCTTGATGTACGACGCCAGGATCGCCCGCGGATCGCGGATGAAGAGGATATTCTTGCCCTCGCCCAGAAATGAGCGGTCAATGTCCACCAGGTGGTGGGTCATTTGCTTGAAGAAGAGGAGGGGAGCAGTCGAATTGTTCTGGAAAGTGGTTTGGACCACGGTGGCACCATCCGTCTCCATGGCCGCGAGGGTCTCCTCCCGGCCGGGATGTGACGTCCCGGTGACCCGCAGAAAATGGCCGTAGAGCGGCTCGTCGTAGACCCGGGTATCGCTGCGCTGGGCCCAGCTGTACATGAAGGCCGTCGAGACATTGCGGGGGCAGGACCACAAGTGGATGGCGGTGGACATGCTATTCCATGTTGGTGAAGACCTTCTGGACGTCTTCGTCGTCGTCCAATTTGTCGAGCAGCTTTTCGATGTCCACAAATTGATCGTCGGAGAAGGCAACCGGACTGGTGGGGAAGCGCTGGAGGTTGGCTTCCTTGATCTCAATGTCCATGCCTTCGATGGCTTTCTGGAGGTTGCCAAAGTCCGTCCAATCGCCGTGGACATAGACTTCGCCGTCGTCCTCGAAGATTTTGGTCAGGCCGCCATCGATCAGCTCCAGTTCCAATTCTTCCAGGTCCATCTCCTCGGTCTTGTCAAACTGGAAGACAGCTTCCCGCGAAAACAAGAATTCCAGAGAGCCCGTTGGGACAATTCCGCCGCCCGCCTTGTTGAAATAGGACTTGACATTGGCGACGGTCCGGGTGGAGTTGTCGGTGGCGCATTCCACGAATACGAGGATGCCGTGGGGGCCCTTGCCTTCGTAGTTAACTTCGACGATATCGGCCGCGTCCTTGCCCTCAGCCCGCTTGATGGCCGCGCTGATATTGTCCTTGGGCATGTTGTTCGCCTTCGCGTTGGCGATGGCGTTTCGGAGGGCCGCGTTCATGTCGGGGTCCGTTCCGCCGGCTTTGGCCGCGATGGTGATGGCCTTGGCGAGTTTCGGAAATAGGCGGGACATCTTGTCCCAGCGCTTCATCTTGGCCGCTTTGCGGTATTCAAATGCTCTTCCCACGGGAGTTCTTGGTTTCGATTATAAGATACTTGCAATAGAAGTACCCTGCGAATTTAACGGGAGAGGGGCAAATGGGCAAACCAAGGAGGCCGGGGATTGGAGATTTGGGGAGAAAAAGGTGGGGGAGTTGGGAAATCGAAACCTTGGGAGAGAGAATTCGTTTGAGGTAAATGAGAGATGAAGGATAAAAAGAGTCCGTTCATCTTTTCCCGAAACACCTAAAGCAGTAATTTCCCTCTCATGGACATTCAATTCCTCCAAGCCATTCCTGACCTCGCGGACGTTCCCGAGGACCAGTTGCAATGGTTCATAGATGCCGGCGAACTCCACCACTACGAAGTCGGCGAATACCTCTTTCAAAAGGGAACGCCCACCGAGCACCTCCACATCATCGTCAGCGGCGAATTTCGCCTCTCGCTTCCCCAGAAAGATGGGGTTCAGTTGATGGGAGACATGGTGCCGGGGGAAATCACGGGCGTCCTGCCCTATTCCCGGATGAAGGCCGCGACGGGATTCGGAGAAGCCAAGGTCAAATCATCTGTTTTTTGTCTGCACCGTTCCCAGTTCAAAGCGATGATCCGGGACCACTACGAATTGACAGCTGCCTTCGTCCACAAGATGACGAGCCGGGTCCGGAGCTTTACTTCTTTCCAGCTTCAGAACGAGAAGTTGGTGTCCCTCGGCAAGCTCTCCGCCGGCTTGGCCCACGAACTCAACAACCCGGCTTCGGCCATCGTTCGGAGCGCCAAAGCCCTCCAAGAACACCTCCAACTGGTTCCCGAGAACTTCAAGCAGGTGATGAAAATCCAAGCCACGGAGGAACAAATCGACGCCGTGAACCAGTTGTTGTTTTCGCGGATTGGGAGTGGAACCCGGCCCGAGCTGAGCCTGATGGAGCGGACCGAAGCCGAGGACGACATGGCCGATTGGCTGGAAGACCACGGTTTTGAAGATGGCTACGAAGTGGCCGAGACCATGGTGGATTTCGGCTTTTCCCCCGATGATTTTGAGGTGGTGACGGAGCAAATTCCGGCGGAGGCTTTTCCGGCTGTGATCAAATGGATCGACGACAACCTGACCACCGACAAGATGGTCGGTGAAATCGAGGAGGCTGCGTCCCGCATCGCCGAACTGGTCCAGTCCGTCAAGGGCTATACCCACATGGACCGCGCCAATGCCATCCAGGCTGTCGACCTGCACCCCGGATTGAAGAGCACGCTGACGATGCTCGGCCACAAAATCAAACAAAACCAGGTCCAGATCGAGCAGAACTTTGATCCCGAACTGAACCCGGTGGAAGGCTCCCCCGGGGAACTGAATCAGGTTTTCACCAACCTCATCGACAACGCCCTCGACGCCATGGAAGGCAAGGGGGGGACCCTGCGCCTGTGGACCCGCAACGATGGTCCCTACGTCAAACTCGACATTCAGGACAGCGGGAGCGGAATTTCGGAAGAGCACATCAAGAGCATTTTCGATCCCTTTTTCACCACGAAGGAAATGGGCAAAGGAACCGGCATGGGCCTGGACCTGGTCCAAAAAATTGTGACCCGCCACAAAGGCATCATCGAAGTGGAGTCCGAGCCGGGTAAAACCATTTTCTCTGTTTGTTTGCCCGCCCAAAAAACCAATTGAACCTCGTAAAACATGGATAAGAAGAAACCCATCATTTTCACCGTTGACGACGATCCCCAGGTCCTGCGTTCCATCGTGCGCGACTTGCGTTCTCAATACCGGAAAGAATACCGCATCATCAGCACCGAGTCGGCGAATGAGGCCCTGGAAGCCCTGGCCGAGCTCAAGAAGAAAGGAGAGGACATCGCCCTCCTGTTGTCCGATCAGCGGATGCCGGAAATGCTCGGCGTTGACTACCTGGAGAAGGCGCGACTCCTCTTCCCGGCGGCCCGCCGGGTCCTGCTCACGGCCTATTCGGACATTGAGGCCGCGATCAAGGCCATCAACGATGTGCAACTCGACTATTACCTCCTCAAGCCGTGGAACCCGCCGGAGGAGAAGCTGTTTCCCGTCCTGAACGACCTGCTGGAAGAATGGCAGGCCAATTTCCGCCCGACTTTCCGTGGATTGCGGGTCATGGGCCTCCAATATTCGCCCAAGTCCCACGACATCAAGGACTTTTTGAGCGGCAACCTCTTTCCCTACAAGTGGATCGACGTGGAAGAAGACCCCGAGGCGGCCCCGCTCATGGAGCTGCACGGGCTGGAACGGTCCGATTTGCCGGTCGTGATTTTTGAGGATGGGAAATTGTTCAAACAACCCTCCCCGCAGGAAATCGCCCAGAACCTGGGATTGAATCCCAAGCCGACCGCCGAAATGTACGATGTGGTCATCATTGGGGCGGGACCGGCCGGTCTGGGAGCGGCCGTGTATGGCGGTTCCGAAGGTTTGAAAACGATGTTGATTGAAAAGCGGGCTCCCGGCGGACAGGCCGGAACCAGTTCCCGCATTGAGAATTACCTGGGCTTTCCGAAGGGATTGAGTGGGGCGGAATTGTCACGGCGGGCCATCACTCAGGCCACGCGCTTCGGGATTGATTTTCTTTCGCCCCAGGAAGTCGTGGAAGTGACTGTGAACCATCCCTACAAGACGCTGAAACTGCGGGATGGCAGCGAAGTCAATACCAAGGCGGTGATCATTTCGACCGGCGTTGACTACCGGAAATTGCCCGCCAAAAACATCGACCAGTTCTCCGGGGCTGGGGTTTACTACGGCGCTGCAACCACGGAAGCCCGGGCTACCATCGGGCAGGACGTGTACATCGTCGGGGGCGGCAACTCCGCCGGCCAGGGGGCCATGTACCTCAGCCAATTTGCCCACAAGGTCTACATCGTGATCCGCACCGAGACCCTCAAAGGGTCGATGTCGTCCTACCTGATCGAGCAGATCGCCCAGACCGACAACATCGAATTGATCATCAACACGAATGTAACCGAAGTCCACGGCGAAGACCGCATCACCCACCTCACCCTCGCCGATCGGGAGGGCGAGAATCCCCGGAAGGTCAAGGCGTGCGCCTTGTTCGTATTCATTGGGGCCCGGCCCTATACGGACTGGTTGGAAGGGGTGGTCCTGAAGAATGAGCGCGGCTTCGTGGCTACGGGCCGCGACCTGTTGGGCTTCGAGGACTACCGCAAGGAGTGGAAGCTGGACCGCGATCCGCACCTCCTGGAGACGAGCACCCCCGGTGTCTTCGCCGCCGGCGACGTCCGGATGAACTCGATGGCCCGGGTCGCCTCTGCCGTAGGCGAAGGTGCCATGGCCATCAGCTTTGTGCACCGCTTTTTGCGGGAGGTGTAGGGATCACTCCCCATAAATCCCCACCACCGGCGCCACATCGCCGTCCCGGTAATACCCCCGGTACATCCCCGCAGTATTGAACTGCATGGTCACATTGCCCTTGCGGTCAATGCCGATCACACCGCCGGTACCACCGGCATCTTGGAGCGTTTGGTGGACCACGGCCTTCGCGGCCTTGTCCAGCGACTCGCCCTTGTACGCCATGCGGGCGTGGATGTCGTGCGCAACCGCATAGCGGATGAAGTATTCGCCGTGGCCGGTGCAGCTGATCGCACAGGTGGCATCGTTGGCGTAGGTGCCGGCGCCGATGACCGGGGAATCCCCGATCCGTGCCCAACGCTTGTTGGTCATGCCGCCCGTCGAAGTGCCCGCGGCCAGGTGGCCGTATTGGTCGAGGACCGCCACGCCGACCGTCCCGAATTTGTAATCGTCTTCTTCCGAAGGAAAGACACTTCCTTCATCGCCTTGCTTGGATTCCCGATCAATCGCCCGTTTCAGGGACTTTTTGCGGCGGTCCGTCGCGAAGTAGGCGGGATCGACCATTTCAAGGCCATTCAGCTCGGCGAATTCCTCCGCGCCTTCCCGTGCCAACATCACGTGGGGACTTTGTTCCATGACTGCCCGGGCGGCGGAAATCGGATGCTTGACCGTCGTGACCCCCGCGACGGCACCGGCCATTTGGGTGGTGCCATCCATGATGCTGGCATCAAGTTCATTGCGGCCTTCGTGGGTGAAGACCGCGCCCCGGCCCGCATTGAACAGCGGCGAATCTTCCAGCAGCCAGATACATTGTTCCACCACATCCAACGCCTTTTCCCCGTCCGCAAGCATCTGGTGCCCTTTTTTCAAGACCTCTCCCAATTTCTCCCGGTATTTCGCTTCCCGCTCTTCCGTCATGTTCTTTTTCAAAATCGTACCCGCTCCTCCGTGAATCACAATCCCGAATTGAGGGCGGGGGAGGGGCGTGACATGGAGAAAAGAGAGGGCGAGGAGGAGGAACAACAGTTTCTTCATGGTTTTAAAATAAAGGTTTGGGGCCAGTGAACAAAGCCGCTGGCGGCAATCGAATGAAGAACGGACAGTGAGGAGGATTCCCTACCCCCCCAACCCGCATTCATCCCCGCCTCCATTTTCCGCCCGCCACCCGACATTCCTCCCGGATAGGAGACGAATTCCCAAGGATTAGACGCAAAGAAGGTATAAAGGTGTAGCGCATATCTGGCGAAAAGTGCTATATTGATCCTGACGAATTATTTTTTTAAGGCTTTTATTGAAGTAACGTAATGGAAAATCAAGTAGTTCCCCAAGAGGGGACCCACGAGGCTGTACAAGAACGTACAGGCCACCCCCTGAGCGCAAGCCAGGGAGGCATCAGTTTACCCCCGCCGCCAGTCCAATTGTCTTGCAGTGACACGTCCTCCTGGTCAGCGAGCATTTCTGGAAGTGGCGCTCCCAGCCAGTTGATGGCCTGCGGGCATCCCGCCACTGGCAGGGTGGTCCAGCGGATGATCGACAAGGACGTTCCCGCGGAGGCAAAGAGCGACCTCCAGAAGCTGAAGGAGTACGTATATGCCACGCCGATCAACAACCGGGGACAGACCTTCGAGCAGGCGGCATTGGGAAATGATCTGGGGGTATTGGTGAATAGCATCGCCGAGGGACTGAAGGATGGGAATGTTGAAAGGGTACTTGCCGCAATAGGGATGGTACGGGACAGGGTAAACAGACTGGAAAGTCAGGAGCCGGTCCACCCCAACAAGGTTTGGGGAAAAAACAAAGTCAGCGAGGCCACCCAGCACGAGGCCCCGTTTTCCATTTCCCGCACTCCGGAAAGTGACGGGACCGCCAGAAAAATCCAGCAAGGAGTCCTCAAGCACAAGGGCTGGCAGGGAACCAAATTCATGTTGGGGGTATTGGCCGCGCCCAATGGGCAGTTCATCGTGGGAGTGTCGGGAGGAGGCAATGGCCAGACGGACATAGTGAAGGAAGTGGCGAAAGGATGGAAAATTCCCCTGTTGGGGGGCGAAGTGTACGGTACGGGAGACATTGCCAAGCAGGACCGAAGTGAGTATGAACAATCGGCTGCGAACCATGTCCACGATCATCACCATGAGATGCAAAAGGCAGGAAGAGACCCCATCTTCGACTATGCTGGCCCCAACCGAATTGAGCGCCAAAGAACTGCCGACAAGACCGATCTGGGCTCCTACGTTGCCGCTTGCGCTGCTCCAGTGGTAATTTCCATCGCGCACCAGCACCCCAATCTCTTCCAAGGGCAAAAGATTCTCGGCCTGACCGAAGTCTGGATCGCCCTGAAAGACTCCTCCCAAGTCATGGTCTACAATACCGAGACCGGCCACGGGGACAAATTCAACAAGGACGATTCCGATGTCCCCTCCTGCCACGTATGCCAGATGCAATTGGAGCCCGTCGCGAAGAAGGTCGTGAAACTGGAGCGGGAAGGGATCTTGGCGGGTTTGCAGCAAAATTTACAGGAGGGAGCGGATTTGATTGCCAAGTCCAAGATCGAATTGGAGCAGCTGGGAAAATTGAAAGCGGCCAACCAGGCGGAGGCAGATAAGATTCCGGGCCTGGAAGACCTCATCCACCAATCTCAAACGGAGACCAGTCGTCTCCAGGATGAGATCCGGCAGAAGAATTCATTGGCCCGTCGAAAGGAGAGTGAAATATCCGTACTGAAGCAGAAGGTCAAAAAGGCCGAGAGGGCCATCAAGAAGGAGGAGGACAATATCAACAAACAAGACGGCATTCTAAAGAGCCAAAAGGCCCAAGGAAACCGCCGCGATTTCCTGGAGAAACAGATC
The DNA here is from genome assembly GCA_963923035.1 of uncultured bacterium. Taxonomy (GTDB): domain Bacteria; phylum Bacteroidota; class Bacteroidia; order J057; family JADKCL01; genus CAWUKT01. The sequence continues at coordinate 49,774 of CAWUKT010000012.1, forward strand.
AAAGGATTGAGCGAAGAAGTGACGACCCTTGAGCAGGAAATCGAGACCCTGAACAACACCGGCACGTTCCTGAATGGCTACAAAGCCTGGTACGAAAAGGCGAAGCAGCTCAACAAAGCCCACGGTCTGGGACTGGGAGATAACAATGAAGCGCTGAAACAAGTCCCAAATGCCATGCGGTTGCAGGCGGAAAAAAGAAAAGACGCTCGGTCACAACACCAAGGCGAATTGAATAGCCTTCCCACGGATGACGAGATCAAGGAGACCGCCGAGAAAGCCCTCGCCTCCAAAAAGCTGTCCAATAAGAAGCTCAACGGGCTGGACGGTCCGGAGTCCTACAGGAAGGACCTGAAACAAGCCCAGGATGCCCTCGATCAACTCGAAACCGAAGTGGCGACCCTCCGCACTGAAGTCAAGGGTTTGAAGGACAAGGTGGACCAGGAGCAAGGCCAAACCGACAAATTGGAAGAATCCTTGGCTGAACCCCGCGCAGCGAAGAAGGCCATCCGGGACAATGACCGCGAAATCCGGAAAAAGACCAAGCTGATCAAGGACACCGAAGCCCAAATGGAACTGGACACCCTCCGCGTCCAGGGCACCCAGGCCGGCATGGCTGCCATCGGCCTCTAGATCCCAAAAAGAAACCGGGCCGATGGATCACTCCATCGGCCCGGTCAATATCTTCTTCGAACAAACCCTACTTCTGTCCCCGCAGGAACGGCAAGTTCTTCATGCTCATGCCCTTCTTGTTCAGCTTGTTCATCGTTTTCATCATCTTCTTCATCTGCCCAAACTGCTTCAGCAACTGGTTCACCTCCTGCACGGAGGTGCCACTGCCCTTCGCAATCCGCTTCCGCCGATTGCCATTCAACAGGGCCGGATTCGCCCGCTCCTCCTGCGTCATCGACAGCACAATCGCCTCGATGTGCTTGAACGCATCATCCGGAATATCCGCATCCTTCAGCGCCCGACCCACCCCCGGGATCATCCCCAGCAGGTCCTTCATATTCCCCATCTTCTTGATCGTCCGCAGCTGCTTCAGGAAGTCGTCGAAGTTGAACTGGTTCTTCTCGATCCGCTCCCGAATCCGCTTGTTCTCCTTCTCGTCAAACTGCTCCTGCGCAATCTCCACCAGCTTTTCCACGTCCCCCATGCCCAGAATCCGCGACGCCATACGATGCGGATAGAACTCGTCCAGCGCATCCATCTTCTCGCCCATCGACACGAACTTGATCGGCTTGTCCACCACCGTCCGGATCGAAATCGCCGCACCACCCCGCGTATCACCGTCCAGCTTCGTCAGGACCACCCCGTCGAAGTCAAGGCGGTCGTTAAAGGCCTTCGCCGTATTCACCGCATCCTGACCCGTCATCGAGTCCACCACGAAGAGAATCTCATTCGGATCGAGCCCCTTCTTGAGACCTTGAATCTCATCCATCATCGCCTCGTCCACCGCCAGACGACCCGCCGTATCCACGATGACCACATCGTGCGCATTCGCCTTCGCAAACTTCACGCCCGCCTTCGCGATCTTCAGCGGATCCTTATTGTCCTGGTCCTTGTAGATCCCCGCATTCACCTGCTCCGCCAATACCGTCAACTGGTCGATGGCCGCCGGACGGTACACGTCACACGCCACCAACAGCGGATTCCGGCCCTTCTTGCGCAGCCAGGACGCCAGTTTACCCGAAAAAGTCGTTTTACCCGAACCCTGAAGACCCGCAATCAAAATGATGGTCGGCGGCTTATTCGCAAAGTTTACCTTCGCCTTTTCGCCCCCCATCAGTTCCGCCAGCTCATCCTTGACGATCTTCACCATCAATTGGCTCGGCTTCACCGAAATCAGGACCTCTTCACCCAGCGCCCGCTCCTTCACCTGATTCGTGAAGTCCTTGGCCACCTTGTAGTTAACGTCCGCATCCACCAGCGCCCGGCGGATTTCCTTCATCATCTCCGCAATGTTCAGTTCCGTGATCTTATGCGATCCCTTCAGCTTCTTGAACGAGCGGTCGATCCGCGATGTTAGGTTCTCAAACATACTTTTTGTACTCTGTTACAGTCTGCAAAAGTAGGAAAAATTGAGGAATCCCCGCGAAGGAAATCGAAGAAGAAAAGGAGAAGGGCGGTCCCGGCACTCCCGTGCCGGTCGGTCCCTCCGGCAGTCGCTCCACTGACGCGGGAGCTCCAACAGACGCCTCCGACACCTACCGCAAGCCAATTTCAGAGACCCACCGCCTGGTTTTGAAGCGCCAGTGAGCCTTCCGATACAAATCAGGACTTTCCTCCCGCTTCTGGGATTTGTATCCCTGCCCCGTCCCCGGAGCAGCTAATTTGTGTCCAGGACAATGCCTCTTTCGTCCTTTCGATGCGATGTCTCCAATCTCTTCTGGCTGGGGATAAGGGGGAAGAGGGCGATGGGTGGGACCAGTGTTCCCCGTAACGACTTCCTGGCAGGCTGAAGGCAGTTTACTGACCCTCAGTGCCTCATTCCTATGTACAGCGGAGAAGGATTGCCTCCGCTTCAGCAGAAACGCAATTCCAGGGAGGGTGCCCGCCAGGTGGCCTCCCTGTCGGTACAACTGAATTTTACCTGGGCGTATCCGCGCCCGGGTCGGCACCATTTTTCACTAACTATTCACAATTTGACATGGAAAAAGCACATCCAATTCAAAGAATGCTAGAGGGAGGAAACCCAAACTCCCGTCTTTCCGCAACCGGGACCAAACAGCGATCCATGGCCCCGCCGCCCTTTCAACTTGACGCCAGTCCGGTCCAGGCAAAATCGGATCCCGTCCAGGCGAAGTCGGATTCAGTCCAGACAAAATCGGATCCGGTCCAGATGAAAGCGGACCCTTCTCAGAGTAGCCAGCCCCCCATCCAAAGGAAGGAGAGCCCGGTCCAGCTCAGCCAGGCGGTGGTGCAGCGCGAAGAAGGTGGAGAAGGTGGAGATAGACCGGAAAACGTCGATTTTTTCCGGACCTTTGGAGGGTCGGATAAGCCCAATGATGCTCTCAAGGCGAGGGGTAACCGGGGAGGTGCGTCCAGAGAGTTTGGTAATCAAAATGTTAAACCGATTTCTCCCCAAGGGAATATCAGGAATATCGGGCAAGAAGGGCTCACCAATAATAGTGCGGTTTCTGTTAACGGAAAGAAGGGCACCGAGCAAGAGATTGCCCCTGGTGTGAAAGTCGTCTCGACCGCTGAAGCCACCGGTAATTTGGGATTGGGAGGTGCTGGGGTTAGTGGTGAAGCCAGAAGAGGGGTAGATTTTGAATGGACGTTTCCCCGTGATTATAAGTTCAATCTCTTGGGAGAAGATACTACCATTGGCCTTGAATTTATCGTAGGCGGAATGTGCGGAGCTGAGGCTTTGGCTGGACTCGAGGCCCACTTCAAACGAACTCTCTACACCAAAGATCCCCGTACCATGACCGAAGACGATGTCTTCAAGGGATTAGATGCAAAAGCAGAAGCCTTTGTGGGGGTCAAGGTGGCGGTGAAAGCCCATGGTAAATACTTCTGGGAAAAGAAGAGCGGAAACGATTACAAAGCTAAAATCATGAATGCCATCGGTCCTATCAAGAACAACTTGAAGGCTCAGAGGGGATTTTGGGGAGGTGCAGCTCATTTGATTCCTGATTCTCAGTTGGTGGGGATCATTTGCGGCATTCTCTTCGGAAAAGGAGGGACTACTATTTTGGGAGGGGTGGGAGCCAAGATCGAAGGATCGGCTGGAGTTGGAGCTGAGGGGGCCTTCCACGCCAGATTTGTAAATGGCGAAATCCAGTTTAAGGCCAGTGCTGGCGCGACCTGGGGCCTTGGATTTGGAACGGGTGTCGAGGTCGGCTTGAACCTCGTTCAAGGAGTTCTCTTTGGGTTGGTCACGGCCGGAAATGCCGGAGCTGAGGCGGTAGGCTTGACCCAGAAAATCATGCCCCATGCGATGGCTTTGATGAGCGACAACGCATTTATCATGCGGGCCATCGAATTTGTAAACAGCCATCCGCTTGTTTACGATGCCTTGGTCAAAGTGGCAGAAATGACCGGACTCAAACCCCAAACGGTCCCGAATATAGATTAACTCAAGTCAGCTCAAATTCGAAAGGGAGAAAAGGCCGTCCGTGCCTTTCCTCCCTTTTATTTTCTTCCAGACCTAATCCTCCATCCAAAAAGAATGCCGGTCCCACCCCGGAGGGCGAAACCGGCAGGCCATGACCAATGGCTAAAATCATTGCAGGAGCAGTCGGCCCGTGCGGGGACCGCTGTCCGTGTCCATGCGGACGATATAGAGGCCGCGCGGCAATTGGTCCACGCGGTAGACCTGGTCGCCGTTGACCGGGAGTTCGAAGGTCCGGCCGTCCAATCCGACGAGGACCATGCTCCGGATTTCATCCGTGATGTCCACCCGGAATTGGTCGTGGGCGGGCTGGGGAACGAAGCGCAGCGGCAGTGCCTCGGGACGCGGAGAAATGGTTGAGACCGTTCCCAGGCGGTTGCTCAGCTCGGGGATGGCAAAGCAGTTGACCAGGTCGGCCCGGAGACCGATATCGGCCACCGTCCCATTGCTGTCCAGCGGCGCCGTGGGGTCGCCCGCATCAATCAGGGGCGATGCGAGTGCCGGATAATAGGTATTGGGGGCCGAGATGATGGGATTCAGGAACAAATTGGACCAGACATCCGCCGGGTCACCCTGGCTATTCGTCGCGATGACACTGCCGAGGCCAGTGATCGGCACCCCTTCAAAGTCGGTGGTATTGTCGAAGAAGGCATTGTACGTCACGGAAGCAGGCGTCCCGTAGGCCGGGCTGTACTGGAGGATACCAGTGCTGCACGCCAGGACCACATTCATCCGAATCGTACTCCCGCCGCTCCCCGTCAGGACCATGCCCCGGTCACAATCAAAGATGACATTGTTTTGGATCAGAGTAGAGGGGATATTGGTCCCATTCATGGTCTCCTGAATGCCGTCGGCCACCCGGACGATGAGGTTGTTCTGGACCGTGAGCTCTCCCGCAATCTTGCGGGACCGGATGCCGTAGGCCTGGTTTCCGTTGAGGTCGTGGATATAGTTGTTGGCGAAGGTGCCATCGCCGGCCATGTCAAAGGCATAAATGCCGGCGCCATTTGCGTCGAACATTTCATTGCACATGATTTGGGAGTTGGCACCGCCTCCGGACAGGACGAAGACCGCGGCAGTCGCGTACTCCGAGAATTGATTGTCTTCAATCGTGGCGATGTGATTGCCCCGCAGAACAATGCCCGAGTGGTTGATCTTGCGGAAGATTGAGTGGCGGACATCCACGACGGAAGGAGCCGGGTAGCTGCCGAAGACCTCAATCCCGGTCTCTGCCATTTCCACCGTACACCATTCAAAGATCGAATTCCCTCCACCCGCTAACTGGAGGCCCATCCAACGCCCGGTATAGACCGCCGAGTTGTTGGAGAACAAGATGGTTTCATTCGGATTGCCGAGGGCACTGATCAGCCCGTCGACTTCAAACAAGTAGGGACCATTGAACAGGACGCGGGTACCGGATTCAATGGTCAGGTTCTGGCCACTGGGAACCAGAAGATCGCCCGTAACGATATAGGCCGTGTCCCGGTCAAAGACCCCGGAGACATTCCCACTGACTAGCCGAAAAGGACCGGGCTGAAGCTCAAGGGTATCCAGCGTCGTTCCCGGGGACAAGAGAGTAGGAGTTCCATTGTCGTAGGCGCGGGGCTGAAACCCGGGCTTGGAATAGTCGATGACATACACGCCGGGCTGGACGGCAAGTGAGTACTGCCCGGTAGAGTCGGTGAGGGTACTGTCGAGGGCCCCGGAAACCGAGGTCGGGGTAAACCGGACCCAAATACCGTCGTGAATAGATTCGTTGGCAAGGAGCGCTACTCCGTTGACTTGGGACATGACCCCAATTGGAAGTAGTAAGATCAAGCAAAGGTGAAAAACGATTGTTCGCATGCCCCGTGAACACGTAGGGCCGCTGAAGGTTGCGTTTTGGGCGAAAAAATGTCTTCGGAGGACAGCCCATTTACGTCCCTGCGACAGTTTTTGGGATTTATAGGCTCTTAGGGCAATTTAGGCCGGTTTGGGACATGTCGGTCGCGGTCCCGCACCGCGTGACCGCGGTCCCGGAGCGCGTGATAGCGGTCCCGAAGCGCAGTCGGTTGTACCAGAAGCGGCCGAGGTCGGTCCCCGACCAACCGCGGTTACACCGGGAGCGGCCGAGGTTGGTCCGAGACCAACCGCGGTTACACTGGGAGCGGCCGAGGTCGGTTGGTGACCAACCGCGGTTACACTGGGAGCGACCGAGGTCGGTCTCAGACCAATCGCGGTTACACCGGGAGCGGCCGAGGTCGGTCCCGGACCAACCGCGGTTACACTGGGAGCGGCCGAGGTCGGTCTGGGACCAACCGCGGTTACACCCGGACCAACCGCGGTTATACTATGACCAACCGTTTTAGTTCAGCGAGGCAGTTTTCGATCCGGAAGTAGAGAGGGACGCGGTGCATTTTTCCGACAATTGATTCCGACCTTCCACCCGCTTCCCGGCCTATTGCATTTAAAGGCCGATTTCCTCCCTGGGTTGAAAATACAGGCGATTTTTCCGACCTTAGACGGAGTAGTTACAAAGAAAATTAAGAGTATGATCGCGGAAAAAAACAGTATCTCCACTGAGGAAGCCATTGCCCTTGAAGACAAATACGGAGCGCACAATTACCATCCCCTTCCCGTCGTCCTGTCGCGGGGAGAAGGCGTATTCCTGTGGGACCCGGAAGGCAATCGGTACTACGACTTCTTGTCGGCCTATTCCGCGGTCAACCAGGGCCACTGCCATCCCCGCATCATCGGGGCCATGGTGGAGCAGGCCCAGCAACTGACCCTGACCAGCCGCGCATTTCACAGCGACAAGCTCGGTCAGGCCGAAAAATACATCTCCGAAACCTTCGGATTCGACAAGGTCCTCATGATGAACTCCGGGGCCGAGGCCGTGGAGACCGCCATCAAGCTGGTCCGGAAATGGGGCTACGAGAAAAAAGGCGTCGAGAACAACCAGGCCAAGATCATCGTCGCGTCCTCCAACTTCCACGGACGGACCACGGGCATCATTTCCTTTTCCACCGATCCCGACGCCAAAGGAAATTACGGACCTTACCTGCCCGGCTTTGAAGTCATTCCCTACAATGACCTCGGGGCATTGGAAGCCGCCCTGGCCGACCCGAATGTGGTCGCGTTCATGGTCGAGCCCATCCAGGGGGAAGCCGGCATCGTGGTCCCCGAAGCCGAATACCTTCCCGGCGCGCGGCAGCTCTGCACGGACAAGAATGTCCTGTTCGTGGCCGACGAAATCCAGACCGGGATTGCCCGGACCGGCCGCATGCTGGCCGTTTGCGGCAATTGCAATTGTGAGCGCGTCTGCGGCAACAAATACGAAGTCCAGCCGGATGTGTTGATCCTGGGCAAGGCCCTGTCCGGGGGCGCGATGCCGGTTTCGGCCGTCCTCGCCAACGATGACATCATGCTGGTGATCCAGCCCGGCCAGCACGGCTCCACCTTCGGGGGCAATCCGCTGGCCTGCGCCGTCGCGATGGCTGCGCTGGACGTGGTCAAGGACGAGGACCTCATGGGGAACGCCGACCGCCTCGGCGAAGTCTTCCGGTCCCGGATGAGCGCCATCGACCACCCCATGGTCGAGTTTGTGCGCGGCAAAGGCCTCCTCAACGCAGTCGGCATCAAGCCGATGGGCGGCTACAAGGCCTGGGACGTCTGCGTCCGTCTGAAAGAGAACGGATTGCTGGCCAAGCCGACCCACGAGCACATCATTCGCTTTGCCCCGCCGCTGGTCATCACCGACGAACAGGTACAGGAATGCTGTGACATTATTGAACGGACGATCCTCTCCTTTGAGGTATGATCTGATCCAACAGAATAGAGATAAAAGAGGAGGCTCCGGCCTCCTCTTTTTTTGCAACTATTTACAGAAACTATCGTATATGATAGTATAGCTAACTGCAACAAACTATGACAACACATTTCCTTTGGTCCAATCCAATGCCGGGCATGCAGCAATTGCCCGGGTAAATCCTCCATTCCAAGGATTTCTATTTAACTACCTACAACAATGAACACAAAATCTGGGTCTCGGGGACCGTCTCCCCGGGAACGCGATCGGCAGCGCAAGCAGCACCTGAAACGCAATGGGACACCCTCCCGATTTACCTTTTCCAGCCTCGAGGATACTCCACCGGGCATACAGTTGCGGCGGTTTGAAGAAGGCTTTGAAATGGCCCTGTCCCGATTTTCCTGGGTTCCAGCTGTGATCTGGTTACTGGGAACGCTGGGGACCCTCTTCCTCTGCGTGTACTCCTTTCAATCTGATTCGGAGACCATTCCCGGATCGTTCAAGGTCTTCACAGTCCTTGCATTCGGGGGAGCCTTTTACTTGCTCCTGCGGTCGACCCTCCGGCGGACCTGGATTCGTCTCCAACAAGGCAAATTGAGGGTGGTGACCGGACTGTTCGGAATTGGAGGGAAACAGGAAATTCCTGTGAAGAGCATCCGGCGCTTTGCGAAGCGGTTCAAGAAAGTGGGCTATTCTGAATATACGCCGGTGGCGGCGGGCATCATTGCCCCGGAAGACACCGGGATGAATGCCGATACCAAGCTCTGCGAGCTGGTGATTTACGGATCAGAAGAAGTCTGGATTCCGGCGATCGTCGGCGAGCAGAAAGCGGACTTTGTCCAGTTCGCGATCAAGGAGTACCTCAAAGGTATTCCCTCCCAAAAGCATTAATACGGTTCTTTTGTGATAATTCGGAATGGGGTCGGCGCAAGTCGATCCCATTTCACATTGGGGACTCAGGACCGGAGCTCCCGCCGCCGCCGGTTGCGGATGACGATCAGCGCGATGATGGCCAGGAGGACGGTTCCCCCGACCAGGAGGGCAAAGTAAAAGTTGTTGATGATTTGGGGGCGAACCGAGAAGCTGTAGCGCGTAGGTTCGGGATTCCAATCGCCGCCCTTGCGGCGCGCGCTCACCTCAAAGGTATAGTCTCCTGAACGGAGATTGAGGTACTGGGCCGTACGGTCATTCGAGGTGGTCCAGGAAGAATCCAATCCCAGGAGGCGGAAGCGGTAAAAGGGCTCCCGGCTGGGCTTGTGGTTGGTGATCCCGACAAAACGGAGCGCGATATTGTTTTCATCCGGAGCCAGTTCCACCGGCTCTGTGGGCAAGCGCAGCGAATCCTCGGCCTTTACCCATTCCAGGTACACCATCGGAGGCGTGGTCGTGGTCGGGTCCATTTTCCCCGGGTCCACATATACCAGCCCCTGATCTGTTCCCACCCATACCTTTTCTTTCCACCACGCAATGTCCCGGATGAAATTGGAGGGAAGGCCATCCTTATAATCCCAATTCCCCGCGTCTTCAACCACCAGTTCTGCCCCCGGCGCATAATCCAACCAAAACACCCCCTCATTGCTGGCAATCCACAACTTGGAGCCATCGCCCAGGGTGAGGGCATTGATCATATTGCCGTAGACCCCCGCCGGTTGGTATACCGTCTCGACCTTTTCCCCCCGTACCCGCAGCACGCCATTCCCCACCGTCCCAAACCACAGGTTTCCGAATTCATCCGCGAGGATATCGTTCACCCGGATGTCGAGCAAGGGCTCGTCGGGCAGCAATTTACGGGGATGCTCAAAGTCATACTGGTCCACGACGAGGACGCCGTGCTGGGTCCCCAGGTAAATTTGCTCGCCTTGCTCCAACGCGCATAGGATTCGCACCCTGAATTTGGCTGGCGGCTGGGCCAGGGGGAGTTTTGAGAGGGGATCAACCATGAGGAAGCCGCTGTGTCCGGCGCTCAGGGCGGCTCCGTTGTAAAGTGGCAGTAAAATGGGGAGGAACGAATCCGGGATCACCTCTTCGAAGCTGAGTCCGTTGGGCCCTTCCTGGAGCTTGAATCGGTTGAGGTAGGGCTCGGAAGGATGAGAAATGCCAAAGTTGAGCAAGCCAAACATCTCCGGGTCCGAGTGGAGGCGTTCGGCTTGGAAATTCTGGTCAATGGACAGCAATTCGCCGCCCAGGGTGCCCACGATCAGGTGTTGGTCGCTGTGGACAATGGCGGTGGGAGTGAAGTTCCGTTCGGTGATGGACTGGAGGTCGACGGGGCAGGTTTCAAAGGAGGGGATATAGAAAATGCCCTGGTCCAGGGAGGTAATCCAATAATTGTGTTCGAGGTCCTCGGAAATGCTGCTGACGGCCAGGCCGTCAAAGAAGTGATCCGGGGTGCGGCTCAGGTCGCCCGCCGGAAACCGGAACAGGCCATCGGTGGTGCTGGCCCAGAGGTCACCCATGTGATCGGTCGCCAGGTCCATGATGGCCCCGGTGAGGTCGTATTCCTGCCGGAAATCGGGCCGGTCTATTTGGCCGCGGACGAGCCGGTTGCGGGTGGCAAAGCGGGCGTAGTAGACGTCCAGCTTGTTGAGTTCGAGGAACTCGATGGGGCGGGTGGTGGGAAAGAGCTCGTTGTTGATTTGGATGTATTCGAAGTCGTGGATCCGGCCGGAAGGGTAGAGGCGGGTCAATTCGGTATAGGACAACCGCTGAGCGGTATTCATGGAGGTGTCGACCCGCACGCAGAAGGGGGAGTTCTTGCCCCGGTAGAAGAAGTAATACTCGCCGTCCTCCCCGGGAATGATCTTGAAAATCAATTGGTCTTTGCCGGCTTGTTCCACCAGGGCCTGGTTGCCGGGGAACGGTTCCGGCCCCTTGTCCGTCAGCCAGTTGGCGGATCCGTCGAGGGTGACAAACCAGAGTTTGCCATCGCGGGTCTTCGGACCTTCCAGCACCGAATTGTTGCTCAGGCCTTCCCGGGTCGTATACCGCGTAAATTCATAGCCATTGAAACTACAGACGCCCCGGTCCGTGCAAATCCACACCACACCCCGCTCGTCGACTTCGACATCGTAGGTCTCAGCGCTGGGAAGACCATCCTGGGGGGTAAAGTGAATGAAATGCGGATCCTGGGCCATCAATGTACCCCAAGACCAAATCAGGCCCACCAAAACAAATGGAATCGCACGAAGCATAAGAACAAGAATTGAAGCTATCTGTCGTCGTTTCTAAGATCTCTTCGGAAGATAAGAATTCCCCTGCGAATTTTCCCAAATAAAACTTGGTTAATGGCCTCCCGAGGCAAATATCAGTCCGTACAGCGCAATCCCAATCGTCACCGAGACATTGAAGCTGTGCTTGGTCCCGAGCATGGGAATCTCCAGACAATTGTCACTGACGTCGATCAGTTCGTTTTGCACTCCTTCCACCTCATTCCCAAAAATCAGCGCGAACTTCTGGTCCGGATCCCGTTTGAAATCGGGCAATAGCACGGAACCTTCCGCCTGCTCAACACTCAGAATGGTGAATCCCTCTGCCTTCAGCGCCTCGACGGCGGTCCGGGCCTCCTGTACATGTTCCCAGTCCACCGAAAACTCCGCTCCCAACGCCGTCTTGGCGATGGTCCGGTCGGGAGGCGTCGGCGTATACCCGCACAAGATCAGTTTGGCCACCCGAAAGGCATCACAGTTGCGAAAGGCGGACCCGACATTGGCCTTGGATCGGACATTGTCCAGAATGACGACCACCGGGCTCTTTTCCGCGGCCTTGTACCCCTCCACATCCAACCGCCCGAGTTCTTCCAGTTTCAGTTTCCGCATGGCTTCTTTTTGGGGCAAATTAACCGCTTCCCAAGGATAGCTGCAAGGGAGTAGACGGGGAAATAGAACAAGAAAAAAGCCCCTCCCGAAAAACTGGGAGGGGCTGAAAACAGACAGGTATGGAATGAGTGGATAGTTGGGCGATCTTTTGAGTGGTGCAAGTTCTCGTGCCGCGATATAGTAGGGTATTTTCAGCTCCGAAGAACAGAGACTTTGTGGAGGTGTCGAAAGAAGAGATGAACGCGCCGGACGAGTGATTGAAGGAGAAGGGTCGGGAAATGCAAATAAGAAAAGGGCCCGCCAAGTGATTGACGGGCCCTTTTACAGCGGTAATCGGATTTACTGGACGACGACTTTTTGCTGCCAGTTTTGGGTTTCTCCTGCTACTTCGAGGAGGTAGAACCCAGCGGGGAACTGCTCAACATCGAGGGTGGCCTCGGTGCCGAGTCCGTTGCCGGCATTTTCGATGAGGACCTTTCCGTCCAGGCTGAGCAGGCGGTAGGACTGCAGGTCTTCACCCGCAATTTCAATGTGCAATTGCTGCTGGGCCGGCTGCGGGAACACCCGCAATTCAACACTTTCGTCGATGGCTGCCGCAGCCGATCCGGGCTGGCGCTTGCTCCAACCACAGCGGATCACTTCCAGGTTGAACTTGGAGGCCGTGAGGCCCACATTGTTGGCGACGGCCAACTGGTTCGGCGGGTTGTTGATGTGCTGCCACCAGACGCCCAGGAAGGCGGTCGGGGGCAGGGTGGGATCGACACAATCGGTATTCAGACCGAAGTCCATCGTAAACCGCGTGGCCAGTCCGCCGGGGAGGACCGTGGGGTCGGAGGTGAATCCATTGGCCACCAGGCCACTGATCGCCGGCAACTCCGCGATGCCCGTGAAGACGTCATCGTCATTGGAGAAGAAGGGATAGTAGACGTTGAACTGGAGGAGGTTGCCGAAGATATCGTAAATGGCTGCGATGGAGGAGCGGGTACCATTGGAATTGGTCACATAGCCACTCACGTAGATATCGCCATTGTTGGACAGCTCGAGGGCAGCCTCATACGCGCTTCCCGGGATATTGGGCAGGTAGGTATTCCAGAGCAATTCGCCGTGGTCGTTCATATAACCCAGCCATGCGTGGTGCGTAGTCCCGCCGTTGGTCGAAACCGTACCGCAGGTGATGAGGTTGCCATTCGGATTGGGGGACTCGTTGAGCCAGAGGGGATTGACGTTGCTGGCTCCACCGACGACGTTCTCTACGGAGAACTGGTAATTGGCCTGGTTGTCGTAGGCATTGATGTAGAAAGTATTGAAGCCATTGGTAGAAACGTTCCGGTAGTAACCAATGCTCTGGAGCGACTCATTGGCGCAGTAGCCAATGTTTTGCTGGCTGGCCACCATGTTGGTTTGAACGTATTCATAGACCGGGGTACCACTGTTGATGTCGATATGGGCCACGTAGAGGTCGTTGCCGCCCCACTCGCCGGTCACAATAAATTCGGGGTCGCCGGTCACTCCCTGAGCGACTCCGATGACATTCTTGCCTACAAAGTTCGGAATTTCAACGGTCCACATAAGGTTACCGCCGTAATCGAGGTGGAAGACATAGCTTCGCTGGTTGACGTAGTCGTAGCCGACGACTCCGTAGCCATAGCCAGGCTCTTCGCAGATGCCACCTGGATCGAGGTCCTGACCGGGAAGGTCAAATACAAAGGACCAATTCCACCAACCGGAGAAGGGGTCGGTCTGCATGACATGGAGGTAGCGGTTCGGGACATTGGGATCGAGGACTCCGTGGAGGGCAACGACGTCCTGGTTGGCGTCTACCACATTGACGGCACCTTCTTTCAGGTTGGGCATGAATCCGAGGCCGTGGCCTTGCAGGAATTCATTGTTTTGGGGGAAATAGAGCTGGCCTTGGAACTGGGCCTTGGTTGTGAAAAATCCAACACAAACAAAGGCTACCCATGCGGCGTGCCGCAGGGCGGAGGGTAATACTTTTTTCATTTCAAATAAATATTAAGGTTAGGCGATTTTGATTGTAGTCTGACTCAAGATAGCAAATTGATTCGACAAATCATATATAAATGGCGGTGAACTGGATGTAAACTTCGACGAAACATTGGCGGGGCTAGGATTTGCGGTAGGTGTCGGAGGCGTCTGTCGGAGCTCGTCCGGTCTCGCGGGAAGAGACCGGACAGCGACTGCCGGAGGGACCGCCCGGCCCGATAGGGACGGGACCGCCCCCTTTCCCCAAGAGGTGTTTTTTGGAGAATTCCTTTCGCTGGCGCAACCCTCCCCGAAGCTGGACGTATTGGCAAAAGAACCGAAAAGGAAAGGGTTTAGATGCAATAAAACTACGCTGATCAATTTTCTGTATGGAAGAAAAGCCGGTCCTGGAAGGGTCGAAGGGAAAGTCCCACCGACTATTTCAAGCTACATTGCCGGTATTCGACTGTGAATAGGGGGATTACCCCGGGCAGGGATTGGTTAGCTTTGAGTTTAACGAAAAAAAGCCTTAGGCCCTATGTTTTTCCTTCAGACTGATACCGCCGCTTCCATTGCTGGCATTGCGCAAACGACCGACGAACAATCCAAAGACACCTTTTTCCAGACGCTGGTGAGTGGAGGATGGACGATGGTCCCGATTGCGATCCTTTTCGTCTTGGCCATCTACCTCTTTATCGAGCGGTACCTGAGCATCCGCCGGTCGGACAAGGATCCACAGCAGTTCATGGCGACGGTCCGGTCGTATATCCTGAGTGGTCAGATCAAGGAGGCCAAGGCGTACTGCATTCAGGAAAACACGCCCTTTAGCCGCATGATTCTCAAGGGGATCAACCGTCTGGGCTCGCCGCTGCGGGACATCGCTTCGTCCATCGAGGCGGTCGGAAACCTGGAGATTCACCAGCTGGAAAAACGCCTGGGCATTCTGGCCACGATCGCGGGGGCGGCTCCGATGATCGGCTTTTTCGGGACGGTATTGGGGATGATTCGGGCCTTTGCGAAGGTGGAGGAATACGCGGATGCAGTGTCGCCAGATAAGCTGGCGGGGCCGATCTCGACGGCGATGGTGACGACGGCGGCCGGTCTGGCGGTCGGGGTCATCGCGTACCTGGGCTATAACTATCTGGTGAACCTGGTCGGTCAGGTGATTTACAAGATGGAGGCGACCTCCACCGAATTTGCTGACTTGTTGCAGGAACCCGTATAATCAGGAGGCCATCATGGGATTTAAGAGAAGATTGCGTCCAAATGCAGAGTTCAGCACGTCGTCCATAGCGGACATCGTCTTTCTCCTGCTGATTTTCTTCCTGTTGACGTCGAAATTTGTCAACCAGTCGTCGGTCAAGGTGGATCTGCCGCAAAGTCAGGCGGACAAGCCTTCGGATGGGAACGTTTCTGTAACCATCTCGGCGGACGGATCGTATTTTTTCAAAGGTGAAGAGCTCGGGGCGGGAGAAAGTCGGGAAGAAAAGGAGAATCTGCTGATTGCGGAAATCCAGGATTACCTTTCCGATTCCACCCTCGAAAATAGAACCATCAATTTGCGTGGAGACACTGCGATCAGCTACGGGGCGGCTGCAGTGGTGATCTCGGCGGTATCTGAAATGGGAGGCGCAGTGGCCTTCCAAACCAAAAAGTAAGCGTATGAGCCAGGCAGTCCTCGATGAAAAAGTCCGCATGGAGCGGGAAGTTCAGTCCAAAGAACGGCGCGACAAACAGATCTCGGGAGCGATCTCGGGGGGCATTGTGGTGATCTTACTGTTTTTATCGATGTTCTGGCCGGGCTGGGGCCTGCCGCCCAAGATTGAGCAGACGGAGTGGGAGACGATTGGCCGGGTGGATTTTGGAACGGATGCCCTGGGGCGCTTGGCAGTAAACAATTTCCAGCAGCCTTCGCCGACGCCGGCGGACCGCCCGAAGACGCAGCCCACGAAGCAACAGCCCGTGGAAAATCCGGCTCCCCAGGAGGCCTCTACGCCGCCCCCGGAGCAGCCCAAGTCGACAACTGAATCGGACAACAAGGTCCAGGAAAATACCAACCCGGCTCCGAACCAGCAGGAGACGGTGGCCGATCCGACGCCCAAGACGGAGACGCCGACCAACAATACACCCAGTCCGCCCAACCGGGACGACAACAACAGCAATGAGACCGCCACGAATGAGACGGGCGGCTCGAACCAGGGCGATACCAACCAAGATGGTAACCGCGGCAATCCCAATGCCAATGTCCTCGACGACAATGGCATGTTTGAGTTTGGCGACGGCGTCGGTGGCCCGGGCGGTCGCCGCCCGCTGGACATCCCGCTGCCCAAGTACAATATCCAGAAGGAAGGCCGCGTCACGTACAGCTTTTACATCCTCCCCTCCGGTGAAACTGCCAATATCCGGGCCATGAGCACGCCGCACATGGACCTGGCTGAGATCGGCAAGCAGGCCATCAAGAACTGGCGGTTCTCGGAAACCGATCCCGGGGCAGGCAACCTGAAAACGACTGTGACCATCACCTTCCGCCTGAAATAATGACCTATCCCGAAACGCTGGACTACCTCTACCAGCGCCTGCCCATGTTCCAACGCGTGGGCCCCAAGGCTTTCAAAAAAGACCTTACGAATATCATCCGGCTCTGTGCCGCCCTCGACAATCCCGAACGCAAGTTTCGCTCCGTCCATGTGGCCGGCACGAACGGCAAGGGATCGGTCTCCAATATGCTGGCTTCGGTCTTGCAGGAGGCGGGCTACCGGGTCGGACTGTACACTTCGCCGCATCTGCGGAGTTTCACGGAACGTATCCGGCTGAACGGCGCTGAGATTCCCGAGGCCGACGTGGTGGCCTTTGTGGAACGGAGCAAATCCGTCATTGAGGCCATTGCGCCCAGCTTTTTTGAGGTGACGGTGGCGATGGCCTTCGATTACTTTGCCCGCCAACAGGTGGACATCGCGGTGATTGAGGTCGGGCTGGGAGGCCGCCTGGACAGCACAAATGTGATTGTGCCGGAGATGGGCGTGGTCACCAATATTTCCTACGACCACATGAACTTCTTGGGGAATACGCTGGGCTTGATTGCGGGGGAGAAGGCGGGGATTTTCAAGGCCGGGAAGCGCTTTGTCATTGGGCAGCGGCATCCGGAAACGGAGCCGGTGTTCCACGCCAAGGCCGCGGAAGCGGGGGCCAGTTTGGTATTTGCTGAGGATGTGGCGGAGGTTCGGGTAGTGGAAAAAGACCTGGAGGGGCAGGAATTGGAAGTGGAAATGGACGGGAAAATGCAGCTCCGGTTGGGGTTGGCGGGAGAATATCAGCGGGAAAATGCCCGGACGGCCCTGGTGGCGTTGAAGGAGTTGGAAGAATTGGGATGGGAAATAGGGGAGGAGGCTGTGAAAAATGGACTGGAACGGGTCCGAACGAATACCGGATTTCGAGGCCGGATGTCGGTGCTGGGAAAAGGTCCCCTGGTGCTGACGGATGTGGGGCACAATGAAGCGGGTGTGCGCCAGATCCTGGATGCCATCGCCGAACTTCCCCACGAGCGGTTGCACCTCGTCTGGGGAAGCGTGTTCGACAAGGATGTCCGCAAGATCCTCGAGATGCTCCCGGCCAACGCCACCTTTTACTTCGTCTCCCCCAATGTGCCCCGCGGCATGCCCGTCTCCGACCTGGTCGACCTGGCCACGGAAGTGGGCCTGGAAGGCGTCGCCTACCCCTCGGTGGCCGCCGGCTTGGAGGCCGCCCGCGCCCAAGCCCAGGTCGAAGACCTGATTTTTGTCGGTGGAAGCACATTTGTGGTCGCGGAAATCATCTGATTGCGCGCTACTTTCCAAGGCTTTTCTATCTTTGAGGAATGCACATGCACCCACATGGCGTTGAAGAGCGAGAAGGCACCCGCAACATTGCGTTTGCCTTCTGGCTCAACTTTGGGTTTACCCTCATCGAAATCGTGGGGGGAATCCTCACGAATTCGGTCGCCATCGTGTCCGATGCGCTGCATGACCTGGGCGATTCGCTCTCGTTGGGCCTCGCCTGGTATTTCCAGCGGCTCTCCCAACGGGGAACCGACACCAAGTACAGCTATGGGTACCGGCGCTTCTCGGTGCTGGGCGCCCTGATCAATACGACCGTACTCACGGTCGGCTCCATCGTCATCATCGGCCGCGCGATCCCGCGGCTGTTGGAACCGGAGGAGGTGCACTCGCCGGGGATGATCGGACTGGCGGTCCTGGGCGTCATCGTGAATGGCCTGGCGGTTTACCGCCTGCGCAACAGCGATAGCCTGAACCAGCGCGTAGTGGCCCTGCACCTGATGGAAGATGCCATGGGCTGGGTGGCCGTACTTGTGGGCAGTGTCGTGATCTATTTCACGGACATTTATTGGATTGACCCCGTGCTGTCCTTGCTCATCACCGGCTATATCCTGTACAATGCCGTGCGCAACCTGCTGGCGTCGATGGCCATTTTCCTCCAGCGAATTCCCAAAGACGTTGACGTTGAAGAATTGCAGGCCAAGCTAAATGCCCTGCCAGGAGTATTGGATGCGCATGACCTGCATGTGTGGAGCCTGGACGGGCGTTTCCTGGTAATGACCCTGCATGCGCAGGTGGATGCCGATCGGACGATGCGGGATTTGGAGCGGATCAAGGTCAATATCCACGGAGAAATGCGGGAAGCGGGCATCCACCACGTGACCGTGGAATTTGAGACGGCGGATACGGAGGTAGAAGGATGTGAAGAAAGGCTCAAGGACACCACCTGCGACCATGACCATGGTCACCACGGCCATCATCACCATCACCACTGATCATTTCCGGCCGAAGTCCGCCGGAATCTCTCCCCACTTTTTGGTTTCCCACTTCAGAATCGGATTCTTAAAGGTATGCGTGCGCAACCAGTGTTCGCCCCGGCGAATGATTTGGTGCAGCTTTTCGGTTTTGGGGGTCAGGGGCAATTTGGTCCGGCATTTCTTGGCCTTGATCCAGGCCATCGCCAGGCGGGAGTCAGAATAGATGGTGAGGTCGGGTTGTTTTTCGGAGAATAGGGCCAAAGCGTGTACCAGGGCCAGGAATTCGCCGATGTTGTTGGTGCCAACGGGAAAAACAGGGGAACGGAAGATTTCCTGCTCAGGGGCCAGGGTATAGACGCCCCGGTATTCCATTTTGCCGGGATTCCCTGAACAGGCGGCATCCACGGCGATGCTATTGGCTACAATTTCTTTGAGAAACTCGTCGGTGAGGACGCGGGGCATGGCCTTTTCCCCAGGCTTCTTGTAGAATTCCTGCCAGGGGCGGCTGTATGCATCCTGGGCCTCGGACTGAGACTCGAAAGACTTGAACTTGGCGCCTTTGATGCCCTTGATCTGCTCCTGGGCCAGGGGCCACGAGGCGTAAATCCCCGGGGTACGCCCTTCCCAAACGACGTAAAATTTCTTTTTCTTTGGTTTCCCCACTTCTATTCCCGTAGCAGGACTTCAAGGGTGGTTTGACCGACCGCTTTCAGCGTCGCCCGATCAATGGCTTCGATATCGTCGGTGGTTTTGTGCCAATGGGGGAAGAATTCGCCCGTATTCATGTTGCGGTCGATGACCTCGACCATGGGAATGCCGGTGAGTTCCATGACGTAGAAATGGTCGTCGATGGACGCCATGTCAAAGTTTCCATTGGGGAAATAAATACCGTAGCCGAGGAGGCTGGCGATGCTCCAATAGTTGTCGACCTGGCTGGCCGCCTTGCGCATAGAATAGCCATCCTTGATGAAGCGGGCATCCTTGGCGCCGACCATGTCCAGGTTGATGCCGTAGGCGGCGGTATAGCCCGGTTCGTGGAGGTTCTTGCCCCAGTACTGGGAGCCCAGACACCAGGAATCGTCGATCTGGTAGTTGCCGTAGTCTTCGGCGTCGAAGAGGATGAAATCCACGCCCACCTGCGGTGGGACGCTTTGGAGTTGGCGGGCCAATTCAAGGGCCACCGCCACGCCACTGCCGCCATCGTTGGCGCCGGGAACCGGGGCCGTGGGCTGCTGGGGATCCTTGTCCGCGATGGGGCGGGAGTCCCAGTGGCAACTGACAATGATCCGGCGCTGCGCTTCCGGCTTCACCGACGCAATGATATTGCGGATGTTGAACATGCGGCCGTCCCAGGCGGGAACCCGGGCCTTTTGCATGGTCACCTCGGCGCCGAAGGACTCAAACTTCGCCGCCAGCCACTCGGAACAGGCGATATGGCCCTGGGAATTCGGAATCCGAGGCCCAAAGCTCAGCTGCTTTTCGATATAGACAAAGGCGCTGTCCGGATTGAAATCCGGCGCGATGGGTTCGAATGCCTCCGGTGGATTCGGATTCACGGGCGGATTGGTGGGAGGCTTGGTCGATTCCTCGGTACACCCCGACCAGATCAAGGCCACCAGGGCCAACATTATGAGTGCTCTATTCTTCCACATACCATTCGGTGCCCGTGGGCGTATCTTTCAATTTGATATTGAGACCAGCCAGTCCATCGCGGATTTGATCGGCCAGGGTCCAGTTCTTTTCTTCCCGCACTTTTTTCCGCAACCCAATCACCATTTCCATCACCCCACTCAAGGCCTCACTTCCAACTTCCGATTTTTCCTCGGGGATCAGGCCGAGAATATCCGTGAACAGGGTCAGGTAGGAGTTTTTAAAGGCAATGAGGGTCTCGGGCTGTACGGACAAGGGCTTGTGCCGATGGTTGTACAGCTCATTGATGACGGGAAGGGCTTCGAACATCCGGGCAATGGTGCGGCAGGTGTTGATGTCGTCGTTGAGGTGGCCGAGGGCCTGGGCTTCGAAGCTGGTCAGGTTGCTTTCGAAGTCGTCGTTGACCTGGACGCCGGGGAAGGCTTCCGGATCGAGTTCGGACAGCCGGTGGTAGGCATCGGAGAGCTTTTTGAAAGCGGTCTCGCTGCCTAGCAGGGCACCATCGGAGAAATCCACGATGCTCCGGTAATGCGATTGCAGGATATAGAAGCGGATGATCATGGGACTGTACGCCTTGGACAGGCGCTCATGATCTCCGGAAAAGGCTTCCCGGAGGCCAATAAAGTTCCCCTTGGAACGGGCCATTTTGACCTGGTCCACCGTGATCATATTGTTGTGTACCCAGAAATTGGCCTCGTTGAGGTCATGGGAGCAGGCATCGCCGATGCAGCCATTCGACTGCGCAATTTCCGCCTCGTGGTGGGGGAAGACAAGGTCAAGCCCGCCGCCGTGAATATCGTATTTGGTGCCGAGGTACTTCGTCGACATGACGGTACATTCGATGTGCCAGCCAGGAAATCCCTCGCCCCAGGGCGAGTTCCAGCGCATGATATGCTTTTCAGGCGCTGCCTTCCACAGGGCGAAGTCCTGGGGACGCCGCTTCTGCTGCTGGCCTTCCAAGGTGCGGGTTTCGGCCAGCAAATCTTCCATTTTACGACCGCTGAGCTTGCCGTAGCCGAAGTCCTTGTCGTAAGCAGCCGTGTCAAAATAGACCGAGCCTTCCACCTCGTAGGCGTAGCCATTCTCGATCAACTTTTGAACGGCCTCAATCTGTTCGATGATATGGCCACTCGCCCGCGGCTCGATGTCAGGACGCAAGCAGTTCAGCGCATCCAAATCATCGTGGTACATGTTCAGGTAGAACTGGGCAACCTCCATGGGTTCCTTTTGCATGACCCGCGCCTTCTTCAGCATCTTGTCCTCGCCGTCGTCACTGTCATTTTCCAGGTGCCCGACATCCGTCACGTTCCGTACAAAGCGAACCCGATAGCCCAGGTGCTTGAGGTACCGGTTCAAGACATCAAATACGACCGCCGGCCGGGAATGGCCCAGGTGAGTGGGGCTGTAAACCGTCGGCCCACACACGTACATCCCTACAAAAGGAGGATTCAAGGGTTTAAACTCTTCTTTGGAACGGGTGAGCGTGTTGTATAGGTGCAAAGTTTCCATTAACGGATGACCGATTGATGGTTAAAGTCGCACGAAGTTACCGAAAAAACTTTGATAACTCCATCGATTAAAGGATTTGAAAAGTGGGGGGTTAGACGCCGATGATCTTGAATTCGACCCGGCGGTTTTTGCGCCGTCCATCGGGCGTGGCGTTGGAGTAGCGGGGCTGGTTGCTGCCGTAGCCTTTGAAGGTGATCCGGTTGGAAGGGATGCCCTTCTTGACGAGGTAGCTGTAGACCGCTTTGGCCCGATTCGTGCTCAGGAGTCGACAAAACTCCTCGCTACACGCATCGTTGGTATGGCCGCCGATCTCCACTTTGATATTGCCGTGGTCCTTGAGGAACTCGTAGATACGTTCCAATTCCGGCTTGGAATCCGGAGTGAGGGACCATTTGGAGGGCGGGAAAAAGATATTGTTCAGGACCACCGTTTCATTCAGGCGAATGGGAACGAGCAGCAGGTCCTGGTTCAATTCTTTGTATTGGTCGATGCGGGTGAGGTCGATGTTCTGGTTTTCAGACAAATAGTCATCGCTTTGCGCGAGGAAGCCATATTTCTCCCCGGCGGGGAGAATGATCGTGTATTCCCCGGTCCGGGGATTGCTGTTCGCGACCCCCAATTCCTCGCCGGTGCGGAGGTTCTCGTAGATGATCTTCGCCGAAATCGGCTTCTGCGTTTTTTCATCCAATACTTTTCCCCGCACCAACACCACCGGGTCCGGACGCATCTCTTCCGGCAACTGAATCCGGAAGATGTCCGTTTTCCCAATCGAATTGTTTTCGGAGGAGAAGTAGGCGTACTCACCCGAGGCCGGGATGGAGTAGTAGGCGTCCCAGTTCGCGGAATTGATCATCGGGCCGAGGTTCTGGGGCTCGGTCCACTTGGTCCAGGAATCGTCGAGGCGGCGGGACATAAACATGTCTTTGCCGCCGTAGCCGCTGAAGCCATCGGAAGAGAAGTAGAGGGTCTTCCCGTCGGCGGCGAGGAAGGGCGACATTTCGGTCGCGGCAGAATTGACCCGGGCGCCCAGGTTCTTGGGCTCGGTCCAGGTACCATCGCCTTTGATGAAGCTGACGTACAGGTCCTTGCCGCCCTGGGAGTCCATCCGCTGAACGGTCATGACGATGGTCTTGCCATCGGCCCCCAGGTGGAATTCGCTGAACTTATTGTTGTTGTAGTAATTGTCGATGATGAGCTTTTTCGGGAAGGCCCAGCCATTGGCGGCCCGCCGGGCAATGGAAAGCCCCGAAGACATAGAGCCATTGGGCTCGTAAACGTTTCCGAGGAGGGCGGTATTGCCGTCCGGAGAAATCGCGGTCAGGAAGTTGTGGCCGCGGTTGTTGAGGGGAGAGCCGACGTTTCCGGCGCGGGACCAGGTGGAGCCGTCCAGGGTGGCCATCCAGATATCATCGTTGATGATGCCACCCGTGTTGGAGGGGTGGTCTTTCCGGTCGAAATAGAGGGTCTTGCCGTCGGGGGAAATGATCGGCATGATTTCGTCGTAGACAGAATTGATGGCCGGCCCGAGGTTTTGGGGCTGGGAATCAAAGGTCATGTCCTTACCCAGGTTGATGGACGCCTGGATCGGGGCCTCACCGTCGGAGACGCCGATGGCGTCGATGTGGTTCCAGCCGGGCATCCCGATCGTGTTCAGGACGACCTTGACAGATTTTACCTTATAAGAGGTGAGGGCAAAGTTGGCGCGCAGCATGCGTCCGCGTTCCGGCAAGGGCCGGGTCTGCTTGTTCACATAGACCGTGTCGGCGGCCCGGTTATAGCTGTCGTACAGCACAATCGCGCTGACCGCCCCGGGATTGTGGCTTTCAGCGACGGCGACCTGACGGATCCGCATGGGTTTGCGGAAGCCTACGTGGAGGAATTCATCGGAACGACTTTGCTCCCGAAAAGGAGACCACGCACACGGACTGTCCCGAAAATTGGGGAGGACATTGGGCTTGCCGAGCGCCTGGCTCGCAGCATAGCGTTTCTCTCCGTATTCACTGGATTTGTCAAGAACAGTGGAAGCCCATTGGACATTTTGCGCTGGAAGTGCAAAAAAAATGCCCAGGAGCCCCAGGATCATGGTCGTAAGTCGTTTCAAAATCTTCGGTTTCTGAAGTACTTGCAAATATACTGCAAATTATTGAACGATCTTTTCTCTGAAAAGACCCATTATCTACACCCTACGTACGTAGAGGGGAATTGTTCTCCACTTTTCTAAACGCCTCCAATCTCGAATCTATTGTGCGGGTTATTCAGATAAGCGTTTCAACTCTTCTTTTTCCTTCCGTGACAATTTCTCGTACCCAACTTCACTGATCTTATCCAGCAATTGGTCCAGGCGTTCGGCATCACTCAACTGCGGTTTCTTTTTCTCCTGACGTCCCTCTTTTTTCTGGGTTTGGGGTTCCATGACCCGGATGCGGTCGCGGTTCCGGCTCACCGTTTTGATGGCCCGTTCCGGATTCTGCGTATCAAAACCAATGTTGAATTGGAGCCAGGAAGTAAGGTCGGTTCCCGTTTGGAGGATTTTGATCCAGACAAACCCCACCAGAGCGCCCACCATGACTGAGGTTCCCATGGCGGTCTGGACCGCCCGGTAGCCCAAAATCAGGACCAACAGGATGCCCGCTCCGATCCAAACCAAGGCGACGGGCCTCCGGATGATCTGGAATTCATAGCGCGGAACCAGGGTGATACAGGCGGCGATCAGGGTGGCATTCACGCTGTGGAAGCCGAAGAGAGCGGTTTGCTCCCCGCCTTGAACGGTCGGAAGGATATTGGTCAGGGTGAGGGTAACGACGCCATTGACGATGATGGCAAAGAAAATGATCCCCTGGGTTCGCCGGTCTCCCACCATGGCATTCAGGATATTGCCGAAGGTATAGACGATGAAGAGGTCGACGATGAGGAGCCAAATGGCGAGGGGAGGGATATAGGTCCAATAGGTGAGGAGGGTCCAGGGATGGCGGGCAAATGTGGGGATGTGGATGGGCATTTGCCAGTTGGCCGCCGCCCATTGGTTGAATTCGGACATCCCAACCGTACCCTGCACGAGAATTCCGAGAACATAGACCACCGCAATGATGGTCATCACGAGACCCACCATGCCGTTTTTTCTCAGAAACCGTTTATACCATTCCATCAGTCCGATTCGACATTATCGCTGGTTAAATTTAGTCAAAAACCGGCTTCCGTAGAGGAACAAGAGGCCCCCGCCCAAGCCGGCCATGTGACCAAAGTGGGAAATTCTGCCCAGTATCGGTGTGGTCGCGAACAGGTTGTAAACCAATAGTCCCAGGGAGATGGCCGAAATGCCAATGACCAGATTCCGGGCCTTGATGCCAATCGGAATGAACAGCATCTGAAGCCGCATATTGGGGTAGTAATAGGCGAATCCTCCGATCACCCCGAACAAAGCTCCCGAAGCACCGAGGACAGGATTGGGACTCGGATCAAGGAGAAAGGTCACGAGGGTTCCAAACAGGCCGGAGAAGAGGTAAAGGATGATGAATCGCCGTGACCCCATCGCCAGTTCCACCGCGGTCCCCAAACTGTACAACGTGAACATATTGAAGAAAATATGCATCAGGTCGGCGTGGGAGAACATGCTGGAAACCAACTGAATGGGAAGGAAGTGGTCAAACCCGGGCGGAATTTCCCAGATCAGCCCCGACTTGTACAGCAGGATATATTGGCTCCAACCGACTTCCCGACCTCCAATGATCTGGAATTGGTCGAAATTCAATTGGATGAATAGAAAAACCAGCACATTGAGAATGATGATATTCAATACGACTGGTGAGATTCTTGGGCGCATAATTAATTAACCTTGCCTCCGAAAAACTGTTCCAAATCTTTCAAATCGAGTTTGTAGATCGTGGGCTTCCCGGACGGAGAAAAACCGGGCTGCTCACAGGACAACAATTGATCTACAATATTACGCATTTCCTGCTGATTCAGGCGCTTGCCTGGCAGCATGGCCGTCTTCATCGCAATGCTCTTCGCCAGGGCATCGCGGACCATTTCCTGTACATCCGCCGCCGCGCCCGATTCCCGGACCTCCGCGATGATGTCCTCGAAGAACTGCTCCGCCTTGGAGCCCTTCAGCACCACGGGTACCCCGTGCAAAATGAACGTATTGGGCCCGAATTCATTCAGGTCGAAGCCCAAATACTGGACTTCCGGGAGGATCTCCCGGAGATAGCTGAAATCCACCGGCGAGAACTCCAGCGTCCGTGGAAATAACAGCTGCTGGCTGGCCAGCGACTGGCTGGCACTCGCCTTGCGGAAGCGCTCGTACAGGATGCGCTGGTGCGCGTGGCACTGGTCGATGACCATCAGGCCCGAAGCATTCTGGTGCAGGATATACCGCTGCCCCAGTTGCGTCAGGGCGCCTGCGTCTTCGGAGACGGGCTTCTCGAACAAGGAGCCGGTGGTCTCCGGCTCAGATTGCGTGGCCGGAATTTCCGGCCGCAGGAAGTTCGGCGTGTCCCGCCGGGCCACCGGGCGCTCCCGCTGCGGAGCCGGGTAGAGGTCTGCCCAGGAAGGGCCGTCGTTCGACTTGCGTTGGACGGGCGGTTGGACCGCCCGCAACCGGCCAATGGTCGCGTCGTCGCCATCCGTCGGCTGGCTCTGTTGGAGCATGCGCACGAAGGCTTCATCCTCCCCGAGGTCCTGGGGCGCCTGGTGGAAATCCCCCAAGCCCTTGCGGATGACGCTGTGCAGCAGCTGGTAGACCGTCCGCTCGTCGTCGAATTTGATCTCGGTCTTCGTCGGATGGATATTGATATCGATATGGGACGGATCGATTTCGAAGGCGATGCAATAAAACGGATGGGTATCGTCGGGAATCAGGCTGGCAAAGGCCGTGGAAATGGCGTGGTGCAGGTAGCCGGATTTGATGAAGCGGGTATTGACGAAGAAGTACTGGTCGCCGCGCTTGCGGCGGGCCACTTCGGGCAGCCCAATGAAGCCCTGAATGGACACATAGGGCGTATTTTCCCCCACCTCAATCAACTTGTCCTGGTAATTTTTTCCCAGCAGGTCCACGATGCGCTGTTCGGCTTCCGCTGGCCGGAGGTCATAGACTTCGGTGCCATTGTGGGAGAAGAACAGGGAAACTTCGGGGTGGGCGAGGGCGACCCGGGTGAATTCATTGATGATGTGCCGCGTCTCGACCGGATTAGACTTGAGGAAATTGCGACGGGCGGGCACATTGAAAAAGAGGTTTTTGACCTCGATGCAGGTGCCTTTGGGGCACATGCAGGGTTCGCTCCTGCGAAAGGTGCCGCCTTCGATCACGATTTCCGTGCCCAGTTCGGCATTGTGGAGGCGGGACCGGAGGTGGACCTGGGCGACGGCCGCAATGGAGGCCAGGGCTTCCCCGCGGAAGCCCATCGTGCGGATATTGAACAGGTCGTCCGATTCCCGGATCTTGGAGGTCGCGTGTCGGGCAAAGGCCATCCGCGCGTCCTGGGCCGACATCCCGGCCCCATTGTCCACCACCTGGATCAGCGCTTTCCCCGCATCCCGGATCACCAATTCAATCCGCGTGGCACCGGCATCCACCGCATTTTCCAACAGCTCCTTCACCACCGAAGCCGGTCGCTGTACGACCTCTCCCGCTGCGATTTGGTTCGCGATGTGGTCCGGCAATAATTGAATGACGTTTTGCATTCCCTCCCTTTATTTCAGTCAGTCCGCAAAGGTACAGCATTCCCCGCCGATTTAGAAGGCAATTTTGTCCTTCCCGGAGGAAGAAGGCGGGAGGAATGGTCCCAAATGCAGTGCGCGGCCCATCCCTTCGGGAGGAGCCGCACACCGTTGTATCTGCCTTCCTACGGAAAGCCGCAAGAATGAATTGTCAGTTGCAGGATTGGACGCATGAACTGAGGTAGAATCCGTTCATGAAATCTGTGCCGTCCATCCATACCATGTGGGAAGTCGTCACCTGGCCGAAGACATTGCGTTGGGACACGCTGGCGGCGACCATGAGGTCATTGCAAGAAGAAATCTCGCTCAGGGGTACCTGGATGGTGAAGGAACTGGCGCCTTCGCCGACCGAGGCAATGAAGCTGAACTCTTCGAGGGAAAGATTTCCTTCGGAGTCTACGGGTGCATTGCTGGATTCACCGTAAAAGGCATAGACGGCATCAATGAAGAAGCCATGGTTCATGTCCAGGACCATGTACAGGTCGGAACTGTTGTTCAGGATCTGGACGGAGCCTTCGGAAGTGGATTCGTGCAAAAGATTGGCAGATTGTGTCGATCCGCAGTGGGAATCCGGAGCGTGACTGCCAACGCCACTGGCCAAAAGGGGAGTGGGGGTGCTTTCTGAGCTGATTTCAGCGAGTTCTTTTTCACAGCCTACAAAAAACACAGCGCAAAGCAATACAAGTACTGTCAGAAGTCTTTGGAACATCATCGGTTAATAGTGGTTGGTTGAGTTGGAAAATGATCGTCAGACAAATAATAGATGCGAATTTCAAGAGAATTCCACACGAGTCTGTTTCTTTTATTTACGAGAAGGGGGGAAGAATGGATGCGAAATGTAAGATAATCGCCTGATTTTTTGAGTGAATGGTGGGCTGGAAAAAGTGAAACGTATCAATTACGTAGGGAATGAAAAAGGGTTGCCTGAAAAAGGAAAAAAGTAGGGGAGGGGGATACGCAAAACCAAAGAAAAATCGTTTAGGGGACAGAAGAAATCATCAAATCATGAAGCGCGTCATCAAGAAAATTGCTGCCCTTGACGACGCCTTGCGGGAAGTTTTGGACCACCAATATCCGAATGGCGTTCGGAAAGAGGATCTTTTGTCCTTTCCAACCCCCCAAGGCAAACGTTTTTACGGCATCGAACTCCGGACCGAGGACACGGTTTTCCTCATCCACATTCCGAATTCACTCGCCCTGCAAGAAACCGGGCGAACTTTACAGATTGATTACTCATTGAAGCCGGGGGACCTCGCGGCCGAGGACTGAATGGCCGCAATCTGCGCCCGCACCCCATTCGCCTGGACCCGCCAGGCAGCATCAGACTGCTGGTCCAGCCACTTCAAATATTCCTGCAAAGCAGGCACTACCGCGGGATGATCCTCCCCGTAAATCATCTCCTTCAGGTTGACCAGCATCCCAAAATATTCTCCCACCTCCTCATTCTGCCCCATCGCCAACCCATTCAAGATCAGCTCCGCCAGCAAGGCCGAAATCGCCTCTTCGGCCTCCAATTCCTGATTTTGGTACACATCCAACGCCGAAACCAGGTGCACCCGGGCCTGCTCATACTTCCCCATCAGGTTCTGCAATTTGCCCAGCCCGTACAGGCTGGCCGCGACACGATCGTGGGTCGGCCCGTAGTAATTCTGCCGCAATTGCAGGGCTTCCTGCATATAGGCTTCGGCCACCTTGGGCTGCCCCTGCACCAGCGCCATGCTGGCGCGTTTGTCGAGGACCTCCGCTACGGCCGGATGGTCGCCTCCCAGGACCTTCAGGCGTTCGTCGCGCAGCCGGTCCAACCGGGCACTTGCCTGGGCCTCACTGCCGATGGACAGGTCGAGGGAGACCAGGTCATCGACGACGGCCCCCGTGAGGGGATGCGTATAGCCCAGCGCCTTTTCCCGCAGAGCGAGCGCCTGCTCCAGGTAATCTTCGGCCTGGGCAAATTCGCCCATTTGGTCGTAGTACACGGCCAAATTGACGTAGGTGGTGGCGATTTCAGGGTCCTCGTCGCCGAGGACCGCCTTTTGCATGTTCAGGGCGTGGGAGTAAACCGCTTTGACCTTGGGGAAATCGCCCTGCTGCATATAGATGCCGCCGAGGTTGATCAGCGCGCGGGCCAATTCGGCCGATTGCAGGCCGTGAATCTTCTCCTGGATGGCCATGGCCGCCTGGAGGTCCTGGATGGCTGCGTCCCAATTCTTGCGGAAGAAATACAGGGAGGAACGTTCCATGAGGGCATCCGCGTAGATCGGATTGGAATCAATATCGGTGGAGGCGAGCAGTTCCAGGGCTTGGTTGAGGTAGGGCTCGGCCAGTTCGGGACGGCCCGAGGCCAGATAGTTCGCGGCGAATGCGCGGTAGGTCCCGGCGAGTTCGGGCCCCGGCTCGTCGTGGTACTGCTGGTGGTGGGCCAGGGCTTTGCGGAACCACTTGGTGGCTTCGGCATATTGGCCCGCCGCCGAGTAGGCGCGGCCCAGGGCGACAAAGGAATTGGGAATGCGGGAATTGGAGGTGGCGTTGTTGCGGGTGGTACTGGTGACCAGGTCCAGCCCCAGCGAAATGGCCTCACTGTGGTTTTGCTGCCGGGTGGCAGATTCCATTTGGTCGAGAAGGTGTTCGTAGAGATTGTCTTGTGCGGGGAGCGAAAGGGAAATTCCCAGCCCAAAAATCAGGAGGAGCAGCAAGTGGGAGAAACGGCCCCCAACCATCTATTGGTCCTCCTTCTTCAGGCAGCAACGGGGCAATAACTGGTAGGCGCCCATGTCCGCCGCGGCCTGCTTGGTTTCGTACCCCACATTGGCGACGACCTTGTGCAGGTCCTTTTCGGAGGTCAGGGTGCTGTCAAACCCAATGGTCACCATATTCGAGGCCAGGTCGTATTCGGCTTCGGCAACTCCATCACTGTCTTCCAGCGTCTGCTCTATTTTACTTTTACACATCTCACAATTCCCCCGCACCCAAAACTCAGTGGATTGGTTGGCCTGGACATTGGTACAAGCCGTAAACGAAGCGGCGAGGCCCAGGCAGCAGATCATATATAGGAGTGGCTTCATCATCATTCAGTCTCAATCAGGTTCTGGAAGAGTGGGAGCGGCATCCCGCTGCTCGATGAGGTGCTTTTCCATGGGTTTTACCCCCGCACCGTGATCGTAGACCAGCTCTCCGCCGTGGTGGGCTCCGATGGCCATCAGGCCCAATCCTGCCCAAAATACCAGTACAAATACGATTTTTTCAAGGGCAATATTTGATCTCTGACGCAGAAACGCCCAAACTCCGAGGATGGCAAAGGCATACGTCGTCATCTGGCCCAGGAATTCGTGTTCTTCTATAATCTCGTGAATTTCTGGGGTTTGGACAATATTCGATTCGGCATAATCTCCAGTCAGGAGCGCCGCCACACAGCCCAGCAACCCGCCGACGTGCAGGAAAAAGGCAAACTTATCGAGGTTGTATTTTTTCAGGAAGAGGTGAAGCAGATAACAAACCCCAGCCAGGATGAGCATGACAATGGGGAAATGAATGACTTTCGGATGCAGTGGTTCCATAGCAATTGAAAACTGAAAGGAAGATTAGCGGCGGGAATTGCGTTCGAGTTCAGCGGCTTTTTTCAGGGCGTCCTCCATGAAATTCCAGTCGCCGCGGTGAAGGCCGGTTTTATTGGGGCGGGGGAGAGTCGCCTGGCGTCCAGCGTAGACGATGTGGAGTTTTCCTTCGCGGACGGAGAGGCGTCCCAGGCCATCGTGGGGAATGACACGGCCGGTAAAACCAAAGAGGTTCCGGAGTTCGACGGAATTGGGGGTGAGGACGAGGGCCGGGAAAATGTACAGGGAAGCGGCCAGCACCAGGCACAGGAGTCCTACGAAGAGAATTCCGTACTGGTCGATCTGCCATCCCACGATCCCGCCGGCAATGGCCAGCGCCCCGAACAACACCGCGAACAGCGGATGGCGGCGTACTTTGATTTCCAATGTATCTTCTTCCATGCTGGTAACTTCCAATGAGACGCCAAAATTCGGGGATTTTTTCGAGAAACTGAAAAGTGGTTTTACCGGTGCTCCCAACTTGTTGGAATGAGGACCAGATAGGGGCATTGAAATTGCCACCCAAGCCGGTCCCTTGGGGAAGGAGCTACGCTCCAGAGGTAGTAAACTGCCTTCCTGAAGTAGTTAGCTACTTCCCCCAAGCAGTTAACTACCTTGTGGAAGTAGTTAGCTACCTCTCAGATGTAGTTAACTGCTCTGTAAAGGTAGTTAGCTGCCTTTCTAAAGTAGCTTGCTACTTCGTTGAGGTACTTAACTACCTGTTTGAAGTAGTGAAGTACCTTGCTGAAGCAGTTAGCTGCTTGCCGAATGCAGTTAACTGCCTCGTGAAGGTAGCTAGCTACATGTGTGAAGCAGTTAACTACCGTGCCGAGGTAGTTGAAGGGCGTATAGACCAAGGAATTGCATGCAAGGGGTGGAAGTAGTCAGGTCCTGGGGAAGGGATTGAGAAAATAGGATTGGAAGGGCGGGTACGGGGGGAATTTGATGGAAAAATGGAGCTACCGGATCTTTCTCGCTCAAGACCCACCCGTCCGCGGGCTCGCGGTCAGGCGGTATTGATACGGCAACCCGGTCGTATCCAGTCCGACCGTCTCAAAGCCGGCCGAATCCAGCTCCACCTGGACCTGGGCGGCGGGCAACTTCCCCGATTGATCGGGGCCGATGGGCAGATTGCGGTACTTGAAGTCAATGATGACCAATTGGCCGCCCGGAGCGAGGCCGGACCGGACCCGCGAGAAATACTCCACGCGGTTCTCGATATAGGGATAGGTATTGACGACGAGGACGACGTCCGCTTCTCCGGCTTGCAGATTGGGATTGTCCGGCTCGGTGAGCCGGGGCTCCACATTCAGTTGCGAATGGTCCCGCGTTTTGGACAGGCGGCGGCGGATATAGGAAAGGTATTTCTCTTCGATGTCGATGGCAATGACCTTGCGGGCTTTGCGGGCCAGGCGGATGGAAAAATAACCGGTACCGGCGCCAATATCGGCGACCGTTTTGTCACTCAGGTCGCCCAGGCTGGAAATCACCATCTGGGGTTGCTGCCAATTTTCCCGATCACTGCCCCCAAACGCGCCCCCATCCAGCAGATTGGTATCCCCAACGCCCAGAAAGCGCTCCGAAGGAATCCCAGAGGTGTCCGGATCGTTGGTGGAGCTACACCCCACGACCAACAACAGGACGGCCATCCACCACCATTGCATCTTTTTCATTGCCGCAAATTTACCCATTTTGTCTTTTCGCCCCATCAATTGTCCCAAAATTTCATTTTTTCATTTCCCAGCTGTCCAAATTTCCTTTCATCTCTCCCCCTTTTCGTAAAACTTCTCCACAATTTTGTATCGGAATGGGATATATATTATCTTTTTGAAGAGATCAATCAAGTACCCAGATAGCTTTTTTCTTGTATTAATTCGACCAGCGATCATGTCAAAGTACCAGCCTAAGGCCAGAAAAGAATCTGAACAGCAATCACGTCAACTCAAAAAACATCCCCAGGCGAGTCAGTTGCCCGGAAAAAATCCCCCCCAATTGAAATTGGAGGCCTCCGAAGGCAGTCCGGTTCAGCGAAAGGTGGGCGGCTTGGGCGCTTCGCACGAGAAGGATTACGAAGATTCGCTGCGGTCCAGTGGGTGGCGCGATGAGAAGCAATTGTTCGAGCGGGGCGAGGAGCCGGATGATCCCGACTTCAAGGCGCATGCCCGGATTGCGGAGGGAGAACGGGAGCTGTGGAGTGCTTCGACGTTGAGTGAGCAGGAGCAGGAACAAAACCTGAAAACGACCTACGCATCGACGGGCGGAAAAGCGACGGGTTCGATTGGGTCGGATGGGATCCGGGGAAAAGCAGAGGCGGAAGGCAGTGCCAAGCTCATCGACTACGAACGTGAATTCCCCTTTACATTTGAAAATAGCATCCTCGGCGAGGACATGGAGATGTTCACCGCGATCATCGTGAAAGGGATGGTCGGCGCGGAAGCTGCGGCCTCCATCGAAGGCCGGGTGCAACGCGCGGGTGCCGCCAAAGACGGCAGCGGGGTGAACAACAGTGCCTTCAAAGCCGGGATCAAATCCGAAGCCTCCGCATTCGCGGGCGCCAAGGTCAGCCTGGGCGGCAAGGCCGCTTACCGCTGGAAGAAAAAGCAACAGGCCGCTTACAAGGCGAAAATCGCCCAGTCGGCCGATATGATCATGGATTCCATCCTCCTGATCAACCCGCCCCTCGGCTGGTTGCTGAAGAAGATGGGCGCGGCCAAGGCCGTCGATTACCTGTGCCGCGTGCTCTTTGGCATGGGCAAGGAAGGCAAGGTCGACCTGGGAACCGGCGAAGCCGAAGTCGAAGGTTCGGCGGGCATCGGGGCCGAAGGCGGCGCTGGTGTCGGCTTCCAAAATGGAAAGTTCAGCTTCTACGCGAACGCCAAGGCGACTTGGGGCCTCGGATTTGGAACCAAGGTGAAGGTCGGCCTCGACCTGGTGGAAGGTGTGCTCTTCGGCATGATCGCCGGAGGCGAGCTCTGGAACCGCGCCAAGAATTACCTGGGCGACCTGATCGATCCGGCCGCCCTGATGGGCTCGTTGGGCTCCCTGTGGAGCGGCCTCACCGGATGGTTCTCCGGTGACGACAAGGTCCGCGAAATGGTTTCCGCGGGCGCCCATACGCTGGCCCCCATTGGCAAGCGGGGCGAGATGATCAAGGCCCTCATGGATGGCTGGACCGGCGACGATGACCAGGAAGCGATCCTGACCATCCTGCGCTTCAGCGCTCAGAATGGCGACCTCGCGTCCGTCTACGCTGCGGCCGGAGGCCGGAATACCGTCCTCGGCGAGCTCGATGGCAACCGCAAGACCCAGGCGCGGGCCCTCTAAACCGACATTCAAGTTTGATTCGATAGGATCGGGACCTCAGGGTCCCGATTTTTTTGCCCTTGTCCGATTGAAGCTGAGTTTACCCGCCTTTTCTTTCATCTCCATTTTCCTCCGTCCCATTTTCCGCTCCCTACAAGTTTTCCGTCCTTCCCTGTCCTTTTCGTTTCGCCCACTGAATACCGTTTCTCTACCTCATGGGCGCCCCCTACTTTCGCATCAACGCAACCGAAAAACCATTAACACTTAACACATCATGAAAAATTTTATCATCGCTTCTTTCTGCCTCTTTATGTTTGTCGGCCTGAACGCCCAGACCCGTATTGGCTGCACTGGTTTCAAAGAAATCCAGTCTCAGGGTGGCTATTGGGGCAATTGGCCGGCGCAGTGGACCGATTTCGCTGCTTCGGGATTGGAAGAGCCTGTCCTTCAAATTTCGGCGGTTCAGGAGAATGCCGACGGGGAGGTCTACCACATCCAATTGATCATGAACGGGCAGATTGAGGATGATCTGTTTGTAGCGTACGACTGGGCGACCACATCTGAAGTTCGCCAGCAGTGGGGAACCGAGTATGTCAATGCCTACGTGGATGAGAACGGCGACTTCGTCTACATGGAGAACGTTTCGCTGACCCAGTTGGCCCAGAATGCCTCCGCATGGGGAGCCAACAGCAACGCCCACATGTACATTTACCACCCGAGCCAGGGTTACGCCATGGCCCTCCGCTAATCGGGAGCCATCTCAACCCTGCAATCGGTTTTAGGAATGACTATCGAATTGCAATCTTGCCATCGGGACTTTCGGGTTCCGATGGCTTTTTTCGTTCTCTATTTCCTGATTACACTTCCTCAAACTTGAAGTAGATCAGGTACAGCTTGTAGCTCCTGCCTTCCAGCCGGAAAGACATTTTGTAATTGCCCTCGGTGATCAGGCGGTGGGAATCTACGGGGACATCGGCGCGGGTATACTCATTGCCCATCATGCTGCTGCGGTGGATCGTGATGGAGAAATCGAAGTCGGAGTAGAAGGGTTCGACGGGGAAGGGGCAACTGGTCTCGCCGGGGTCCAGGCCGCCAAAATCCACCGGGCAACCGGTCGTCTCAAAGTAGATATTGGAAATCGGAGTCTTGCTGTCGTTGTGAAGCTGGACGGTCAGGGGATCGCTGGCGGTCGCGCAATTCGGTCGGCCGACGCCCTTGAAGTTGACGTAAATCCCCGGGGAACAGGCGGAGAGGGTCAGGAGGAGGAAAACAGGAGGGAGGAGGAGGCGGGCAAATTTCTTCATGGGGTTCGGTGGTTTAGGCTAAAACTACCCGATGGAAGCGACTGCGAAGGAGTCATTATTTTTCTAACCACGGATCGGGTACCCCTGACGATTCATCCCCCGCCATAACAATTCAACCACCCCAAACGATGCTTGGTGGAAAGTGAATTCCTTGCGGGAGATCTATTCACCATGTTTGTTGGGAAATCAAATCATTTCCACATGGTACGTTTGCACATCATCACTTCTTTTTTGTTGCTGGGGCTATTAGGGGCCCTTCAACTCCACGCCCAACAGGTCGTCAAGGGCAGCCTGATCGACAAGGCCTCCGAAGCGCCAGTGGTCGGGGCGATGGTCATCATTCAAAATTCGAGTCCGACGCTGGGCGCCATCTCCGATGGCGACGGCGACTTCCGCATTGAGGGCGTACCCTACGGCCGCCAGACCATCGTGGTCCAGGCCCCGGGCTACGCGATCCAAACCGTTCCCAATTTGGTCGTCAATTCCGGGAAAGAGGTCATGGTCCGGGTGCAATTGGAAGAGCAGGTGGTGGAATTGGAGACGGTGGAAATTACGGGGACGGAGGAGCGGCAATTGCAGGTGAATGAAATGGCGACGGTGAGCAGCCGGTCCTTTTCGGTAGAAGAAGCGGCCCGTTATGCGGGCAGTTTGCAGGATCCGGCCCGGATGGCCCAGAACTATGCGGGCGTCAGTGGCGCCAGCGATGACCGGAATGACATCATCATTCGGGGAAATTCGCCGACCGGCGTCCTGTGGCGGCTCGAAGGCATCGACATTCCCAGCCCGAACCACTTCGCGGCCTTGGGTACGACGGGCGGGCCCGTCAGCATGCTCAATATCAATAACCTCCGCAATTCGGACTTCCTCACCAGCGCTTTCCCCGCCGAGTACGGCAATGCCCTCGCCGGCGTCTTCGACCTCCAATTGCGCAAAGGCAATTCCGACAAATACGAATTCCTCGGCCAGGTCGGCTTCAACGGCTTTGAGTTCGGCGCCGAAGGCCCGTTCAAGAAGGGAAATAAATCTTCCTTCCTGGCCAATTACCGCTATTCGACCCTGGGCTTGGTAAGTGCGCTGGGCGTCAGTTTGGGCACAGGAGCGGCCATTCCCCAGTACCAGGACCTGACCTTCAAGGTGAACATTCCGACGAAAAAAGCCGGGCAGTTTTCCTTCTTTGGAATTGGGGGCCTGAGCAATATCGAGTTCCTGGGGGAAAGTGCGGGTGACAATAACTTGTACTCCAATGAAAACCAGGACCTGCGCTTCGAATCCAATACGGCGATCTTCGGCGCCAAGCATACCCTGTTCCTGGACGACAAGACCTATTCCAAGCTGGTGCTGTCGGCTTCCTTGAACCAGACGCTGGGGAACATCGATTCGCTGGACCTGTTCACGCGGGAATCCATCGATTTGCAGGGCTTCGACCGGCGGCAAAGCAAGGTGTCGGCCAATTACAAGCTCAACCGCAAGTTCAATGCGCGGAATACGACGAACGTTGGCATCATCGGAGATGTGTACCTGCTGGACATTCTGGACAGCACCGAAACGCCCTTGGGCACCTTTTACGACCGAGACTTCCAGGGCAATGCCCTCCTGATCCAGGCCTACGCCCAATTGAAGCACAAGTTCAACGACCTGCTGACCCTGAATACCGGCCTCCACAGCCAGCACTTCGCCTTTTCCAATTCCCATTCCCTCGAACCCCGTCTCAGCCTGAAATACCAGTTCGCCGGGTCCCAGTCCCTGAGTTTGGGGAGCGGGATGCACAGCCAAATCCAGCCCCTGCCCGTCTATTTTGTGCGGGATGAAACCGATGGTCTGCCCAATTCGGGGGTTGATTTCAGCCGGAGCCTCCATACCGTTTTGGC
The DNA here is from genome assembly GCA_963923035.1 of uncultured bacterium. Lineage (GTDB taxonomy): Bacteria > Bacteroidota > Bacteroidia > J057 > JADKCL01 > CAWUKT01. The sequence goes on from CAWUKT010000012.1 coordinate 87,201, forward strand.
CTACGACTATTTGATCCGCCCCAACCTGCGCTTCAAGTCCGAGGTCTATTACCAGTACCTCTACAATATTCCGGTCAACTCGTTTGCGTCGAGCTTCTCCATGTTGAATGCCGGGACCGACTTCACCATTCCGGATGAGATCAACCTCGTCAATGAAGGCACCGGCTACAACTACGGCCTGGAATTGACGCTGGAAAAGTTCTACGAGAAGGGCTATTATTTCCTGTTGACGACCTCCCTCTTTGAATCGAAATATACCGGGAGCGACGGTATCGAGCGGAATACGGCCTTCAATGGCAACTACGTCGTGAATGCCCTGGCCGGGACCGAGTTCCAGTTGACGGAGAATACGGCTCTGTTCTTCGATACCAAGGTGACGGTGGCCGGCGGGCGGAGATTTACCCCCATCGACCTGGTCCGGAGCCGGGAGGTCGGAGCGGAAGTGCGGCTCGACAACGAGGCCTTTTCCGAACAATTTGATCCCTATTTCCGGGCAGACATCAAGGCCGGGATTCGGATGAACCACAGCAATTGGTCCCAGCAGTTCCAAGTGGACGTCCAGAACGTGGCGAATTACCAGAACATCTTCCAGTTTGGCTACAATCCGCGGACGGAAAAAATCGGGACGGTTTATCAGCGCGGATTATTTCCAGATGTCCAGTATAAAGTGTTCTTTTAGGGAAACAAGCGGGTGAGCAGAAAGGAACATAACCGAAAATACCTGCGTTTCAACGACGTTTGGTTCCGGATTCTGGGGGTTCCCCTGGCGGGAGTCGTGGTCAACTTCCTTATCATGACCCCGAGGGAAATGCCGAACAGCCAGGTGTATTTTTATGTCCTGTTGTCGTCCATTGTCTACACGTTCCTCTACTGGGAATTCAACCGCTTCCAGATCATCCAGCTGCGGAAACGCTGGCCCGAAGTGGGAGATGCCATCAAGCGCTTGTCGATCAGCCTCGTCATCGTGCTGTCTTTTGTGACCTTGGTGACCCTCATGGGCGAACTGATAGTGGACCGGGTCCTGTCCGATCTGTTCAACCTGGTCGACAACCACCCGCCCTACTTCCGGATATTCGTGGTCAGCATCCTGTTCAACTTTTTGTTCCTGGGCGCCTACGAGGCCATTTATTCCGCCGTCGGCTGGAACGAAAGCCGCCTGCAATCCGAGGAACTCAAGCGGGTATCCCTCCAATCTCAGCTGGACAACCTGAAGAGCCGGGTCAATCCGCATTTTCTGTTCAACAGCTTGAATACGCTGAGTGCCTTGATCCCGGAGCGGCCTGAGGACGCGGTCCGGGCGGTGGAGCAGTTGGCCCGGAGTTACCGCTATCTCCTGCAATCCACGGGGAAAGAAGTGGTGTCGGTGGAGGAGGAGCTGGAAAATGTGCGGGCCTACCTGTACCTGATGCAAATTCGGTTTGGGGAGGCCCTGAAGGTGGACATCAATGTCCCCGACGATCTCCGGAATCATTTCATTGTTCCCCTGGCCCTTCAAATGCTCGTCGAAAATGCCATCAAGCACAATGTCCTCCGGCAGAAGCAACCCCTGGACATCCGGGTTTATACCCATGAAGACGCGTGGTTGCGCGTGGAAAATCCCATTCAGCCCCGTCCCAAACCTGCCGAAGGAACGGGAACGGGCTTGGAAAATATCCGCCGCCGTTACGCCTTGACCGGCGGCAAGGAAATTCAGGTTCGCCAGGAGGCCGGCCTGTTTCGGGTGGATTTGCCCCTCTTAAAGATCCAATCCTATGCGCATTCTGATCATTGAAGACGAGTTCCCCGCGGCGGAGCGCCTGCACCGCTTGGTCCAACGGCACCTGCCGGATGCTTCGGTCCTGCCCCGGATCGATTCGGTGGAGGATGCGGTCGAAGAATTGCGGGAGGGGCGACAACCTGATCTGATCTTCATGGACGTGGAGCTGGCCGATGGGCTGAGTTTTGAGATATTTCGGAAGGTCAAGGTCACTGCTCCGGTCATTTTTGTCACCGCCTACGACCACTACGCGGTCAAGGCGTTCCAGGTGGACGGCCTTCATTATATCCTGAAGCCGATCGAAGAAGCCGCCCTTGAGCAGGCGATTGAGAAGTTCAAGGCGCGGTACCAAACGACGCAAAAGGAAAAGGACTATTCGCAGCTGTTGCAGTTGTTGGAATCGAAGCCGGTGGAGTACAAGGAGCGGTTTCTGGTGAAGCAGGGGCAACAATTGTCCTTTGTGCCGGTCAAGGCCGTGGCCTGGTTCCAATCCCAATCGGGGTACGTCTGCCTTTGCACTCAGGAGGGCTTTCAGACGGTCGTGGATTTTACCCTGGAGCAATTGCGGGACATTCTGGACCCCGCCCGTTTTTTCCAGGTCAATCGAAAATTCATTCTGTCCATTGAGAGTATCCAGCGGATTGAGCCCCATTTCAACCACCGTTTGCAGTTGACCCTGAGCCCGGCGCCGGGCGAAGATGTGATTGTGAGCCGGGATCGGGTCTCCGGCTTCAAGGCTTGGTTGGATCGGTAGGGGAAAGTCCTATTCCTCTTCTCCCGTCAAATCATCCAGCTCGATGACCTTCAATTCCGGGAGTGGCTCGGCTTCCTCCGCAATGGCCTCGTCTGCTTCGGATTCACCTTCGGTGGTGTCTTCGGCGACTGCTTCCGTCTCCTCAGCTGCCTCAGTTTCCAAGGCCGCCACGACATCTTCCAGGGTTTCCTCCTCGGCTGCATTGACTTCGGCTTCATCTTCCCCTTCGACTGCCTCCGCCACTACTGCGGGCTCGGCATCCGTTTCCGCCTCCTCGGTTTCCTCCGTCACCAAAGCCATCCCGTGGTCTTCCGTTCCGTCTTTGACGACCGCCACCAGTTCGCCGGGACCGGGCTCCCCGGCATTCGTTTCTTCCGGCTCTTCGCCGGAACCTGTCCAGGGAATGTGATCCGCTTCTTCTTCCTCGTCGGCTTCAAGGTCCAGCCAGGCGGCGAGGTCTTCCCGGGTCGCCCGCAGGATCTGGCGGTGGTTCCAATCCACCAACAGTAGGGAATTTGCCTGCATGAATTCGAGCATGGTTTGGATGTCCGCCTCCACCAGGTGGACCTGGCGGGGGCCATTCGGGAGGAGGGCGAGGTGCCGGACCCGCTCGCCAATTTCCATCCCGTACAAGGGGATGCCCGAAGGCAAGCGGAAGGCGAAGCCGCCGTCGGCAAATCCATCGGATTTCATGAAGGTGACGCCATCGAGGGGATTCGCGTCGGGAAAAAATTGACTGCGCAGCGCCTCCGCGTCGAGGTCGAGTTTGCCGAGCGGGCGCTCGGCGAAGAGACGGCGGTGCTGCTGCGTGAAGACCGTGCGGACCGGGTCTTCGAGGGCGTATTTATCGCGGGCCTTTTCAATCTTGAAGAACTCGTTGCGGATGGCCTCGGCAAAGACTTCGTGGGCAAATTCGGCTTGTCGCCATTCCCAAGCGCCCATTTCGAGGAGGTGCTTGCCCTCTTTGCTGCCGGTGAAGGCCGGGAACTCGTCGGGTTTGGAGGGGGAGAAATAGGTGCGGCGCGGTTGGATGGAGGCTTCGGAGATGACCTGGCTCGGGTGGATGGCGTTCTTTTCCGAGAAAATTTCCGCGTGGGGATTCTCTTCCCGGGCTTGCTTTTTCTCCTCCAGATGCTCCGGCCGTTCCACCTTTTTGATTTGCAGAACCAGCACTTCCGCCTTCTTCAATTCCTTGCGTTCTTTCGGCTCTGCCCCCACCACCGTATACCGATTGTCTCCGATTTCCACGAAGGTCTCGTAGTCAAAGTTCTCGGGAATCCGCTTTAACTTTTGCTCGTCGTAGCCAATCGTGCGACCCAACTCCACATCGTAAAACTCAATCCGAATGGTTTTCTTTTTGAACATGAACGCGAATTAAGGGTAGGTGAAAATGCTCGTTTCTGTTTGTTGGAGGGTGACGGGAAAATCAACCTGGCTCTCGTCGGGCAATTGCATCGAGCAGGTCCCGGTGAGGTCCAGTTGGTGCTGCCCCCGCAGCAGCCGTCCACTCTCGGAATCGACGGCATAGGTCCCCGAGATATTTCCCTGCCAGGCATAGTCAATTTTGAAGCCCATTTCGTCCGTCTGAACCCGGTCGCTGGGCGGCGAGACCGTGCCATTCATTTCAATGGTCCATTGGTTGGGGGCGGCCTCCGTCAGCGAGTAGGTGGCGTCCACGGCAATGGGGTAAAAGCAACGGACTTCGAAATGGCGTTCCCAGGGAGACCGAATCTGTTCCCCGACGGTCGGGAAAAAGGACTCCAGCGCGGCCTTTTCCTGGTACCAGGTGCCTGCATTGTAGCTTTCATTTTTCCGAAACATATCCTCCTCAATGAAACCGGGTTCGGCGGAGATTTTTTCCAATGCGAACCAGGGAGAATATACCAACTGGTAGGCCCCGCCGACATAGCCGCGGTAGGCATTGGCGAGAGGGCCGGAGGAGTTGGTCTCGGAATCGAAGATTTGGGGATCCTCGGGCGGGAGATCGAAGACGATCTTGAGCCGGGTGAGGTTGCCATCGTGGACCGATTGCCCCGACCGTTTCTTTTTGCTCACCACATAATCCCACTCCCGTTCAATCGTATTGTTCATCTCCCAACTTCCCTGGGGGCTGTCCGTGGCTTTGAGCGTTTCTTTCATGGTTCTGATGACCGAATAGGATTGGCCCTTGTCGAAATGGGGCCGGACGAGGGTGCCGGATTCAGTAGCCAGGACGCCGGTCTCCATCGGGGGAGCACACGCCACCAAGCTCAATAGGAGCCATCCCAGCAACCAATATTTACCTCGGATCATCATCAAGAGTGCAATTTATCTGAAAACCCATTGGAACGCAAAGGAGGAAGCGGGGCTCGGTACAATGAACGGAAGATCAAGGGAAAGGAGAAAGATTTTGAGCTGTTTAGTATTGATTGAATAACGAATCTCAGGTAAATTATTTCAGAATCTTTATCACATAATCACCCTTTTTAAAATGAAAAAACATTTACTGCTTACCCTGTGGGTAGGGCTGGGTATATTCCTGCTCTTCCCCAATCATCTTGCTGCGCAATCTTGTGATACCTGCTCTACCGCCTGGGGGCCGGAACAACAGGTGATGTTCACGAATGTGACCTTGCCGACGCACCCGGGATGTACCCTTTTGATGTCCATCACCTTTCAGACCCGGATCTGCAACGGCCAACTCCAATTCCGGGTCACAGATGAGTGGCTGGCCAATACAAGTGGTTCGGGTTGTCTGCTGACCTGTTGGGATGCCACCAAAATCCACTTGGCCGGGATCAAGGAGATCGTCTTGGCGATGGGGCATCCGGTGACGAATATTCGACCGTCGGCGTGTTACGCCTCGGTGGAGGTGGCCCCACCGACCACCTTGAAGGACTGTTATGGGGCCGAATGGTCCACAGTTCCGCAATGGATGGTCACCGTTCCCTGTGATTCGGCGGGTTGTTGTAAAACCATTCTTACCCCCGATCCTTCCACCGGCCAGGTCCACGAGCATACCGAATTGTCCATCCCGTGTCCGCCCACCGCGACTCCCAACATTCCGACCCACGTCAAGATGCGTTGCATGAAGGCCGGTATCTGGCACGAAGAGTGGGTGCCGGTCCTGCCGGGCCAGAATCCTACCTGTGAAACAGTCTGCAATTCCACGGGTGCCTCGGCTTTCCTGAAGCAAAGTGGCTCCATGGAAATCATTTCTCCCCAATTGCAAGCCTTCCCGAACCCCGCCACCGACCAGGTCACCCTGCGCTTTGACCTCGGTGACGAATCCCAGGGCAAGCTGGTCCTCCGCGACCTGACCGGCAAGGAATTGGGCACGACCCAGGTCCGCGACGCCCAGGGCGAGTGGGTATTCTCCGTGAACCACCTTCCGGCCGGGACCTACATGATCAACATGGAAACGGCCCGTCAAATTTACTCCACGACGCTCGTCATCCGCTAGCGCGGGCAGATTCACAGGAGGGGGCGAGGACAGGGACAAATCCTTGCCTTGTCCCCTCCCAACAATTGACTAATTTGGTGCGCGATGGGAAAGCGCGTCATCATTTCGGTCACCAATGACCTCAGCATGGACCAACGGGTGGACCGGGCCTGCCAAACCCTCGTCGAGGCGGGCTACGAGGTCTTGCTGGTAGGGCGCCGCAAGCGCAGCTCCCAACCCCTGCCGGAACGGACTTACGCGACCCGCCGCATGCGCCTCCTCTTCGAATCCGGCAAGTGGTTCTACCTCGAATTCAATTTCCGACTCTTCTGGTTCCTCCTCTTTCGCCGTTGCCATGTCTTCTGGGCCAACGACATGGACACCTTATTGCCCAATTGGATGGTGGCCCGGCTGCGCGGACGGCGGATTGTCTACGATTCCCATGAGTACTGGACCGAAGTCCCGGAACTGATCAACCGGCCGGGCACCCGGCGGATCTGGCTTTGGCTGGAGCGGCGATTGTTTCCCAGGGTGGATTCGGCTGCGACCGTCAACCAAAGCATCGCCGACATCTATGCTGACCTGTACCAACTTCCCGTCCACGTCATTCGGAATGTGCCCCTGCGCAAGCCGGAAGCACCTCTGCGGGACACGCCGGGGAATATCCTGATTTACCAGGGCGCATTGAATGTGGGGCGGGGATTGGAGTTGATGGTGGATGCGATGGCATTTCTGCCGGAGCATACCCTCTGGTTGGTGGGTGGTGGTCCCTTGGAGGAGGAGTTGCGGAAGCGGGTAGAGGAAAAAGGAGTGGGGGAACGGGTCAAATTGTGGGGTTGGACGCATTATTCCAAACTGGCTGACATTACACCGCAGGCATCCTTGGGGATGAGTTTGGAAGAGGACCGCGGCATGAGCTATCACCTCGCCCTGCCCAATAAATTGTTTGACTATATCCAGGCGGGGCTGCCCGTGTTGGTGGCAGACTTGCCGGAGATGCGGCGGGTCTGTGAATCGTATGGGGTAGGGGAAGTACTGGGCAAAGAAGAACGGGGCCCCGAGCAACTTGCCGGTCGGATCCGGAACCTGATGGCTGCGGATACGTGGCGGAAGCACCACCAAGCCAGCCGCTCAGCGGCTGCCGAGCTCCACTGGGAGCGCGAACAGGAGCGCCTCCTGGCCTTCCTCGAAGGCCGGTCGCCCGACCGGCTCAATTGAAACAAGTCCCCAAAAACCGCCAGGTCAAATCCTGCACGTCTTCTTCCGGCGCAATGATCAAGTGGGCCTGGCCATTGACCATGCCGAGGTATTGGATCCGTTCCTTCATGCGGCGGTTTTCCGCGTTGAGGTTGAGGAAATGGAACGCTGGCGTCATGTACGCGTAGGATCCGCGGTCTTCTGCCACCAATGTGGTTGTGAGTGAACTCCGCTCATACGTGTCGATTTCGGGATACAGGTCGATGGTTTTTCCCCCCAATTCTGCTTCCACCTTGTACTGGAGTGTTTTCAGGTTACCCCCGATTTCGCCAATGAGGTCGTCCAGCAAGGTGCGGAACACCGAGGCCTGAAACTCGGGTTGGGCGGAATAAACGGTGGTCACTCCGGGGGCGAGGGCGAGGACCTCGTAATAGGTCGAGGGGGACTTCAGCCAAATCTCTTGGGTGACTTCATCCAGGCTCCGGTTTCCGAGTTCCAACAGCTCTTTCTTTTGGGTCCAGGTGAGGATGTCCCGGACGCAGGTCTTGGAGACTGGGTAGCCCTGGTCTTTGAGGAGGTAGAGGTTGGGGAAAATGGGAAAATCGGCGAATTGCTCGTCGCTGTAGAGGACGTAGTGGATGGAATCCGGCAGGAAAACCTGGGCCACCGGGGGGCTGGGTTTCAACTCGTAGATGCGGCGGTAGTCACCTTTGGATTTGAGGCGCATATTGAAGATGCGGACCATCAATTGGGGATCGGCCTGGACGCCATAATGCTCTCCGGAAACCAGTTCGAGACTGTGCCGGAGCATGGGGATCTGGTCGCGGAGGACCTGGTCGCCAAAGTCAATTTCGATATCAATGTGGTCCTCGAGGATGAGGGACGTTCGTTTTTCGGCCTTGACGGAGATGGATTCAAACGCCAAATCGGGGTGGACCGTGGCAATTTGCCGGTACAAGGCTTCCATCTTCCGGGGATCATCGGGTTGAAAGTCAAGGACGGCGGCAGCTGTATGGTGGCTCAAATAAGCGGGAATCTGCCGGGGATCGGTTTGGTGAAAGGAAGCGCGGTGCAATTCATTGAGGCCTTTGAGATTGGCCTCGGTGATGAACCCGGATTGGGCGAGTTGGGTCCAGGATTCTTTGAGCGGAGTCAATTTTTCCGACTTCCAGTAGGACTCATAATTCTGGATCCAGGCCAGCAATTGCCGAAAGCGGATGATTCGGCCATTGGCAATCGCATCCCGAACCAATTGCTCTTCCTCGGAACTGAACAGGCCCAACTTCGCAAAGCCATCCACCTGTCGCGACAGGCGGTCGGCCTTCGGGCCCGGCTCCGACATATAATAGGCGATTTCCACCGCGAATTCTTTGTCCCAATCCAACTCTTCGTATCCGATCCAATTTTCCGCCAACAAATCCACAGCCTCCTCCACCGTCAGGTACTCGGGGTTGTCCCCATAGTCCCATTCCAGGACTTTCCGGTCGTTGCCATCCCCAATTTCGTATTCCTCAAACACCTCCAATATTTTTTCCAGAGGCGTAGGAGGGGTCAGGATGCGGACGGTCCAAATCGCCGCCGCGCCCAGGAAAAAGATGACCGGGATGATCCAAATGCCAATCAGGTTTCGTTTCATGGTTATTCCAAAAGGGAGTTTTAATCGTAAAGTTTTTCGTAGTCCTTGGATCCGAAATCATCCTCGATTCCGCTGATCATTTCCTTGGGACCATAGACCAGGAAGGCATCCCAGTTGGTCAGGGTGGTGACATACAATTCCTTCTCCGGGAGCACTGCCTCCAGCCATACGTTGACGACGGGGCCAATCTCATATTCCCACTGCAAGTCCGGGTCGGTGTACTGGTCTTGCAAGTTCTTTTCGGAGAAATTGCTTTGGTTGAAGCGGTGCAACAAACCCGTAGGAACATCATCGTAGTCGGCAAAAATCCGGAATTCGCTGGCCGGAATCTCGCCCCGCGACAGCTGTTCCAGCTGCTTCAGTTGGGTGGTGAGCGCCGCCTTGTCCCAGTTGGGATCACTCGGGAACCGCAGGCCCCAGCCGGGTGCCGATGCCAAGGCTTCCGGGAATTCCTGGGGCGATTTCAGCCATATCTCGTGCGCCAATTGGTCCTGCTCCGCCGCCGTCAACGAATCTCCTTCGAGGCCGAGGGCCACCAAGGCCACCAGGCGTTGCACCGAAGCCTTTTTCATGCGTCGGTAGGGCACCTGGGCTTCGTACCAGGAGTCGATATAGGGGAAATTGGCGACGATCGGCCATTCGCGGAGGACAAAGTAAATGGAGTCGGGCGGAAAGGAGCCGTACAAGCCCCATTCGGGGCGCATTTCGGCCAGGAACAAGGGGCTGCCCTGGGACCGGAGCCGCATATTGAAGATGCGGAAGGCCTCTTCGGGCACGGCGGCAATTCCCTGGTCGGGGCCGCCATTCGGCATTGGGTTGTCGACTGGCCGGCGCAGGGAATAGCGGTCCCGGAGAATTTCATTTCCAAAGTCGATTTCTACTTCGACCATTTCGGGCGCCCCCTCGATGGCGTTGGGCAGGGCTTTGATGGAGAAATGCTGGAATTCCAGCAAGGGATCAAATTCGGCGACCTTTCGGTAGGCCTCCTCCGCCGCGAGGGGTGACTTCAAGGACCATGCATCGACCGGGAGGACATGGCAGTGATTCAGGTAGCGGAAGAAGTAGCGGGGATCAAAATGGTAGGCATCCGCGACCAGCGTTTGCTCCAAGACTTCCCGGCCCCGTTGGTCCAGCCATCCGGCCTTCTCCAGGTTGTACATGAAGTTGCCGTAGTCGTTTTCACTGGCATGCAGGTTGATGAAGTTCTCGTACTGGTCGTACCACAGCAGCATGGCCTCGAGGCTTTGCAGCCGTCCCAGCCGCACCTGCTCCTGGAGCACATGGTATTCGAATTCATCGAGGTATTCCAGCTTGTAGAGCCCCTTGGCCTGGGCCAGGAGGTAGTCTTTTTGGGGCAGGTCGGGAGAAATGAAATAATTGGTGCGGGAGAAAAGGCCGGGGCTTTCGATGTCCCCATAGCGACCTCCCAGCCGGTCCTCCAGGAAAAAGACCGCCATATAGCCGCTCATCACGTCTTCGTAATCCCGGTACTCGTCCTCCAGGTCCTCCCAATCTTCCTCCTCGCCGAGGTGGTATTGCTCCATGATCGCCAGGACCTTCTCGAGTTCGGTGGGGGGACGAGTAATGCGGTACAGCCAGATTCCACTTGTCCCCAACAGGATCAGGACCGGAACCATCCAGATACCAAAATTTTTGTTTCTCATGGTAGGGTAAATATAAGGAAAATGTAGGGGAGGGGAGACGGGAAACGCAGTCCCTGATATCGCCGCCTCCAAGACACGAATGCAGGTCCGGGGTGTTTTCCTTGCAGCAACATTCCCCAAATCGTATTTTGAAACCACAATCTCGATTTGCATCCCATGAAAAAGCTGTTGTTTCTCGTATTCGTTTTCCTGACCTCCACCCTCGCCGCCCAAAACGGCCTGCCCATCGGTTTGACCCCGCAGGAAGTCGCCGACATCCCGGCCTATACCGCGTCCCGCGCGGCCGCGGCGGGAGGATTCGTCACGCCCCCCACCATGCCCGTTCGGACCATGGCGGAATGGGAAGAGATCGAGTACCTCGTGGTCACCTGGACCCAGTACCCGACCACTGTGCGCGAGATCATCCGCTACGCCATCGAAGAAGCCGAGGTCCTCGTCATTTGTTCCGACTCCAATACCGTCCTTAACAGCCTCAATTCGGCGGGAATTCCCACCAACCGGGTCCACTTCGTCCTGAGTGACTTCGATACGGTCTGGCTCCGCGACTACGGCGCCAATACGGTCTACAAAAATGAAATCGATTCGGTGGCTTTTGTTGATTGGATTTACAACCGGCCCCGGCCCAGCGACGATACCATTCCCTTGCGCCTGTCCAAGATTCTTGACTACGACCTGTACTCGGCCACCGTCGCGCCGTATGACATCGTCCACACCGGCGGCAATTTCCACATCGATGGATTTGGGACGGCATTTTCATCGGAGTTGGTGCTGGAAGAAAATGATTTTGGCGGGCAATTCAATACTACAGTGCGGGACAAGGTCGGGGTCGATTCGATCATGCAGCAGTTCATGGGGATCACGCGGAACATCACCATGCCCACCTTGCCGTACGATGGGATTCACCACATCGACATGCACATGCGCCTCCTCGACGAGGAGACCCTGTTGGTGGGAGAGTATCCCCAGGGCGTGGCCGACGGCCCCCAGATCGAGGCCAACCTCCAGTACATCCTCTCCAATTACAATTCAGTCTGGGGGACACCCTACCGGGTCGTGCGCATTGAGATGCCGCCGGACGGCAGCAACCAGTATCCCGACGATGGCCCTTGGTGGGATCCGGGCGATTACCGGACCTACACGAACAATGTGTTCGTAAACAAGACCCTGCTCGTTCCGGTCTACGAAGAGCGTTACGATTCCACGGCCCTCCGCATCTTGGAGGAGTCGCTCCCGGGCTATAAAGTCGTGGGCATCAACTGCAACCAGATCATTCAGGCCGGGGGCGCATTGCACTGCATCACGCGGGCCATCGGGGCGCAGCAGCCGCTCCTCATCGCCCACCAGCGACTCCGCGACACCAACGATCCCGTCAACGACTATACCGTCGATGCCTGGATCCGCCACACCTCTGGCATTGCCTCCGCCAATTTGTTCTACTCCACCGATACCTCTCAGGGCTTTACAGCCATCCCCATGACCCTCACCAATGCGGCGACCGATACCTGGTCCGCGGACATCCCCGCCCAGCCCTACGGCACCCGCATCCATTACCATATCCAGGCCCTGAGCAATTCCGGGAAGATGCAGGTCCGCCCGATGCCCGCTCCCCAGGGCAACTGGGAATTTGACGTGCTTCAGCCAGTCGCCATCGACGACGAACTGGCCATGGGTATTGCGATGAATGCTGTCTATCCGAATCCGGCGGGTGCGATTACCTGCATTCCGGTGCAGGCCGACCGGGAATTTGAAGGGAAATTGAGCTTGTTCAATGTGATGGGCCAGGAAATCAAGGTCGTGACCCAAGGTGCTTTCCCCGCAGGAGCATCCAATCATTTCTTCTTTGCGAATGAGTTGGCGGCCGGCTCCTATTTGCTGGTTTTGGAGGGAGAAGGAATTCGGGATGTGCAGCGGGTAATGGTCAAATAACAGTTCAGGGGAGGGCAATCCGTTCCAAATGCTCGGGGTGTCCCAAGCCGTTCAGGCGCAGGATACGGATTTCCTCGCGGTTCGCGAGGAACAAGTGGCGGTGGTCTTCCGAGAAGCCCGCGCAGGTAATGGGCATGTCCATCCGCCAAATTGCCTTTTGATCAATCCAGAGAATATTGAAGGCAAAAATCCACCATTGATCCGCCCGCAGGCAGAAGGCCGTTTGCTGCAATTCTGAGTCCAGGGCGAGTTCTTCGTAGCTGCGAATGGATTCTTGCAGGACTTCTTCCATGATTTCCATCGCACTTCTCGACAGCACGGTCACGGCTCCGTCTGGGGTAAGGAAAGGCGGGTCGTGGGGCAATTCGAGGAATCCCGGCTCGGCCAGAAGCCAGCCCGAATCCGCTCCGTAGATGCCGCCATTGGCGTCTTTGTCTTCCAACCACAAGAATTTTCCATCCCGACTCCGCACGACCTCCACCGGTGCATCCCGCAATTCCAGCAAGCGGATCAATTCTCCTTTGCCCAGCGAACACATGTACCCGCTCTCCTGGTCGAAGGCATCGGCAAAGACAAAGTCCTCACCGGGAAAGGCTTCCAGCCATTGCTGGCTGGCGTAATCGTGCACCAGCAGGTGGCCCATGAGCAAGTAAACGAGGTACTGCTCCGAGGCATCCATCCCGAGCAGGCGGCCCTTGGTGGGGCGCGTTTCCACGACCTCGCCACCCGGCCAGCGCCGCAATTCCGCCCGGTCGATGTACTGGACCCAAAGCAACTGGTTTGCCAGGGGCAATAGCCGCAGCGGCACTTTGGATTGTTCGATCCGTTGGCGGACCTCGTCGACTTCGGTCGGCAGCATTTCCGGCAGGGCCACATCTGGGAATTCCGGGAGGTCCTGATCCGCTCCAGAGCCACCCTCAAATTCCAAGGGCATTTGCATCATCCAACTCTTCTCCAATTCCCAGCGGCTCTGGGCCCGGCCCACGGAATAGGTATGAATCAATTGCTCGAGGAGACGTTGGAGGGGGAGGACGGATTGCTCTTCGAAGAGGAGGCTCAGGCCCGGGGATTCCGAACCTTGGCTGTCCTGGAAGAAGTTGATGATCCCGGCCTGGAGGACCAGGGCATTGTAGATCATATCGTCCGATCCCGCACGGAGTAAACCGCCGGGGGCCGCCACCGAGGGGCGCACATTTCGGGGAGGAACGGGCAAAATATCGAGGACCAAATCGGAAGGGGTGAAGCCGAGCTCCTCTAAATCGGGCGGTGTCGCCAGCCGTTCCAATTGCTTGCGCAAGAAGGCGGGGCCGGACCTCAGTCCGGTCATATACGGTCGGGTCGCGAAGCGACCATCCGGCCAGATCGTGCCCTGCCACCAGGCCACTTGCCGGACCTGCAAGGGCGTGAGCCCCAGCAGTTCCGCGATTTTCTCGATGCAGGCGGGATGGACTACGTTCCGGACCCGGATATGGCCCCAGCCGCCATTGTCACCGTCGACTGTCCCGAAAATATTGGGGTCGTAAATGCTGCCTTCCAGGGTTTTGTGCCGACCAAGGTTGGGGTAGGGGCTCACTTTGTGGGCCAATCCACGGCTGAGGCCTTCCTGGAGGTCGCGCACAAACCGCAGGATCTTGATCCAGTCCGACGGCGTTTGGGTATAGAATTCCTGGGGCGTCATTTAGAAAGTCAGTGAAAGGCCATTGACCCACGAGTAAAACGTGTTTTGGAGATCGTCCGGCGGCCGGGCATCGTAACTGAGGGAAAACATCGTCTTGAAGCCCAGGCGGCTGGTAATTCCAAACCGCAGGGAGGTCTCCGTAGAAACCCGGTAATCGAAGAAATCGTTCACCTTGGGCTGGAAATAGGTGATGTGGTCCAGCTGGACCCAGGGATTGAACTGGTAATGGCCGGAAATATAGGCACTGAAGCGCATGTCCCGGTTGTATTCGATGCCATCGGTGATCTGCTCGTATTCGTACATCAGGAGGGCACCCATATACAGGCTGGAGGTGTCGTTGGCGAGGAGGCGGAAGCGGGGTCCCGCGCCGGTCAGGAAGCGCAGGTCAATCTTCCAGATTTGGTTGTATTGGGCCTGGACAAATACCTCCGGGATCAGGGCCCGGTTCACCTCGTAGTTGTAGCGGGCGTGGAGGAATCCCCGGTTCAGGAGCTGGTCCCGGTTCACCCGCATGATATTGGCATCGTTCAGGAGCAGGAGGGTATGGTTGTTCTTGCGGTACTGAACATTCACCCGGTTGGTAAACTGAAGGATCTCCCGGGTATTTTTGATCAGGGAAAAGCCGACGTCCCAGCTGCCATCCCAACCCTCTTCGGAGGAGTTGAGGCGCTTCTTTTCGGTATTGATGACCTGGGCGGAAACCAGGCCGCCAACAAAGATCAAGGCCAGTAGTATGAAGGTTTTTTGCATTGTCTCGCGGTCCAACGGGCGCAAACTTAGCAAAAAAAGAGGGAGTGCTATGCACTCCCTGTCCACATCTATGCGATATGTATTTTCTTACTGGAACTGAGACAACATCTCCTTTGCAGATACTTTGATGCCAGGATCGTCCTCGGTACCATTTTTCATCGACAACAATTTCTTCAGAGTGCTTTCGCACTCGCTGTACTGCTCCGCGAAGTAGTAGACTTCTGCGAGGTCGTAGTGGTAGAGCAGGTAGCCCGGGCGGTAGCTGATCGCCTGCTCGTAGCAGAAGACCGCGCGCTCGTTGGAGCAATCCTTGGGCAGGCCACCGAAGAGGGTATTGGCGGCGATCCGCTCCGCTTTGGAGGCGTTGGCCACACCGGAATGGACCCGACCGAGCAGGTGCCATGCGCCCGCGTGCTTGTTGTTGTACTTCAGCGCCAACTCAGCATTTTTCTTGATGTCCCGCACGTTGGATACTTTTTCCTTGGTACCGGCAATCAAAGAGATCCGTCCCAGGGCGACTCCCATGACAAAGTAACCTTCGGGATCCTGACCATTGACATCAATGGCTTGTTGGGCGAGGTCTTTGGCTTTCCGGAAATAACGGGTCATTTCATCTTTGGAATCGAAACGGTTGCCAATCCGGGAGTAAAGCAGGCTGGATTCGTGGAGGGCTTCGTAGTGCTTGCCATCGATTTCCAACACGGCCTCGAACTTTTTCAGGGCGAGGGCATCGTTTTTGTCAATCAGGCTGCGGCCCGATTTCAGCAGTTCGTCTACCTCGGGATTCTGGGCCATTCCCATTCCCGTCAGCAGCAGCAGTAGGGTAAATAATGTTGCGACTTTTTTCATAGATCTCTTGATTTCGTTGCAATTTAGCAATAATGAACACAATACTATGGTGTTACAGCCCATTTACTCGCAAGAGTTATGCCAAATAAAAGAAATTTGAGAGAAAAAGAATAGGGTTCGACCAATTGGGAAAATGGCTCGATGGACGGATCGGGATATTGCTCTTGGTATTTGGATGGATTTTGGTGAATCGGCCTTTATTTCCCCCCTGTTTTCATTTCCCTCCCGCCCCAAACAGAAAGAACCAGAATTTGATCCTGGCTTCCTGAGAAGGATTGACCAGCAACCAAAAACCGGTTCTCATTGAGTTCCCTAAGCCTTCTTTCCCAGTGTGACGGAGAGGGGGAATGAACGGAGTTAAGATTTTTTACTGTCCTCGAAGAGCATGGCCCGGTACTGGGTGGGGGACATGCCGGTTTTCTTGCGGAACAGGCGCGCAAAGTAGTTGGGGTAATCGAAGCCCAGTTGATAGGCCACCTGACCGATGGAGGGGACCGGGTTGGCGAGGAGTTTCTTGGCCTGATCCACGATGTGGTTGTGAATATGCGTCAAGGCGGATTGGCCGGTCTGGGTTTTCAAGGTCTGGCTGAGGTAGTTGGGGCTGACCCGAAGCTGGTCGGAAATGAACCTGACCGTGGGGAGGGTCACGACGTCATAGTCGGAATAGTAGTTGGAGAGTTCCCGGCGGAAATTCACGATCACATTGCTTTCTTCCCGGACCTCGGCGATCCGCTCATGGAAGATTTGGGACACATGCTGCAACAAGACCCCGAGGTAGGCGTTGATGACGAGGTTGAAATTGATGGGGGAGGCCTTTTCCACGGCGATTCCCTTCAGCAAATGGACCAATTTGTCGACTTCCTCCTCAGGCAAGGCCAGGCAGGTTTCCTTGGGGTGGCCGATCATGTTTTGGAGGTTGGAGTGCAGGGCAATGGGATATTGCTTGCCAATCGACACAAAATACCCGGTAATCGCTCCCCGGAAGGGCCAGCGGAAGTCGTTGCCGGGGGTATTGAGGAACAGGTAGCTTTGGACTTCCTCCTCCGGCTCGAGTTTGCCTTTGAACAAGCCAATCAGGAAAAAGTCGAAGGTTTTACCATTGGACTCGATCCACAAAGGATTGTTCACTTCCAACCTTGAAGCGGCCAATTGTCGGTCGTCCGGCGGCGCCAGGTCAATCAGTTGTTTGGGGCCATAGTAGTCCTGAATGGGTTGACCCCATTTTCCTTTTAAATCCATAATTCTGAGCATTAAATGGGTTGAGCTACTTTCCTTAGTGGATATAAATGCAGTAGAAAGGCAATTTCAGCCAGGTAGATGCGGGTTTTCGGGGCGTCTTTGGGTCACGCTGTTGTCCCCGGATCGAATTCAGGGACGGCTTTCTCCGGTGGGAGAAGGCGAGGTCGGGTGACGCTATTTTGGCAATCGGCTTTTCAGGAGGCTTGGGTTCAGATCATATCCTTCCATTCTCCCGAATGGGGAGGGGCATCGGATGGGAGTGCCCATCCGCTCAATCGGGTGTTTCGGCCCGGAAAACCGGGGCGCCGGGAGTCCCGGCGGCCTTTGTCAGACAGCGGCGGAGCCGCTGTTTTCCGAAACCAAGGCATTCCGGGGGCGAGCAGAAGTTTTCGGGTAACCACAAGCCGGCCCCGTGTCGGGCATTGATCTTGTTTTCATGAGAATCGGTGATTTTTCTTCTATTGTTTCACACCATCCCTGTGCCGGAGCCAAGGGAGAAACTTCACGCTCTACATCCGCGAGGGGAGATATTACTTAAGAAGTTCCCTTTTGACGACACATAGACTTTCTTTGGTTGCTTAGTGCGAATATACAGTCAGAAGGCGCTTAGGTACAACCCTATAGCCCCTGAAAGCCCTGTCATCAGGGCGGGGAAAGGAATCAAAAACTTTATCCGCAAGTCCCCGAAACTATTCCGGCACTACGTTTTGTATCCTTTCTGGAATTGTGAAACTTAATTTTTACCTCCCGATTAACGGAGATTTGATTCTAAAAAATGGGACGATCAATTGGATTTATCTCCTTGCTGATTGGTTCATACTGACAGCCTTATTTTGACCCGCAATTCTGTTCTACTTTCTTCCGTCCCCCGGCATTGAAACTCTCGGCCAAATATTTCTCACTCCTTGCGTCCGCTTCCTGAACCTGAATAAGAATTTGGGGGTTTGTACCTCATTTCCCTATAAAATCTACCCATCCCGCCTCCGTCGACTCCCTAACTTGGTGCATTCCCCACTCAACTGTATAAGATTCAAAGCCACCCTGTACCTTTTTATGCCAGTTTATACCCTCATCGGCTTAGGGCTCCTCTGCTTCCTGATCATCGATATCGGCGTGCTGATCCTCGCCTTCCGGCAGCCCCTGTCCAAGGAAATCCTCGGCCAGATTAAGTCCCTGATCTTGTTGGCCGGCCTTGACCTGGCCCTGTCGCTGTGGCTGGAAGTGACCTTTATCTGGATTGATGGGGTGTTGAGCTGGGAGATCCCCGACCATTGGCTCAGTTGGTTGGCCCTGCTATTGTTGTTCGATGCTTTCCTCAGCGTTTACCACAAAACCGAAAAGAGGCTGGAGAAGCTGGACTTTCCCTTTCCTTCCCAACCACACCACCGCTACTGGCCCATGACCCGCCGGGGGCCCATGGGAAATTTGGTCTCCCACGTCTTGTTTTTTCTCCTCATCAGTTGGGCCTTTCTACTCCTCGGATTCTCTCCCGCGGCTCTGGTGGCCGTGACCCTCATCCATTATGTCTTGTCCCAGGGCATCCTGCTGTTCTTTCCCAGTCCGCGAGGTGCCAAGCCCGCGGGGAAAAAGTACCTGCTGGTGGCCTGGCATGTCCAGCCGTATACCCATGTTGTGATCTTCACCGAATCTTTGCTGGCGTTCATCCGGACAGTTGGCAATCGAGCTTCCTGACCATCCGCCGTTCCCCTTTTTCCCACTCTTCTATTCTCCATCTCTCAACCTGCTTGTTGAGAGACCGCCTTTCTGCTGCCCTTTTCCCAAGCCTGGAACCCACTTGGGATGGATTTGATTCCGTCGGAAATGACATCGCCCTGATTCGTCTCTGCCCGCGAAAGGGGACCGAAATATCTTGAAGAGAACTTCTTCAATTCATTTCATAACCCATTTATACATTGACAATGAGCAAGAAATACGCCTCACAGAGGAAAAAGGCGCAGGGAACCGATCGCCCCGCGATGTTGAAGACGAGTGGTGGTGCCCGGTCCATGCCACCGCCCCCTTTCCAGCTAAAAACTTCGGATGTCGTCCAGCGAGAACCGGATGGATCAACCAGTTCTACGGCCACCCCCGCGGCAGAATTCGGGGGAGTGAACGAGGCCATCAAAAAGGCGGGTGGTCAAAATGGGCACGAAGAGGGGAATACCGAGCGGAATTTTGGATTCAAGGGGGGAGAAAGTGTGGTCAGCGGGAACGATCCCACCCTGAGTACCAGCCATACCGAGGACAATATGACGACCCACCACGGCAGTGACAATGTGACGGTTCAGTCGGGAGACGAGACCAAACTTGCCGGTGAAATCACCAAGGATGGGGTGTATGCCCATGGTGAGCATACCGAGGCCCTGTCCAAAATCGAGGTCCAGTTTCCCCGGACCTATGACTTCAAATTGTTTGGGGAGGATTCCCAGATGGCCCTGAACTTCAAGATCGAGGCCTTTGTGGGGGCGGAAGCCAAGGCGGGCGTGCAGGCCATGATTACCAATGTGTTCGCGAAAAAAGACCCGGACAAGATCGGCAAGCAAGACCTGCTGGACATTCAGCGGGGAATCGACGTCGGAGCCGAAGGTTTTGTGGGCGGAAAACTGAAGGTGGTGGCCGAAGCCAAACACTATTGGAAGAAAAAGGATGCCGGACACTACTAAGGGAAAATTCGCTCCAATATTGCCAACGTGAAGTCCATGCTTTCCAGCGGGGGCGGAGAAATTGGGGCCAAATTGAGTGGGCTGCCGGAAGACAAGCTGGCCAAGTTGATCACCAAGGTCCTGTACTCCGATGACAATCCGAGCCTGCTGGCCGTTGTGGGATCCTTCGTAGAAGGCAGCTTCGGAGCCGGGGTGATGGGCCAATTCTCCTGGGACTTCAGTGGGGGAATGGTCAAGTTTACGTCGAAGGCCGGTGCCACCTGGGGGCTTGGCTTGGGAGGAGGCGTCGAAGTCGGTGTGGACCTGAAAGACGGATTGTTATTCGGCCTGGCAAATGGCGGGGAGATCTACAATGCGGTGAAGGACAAAATCGCCGATGCGATCGACTGGTGGAACGGGGAAGCCGATGACTACGACTACGAAAAACGACAAGAGATGATTGACCGACGTGAATCGGTCCGGCCTTCCGCCAGCAGTATGGGGATGACCGAGTAAATACGACCTGTTCGTACCCGCGAGCGCCTCCCCCAAATCCAACCAGGATGTTTTGGGGGAGGCGTCTTTTTATATCCCGGTTTTTTGGGGGGAGAGGAGTGGTTCAGGTGGGAAATGGAAGGGGAGGGGAGCATTCAGGGAGAGTAGGAAACGGGGGGAGGAGGAGAATGGAAATGGGGAGAAAAAGGCTGGTCAATAGAAGGGAGGGCAAAAAAAATCGAGAGCAAAACGTACCGGATGGCCAAACTGCTTTTTGAAAAGAGTTGTTCAGATGACCTATTGGGTTGGCGTTTTACACCTCGATTACCAAGACTATATTTGAAAAAAGAACGATTCTTTACTTGAAAGAAGGAGGGATTGATCCTTCGGGGATGCCCCTGCGGCCGGCTTGATCCGTACCCGCGGGGAAATCATGTTTGAAGACGTTACCACCAATTCTCCCCAAGTATTTCCCGCAATTTAGGTGGTCTAAATCCCGGAATGGGAGACAAAACTTGTCTTTTTGGCCCGGAACGGGAAACAGGTCGAAGAAATCAGGTAAAAAAGCCCCATTTCGCCCAAGACCCATCGGCAGGCCCCCCTACAAATGCTTGTACACCTGGCCGCCCTTCATGACGAACCGAATGTTCTGCAGCAAGGAAATATTTTGGAGGGGATTCCCCTGGACCGCCACCAGGTCCGCGTACGCGCCCCGCTTGATGACGCCCACCTCGCCCTCCATTCCAAGGAGCATCGAACCGTGCAGGGTCGCGGTTCGAATGGCCTCCAATTCCTCCATGCCCAGCCCCACCATCAACTCAAATTCGATGGCATTCAGTCCGTGCTGAAACACCCCCGCCCCGGTCCCGAAGGCAATCTTGACTCCTGCCTCATGGGCGCGGGCAAACGTGTTCCGCATATTCGGCCCCACGAACAAGGCCTTGGGCACCACCAGCGGCGGAAAAAATCCCGGCACCACGGCCGAGTCGCGGACCGCTTCCCCCACCATCAGGGTGGGGACATACCAGGTGCCATACTGCCGTAGCAGATCGATGGCCTCCTGGTCCATCATCGTCGCATGCTCAATGGAGTTGACGCCCGCCCGAGCGGCCCGTTTGATCCCCTCCGCCCCGTGGGCAGGGGCGGAAATGGGCAGGCCATAATCCTCGGCGGTCTCCACAATGGCCTGGAGTTCCTCCTCCGTGAAATGGGGCGCGAAGGCGTTTCGGGTCACAGACAAGAGGTCGCCGGTGGCGGCGACCTCGATGCAGTTGGCGCCCCGCTGGACCTGGACGCGAACGGCCTGTTGGCATTCGGCGGAGCCATTTGCGATGCCCACGGAGGGGCCGGCTTCCTGCGGTTGCAGGGAACGTCGGAGGCCATTCGTCGGGTCACCGTGGCCTCCGGTAACAGACAGGGTTTTGCCGGCGGTAAGGACCCGGGGGCCGGGCAGGAGCCCGGAGGCGATGGCATCCCGCAGGGAGATGCTGACGCCAGATCCCCCCAGGTCCCGGACGGTGGTGAATCCGGTCCGTAAAGTCGCTTCGGCGTAGCCCACCGAACGGTAGGCGCGGTCTGAATCTTCGAGGGAAAACTGCTCGGCATAGGAATTTCGGTCCAGCTGGAACTCCAGATGGACATGCATATCGATCAGTCCGGGCAGGACAGTCATATTTTTCAAATCGATGGCTTCCACGTCTTCGGGTGGTTCCGGATGCCCTTGAATGATCCCGGCAATCCGATCGCCATTGACTACGATGGTCACTCCTTTTTCCAAATCCCCACTTTCGACATTGAGCATTGCCCCACAATAGACATACTGAATGGGATATTGAGCCGATAGACAAAGGCTTCCCAAAAGGAAAATGATCAGACTGAGCATCGTTTTCATGGTCGTTGGGTTGGATGATTGAATTCGAATTGGATTCCAGAAATTCCGGAGGAATTGGACTGATTGATGTTTAGGGTTGGGAAGGACGACGAGGGTTAAGTTGGATAGGTGAGCTTCCCGTTGGGGGCCGGAGCCCGTTTTCCAGGACGCATAGTGTTGATTCCTAAGGGCGTCTATCCTTCATGGATAAGCCGTAAAATTATGGGTTGGGACGATATGGGATGGGGACATTTCAGCACAAACTCCCGCACAAACCCTTTCGGAGGAGCCGGGGGATATGGAGATAAATGCCGTCGGGAGATACAAATCCCCGCATTGTGTAGATACCGAGAGTATGTCTCTTTCAAACGGCTTCGACCCCGTTACCTTAGTGTTGCAATCGAAGCCCGGATCCTTTCCCTGGATTGAGGAAATGCCATCACGTTGACCAGCCAGGTGGGAGCGGGCCTGAAAGCAACCGGATGAAGGGAGCATTTTTCCTCTCATCACCAACGAAAACACCCGGCTTGCTGCTACTCTATCGCGGATCGGCAGCGCCTCCATTCATCGGGGGGAATCCTCAACTTGAACTACCTGATCTGGGGCATAATTGGATCGATGTCTCGCGGAGGGAAATCATTCTGAGTTGAGATTCCTCCTTCATTTTTTCTTTCCCAACCACTGATCTCATGGAAACGTCACATCTCTTCAGGCACTGCCCCGCAGCGCCTGACCAGGAAATCTATGCCCCTGTTTCTCAGCTTCGCCGGCGCTCAAGGTCCGCGTCGGAGGAGAATGGGGCTGTTTCAATCCGGGTACATAGAGGGGCTTGGAAAAGGTTGGGGAAAAAGGAGTCTTTCCACGTGGAAAGGCCCCTTCAACCAATGCCCCGAATGATTTATTGATCCCATGCACTCCGTTGATTCCTGAAGGAGTGTTTTTTCAAGGGGGGCCGCCCAAGCCCCCCTTCCTTTCCCGTCCGAGGAAAAAATACTCCGCCTGGTTGTACCAAAATCTTGACCCAATACCACTACCAAAAGTCCATCCGATGACCGATACCGAATTGCACCTCGTCCAAAGATTTACGTTTGATTTCAGTGTGGAGGAGCTCCGCAAAGCCCGGCTCCTCCACGATCGATTGTCCCAGGTTTTTTCCAATCGCCTAACAGGGATCATGGAAGAAGTTTGCGATGCCCTCCACGACGAACAGTACCTCTTGCAGATCCATTCGCTTGAATTGGATCTGGGGGACCTCTCTGAAGTTGACCTGGAAGAGGAGTTGGTGTTCAAGTTTCGGCGGGCCTTGTGGGATGCGCTTTCCTTGGCCAAACTGAATGCTTCTTTCCATTCGAGTGGGAGGGGGCGGATGGTCGATCTTTTGAGTGCAAAAAAGCATATCCTGACCTATTTCCTGCTCCGGGGACACCTCCCGGGGAGCGCCATCCACCTTTCTGGATCCATCGACGAGATTTTCCAGGAGCTTCTGGAGAGCTACCCCGAAGAACTTCGTGAGCTGCTGCGGGAAGTCGGGAGCAACGATTCCGTCTCGATTCAACGCCTCACCAAAAGGTTCGGCGGCCCCACGATCTTCGAAATCATTCGTTTATTGGCCCCGGACTACCACATCTCCATCGCCCAATTCATCCAGGATGCAGCCCGCACGATGGAATCCCGTCAGATTACATCCTTTCCCCGCGCGCTCAACCTCCTGTCGGAGGCCTCGGTCCGCGTCTTGCTCCAAAGTTCCGGAGGGCAATTTTCCTATACCGAATACATGGACCAGGTGCGCCTGCAACTGGGCGCCAAGACGCAACAAAAGACAGATGCGGTGCTGCCACTTACGTCCCGCGATCCTGAATCGGCCGCGTCGACCACCTTGCAGGCCCGGTACGAGCCCCAATTGGAGGTCATCAGAAGCATCATGGGGGGTGAGGCCACGGCCATTGACCGGCAGCGGGCGGTCTATGCCTGGGACGAACTGAGTCGGCGAAACCTGTCGGTTTTGGTCGGCGAGATTCGCCGGAGGATGAGCAGGCCCGCGGACATGTTCCGCTTGATGGAGGAGCTTCCCACCAACAGAATATTCAATCTGATTTCATCCCTTATTCCAACCCAATTTCGTTCTTTGGTCCGTTTGGTTCGGAGGATCATCGCGGTACACAGCCGTTTCACCCTTGGCTTTCAAGCCGAACGAGAATTCCGAAATGTTCTTTATGGCCATTTGGTGAGGTATGTACTCGATGCCTCCTCCAAGCGGATGACCTACCAGGCCTTTGCAGCCTATCTCAAGCGATCCTTGGAATTGAGTCCGCTATTGCCGCGTCCGATGTTGGGGGGCTGGGACGAAATGGTGGAGGAATTGGGCAATTCGGTCGGTTCTGAGACGTACGCAAAGGACGACCGGGATGGGGAGAGAAGAAAAGGAATTGGAAAACAAACCGGAGCGGAAGATAGGGCGATGTCATCCGGTTCCAGAACTGCCGGCGATGTTTCCTCTATCATGGAAATGGTCCTGGAGTTGTTGAAAAGCGGGACAAAAGAACTGAAAGAGGTACTCTTTCAAGAATTTGCCCAGCGTTCGCCCCAGCAAAAGACCAGCTTGACCCACAACCTTCTTCAGGCGGTCGAGGTCCGGGAGCGGCCCCAATTGATCCGGTCTTTGAGCCCATCCATCGTTTCGGGACTGCCTCAATTGATCGAGGTGCTCGGTGTCTTTTTCCAGCTAAAATCGGAGTTTCCCCGCAAGACCGATCTGGACCAAGAGGCCGCCTTCCAATGGTTTTACCCCTTGCGGTTTGCGATGGACTTTCCCGGAGAATTGTCTCCTCCAGCAATTTTGATCCGCTACACAATCGAAATGATTGCCGCAGCGAGTGGGATTTCCCCTCAGAATGTCTTGCAGGAATTCAACCGGATCGTTTCCGAGAAAATGAGCGGTGGAGCATTGGGCTTTCAGGAATTGCTGTCGGCATTGCCGGCCCAGGGATCATTTCTCGCCCCCCTCCAAAAGCAGTCCGCCCAACGATCGGTTCAGTTCGAAGCTGCATATTTCCACCAAGAGTCGAATTCACCTGGAACTGAATTGGGAGATCTGACCACTCCCTCCACTGAAGCCTGGACCTCTGACTCACCCGTTCCAGCCTGGCATGGGGTAGAGTCCGCATCTGTCGGGATTGAGAATGAATGGGGGGATGAGTTGGAGGAAGAAGGTGAGGCGTCGGAGGATCAGGAATCCGATTTGGCTGAAGAGGAAGTTGGTGAATCCGAGGGGGATTGGGATGAGAATGCAGAGGAAGAGGTTGAAGGTCAGGAAACTGATTCGGTAGAAGAGGAATCTGAGATCGCTGGAGAGCCTGGTATCGAGGAAGAAGTTGGTGATTCCGAGAGTGATTGGGATGAGGTAACAGAGGAAGAAAAACGAGAAGCTGAGACTTCTATTCCGGAGGTAGGAGAAACATTGCCCGAAGAAGATGAAGTATCGGAAGGTCAGGGGGGCGATTCGGAAGAGGAAGGGTCTGAAGCCGGGGGAGAACCCGTTGTCGAGGAAGCAGCCGACGAGTCAGGGAATGATTGGGATGAGGGCGCAGAGGAAGAAGAACGAGAAGCTGAAACCTCTGTTTTGGAGGTAGAGGAAACGTTGTCCGAAGAAGATGAAGTCTCGGAAGATAGGGAGGTTGATTCGGCAGAGGAAGAATCGGAATTTGCCGGAGGACCCGTTGTTGAGGAAGCTGTTGACGAATCCGAGGATGATTGGGACGGGGGGGCAGATGAAGAGGAAGCAAGCCCCTCAGTCCCTGAGCCAGAAGAAACTTCACCGGAGGAGGACGAAGCGTCCGAAGATCAGGAAGCCGAATCGATAGAAGAAGAATTCGAGACTGTCGAAGAACCTATTGTCGAGGAAGAGGAAGCAAACCCCTCAGTCCTTGAGGAAGAAAAAACATTTTCCGAAGAAGGTGATGAAGCTCTGGAAGGCCAGGAAATAGATTCAGTTGATGAAGAATCCGAGACTTCCGAAGAACCCGTTGTCGAGGAGACAGTTGATAAATCAGAGAATGATTGGGATGAGAGCGTAGAGGAAGAAGAACGAAAAACTGAGACCTCTGTTTCGGAGGTAGGGGAAACGTTGTCCGAAGAAGATGAATTATTGGAAGATCAGGAAAGCGATTCGGATGTGGATGAATCCGAACCAGTTGAAGAAATCGGTGTCGAGGAAGCAGTTAGGGAATCTGAGAATGATTGGGATGAGGGCGCAGAGGAAGAAGAACGAGAAGCTGAAACCTCTGTCCTGGAAGTAGAGGAAACGTTGGCCGAAGAAGATGAAGTATCGGAAGAGCAGGAGGTCGATTCGGAAGAGGACGAATCGGAAATTGCTGAAGAAGCCGATGTAGAGGGAGCTGTTGACGAATCCGAAAGTGATTGGGACGAGGGCACAGAGGAAGAAGAACGAGAAGCTGAAACCTCAGTTCCAGAGGTAGAGGAGACGTTTTCCGAAGAAGAGGAAGAATCTGAAGTCGGGGGAGAATCCCTTGTCGAGGAAGTAGTAGACGAATCTGAGGATGATTGGGACGAGAACACAGGGGAAGAAGAACGAGAAGTTGAAACCTCTGTTCCGGAGTTAGGGGAAACGTTGTCGGAAGAAGATGAAGTATCGGAGGATCAGGAGGAAGAAGTATCCGTTGTCGAGGAAGCAGTATATGAGTCTGAGGATGATTGGGACGAGAACACAGGGGAAGAAGAACGAGAAGTTGAAACCT
>CAWUKT010000013.1:0-112999 GCA_963923035.1 uncultured bacterium
CCCCCCCCCCCCCCCCCCCCCCCCCCCCCCCCCCCCCGAACCTACATACAATTATCCTTGCACGAACACCCAATTCCGCTGGCCGCCGCCTCGGGCGACCCCCTCCGCGCGGCCGTTTGGGTCAATGCCGAATGGGGAAGGGTAGCTGGGAAATGGAATTGGGGTAGGAGGCGGAGGAATTCAGGGCAATGGGAAATGAATGGAGGCCGTGGCAGAATTGATTGGGGGATAAGGTGGGTGAATTAAGGGAATATGCAAATGAATCAATGGAAGAATGGGAAAATGAAGGGTTTGGGTTGAGTGAAGTGTATTGCTTTAACCACTTTCCCACTCCAGCTTTCGTGGAAGTTGCTTCCACGAACCGCAAACAGGGCCGTGAGGCCGCCCAATGGGCATCTTGGTGGAAGCAATAACCACCAAAGCCAAAATGATCAAAGCCAGCTTTCGTGGAACTTAGTTCCACGAAACAAAACATAGCCACCAAGCGAAACCGACAATGGACCACCCCAACTTCCTCCGCCCATCCCCCCAACGAAAAAAGCCGCAACTTCAATGAAGCTGCGGCTTTGTGGGTCCTACTGGACTCGAACCAGTGACCCCCTGCTTGTAAGGCAGGTGCTCTGAACCAACTGAGCTAAGGACCCGTGCCTTCTCCTATTCTCAAGGAGGGAGAGCAAAGGTAAGCAGGTCCAATTGTCATATCCAAAAAATTTCTGCAAAAATTAATCTGCGACTTTGAAGACCCGAAACAGGTAGTACAGGGACGGACCGATGAGGAGCAGCCCAAAGATCAGGGCCCCGCCCAATGCGGCCATGGTCGACCCGCTGGCGGCATGGTCGTACAGGTCCATTCCCTGGATGAGTTCGGGAAACCGGCTCATGCCCATCGCCGCAATGATCAGCAGGACTTGTCCGGCCGCCCAGACCCGGGCCAGAATGAACTTGCGCCGTTTCAACAGGACCCAGAACAGGGCCGTGGCGGCACTCGCGGCCACAATGCCGATTCCGCCCCATCCCCACACAAACTCCCGCCAGAATTCCATTCCCCCGGCCCACAAGACCGCTCCCCCGCTGAGGACCACGACGAGGTTGGCGATCTGGGCTTTTTTCTTGAAGCGGCGAACGTGGTTGTCGTCGTCGTCTTCCCCGATGAGGTAGGAGGCCGCCAGAAAAGCACAAATGGCAGCCGTAAAGACCCCCACGGAGAACGAGAAGGGGTTCAGCCAGGGCCAAACGTACTGGGAGAGAAAATCAGGCGCCATTTCCCCGGGCTGTAATCCATTTCCCAGAACCGAACCCGCAATCAGGCCGAGTACAAACGTGGTGAAGAGGCTGGAATAACGGAAAATGGTATCGTAAACCTTGCGGGACCCGTCTTCAAACGCATCGTAGTGGCGGAAGACGAAGGCGGTGCCCCGGAAGATGATCCCCACCAACAGCAGGGTCAGCGGGATATGCAAATTGGTGACGAGGACCTGGTGAATGCCGGGAAAGCCCACGAACAGAATGACAATGGCCAGGATCAACCAGATGTGGTTGGCCTCCCAAATGGGCCCGATGGCCTTGTAGACAATGTTCTGATCGTGGCGGCGCTTGCGCGGCGTCGTGAAGAGTTCGAGGATTCCGGCTCCGAAGTCGGCTCCCCCCAGCAACAGGTAGACGGCCAGGGAAATGAACAGGCAGGTGATGACAAAATGGGTCATGACGAGGTAGCGTTAAGGGCGTGGAATCAAATTGCAGGGACCGGATCCTGGGACGCGGCCGCCGGGAAGGTGAGTTCCTGGTGGCGGATCTGGCGTTTCATCAGCCAGAAGACGACCAGAGACAGGAAGATATAGAGTCCGGTAAAGAAGAAGAAGGTGTACTGGATGCCGGGCATGGGCGTAACGGCCTCAGAGGTCCGCATATAGCCGTAGATGATCCACGGCTGACGTCCCACCTCGGTCACGGTCCAGCCAGCCTCGACCGCGAGGAAGCCCATGGGCGTCGCGAGGGCCACCAGGCGAATGATCCATTTCTTTTCCAACCAATGTTTCTTGAACCGGCTCGCGAAGAGCCACAGCCCTCCCAATGCGGCCAGGAAGGTCCCGAGTCCGACCATGATCTGGAAGGCATAGTGGACAATGGCGACGGGCGGTTGCTCGTCCTTGGGGATTTGGTCGAGGCCAATGACCTCGGCATTGAGGTCGTGGTGGGCGAGGAAGCTGAGGAAGCCGGGCAAACGGATGGCGTAGTTGACCGTTTGGTTGGCCACGTCGGGAATGCCGCCGATGATGAGATCGGCGCGCTTCTCGGTGTGGAAATGGGCTTCCATCGCGGCCAGTTTGGCGGGCTGGCGCTCCGCCACGTCCCGCGCACTGATGTCCCCGCTCAGCGGCTGGATCAATGCGGCCACCGCACCGAAGACAATGGCAATCCGGAAGGCCTGCCGGTGAAACTCGGGCTGGCGTCCCCTCAGGTAGAGGTAGGCGTGGAGCCCGCCCACGGCAAATCCCACGGCCACAAAGGCGGCGATGACCATGTGCAGGGCCTGGCTGAACCAGGCGGCATTGAACAGGGCGTCGATGGGGTCGGGTTGGGTGTACTGGCCATCCACAAAGACAAAGCCTTCGGGGCTGTTCATCCAGGCGTTGGCGGCGACGACGAGGACGCCAGAGGCGACGCCCATGACGCCGACCATGACGCCTGAGCCCCAGTGGACCCACTTGGGCAGGCGCTTCCAACCGTAGAGGAAGAGCCCCAGGGCGATGGCCTCGAGGAAGAAGGCGGTCCCTTCCAGGGAGAAGGGCATTCCGAAAATGGGCCCGGCGTGGGCCATGAAATCGGGCCAAAGTAGCCCGAGCTCGAAGGAAAGCATGGTGCCGGACACGGCACCGACCACAAAGAATATGGCAACGCCGCGTGACCATGCTTTGGTTAGGCGGCGATAGGATTCCTGCCCCGTGCGGAGCCATTTATAATGAGCAACGGCCATAAACCAAGGCATGACCATGCCAATACAAGCGAATATGATGTGGAAGCCCAAAGAGACGGCCATTTGCGATCTTGCTGCGATAAAATCATCCATGGCATTGTAGTTATTTAAATCTTCAGAGTAGTCCGAAGGTCACCGCCCGGTGCGGAACGGTTTGCAACCTGGGTAACGGAGATCCCCGGGCTAATGGTTGACTATACGTTTCCCGTCAAGAAACAGCCGACTTTTTTTGCCTTTTTTACCCCCTCAGCGCCATTTTTTCTTTCCATACTCCTTCTTTTCGGCCCCCGCCAATTCACATTTTTTCACTTCCTCAAATGATTGCTTAAAGGATCGGAATTCTCAGGTCCAAACCACAAAGGATTCGAAGCCAGCGAGGTCTTTTTCCCGTGTAATTCCTATGACCAAAACCCGGTGCTCCGAGTCGGCACTTGAGATGTCCTCGCCCAGGATGATCACCTTGATGTCCCGGGTATGGGCCTGCATGTATTCCCGCAGGTCGTCGGCCTGGTCCTCGTTCTCGTAAAATGCGTTCAGGTCGATGAAGCGTTCCCAGAACATGCCGGGGCTGAACAGGCGCTCGACCCGCTGGTTGATGTCGCTTGGGTCGAGGTCAAGGGCGTCGGTCAGGGATTTGGCGGTGATTTCGGTGACGTCGGCTGCCTGGAAAAAGCCTTTGGTGCCCATCTCGGCTTCCGAACCGAAGTCGTCCAGCCACAGGCCTTCGGCGAGGCTTTCCAATTCTGCGGCGATCTCGGCCGGACCCGGCTTGGAGCTGACGTGCCCGGCCCGCTTGAGGGTCCGTGCGAGTTGGACGGCGAGCTTGCCGGTGGTAGACATGTTTGAGATTTCCTCTTTGGACAGGCCGTTGCGTTGGAGGTCATACTTGTCGACCATGTGGATACGGGCGTATTCCACGGCACTGGCGATGTCGGTTTCGGTGATCCGGGCACCTTTCCGGTAGTCGCGGTGGTCGATGAAGCGGTAAAATATATCTACCAGCGCCTTCTCCGAACCTTCCAGGCGTTCGAGTTTTTGACGGATGTCAAAGCGGCTGGTGATGCCGTCGGGACCGGCGGCGTCGCGGATATGGTCCGCGGCGAGGTCAAGGGCTTGGTATACGTATTTCTTTGCAAGTCGGGCCATGTTCGAATATACCACACCTGCTTGACCTGAACTTGAATAAATCTGCAACAATCCCCTTTTCCCCGCACCCAATAAGGAGAGGCCGCCTCAAAAAAGACGACCTTCTCCCGCTGTAAATGGACTTCGAAGTCTTGTTTTCCGATCAGAACTTGTAGACAAATCCGAGGCCGAAGATCTGCTTGAACTGGATCCGGGGGCCTTTGCGTTGGATTTGAATCACATCGCTGGTATCGTCGTCGGGTTGCGGGTTGCCGGCCTGGGGATAATTGGCGCCGGGCCAGTAAGTGGTATTCGTTTCGAACTGGTTGGTTTCCGGGTTGAGGATCGGATCGGGGTTGACGCTGTAAATGGGCAGCCCCTCAGAGTTGACCAGGTTGACATTGATGTCGTGGTCATAGATGAGGTCCGTGAACAGGTTCACGGTGATGTACTTGTTGATGCGGGCCACGATGGCATTGTTCCAGCGGATATCCACGTTTTGCGGCCGGTCAATATAGTTGGAGAACAGTTCCAACTGAGATTCCAGACCAACATTCTTGACCACGTCGGCCTTGTACTTGGCGCGGAAGGTGGCCCCGATCTCGATCCGGGCGTTGAGACTATTGCCATTGCGGAAGCCGGAGCTGGGATCGGCGGGATCTTCAAATTGATTCACGCCGAAGGCGCCGGTATTGGCGAGGCTGTCATCGAGGACGAAGGTCGCCTTGCCGGAGGCGGGGGAGAAGAAGATGGAGAATTTATCGTTGGGCTTGTAGTCGAGACCGAGGGCGAAGATGGCGTAGCCCGGGGCCATAAAGCGCGAGATATAGGTCTGGTCGAAGGGGTTCTGACGGCCAAAGTCGAACTGGGACCGGAAGTTGAACAGGCCGGAATAGTAGACTTTGTCGTTCCAGGCTTTGCGGCCGTACTTCGAGTTGAGGTCGATGCGGTCTTCTGCCTTGGTGATGGGGGCGTCGGGATCGAAGATGAAGTTGTTCTTGATGAAACCGTAGGCGAGGTCGAGGCTGTTTTCCCAACTGCTGACCTCGGTGGCCCGGTTGGCGAAGATATTGAAGTTACCGATCAGGGTCATGTTGCTTTGTCCCCCGGCCGTCCAGTTGAACAGGCCTACCTCGTTGTAGGTCAGTGAGCCCATTCCCCCTACCTTCCAGAGGGAAGTGTCGGCGGGTGTTTCTGCCTCCTGGGCTTGGGCAGTGAACAGGGTCAGGAAAAGGGCGGAAAAGAGTAGAACTAATTTTTTCATGGAGCCAGTATTAATTGGTACTGTTTGAGGACGGTAAATTAAGTGTTTGAGCCTAAATGATGGTGCAAAAATCTACAAAGAACGGAATGGTTGGACTTTGATTCGATGGATGGGGACAATGAGAGGATGAACGTAGGGAAATGGGCCTTGTCCAATGGGAAAGGAAGGTGCGATCACGGGACTCCTGTGCTCCTTGAAGTGCGGGAATATGGCCCGAAAACTTGGATTTTTCGCTCAATATGTGGTTTTTGGGGATGAAACGGATTGAAAGATTACCCGGACATGGACACGCCGGGCGTGCTAAAATTTTATTTCGGAAAATGGATCATAAAGCAAATTGTGTTGTCGTAGACGACGATGCCCTGTCGCGTAAGACGTTGGAAAATCTGGTCTCCCAGACGGATGGACTGTCCCTGGAAGCCTCTTTCCCCGATGCTGTTTCAGCTGCGAACTACCTGCGCCAGCACAACGTGGACATTCTGTTGCTGGATGTGGAAATGCCCCAGATGACGGGGTTGGAGCTGATCCAGGCGCTGCCGCAGCAGGCTGAAGTGATCCTCGTGAGCGGAAAGGAGAAGTACGCCGTTTCGGCCTTCGACTTGAACGTGACCGACTACCTGGTGAAGCCGGTGGACTATCCCCGGTTCTTGAAGGCGATTCAGAAGGCGATGGAGGCCCTGGCCCCGACTGAAGAGGCGCCGCAAGCGGCGCCGGGCAAGTTGTTCATCAAAGTGGACCACCAGCTGGTGGGACTGGACGTCGGGTCGATCTCCGTGGTCGAGGCGATGGCGGATTATGTGCGGATCTACTCCGACAAGAAGCGCTATACCGTCTATTCATCCATGAAGGGCATCGCCAATAAGCTCCCCAACGAATCCTTTATGCGGGTCCACCGCTCTTATATCGTAAACCTCAACCGAATTGACTCAATCGAGGACAATACGTTGGTCATCGAACAGCGGCTGATCCCCGTCGGGGTCACTTATCAGAAGGTCCTCATGAACCGCCTCAACACGCTGTAAGACTAGGAGTTTCTGGAAATTTCCCTATATTGCATTAATACCTTTTTTTGTGGCGTTAATCACACCGCAAAAGTCATTGGTCGAGTTCGATAGAATTTGAAACAAAATTTGCTTACCTTCGGTGAACATTAATCTACATTGTAGGTTAATTTAGCATAGAACACGTTGCCTCTCAGAGGCTTTGACATAAGAATTTTTTTTCAGGGTGTCGGTAATTCGTCAATATTCCTACCATATCCACATCACACATCCATAGATGAAAGCCCTTAAACCCAAACCGGCACCCTTTTCTTTTTCCCTCTAAACCACTCCCCTACACCTTTTACGCGATTCTGGTAATCCAAGCCCAAGCCTGGACAGATACATGATTTGGTCGGTGCCATTTCCTTCGCACGAATATTTTTATTATATCGAATGCTGAAGCATCATGGAAGAAAACAACAACGAGCCATCTCCCGAGGAGAATCAACCTGTCAATGCTGGAAACGATGCCCCGGAAACGCCTTCTCTGCCTGAGAACGGGGGCGACGACGCTGCTTCTAAGAAGTCTTCGCCTACTCGGAAGCCGTCGAATATCATCCTGGTCAAGCAGTTGGTTTATATCCTGGGGTTGATCTTCGGTGGGTTCAGGGAATTGATTCTGAAGTTCATCAATATCCAGAACTCGACGGATATCCAGAAGACGATCAAGTCGATCCACAGCGGGATCGAACTGAAGGGGTATAATATCTGGATCCTCATCGCTTCGGCGGTGCTGGCCTGTATTGGGCTGGACCAGGATTCGGGCGCGGTGATCATCGGCGCCATGTTGATTTCGCCGCTGATGTCTCCCATTCTGGGGATCGGATTGTCGATCGGGATGAACGACCGGAAGACCCTGGGCCGGTCGGTCTACAATTTTGGGGCGGCCGTGGCCATCTCGCTGGGGACCGCGGTGGTCTACTTTGCGATCACGCCGCTGGGCCAACCCACCGGCGAATTGCTTTCGCGGACCAGCCCGACCTTGCTGGACGTCATGGTCGGCTTCTTTGGCGGCATTGCCGGCATCGTCGCGAGTTCGCGCAAGGAAATCACCAATGCCATTCCGGGCGTGGCGATTGCGACGGCCTTGATGCCGCCCTTGTGTACGGCCGGTTACGGCCTGGCGACCTTCCGTTTCGACTTCTTTGCCGGCGCGTTCTACCTCTTTTTCCTCAACGTCGTTTTCATTTCCCTCGCGACCTTCCTCATTGTCCGCTTCCTGAATTTTCCCCTCGTCGCCGAAATCACCCTCAACCTCCGCAAGAACTTCCTCTACGGCGTCGTCATTTTCGTGGTCATCACCCTCTTCCCGGCGGGCTGGCTCTTCGTGGACCTGATCACGACCCTCAAAAAAGAAAACCGCATCCAGTCGTTCCTCATCGATAAATTTCCTCGGGAGGACTTCTCGGTCGAAGGCTATGAGATCATCGACCACGATACCTGCGATGTCCTCAAGATCACCGTGGCGGGCGCCCGGTACATTCCGCAGGATACCGAAAAGGTGTGGCAGGCACAGCTCTCGACGCGCTACAACATGAAGGAGGGGACGGAATTGCGCTTGTTGCAAACGGCAGCGGATCCGTCGAATACGGAGGAGATCTACGCCCAATTGAATGCGGAGTTGAACCGTCAGATGACGGATTGGGAGGCGGACCGGGACCGGTGGTTGAAGGACCGGGAAGAGATCAAGCGGCTGGAGGAGGAACTGAAGGCCGTGGAGGCTGGAGCGGTGCCCATTCCTGAGATCCGGGACGAAATTCAGAACTACGTCCCGGAATTGAAGGGGCTGAGCATCGGAGAAATGCGCCTCGCCAACCTGAGTAACCCGGAGAAGCGCCGGAATCTGAACGAGGACGAGTTGTCCCTGGTGCTGATGTTTACGTGGCAGGACAGCCTCAAGCCCGGCATCCAGGCCGAGCGCAAGACGCTGCTGACCCAGCGTCTCAAAGACCGCTACAATATTACCAAGGTCCGGATGCTCGACGTCAATAAGCCCTTTATCCTTGGTTCTGACTCCACAGACGCGAATTCCAACGCCGATGGCGGATGATTTTTGCTCCTTTCCAGCCCGTTTCGTTTAACATTTAGCATCGAAAGCTAAACATTCCTTCCGATTTCGAAGTTCTGTACCTACAACCAATCGGAAGATGAATGATTTCCTAACAGAGCGGTTCCAACATGTAGTGATCGGTGGCGGGTGTGCCGGCCTCCAGGTGGCGAGTATGTTGGGTGATTCTTTGTCGGGAAAGTCGGAGCGGGTATTGGTGCTGGAAAAAAGCCGGGAATTCCCTCAGCGGACCTGGTGTTTCTGGACCCGGGACCAGCACGAGTACGATCATCTGGTCAGCAAGCGGTGGAAGCGGCTCCGGTTCATCGGGCCGACGCGGGACCAGGAGTTTGACCTGAAAGATTGGGAGTACCAGTACATTGCGGGAGAAGATTTCTTCTCGGACATGCGCCGGAAGGTGCAGGACCACCCCAATGTTGAAATTCGCTACGAGCAGATCGAAGGCGTCGAGGAGTTTCACGACTTTGTCCGGCTGAAAACCAAGGCCGGTACCTACCAGAGCGAGATGCTCTTCAACAGTTTGCCGGATCGGATGGCCAAGCAGGAAGCCCGTCATTTCCTGTGGCAGCACTTCAAAGGGTGGTTCGTAAAAATGGATGCCCCGGTATTTGATGAAGGCTCCATCACCCTGATGGATTTCCGCCGCTCCTACCACGACGAAGGAACGAATTTCTTTTACGTCCTTCCTTTTTCCCCGACCGAAGCCCTGATTGAATTTACCGTCTTCTCGAAGGAGGTCCTCACCGATGAAGCCTACGACAAGGCGATCCGGGCGTATATCTCAGACCGCTATCCCGGGACTGGGTTCGAGGTGGAGGGCAATGAAAAAGGACGGATTCCGATGACGGATTACCGCTTCTCCTTCGTCGATGGCAAGCAAATGCTGAACATTGGGGGCCGGGCCGGTATGGTCAAGCCCACCACCGGCTACGCCTTCAAGCGCATCATGGCCGATATCCAGCAACTACGGTCGCACAAGCTGCGGCGGCGCTATATTCCCCCATCCCGGTTCCGGTTCTACGACAAGCTCCTCCTGCGCATCCTTGACCGGGAACCCCACCGATTCCCCGAGATCATGGAGCGCCTCTTCGTCAACCAGCCCATCCAACGGATCCTGCGCTTCCTGGACGAATCCACTTACGTCTGGGAAGAGGCCAAGATCTTCAGCCGCCTTCCCATCCGTCTCTTCCTCAAATCTCTGAAAGATGAGCTCCTCGGCGCGTGAATCCTGGCTCCGGGGCCCTTTGCCGTATGCAGGCTTGGTCGCCATCGGGATGGCCATCTGGGCCAGCTTGGGGACCATTCCCGACCTCTTCCAATTGATTTTCTTTGGGATAGTGGTGATCGGCCTGGGGATTCCCCACGGGGCGATTGACCATTTGGTGAGTGCCAAGCACCACCAACATGATGGAAAGTCCTTCCATTTGTTGGGCTTTTATGTCCGTTACCTGGCCATTCTTGGCCTGATCATCGTGCTGTGGCTGGTCCTGCCCACCTGGTCCTTGGTGGCCTTTGTGCTGATCTCAGCCCTTCACTTTGGCGAGACAGATTTGTCGCCCCTCGTCCGCCCGCTGAGCGGGCGTTGGCTACTGTACATGGGCTACGGCCTGTCCCTGTTGCTGGTCCTGTTCATCCCGAATACCGAGGCTGTTGCCTCTGTGTTGGGAGATTTGTCTCCGGAATTTACCGCGGGAGCGGTCGCCTGGCTGGACCAGTTCGGGTGGTGGCTGGTCGCGGGACTGGCGGTCCCGACGGTGGCGCTGGCGTTGATCTACGCCAATTCCCATGCGGACCGCGTCCATGTGCTCGTCCTGACGGGCTTTGGGGGGATTTTGGCATTCCTGCCGTTGTTGGTGGGCTTTGCGGTGTACTTTGGCGGAGTGCATTCCTTGCACGCGTACGAGGACATCCGGGGCTATTTGTCGCAGGGGGAATCGAAATGGTCACGGGGAAAACTTGTGCGGGCGATGCTTCCCCTGTCTCTCCTGGCGGTGCCGGGAACGGCCCTGATTGGCTATTTGGGACTGCATTTCCTTAATCCCATTCTCCTCATCTTCATTTTCATTGCTTCCCTCACCTATCCCCATGTCGGTGTGATGCGGCGCATTTACCGTTTCTCTCCTTCCTCCGACTGATTCCCCATTTCCATTGCATACTTCTTCTGCTTTCCTTCTGAAAAAGAGATGGGGGAAATGAACCTATAAGGAAAGGTGGATCAGGGTATCAATTTGCCTTCGGACACCTGGACAATCTCGCGCTGGGTAAGGTCATCGTTGACGTCGACCACAAAGGCAATGACGTGGCAGTGAGCGGGGTCCCAATCGGGGTTCAGGCCCACGACGAGGTCGCGCTCGATTTCTTCCCCGGCAAATTTGGTTCCGGCTTTGACTTCATCGCCCCAAATTCCGCCGCTGGTCACGGCGCTGCGGAGCATGTGCTTGTGCTCGTATTCGGTGATGGCACCGGCGGGGATGACGTCGTAGTCAGATTGCTTGGAAATGATGCTGTCTTCGGTGATGAGAACCACCAGGCGGTGGTTGGCATTGGTCTGGGACAGGTAGGTCATCGAAATTTCAATCTCGGCTTCGGAAGCGCCATCCTCGATGACCGACTCAATTTCGATGTCCAGGGTGGGCGTTTCCCGGATGATGCTGGCCACCTGGGTGCCCCAGTTGCCAAACTTCTGGAGGACTTCCCCATCGTCCCAGGTCCGGCGGTTGACCATTCCGATCGGAAGGCCTTCCAGATCGGCATTGTAGAAGGCTTCAAGTTCGTTGCCGAATTCGGTGGTATAATCGGCGGTATAGCCCTGGCTCGGAGTCATCCGGGCAAAGCCGCCCGCATGGACACTGATCACGATCAAATCATCTCCGTAGGAGTCTTCCAACATGTCCAGTTGCTCGTGGGCGCGGGGACAGTTGCCACATTGGTGACCGGTGAAATCCTCGATCAGAACTTTCTTGCCACTTCCGGCTTGAAGGCAATCGGTACAGACCGGATCATCTACGATGTCACAGCTGACCAATACAAACGACAACAGAGCGGCAAGCAGGGGAAATGAAAAGCGCTTCTTCATGGAATAAATTTAATCAAAATGAACCGGAAAGGGAAAGGGTTGCGCCATTACTGGCGGGAACTATCCGGCAGACGCCACCTACGCAGAGTACACCGGCCCGTTGGCGACCGTATCCGAGTTGCAATCGGTAGGTCTTCCAGTTGACACCGGCGGTGCCGGTGAAGTAGTGCAGCCGCAAATCCGGGTTGGCATTTCCGTAGTTGTACTCGTCAAATACCGCGACGAAGAAGCGTGGCGCGATGGTGTATTCGGCCAGGATCATGGCCCAGCTTCCGAATTCCTGCTGCGTGAGGGCATGCTGGAATTCCATCCGCAAGGTATGCTTCCGCTTGACCTTGTAGCTCACATCCAGGATCTGGACATCGGCGGTGACGTTTTCAGACGATTCGAAGCCGGTGAGCTGGATGAAGAGGGAGCGGTCGTAGACAAAGTGCAGCAGGTTCAGGGTCGCCTTCCATTTCTTGTTGAATTTGTGGGTGATCTCGAGGTTGATGTCCTGGAAAAAGGGATCCTCGGTCATGCCCAGGAAAGAAGCGGTATAGCCTTCAAACGGATCAACAGTGGATTGTTTGTCCAGGCCGTGGATGCGGGAAAAGTTGAAGGTGACATTGGTGCCGTACTTGCCGCCGAGGGGCGTACCCCGCTTGATATTGTACAGTACCTCGCCCTGGAAGCCCCATTCTCCGAGGAGCTGGGTGGCGTAGGGGAACAAGGTGGCGAGGCGGTAGGTATGTTGCCGCGTCTGGGGCGGCAGGAAGTTGAGGTTCAGGTTGTTGAAGGTCGCAGCGCGGTCGCTGCGGAAGTCCATGTTGTCGATCCGCTTGGCCTGGACGCTGATGCCGAGCCCCTTCTTGGCGTAGGAGGCCTGGAGCAGGAGGCCGGAGCCGTCCTTGAAGATCAGGTTGTTGACGGTGGAGGGATCGTTGAATTTATAGGCCACTTCGCCGTAGACGTTGAAGCCAGCGCGGTTGATATTGGCGCGGGCGGCCCAGGCGGCGGTGTTTTCGGGGAAATTGACAATGGGATCGTTGTCCTGCTGGAAGCGGCTGACGAAGCTCGCACCGACCCGCACGCGGGTCTTCGCGGTCGCCAGGGAATCAAAGCTGGAGTTGATGTCCCAGTCGGCATTGAAAGCGCGGACGAGTCCGGCGCTCAGGTTCTCGACCTGGTTCGAGAAGGCATTCCGTTGCCGGCCAATCAGGCCCGTCAGGTAGAGCCCTTTGACCGGTTCTCCCTTGGCCCGAAACCCATCGATGGAGTTGTCAAAACCCAGTCCCCATTCTTCGTAGGTCCGCAGCACCATTCCACTCCCAAACTGCTCGTAGAAGGTCCCGGCGGTCAGGTCAAATTTCTCGTCCTGCCAGCGGATATAGCGGTAGGGAAAGCCACTGCCGGTGTTTCGGATGAAGCCCTGCATGGTGGGCAGGTAGGCTTCGTAGCGGACCCCGGCCTGGAGCTTGCCCCGGTTGTAGAGGAGGTTGAGGAATCCATTGGAGCCCAGTCGCTGCGGAAATTCGGGGGCGCCGATGATGGAATCTTCGTTGTAAATCTGGGCATCCAGCTGGAAGTTGCCATTGACGGTGCCGAGGTCAGGCTTTTGGGCAAAGAGGTGCCCGCCCAGCCCAAAGCAGAGCACCAGGGCAAGGGCCCTGGTGGCAAGAAAGACGTAATTTTTCACTACCAAAGTATCTTTAAATGGTCTCCAC
The DNA here is from genome assembly GCA_963923035.1 of uncultured bacterium. Taxonomy (GTDB): domain Bacteria; phylum Bacteroidota; class Bacteroidia; order J057; family JADKCL01; genus CAWUKT01. The sequence continues at coordinate 13,257 of CAWUKT010000013.1, forward strand.
CAGACCAGGACAGGGCCTATTCGTGGCTGTCCGGCCCGGAGTGGGATTCACTCGGATCGAATGTCCCTTCGGCTACGGCCTCAACGACCTCGTAGAGATCTTCCTCGTCGCCGGGCGAGTAGGAATTGTGTTCCCAAACGATTTGGCGGTCGGCATTGAGGACGAAGGTATGGGGGACATTGTTCACGCCCATGGCGCGCTTGAAATCGGCGTTTTCGTCGATGTAGACTTCGTATTCCCAGCCTTTGCCGGCCACAAACGGGGCGACCTTGGGGCTGTTACGGGCATCGTCAATGGAAATGGCGATGAGCTTGACCCCGGTTTCATCTTGCATATCGATGTACTCTTCGTGGATGGTCATGAGCTCGAGGATGCAAGGCTTGCACCAGGTGGCCCAGAAGCTGACGATGATGGGCCCGTCTTCGTTTTCAAAATCTGTGCTGCTGAGGGTGCTGCCGTCGAGCGCCTTCAGGGTGACAGAAGGTAAGTCACGGCCGCCCTGCTGGGCTGCGAGGCCACTGACCATGAAAAGTGTGATCCAAAAGGAAAGGAAAGTCTTTTTCATACGTTAAATATTCGTTTTTCTTCTCTTCTATGCAAATGCCATGCCTACCCCGATAGGAGTAGCTGAATGCTTTTAGCGCTACGAAATCGCCTCTTCTACCCTGATTAAACGGCCTATATGGGGGACAATGGTGACGTAAATGGAGTACAATGGTCGGGAGAATTGTGGCGGGAGAGAACTTTTTATCGGACAGGCGACAGTATTTCCTCCCGATCTGACCTTACAAATCGACCATTTTGTCAGGGAAATTTTAAGGGCTTGGGGAAGAAGGAAAGAGCCAAAAAGAGAAGAGGAGCCCCATTGTTCTGAATCTTGCCATTTCTTACCCCGTCTTTTTCTCTCGGTCGAATCCATTTTTGACTTCACAATTCCGGCTTTTTCACCTCCATTTTCCCCTTGCAAATGCGCGAAATCGTCCAATGAATCCACTCTGGCACGAAATACCTTTCACCATCACAAAAACCAACCCGCAGCAATTAAAGTTATGGTCAAGGAATTCAATCTCAGGGAGATGCTGGATCGCATTCGCTCTGGTGACGAGCGCGCTGTCCACGAAATGTATGTAAAGTACCGCAAAAAGTTTGTGGCGGTATTATGGAAGAAATTTGGTAAAACTTTTGATATTGGCACTATCATCAATGAATACCAGGAATGCATCACAATTTTGTACGAACGGATCGTTACTGAACCCGAGTTCGAGGTCAGGTCGTCCATTGGAGCGTATCTGATTCGGATCGGGGAGCGCCGCCTGTCGGCCCAGTACCGCTACGAAGTCGATCAAGTAAGTTTGCCGGACGAGGCAGAGCCTGTGCCCGCCTCCTGGCAGAGCGATGATGCCGCGATGCCCGAAGCCACCACCGATTGGGTATCTTTGGTATACCAGGTGATCGACGAACAGCTCCCGGAATTGTCCGGGGAAATTTTGGAAATGTTTTACCTCGAAAGAATGAGCTACGCTCAGATTTGCGCGGAACTTGCACCCAAATATCCCGATGTGGCCCTGAATCCGACGGCCATCCGGGCCCGCAAGTCAAGGGCGATCAAGCTCATCCGGTCCCTTTTGGCGGACCGGCAGCCGACTTACCAGGACGGCTGACCCGCTATGCACACAGATTATGACAAATGGAGAATACAACATGGAAGATATCGAACGGTATGTCCTGGATGACATGCCACCCTCTGAACGCCTCAAGTTCGACCAGGCGCTTCGCTCCAACCACCATCTGCGAAGACAGGTGTCCGAGGTCAGGGAAATGGTCCATTTGATTCGAGAACGGAGGAACCGGCGGGAGAGAATGCTCCGCCAGCTCCGGGACATCGAATCCCAACTTCCCCCTTTGACTCCCAGTGACCTGGAAGACAGCGAAGAATAAAATCATATCCTAAATAGCGACCCCAATTGGATAAATTGCCAAAAATGGCCTAACATAGGGCATGGCTTCGGGAAAATTTCTCAATATCCTGCACACCATGCCCTCCTCTGAGAGAAAGGCCTTTCATTCATTTCTCCAGTCTCCCTACCCGAACAGCACGCCTATCCTCGTTCAGTTGTACGAACTCATCCTCTCGCGTCCGGACAATGTCCCGCTGGACCGGGAATCGCTTTGGAATGAGCTGTACCAGGACGAGGGGCGGCCCTATCGGGATGACCACATGCGGAAGCACCTCTCTGACCTCGCCAAGCAGGCCGAGCAATTTTTCCTGTTTGAAACCGTCCGGAAGAAGCCAGAGGATTTTCGTCCCCAACTGATGGCCGAGTTGCGGGAGCGGAACCTGGAGAAGTATTTCACCCAGCATTTTAACCGCTACGAGAAGTCCTTTGCCGCCCATTATCCCCAGATGGACGGTTGGGAGGCCTGGAAGAGTTTTGAGTTGGAGTGGGAGAACTACCTCTTCAACATGAACAAAAACCGGATCGAGTTCAACCGGGACCGCATCCAGCAACTCCTCACCCATAGTTACCTGATTTTTCAATTGCGCTTCCTGATGGAAGGGATGATCCAGCAGCAGATGCGGTCGGAAGAAGGCCAATTGGAAAATACCCCCATTCTACAAGAATTGTTGCGCCAGCCGTCGGTCCGGGAGCATCCGGTGGTCAAGGGGCATCTGTTGGTCTATGAATTGATGCAGGTGGAGCGGAATGGACCGGAGTGGCGCACCAAGACGGAGGAGGTGACCCGGGGATTGTATGCGCTGGAAGCGCAGATCGGGGTGGAACCATTTGCCTATCCCTTGGGGGTTTTGTTGAATCTGACCCTTCCATGGGTGCTTGCTCAAACGAAAGACCGCAAGTTTTTTGAGAACCAGGCGCTGGGTTTGTATGATTTTATGATTCGCCGACGTCAGTTTCACCGCAACGGCTACCTGATCGAATGGCATTTTAAGAACTACGTTACGCTTCTGTTGGTCTCCGGAAGGCATGATGAGGCCAAGGAGTTCATTGAAAATTTTAAAGGCCAATTGAATCCAGCGGTTCGGGAAAATGTTGTCGCTTTCAATCTGGGGCATTATTTCTACTCCCGCGCCAATTACTCTGAGGCCCTGAAGCAGTTGCAGCGGGTGACTTACGACGATCCCTTCTATTCCCTCGATGCCCGTTCCCTGACCATGAAGGTTTACCTCGAAACCAAGTCTCTCCGGGCTCTGGACTCATTTCTCGACACCTTCAAGCGCTTTTTGGATCGCAGCAAGGCCTTCCCCAAGGCTCGGATGCAACTCCATTTGAATCGTCTGAAGTACGTTCGAAAATTGTTCCGCATCATTGACCAGCCCTCAGTGTCCCAACGGCGGTTGCTGGCCTTGCGCAAGAAGGTGGAGGAAGAACCGGTATTGTTTGACAGGGCTTACCTCCTGAAGCGGATTGATGTACACCTCGAAGATGCTGATATATAAAACAAGACGGCCCGGTGGGCCGCCCTTTGCTGGGTCAAGGATGAATTAAAGGAGAGTCTTATTGAATGACAAGCCGTTCGCGGAAGGGGCCAGCTTCGGTTTCGCCGTGGAGGAAGTACATACCCGCTTCGAGTTGGGGCAGGTCCAGTTCTTCAATGCCACCGGCCGTTTCCAGGACCTTCTTGCCTTGCATGTCCAGCAGTTGCAGCGATTGGATGGGGGCTTCCGGACGGAGGTAGACGTGGTCTCGGGCGGGTTGGGGAAAAACAGAAACTGGAATGGTACGGGTCGTGGTAGATGAAGCGACCGTGGCAAAGGGCAGGCGACGAATATCGACATTCTCGGTGATGCCCACCACGTCGACGGTCAGGTGGCCAATCTCACCCCAGCCGGTCTTGGAGCCGCCGGTCACGCGTTCGATGGTTACGGTAACGAGCTGTTCGGCGCTGATATAGTCGATGGTGACGCTGGTGCTGCCGCCTTCGGCCAGCCAGCTGGTCGGCTCATGGAACTCCACGGCTCCAAGGTCCATATTGTAATTGAAGGAGAAGCTGACGGAGCTGATGTTGTTGGCCGGTTCGGTGACAGTTCCCAGTGAAATGGTGTGGGCTTCCTTGTCGCTGCCGTAGCTGTGGGCGCTAAGTGGCTCACTGTAAGGGGCTGGGGTCTGGGCTTGGGCCAGTTGGTAAGCAAACAGGATGGTCATAGCGCCCACCAGCGCTTTGCGAAGCGAATTCGTAGAAAAAAACATGGTACGTGTTCAGTAAGGGTAACGCCTACTCTCAAGGCCCGGAGTGATCCGGGTCCCGGGGCGTTTTCGGCATTCCGCCCCGGAGCGAGAGCCGAGCGAGGTGGGCCCATCAGCCGGTCAATCCGGCTGCCTGGTCGGCTTTCAATGGTGGGTGGGCGAAAGCGCGATTTGTGACACGTGTTGGGGAATTATTTTTGAGAAAATATTGTAAGTGGTTGGTTGTGAGGGATAAAAATGTTTAAAAATTCTGATAGGGGTTTGAGAAAAAGAGAAGGTTTTGGGGGGGGGCGGGACTTTGCAACGCAGAAAAATGAATGGCAGCTATGAAGGACCCAGGTGATTGGGGCCAAACTGGCGACTTGGGAATAAACGGCACTCTTTTCCCGGAATTGTCCCCTTCAAGGGAGCAGAGAAAGCTGATTCCCAATAGGCCTTCTCCCAAGGGATGCGTATCTTTGCGGCAAAATGAATGCGCTGATGCGGAACTATTGGAAAAGAATCGTCGCCGTCTGTTGGACGTTGGTGTGGGGGATGGGGATCCTGGTGGCCCAGGACACCCTACCGACCGGAGACAGTCTTGCCGGGGATAGCCTGGCGGCCGATACGGGATCGGTGACCTACGAGCAAATCTCCACGGATGACACCGTGGCCGCCACGCCGGACGAGGAGGACCTCGAAATGGCAGCCGGTGGATTGGAGGGCAGCGACCTGATCCGCTTCAACCTCAGTTCGCCCTACCATACCATCCTGTCCCACCTCCATTTCCTCCAGACCGAGACCTACCATCCCGACTCCGCGGCGATGACTTTGTACGTCAAAGACGCCAAAAGCGAGGCCGCGCAGCAATTGGCTATCCAGTTAAAAGAATACATGGATGGAGCCGGTTACTTCATTGACATCGAAGACCTTCCCCGGGACCAAAATTTCATTGATACCCTAACCGGACGCCACAAATACCTCCCCATTCCCGAGGTGCCCGAGATTTTTGTCTACAAAAAATCCGGCTCTCAGAACTGGGTCTATTCCTACTCGACGGTCCAGGCCATTCCGGAACTCCACCGCAAATTGTATCCCTTCGGCACCTTCGATTGGCTGCCCGATTGGACCCGGGAAAGGGCATTGGGACTAGAGATTTGGCAGCTCCTGGGCCTGTTGGCGTTCTTCATGTTCGGCGTATTGCTCCACCGCGTGCTCACGACCCTGATCCGCCTCCTTCTGCGGCGATTCCTGATTCGGTTCATCACCCAATCCAACGCCCAGAACTTTTTCCTCAAGGTCGCGCGGCCCATTTCCCTGCTCATCCTTTTCTATATCCTGGCCTCCTTCATCACGGCCCTCCGCCTCCCGATCGGCGTCAACCAATGGGTGGTGCTTGGATTCCGCGTCAGCATCCTCGTTTTCTGGTGCTTCATCGCGATCCAGGGGGTGAATTTTGTGATGGAGATTTTCAGCAAGCGGGCGGAGAAAACGGAAACCACGATGGACGACCAGTTGGTGCCGCTCCTGCGGCGGCTGGGACATACCATTGTGGTGATTGCCTTTGCGATGATCATCCTGAATGTCCTCCGGGTGAACATCAATGCGCTGCTCGGTGGATTGGCCTTTGGTTCACTGGCCTTTGCGTTGGCGGCCCAGGACACGGTGAAAAACTTCTTTGGATCGGTGCTGATTTTCGTAGATCGGCCCTTCCAAATTGGCGATTGGGTGGTCGTCGATGGGCACGAAGGGGTGGTCGAAGAGGTGAGTGTGCGGTCGACGCGGATCCGGACCTTCCGGGGATCTCTGATCACCATTCCCAATGGACGCCTCTCGGATTCGGCCATCGACAATGTGGGCGCAAGGCCTTTCCGACGCTTTGTGACGCGGGTCGGCCTGACCTATGATACGCCGCCCGACCTCATGGAGGTCTACGTGGAAGGCATTCGGAGCCTGATCCGGCACCATCCCACGACCCGCAAGGACTATTTTGAGGTCCATTTCAACGAAATGGGCGATTTCAACCTCCAGATTCTGGTCTATACCTTCTTCGACGTGCCGACCTGGACCGAAGAATTGGCCGGCCGCCAGTACCTCTTATTGGGCATCATGCGCCTCGCGGAGGAACTGGGCGTCCAGTTTGCCTTCCCCACGCAAACCCTCCACATCAACGATTTTCCGGAAAAACAGACGAATTCGCCCGATTATCCGGATACCAAAGCCGGTTATGCGAAGCGGACGGAGGATTTTGTCGAGCGGTGGAAAAAGAGCTACAAGCCGCGGGATTTGGGGAGCAAGGCCGAAAGGGGCGGAGAAGGATAAACCCATCCGAAGCCTTTCCAATGCCAATGCCCGGACCAACTCGATATTGGTCCGGGCATTGCGTTTTAATTGGCATCAGAGCGTTCGGGGGACCATTTTTCGGAACAAAATTTCCCCATTTCTCCCTTCTCCCACCAACAAATACATCCCCGCGCCCCATTTCGTCGTGTCGATCCCCGCTTCCCATTCCGTGGTTTCCGAGACCAATTTTCCCGTCCCATCAAATACCCGCAGCGTCTTCATTTCATCCAACCAGGGCGCTTCCAACCGCAATTGGTGCTGCACCGGGACGGGGTAGACCTTGATGTCGGAATACAGGCTCGGGGAGGTGCTGAGGGTAGCAGGAATGCGGACGATCATCCGGACGGACTTGCCCATGAACTCGCTCACATAAATCGTGTCGCCGGTGGAGGTGGCCACGATGCCATTCGGAGACGAGAAGGAGGCGTTGGTCCCAATTCCATCGGCAATGACGGCCTGGCCACTTCCGGCGATCACCTGGACCGAGGTATCGCTGAGGTTGATCCGGTAGACGCGTTTGTCGGTGTGGTTGGTCGCCAGGATCGCCCCGTCGGAATAGGTGATGAAGCCGATGCCGCCGCCGATGTCGGTCAGGACGTCGAATTGGCCGTTGCCGGCGTAGTGGAGGATGCGGCCATTGTTGAAATTGCCGACGTACAATTCGCCGTTGTCGTCGTAGGCCATGCCCGCGGGACCGCTGACGGGACCGCCGGTGCTGAGCGTGGTGACCTGGCCGTTGCGGATGCCGAAAAGACGGCTGGATTGCCAGGCGACGGCGACGAGGCTGTCCTCCTGGCCGGGGACCGGCATCACGTTGGAGACACCAGGGACCGATGCCAGGACCTGTTGGGTACCGCCGGTGTCGATGGCAATGACCTGGGACTGGCCGCTGTTGGCGAGGTAGAGGGTGCCGTCGTGGTAGTTGAGGCCGTTGGGGTGGTTGAAGCCGGTGGCGAGGGTATCGCGGGCGCCATCAGGGCGGAGGCGCCCGACGTGCGTTCCGACGGCGCCTTGCCAGACGCCCCAATAGGAACCGTAGAGGTTCCCGGCTTCATCCAGGCAGATGCCGTCGTCCACGAAGTGGGTATTGGGCGCCACAAGGGTCGTGACGCCGTAGACATAATTTTGGGCTGCCAGCGAACCGGTCAGGGTTCCGAGGAGGAAGGGTAGGAGCAACAGGGATCGGAGAATGCTTTTCATTGTTTGCAGGGATTTTTAAAGTGAAACTTGGATTGACCCTGCGAAAATCCGGGGTGGAGGAAGCATTCCCAAGATTTTGAAGCGCCGAAAAGTGTGTGATCATGATGGTTGACCTGCTTACAGGCCTTGTTCGGCGGGGTATTGGGTGAGGTAGGCCTTTGGTGTCATGCCCATCGATTTTTTGAAGGCTTTGTAGAAGCTGGTCTTGTTCCCAAAGCCGGCTTCCTGCGCAATCGCCCAGTGGGTCAGCTGCCGGAACCTTTCTTCCCGCGCCAATTTCAGGAAGTGTTTGACCCGGTAGCCATTCATCAAATCCGAGTACGAAGTCCCCAATACGCTGTTGATGGCCTTGCTGGTGAGCACAGGGTTGGAATGGATTTCCTCGGCCAGTTGGGGCAGGGAAAAGCTACTTTCGAGAAATGGCTGGTGGGTCTCTATGTACTGGGTGGCCTGGTGGGCGATTTGTTGAAGGACGAAGTGTTCGCTGTGGTCGTAGGTTTGGGTGAGGAAATAAAAGGCTTCGGGCCGGACCAGGGCCATGAAGGCGAGGCCAAAGGTCAAAAATGCGAAGCTCATGAAGGCAAACCGGTAGGCGAGGAGGTTGATGGCCAGATAGTTGGAGAGGAGAAAGCTCGCGGCAAATGCGAGGACCCAGATGCCGACGATTCCGAGCATGATGTATTGCCCGCGGAGGAGGAGACTGGGAAATTGAGGGTTGCGGTAGCGGCGCCAGACGAGGTGGGCGCGGACGAGGTAGCTGCCATTGGTCCAGAGGACGGTGATGCAGAACAGCATGAACCACGGATTGAAGGCCCCACTGCGCTCCTCGGCGATGATGGTGTTGGGGTGGAGCGTCGCCAGGTAGGCCACGAAGGCGATTTGCGGCAGGACGGGCAGCAGCCAGGCCAGTTCCTGCCATCGGAATTGCAGCCGTTCGCGGCTGCTCTTCAAAATCGTCCAGTACCACAGCGGCCCAATGAAGTACGCCACGGTATCGGCGACGTACCATAGCTGCGGCAGCTGGGTATACACCTCCGACGAATAGAAGTAGTGGGAGGCCAGGGTAAAGGTGATCAGTCCGACGAGCAGGAGGAAGTACCCATTTTGGTTCTTCTTCCCCCAATTCCGAACGGTCAGGCCCCCCGTCAGGAGCACGCCCTGCACAACCCCAATGAGGATGATGTGGTCAATGATTTCCGCCATGCGCCCCGCAAATTAGCGGAAAAACTTGGTGGGAGGGGGATAAATGGGTGCGTGATCGTGATTGTTGACTTTTTTTGGGGGGATATATCGCAGTTGTGGAGCATTACCTCTTTCCCATAGCCTTATGTTGCAATTCATGCCTCTTTTTATGAGAAAACTGATATTTTCAGATCATGGAGAATCAAGGGAAAAGAAAGATCATCGCCGTGATTGGTTCTGCCGGTGCATCCAAGCCACAATCCGAAGTGGCCTTTTCAATTGGCAAGGCTCTGATTGATGGGGGATACAGGATTGCAAATGGAGGGATGTATGGAGTCATGGAGTCTTCCGCAAAGGGGGCAAGATCTTCCTCTAAGTATGTTGAAGGAGATATTCTAGGCATACTTCCCGGTTACGATCCGAATGAAGGAAATTCATTTATTGATATACCCATTCCGACTGGGGTCGGAGTTGCACGTAATGCGATCTTGATGAGCATGTGCGATGCAGTAATCGCTGTAGGCGGGGGAGCGGGGACGCTGTCCGAAATTGCTTTGGCGTGGCAAATGAAGAAGATGATCATTTGCCTGGGAGACGATGGATGGCATTCAAAACTTGTGAGTTTGAAGCTGGACCACAGGCGAGAAGATTCCCTTTTTGTCGTTGATTCTTCCGAGGAAGCAGTAGCTCTCATTTCCGAACGCCAATCAAATTACAACACCTCGTTTAAAGGAGTTGAGAGGAAACAGAAAGGGCCTGAAGAGGCCAGTAAAGTGATTGGTGACTTCTTCTCAGAAAGTAAGCTGGTTCAAATTGGTTCTGGTTCGGAGGGATATATTTTTCGGGGCTCGAGGCAGGTATTTAAGTATTTTCATTCATTGGATAACCATCGCCAATTGTATTGGATGCTACTTGCTTTTTCCGAGAGAATCAAGGAGGCCTCTCAGGACAATTTTTTTGACTTCGAGGTGATTCTAAGCCAGGGCCATCTGATAACCTACTACAATGATTTTGAGAGCCGGCCTTATCGTGGAGGAGAACCTGAAAAAGTCATAGCTTTTCTGAGAGCGATCAAAGAGGTCGGGTGGGTGATGAATAATTTCAAGGCAGTAAACTTTCGGGTTAACTTGGAAGGGAAATTAGTCTGTGTGGATTTAGGGGCGAGTTTTTGTCCGATTAGTAAAATACTCTTTCGCCAAATGTGCATGCGGGCATTTCTAACGATTCATTTCCCCTTTCATCCCCAAATTAAATCGTTCTATTCTTACACCAATTCCCACGATGATTTCGGCATCGTTAGTAATGTTGGGGTAGATTCAAGTGATTTTTTGCGTAAATTCAATTTGTTTTACCAAAAAATAGTCTCCGAATGACCCATCTTGTTTCCGAACTTGAAAAATTCGTTGCCATTAGAACTGTTGCTGGCGATGAAGCATCCAACAACAAAGGAATCAATTTCATCATCAATTTTTTAGAAGAAATAGGTTTCACTTGTGAAATTGAAGGAGACAGTCCTCATTTTCAGCCTGTAATTGTTGCTAAGTATTCCAATGGAGTGCCTGGCAAGAAAGTAGTATTGTACAGCCATTACGATGTCGAGATTATCAGAAAGCCCGATCAATGGGAGACTCCCCCTTTCGAAATAGTAAGAAAGGACAACCGGTTGTACGGAAGAGGGACTGCAGATAACAAAGCAATTTTGCTGGCGAGGATGTTGGCAATAAAGGAAATGGTTCTCAGGGGGGCTGAATTGCCCAATATTCTTTGGATTATTCAGGGAGAAGAGGAGGTTGCGGGAAATACTCCTTTCGAGGTGATCCCCAGACATTTCGAAGAATTTGGAGCGAAGCTATATGTGGAAGAGACGGGTTATCAGAAGCATGGAAAGAGGATACTATTTTACCTTCCAGATTCTCCGAAGAAGCCGAGCTTCTTGAAAGACCTGAACCATGCTGTATTTGGAGGAAAAGCGCACTTTGAGTTTAGGGCAATGTCAAAATTTACGACATGTCCATTTCTGTCAAATATCCCTTCTGGGGGCCACTACATTGGATTTGGTCCCAATGATACATTTGCCAACATCCATCGTCCCAACGAATCAATGGACCAGAAACTATTGGAAAACCATATTCCGACGTTTCAGAAATTCATGGAATGGGTCACTTTAACCGACTTGTGATTTGTGCGGGATAGCAATCTTTTTGGGTAAGGGCGGGGCCGGACTAATCGGTGATTCCCTTGCATCGTTAACACATCGTGGTCCCGATGGCTCCAGGGTTGAGAGCTTGGGAAATATTTCGGTTGGTTTTACGAGGCTGTCGATCAATGATGAATCTGATAAGGGAATGCAGCCATTCCGGTATCAGGACTTTGTAGGTCTGTTCAATGGAGAAATTTACAATGCGACGGAGCTTGTCCAGAAGCATGGGCTTAGAGTTGAGTCCAGGTGTGATACAGAGGTCATTTTACCCCTGTACTCGAAGTTAGGTTCAGAAATCCTGCAAGAATTGGATGGATTCTATTCGGGGGTGATCGTAAACACTAGAACAGACGAAGTTTTCACGTTACGGGACTTTGTTGGGAAAAAGCCTTTGCTGGTTGGAAAATCTTCGGAGGCGCTTTTTATCACGAGTGAATTAAAGGCAATTCAGAGGGTTGGTGATTTTTCCATTGCACCGTTAGGCTTAGCAAGACTTGTGCATCACCGTCCATATTTCGAGCAGATATCTGCTCATAAACTGGTTCAGGAGCAGGGAAATATCCGTCATCTTTTGGAGGCTGCTGTCATCAAAAGAATACCTGGTGATGGAAGAAAGTTTGGAGTCTTCCTCAGTGGTGGCTTGGACAGTTCGATTGTTGCCTCAGTCGTTAGAAGGTTCTCTTCCGATGCCGTTTTTTTCTCACTTGGGCATTCCAATGGATTGGATGTTCAACATGCGAGGGTTGTGCAAGAGCATCTTGGGATTTTCGATTTGCACATCGTTGAAATCCCTATTGAATCTGAAATTGATGATTTGATTGACAAGGTAGTTTACCATACCGAGAGCTACAACCCTTCGATCATCAGCAATGGACTGGCCACCTTTCTTCTTTCCCGAGCCGCCCGTGAGTATGGGCTCAAAGTGGTGCTTACGGGTGAGGGGGCGGATGAGGTATTCTGCGGCTATCATTCGTTTTCGGAAGAAGAAGATTGGAAAGGAGCCAGGGAGGAGCTTCTTCGCAATCTACATTTTACCGAGTTGAGACGGGTGGACTTGGCCTCTATGGCGCACTCCGTAGAAATCAGGTGTCCCTTTCTTGATAAGAGAGTTGTCGAGCATGCAGAAAGGCTGGAATACAAAGATTTTTATGGTGATCGAATGGAGGAACTTCAACGAAAGACAATCCTTCGTAAAGCCTTCTCGGATGATCTTCCTGAATCGATTGTCATGAGATCAAAAACTTCGTTTGATGTCGGGAGCGGAGTCAGGGGGCTTTTGATCGAGCACCTTACCCGGGGTGGGCTAACGGAGAGGGAGGCTTTGAAGAAAAGATGGGAGAATATTTTTGGTCCTCAACTTGCAAAGCACCCCTGGTTTCATTCCTATCCCACATTCGATCATTTAATTGAAAAGAGGTCAGCATTCCACAAATGATCAGAGTGTCGAACGTCCTTGAAGAAATGATTCTGAATGAGTTTGAGGAAGTGCCGTTTCACAATCTATTCTTTTTGCATGGAATTGATCATTCCCCCTCGAACTACGGTGGAACCTGTTCAGATAAAGTCCTGAATTTTTATCGAAAGCTGAAAATGCAGGGGGTATCATCTCGACTTTGTAGTGGGTATATTGGAGGCCAAGAGACCCATCGCTTGATTCAGGTTGAATGGAATGGGCAATCCTATTTTGTAGATATAGGGAATGGTTGGCCATGTATACGTCCATTTCCAGTAAGACAAGGGTACGAATATGAAGCATTTGGATTGATATTCCGATCAAAAGTGGTTGGCGATTCTCTGGAGATTTACAAGAGCGGAAAAAGGGGGTTCCACCTAATGCTTTCCGTTCCTTTGAGGCAAAAGCCAGAGGAAGAAATCCGGGAAGACATTAAAAATAGATTCCGGGACCGATCAATCTACCCCTTTACTAGTGGCTTAAGATTTGCTCGTGTGGTTGGGGATGATTTTTTATTCCTCAAAGGAACTACCTTGACAAGATACAGGTTTGCAGGCTCCATTGAGAAGAGGGAAAATCTTGACCGCAAAGCATTGGAGAGGGTAATCACTGATGAATTTAACTTTCAATTCCCACCGGAATTCCAATTGAGTTCAATTATTCCCAGCTACGAAAATGAGGACTGAAAATATCATCGTTGTTATCGCCACCTCGATGAGGAGGACCGATTACTTATTGAATCGGTCATTGAGATCGGTGTATTTACAAGAAGAAGTAGCCCCACTTCATGTCGTCATTGTCGATGATAATGTGGATGAGGATGAGCATCAAAAAATCCGGGCAGGTATTGAGAATCTCCGGATGGAAATGAATCCTTTGTGGGACGTATTGGAAGCTGATAATGAGGGACTTTTTAGGACTACCCTTGTGAAAAACAGAAGAACAAAGGGTAAGTCGGGGACGGGAGCATGGAATACTGGGGCCGAAATAGCAAGGGAATATCAGCAGGGCTCTACGCCGGGCTTTCTTGCCTTTTTGGATGACGATGATCGATGGTTGCCCAGCTATTTGAAGATTTGTTGGGAGGCGGTGGAAAATTCATGGAAGGCCAAACCAATAGCCAATATCGTAGCGGTGGTGGCCAGTTTGAGAAGGATAGAACCGGTAAAGTCAGAAGAAATGAAAGTGAGTGTTGAAAAGCTCACCAGAGAGGCCTTCTTCATTGGAAATCCAGGGTGGCAGGGAAGCAATACCTTCGTTAGCCTGAAAGCCTTTTGGGAATGCGGGGCATTTGATGAACGAATGGCAAGTACTAATGACCGTGATTTGGCCATTCGATTGATGGAGTACTGTGAAGATGTTGAAGGGGAAATTTTGGCCATCTCTCAGGTTCTGGTTGAACATTTTGCTCATGGGGGGGATAGAGTTACGACCAATCCGGAAGGAAAGAGAGCCGGTCTGGATATATTCTATATGAAGTATCTGGATTTAATGTCTCCCGAGGTCCGTCGGGAATCTCTGGCGAGATCGAAAAAGTTATTCAACTATTCCCCCAATGCCCCCGAAAATCTTGATTAGATAGCTTTTCGACTTTGAATTCGAAATCAATTAAGGCCTCTTTGAGCGTATTCCAGTCCCATGATTCCAGTCTTTGTTGAGTGCGTCCAACCATTAAGGAAAAATCCTTGGTTAAGCCAGAGGGGTATTGCTCTACCAGTTGTCGAGAGAGTTTCTTCAACCTTTTTAAGTGATTTTTGTGCTGAGTGAATCGCTGTTTGGATTGGTCCACGGAATTTAGAAATCGAAATGCAATCGCTCCCAGGGCATCTGAAAGATATTCGTTTGCTATCTTTTCAAAGTCGAGAGAAGGAAAACTTCGGTTGTGGAACAGTGAAATGTCTATCCCTCGAATCACAAACCCTTTTTGAGAGAGCATCCAGGCGTGGATCATATCACTTCTTCTTCCAATTAATCCGTCATATTGTAAGGAAAAATGAGGAAATCTGAGGGCTGCAATGGGGTTGAAAATGATGAAGTTCCCTCCCCTGAGAAGGGTCCTTTGCGGGTTTGCATTCTTTCCTAAATGGTCTTGGGAAAGCAATGGTCTTGTCACCGCTTTTCCCTGCATCAATGCTGAAAACTGATCTAAAAAGTGGAGGCCTGGCTTAGATGGAATGGAAACGAATTCCTTGTTGGGATACAAGTCGTGGTAGTTGTCCGTTTCTCCAAAATACTCCTTTGTGACTGAGGCTTCCCGTTGGTCCTTGAGCAGGTCTCCCAGCTGTTTTTCGGCGTAAAGCAGAATTGGGAGTGGAGGAGTATTGGTATAATTGCCAATCGCAGCATCTACATTGGGGTGTTGCCGGTGATAGTCTCTGGCCTCCTGGAAAAAGTTGCGCCCTAATTTTGGGCTCAATACCGAATCTTCCAGTACCGCTTCTTTCAACAGAATATCATCATCAATTTGCCAAATAATTCCTCCCCTAAACTCATGCCAAAAGTCCTTCGAGGCTAGCAGTAGCTGGATTCGGGCTCTTTGGACACTGTCCTGCCGGAGGTCATAATTGAGGTCCTGGTAGAGAGAGGAGTTTGTTTGATCGCGGGAAAGGATTTGGTCTCGGTTCTGGTAAAGAATGTGTTTATCTGGGTAGTTTTCATTCATCCACGGTTTCAGGGTGGAGCTGTCCGACTTGTCAAGGACCATCAATCCGATCGCATCATCTTGGTGGAGTTCTGATAATTCAAAAATGGCTTCAATTGTTTGTTTTGCAACCACTTCATTGTTTTTGGTTGCCAGGCATACCCAAATCTTCTTTTTCATGGCTGTTGATTTTCCTTGGCCCGGTACCAGCTAAGGGTGCGAAAAAGCCCTTCTTCAAGTTTCATTTTAGGGGAGTAGTCCAGTACCTTTCTGGCAAGTTTGAGATCGGAAAGGGTATGAGAAGGCTCATTTGCTCCCGGCACCTTCAGAGGGCGAATGCTGGTCCCTGCGAAAGAGATTATTTTTTCCATGACCTCCCTTACGGAATGGTTTTTTCCCGCACCAACATTAATGGCGATGCCTTTAGAGGCTGAATCTGGTAAAAGGGCAGCTAGCTGAATGCCATCTATGATATCTTGAACGTAGGTGAAGTCTCTCGTATGGGTTCCATTCCCATACATCTCGGGTGCTTGTCCTGCGGATATTTCATGCCAGACTTTGGGAATCAATGGGGCATGTTCAAGATCTCCTCGTTGCCTGGCCCCGTAGACATTGAAAAACCGCAAAGAAATGGTAGGAAGTCCATAAAAGTTGGAATACCACTTGACATATTCCTCAGCTTGACGTTTTTGGATGCCGTACGGTGAAACTGGGTTCGGAATGAGAGACTCAGCGAGGGGGATTGTCGGTTGGTATCCGTAAATGGAGGAGCTTGATGCAAATATGAATCTTTCTACATTGTGTTTGACTGATGCTTCCAAGAGATTTAGGGTCCCCAGGACGTTGGTTTTGTGAGTCTGTTCTGGATGAGCAAAGGAATACCTCACCCTGCCAATGGCTGCGAGATGATAAACGTTTTTGATGTTGAATGCACTAAAAACTTCGTCCAGCGGGGTGCAAATATCTTTTTCCAAAAAGGTAAATAGGGGGCTTGACTCGAGATGTGTAAGGTTACTTTTTTTACCCGTAAAGAGGTTGTCAACCACAACAACTCGTTTTCCTGATTCGATCAGTCTATCAGTCAAATGTGAGCCAATAAATCCAGCTCCACCAGTCACAAGAGAGGACTCTTTCATCTGGTAAATATAAATCAAATCGGATTCAATGTGGCATCTGGGGGTTATTTCCTGTGCGATACTTTGGTGTTAGTATTAGATCTCTGGTTTTAAATCTTGTGGATGATGGATAGAAGAAAGCAGCAAAGATTATTTGCTGTAAACAAAAAAAAGCTCCCTCAAGTAACCTTGAGGGAGCATCCGTTCTAAATACTTGCGGTCCGGACGGGACTCGAACCCGCGACCTCCAGTGTGACAGACTGGCATTCTAACCAACTGAACTACCGGACCTTTCAAGAACGGATTGCAAATATACGCACTGATTCTTTTTCCGCAAGCATTTTTTTGAAGCCCGACACAAAAGCCTCGTTTTCAGCAACAAAAAATACGTCAGCCCCGCCACTGACCGATATCAGCTGACCTGATGAGGCCACTCAACGAATCCCTCACCCATTTTCCCGAGCATTGTAGTCCACACACAACATTGAACTTTATGAATCCCAACATCGACCTCAACCCCGGAGAAATCAAGCTGACCTTCAACGAACCCACCACCGGAAGGACCACCTTCAAAGAACTCGGACTCGTCCCCGAAAGTGTTGACCTCCAAAGTGGTATGCTCCGTTTGGTCTTTGATTTCGATAATATTCCGAACGCCGATTGGTTCAAGGTCCCGACCATTGAGGTCAGCTATCAGGAAGAAGTGACCGAAACCCACTGGCAGTGCGACTTCAACGGCGAAACCATCCTCGACAAGTACGACCACCACGGCCATGCGACCGTGCTCCTCCTCAACAAAAAACGCATCCAGGACCTCATGCAACGCCATGAGAACAAGCTCATCGTCCACGCGGAGTTCCCCCAGAGCGTTCACCTCGACTGTGAGGGCTCCTTCGTGAACCTGTTCAAATAGGTCTTCCTGGCTACAAATTCCGTAGAGCCGGCATTTCCACAGTAAGCCGGCTTTCTTTTTGTCTCCATATTTAGTTCATTTTCCAAAATATTCAATTATTCAAAGTATTATTTCGACTTTTTATCCCTCCCATTTTGACCTGAAATCATCCGTTTTGACCTTGAAGGGGGGATTTTGAAAAGGCCGCTCCTTCCCAACCCAAGCAGAAGGGGAGGGGTGGGTAGAGTTTTTGCCCTGAAACCCCTACCTTTGAATTCTGGAAAATAATTAACAGGACAGGTCTTATGAAGGAAACAATTCTGGAATTTGAGAAGCCCATCGTTGAGTTAGAACACCGAATAGATGAATTGAGGAAGCGGGCAGACAAAAAACGGGAGAAAGGCAAAGACGCGGAAGGACTTGGAGAGCTGGAAGACCAATTGAAGCAGATGGAAGAGCAGGCGGAAGAGTTGAAAAAGAAAGTATTTGGGAATCTGAGCCGCTGGGAAAAGGTCCAACTGTCCCGGCACCCCGACCGCCCTTATGCCCTCGATTATATTGAACATATCACCGAAGACTTCGTCGAACTGTTCGGCGACCGGACTTTCGGCGACGACAAAGCGATTGTAGGTGGATTTGGCCGCATTGGCACCCAATCCTTTATGATCATTGGCCAGCAAAAAGGCCGCGATACGAAGTCCCGTAAGTTCCGCAACTTCGGGATGCCGAATCCCGAAGGCTACCGCAAGGCCCTTCGCCTCATGAAGCTCGCCGAGAAGTTCGACAAGCCGATCGTCACGCTCATCGACACCCCCGGGGCATTTCCCGGTCTGGAAGCCGAAGAGCGCGGCCAGGGAGAGGCCATTGCCCGCAACCTGATCGAAATGAGCATGCTCACGATACCGATCATCTGCATTGTGATCGGGGAAGGTGCCTCCGGAGGCGCACTGGGCATCGCAGTTGGCGACCGGATCTACCAGCTCGAAAATACCTGGTACTCCGTCATTTCTCCCGAATCCTGCTCCTCCATCCTGTGGCGGAACTGGGACCACAAAGAGGATGCTGCGGAGGCCCTGAAGCTGACGGCCGAGGACAACCTGCGGTTGAAGATCATCGACGGGATCATTCCTGAACCCGTTGGGGGTGCCCACAAGCATCCCGAAGAGGCCTACAAGGCCGTACGGGAGAAAATCATGAAAGACTATCGCTACCTGAAAACCAAGTCGGTTGAGAAACTGCTGGAACACCGGGTCGCGAAATTCGCCCACATGGGCGTCTACGAGGAGGCCAAGCCGCGGGCAAACGGTCAAGCTGAGTCCGCCAAGGAAGCCGTTGCGGTGGAAGCGGTGGAACAAGCCAAAGTCTCCGCCGATGAATAAGCCAAAAGGGTTTTTGATGGCCCTTTCCCTATTGACCCTCGGATTTCTGGTTGGATGCCAGGAATCCGAGGTTACTTTTTTTGAGGGAGAATTCAAGCCCGAATCCTATGCCCTGAGCTTCCAGCGGCCGGCCTTGTTTGAATTCAGCATCCCCGAAAACACCGCTTACTCCTTTGCCCTTGAGATTACCTATCAACCCGAGGCATTGGAAGCGCTGAATGGACAGCTGCCCCTGTACTATATCCTGGAAGGCCCCATGTTCGAGGACGGTTTGGACAAAAAGTTTTCGGTGGAGTTGAAGGATGAGGCGGGGAAATGGAAGGGAGAGGAGGAAGACGAAGGAAAAATGCACCAGGAAACCATTGAGCCTGAATTGAAATTGGAGCAGGGAGACTACTCCTTCAAATTGTACGCCGATTCTCCCGTCCAGGGCACCCCCATCCCCGGGATCGCCAAGGTGGTTTTCAAAGTCGGTCCCCGGAAAGGGCTTCCCAAATAAATGATCCCCAAAGTTTTTTAACGTTTTGTTCAGTTGATCCTAAGCAGGATTTACTATTTTCATAATGGTAGTAAATCATACTTTAACCGCTTGATCAACATGAGAAGATTTTTAACCCTTGTCCTACTGTGGGCAGGTATTTCTACGATCGCATTGCAGGCCCAGTCCCCCATTGTCACCTACGCTGGAAATGGGGGCAAAGAAGTCTTTTACGACGTCGTCCAGATTTCCGATGGCTCCATCCTCGTCGCCGGGGCCGCCGACGACCTGACATGGATCCCCGCGGGGGTTCCGGTCCAGGAATTGACCGATCCCGGCCTCCCCAACGCCCAGGGCAGCAACCAATATGCCTTTATCCTACAGCTCAGCAGCGACCTGGACAGCATCCTCGCCGTCGTCCATTTCCCCCAGGGCAGCGTCGAAGACATCCGCTACCTCAAGCTGACCAACGTCCCCGGCGAGCCCACCGGGACCATTTACCTGTCCGGAAACACCGAAGATTCCCGCGCCAACAACGGCGGCTATTTCATTGCGCCCCTCAACAACAACTTCGTCAATGGCCTGCCCACCGCCTGCACATGGGCCTACCCGATCTGGGCGGAGGGCTATATCCAGGCCCGCCAACCCTGGGACGTCTCGTTCGACGGATCCGTCACCTACGCCCGCGGCCAGAGCCACGACTACGATTGGTCTGCGATCCACCGGCTCGACGCTTCTGGCAACCGGATGGTGGTGCCGATGTGGCGCACGCACTGGATTCCCGGCGGCGGCGAATTTCGAGACCTTGCCTCCAATTACCCGAATGGTGGGGCCGACAGCCTGGATTACAGTGGGATTGTGTTGAAGGAGTGGGGGCGCTGTGACCTGCGTTCCTGGGACCAGAACGATTACGGTTTGATGCAGGCGGATGAGAATGGGGGAATGAAAAAGGGAAAATGGCCCCTGGATGTGTTTTACGATGGGTTTTGTGAGAATGGCAATGTGAGCACCAGTGGGCCGGGTTATACGGGCTATTCGCAGGGGGCGACGCCTGTCCACGGGGCGATGAGCATCGTCACCGACCGGCGGACCGGCAATTGCTATATCGGCATGAACATCAAGTCTGTGACCCCCGCCAACCTCCCTGATTTTGAGCCGGCGGTGATCGCCTTCGGAGCCGAGGGCGATTTGTTGTGGTGGAGCCGGCTCTACCACGAGATCACACCCGCGGGGGATACCATGGTCTCCGAACCCGATCAGTACGTCGATGCGCTGGCCATTGATTATTCCCAGGCTGCCACTGATGCTTTCCTCGTGGTGGACGCGCGTTGTCACGGAAACAATGTGGAGAACCTGTGGGAAGGAAATGCCATCGCCGCCAACCCGGCTGCCCAAGGCTTTCAAAACCGGTTTACCGGTACCAGCGGCAATATCCACATCAGTTGGCTGGGAAAACTGAAGCTCACCGATGGCACCCTGATGCATTCCACCTACGTCGCCGAATACGCGGAAGGCGCTTCCAGCTTCGGCAATGCCCATCCCGATCCCAACCTCGACGGCTGGCCCAATCCCAATGGCGGCTGGCCCGATGTCAATACGACCCGTCTGACTCCCAACAACATGAAGGTGACCATGGACGGCTCCGTATGCGTGATCGGCACCGGTCGCCGGACCATCACCACCCGCAATGCCTACCAGAAAATGGTGCTGCCCTCCAATGGTGGTCTGTCCAGTTGGAACAGCTTCGTCCGGGTCTACTCGCCCGATTTCTCCCATCCGACCTACAGCTCGCTGGTGGTGGGGGCGTGGGACACGCTCACCCAGGCCGGAGGCGGCAATACGGACCTGTATGGGGTTTTCAAAATGGAAAACGGAGTCGTAGCCGTGGGATGGCACGAGGAAGACAATTCCAATCCCGGCCAGGCCAAGGGCAATGACATTCCGACGATCAATGTCCCTGCTTGGGGCGCAGCCGCTTCGAACAGCCAAAGTGCAGTCCTCGTCTATTATCCGGCCGATAGCCTGGAAAATCCTCTGGACAATCCGGTGGTCCTTCCCCTGAGGGAAGACGAGCCGGCGCCCTTGGCGTGGCGCATGTACCCGAATCCAAGTACGGGTCAGGTGAACCTCGAATTGCCGTCGGCAGATCCGGCCTTTGTTTCGGTGCGCGACCTGACCGGTCGGACGGTTTGGGCGGGTGAATTGGCGGATCGGAAGCGCTACGCGCTGGAAGGGGCGGCGTGGCCCGCAGGCATGTACCTGGTTGAGGTCCGGCAAAACGGGCGCTCGGAGGTCCGGCGTTTGGTGCGGCAGTAACGTGGCCGCCCGTAGAAATAAAAAATCCCGGTCGTCGGACCGGGATTTTTTATTTCGGTGGCTTCTGAGATCAGAAGGGGAGGTCGTCGGCGCCGTCGTCAGTGGCGGCTTCGGCGGCCATGTCGTAGACGCCGGTTGCCTGGCCGCCTTGCGAGGCGGGGGCGGAGTTGGCGGCTTCGATCTTCTGGATGCGCCAGGCGTCCAGGGTATTGAAATATTTTTTGACTCCATCGGGAGCCGTCCACTCGCGGCCGCGGAGGTTGAAGGTGACTTCGACTTTGTCACCGACTTCAACGCTATCGACGAGGTTGGTCCGGTCCTGGATCAATTCAAATTTGATGTACTGAGGGTACATGGGGTTGTCTGAGTATTCCAGCACAAACTCCCGCTTTTTAAAGGATTCCGTCACTTGCTGGACGTCCATCTTCGCGTACAATTTTCCTTCGACGTTCATGTTCCTGCTTGTATGCTTTTAATGTTCCGTATTAGTTAATAGTCAATGGACAAAGGTCTGCTTTTTGTCAAGTGAACTCAACAAAAGTTTTCCCAACAATCAGATTCCCAAGGGGCTTTTTACTCGAATTCCGTCTCTTCTTCTTCCCCATTTCGATCAATCAGTTGCTTTACACGCATTTCGGCTTGATCAAGATAGGTGCGGCAGGCATCGATGAGCTGGGTGCCTTCTGTGAATAACTTTACGTTTTCGTCGAAGTCCAATTCCCCGCTCTGCATTTGATCCAACAGCTTCCGAATCTTCCGCAGCTTCTCCTCGAGTAAAAAGTTCTCATGTTTCTCTGTTTCCATCTCTCCAAAGGTACGGTCTTTTCCCGATCCTCCGCAGTCGTTTTGTTCTCTGGGCCGATGCGCTTTGTAATTTACTTCTCTACAAATCGCTCCAATTATCTAAACATTCAATCTTGTCTGATTTTATCCCCACCCAATCCATTCTCCTCCCGCGATTTGTCCCCAATTTCCCTTACTTTTATTGTTCGGAATTTGCCCCGCGTACTATTTCAACGGAGGGGCCGTTATCCTAGAAAAGAGACTATGAAATACGTGCTTCGATTGTTGTTGGTGGGGTTGATGTGGCTGCCGGTCGTTGCGGTGGCCCAAACGGGGGAGGTGGAATTGGCGGAAAAATACTTCACCGATGGCGAGTACGAAAATGCGCTGAACCTGTTCCAGAAGTTTCAAAAAAAGGAGCCGGAAAGTCGCTTTTTCAACCAGCGGGTGGCCTTTTGCCTGCAAAAATTGGAGCGCTACGAGGATGGAATCGACTTCCTGGACAAGGTGATCAAGAAAAATCCCAACGACAATTTATACCCTTTTCTGAAGGCCGATCTGCTGCGGTTGAATGGCGATTTGGATGGGGCGACGGCGTTGGAGGAAAATACAATTGAAAAGAAGCTGGAAACCGAGGCCGAGTTCATGGAAATCGGGACCCTGTTGTACCAGGAGGGGAAGAATCAATTGGCGTTGAAAACGTATCTGGAAGCGCGGAAAGAGCTGAAGGATCCGTACCTGTTTGGGACGGAAGTGGCGAACCTGTACAGTGTGGCGGGTGAATATGCGAAGTCAGCCGAGGAATACCTCGGCCTGCTGGATGTGCGGCTCATGCCGCAATCGGTCGCCAGTGTCAATATCCTGAACCTCGTCGACGAGGGTTCCAAGGACGAGGTCGAAGGGGTTCTCCTCGCCGCTGTGCAGAAAAACTCTTCGAACATTGGCCTCCGCACCATTGTCTTTGAATTCTATGTCCTTACCAAAAACTTCTACGAGGCCTTTATCCAGGTCAAATCCATCGACAAAGTCAACCGGGAAGATGGCCGCCGCGTTTACAATTACGCCCTGACCCTCCGCAACAACAAGGAATACCGCCTCAGCAACAAGGCGCTGGATTATATCATCGACAAGCACGAGGGAAGCCCCTATTATCTGCTGTCGTTCAAGGAAAAAACGGTCAACAACGAGCTCCAGGCCTTTGAATCGGTCCCGCTCGATACCGTCGCAATCCGGGAGGCCGTGGTCGCCTACGAGGATCTCCTCAAGACCTTTGGGCGGAAATCCCAGTTCTTCGACGCGATGTACCGCAAGGCGAATCTCCAGGCCTTCTATTTGTTTGACCTCCCCGGCGCCCAATCCGAGTTGGACAAGGTGCTGAACCTGCCCATCAAGAAGCCGGAAAAGGCCCGTGCCAATTTGCTTTACGGGGATGTGTTGTTGATGCAAAAGGAATTCAACCGCGCCAAACTCAAGTACAACGAGGTGGCCGAGGCCTATGCTGAAGGACAAATTGGAGCCCTGGCCAAGTACAAACAAGGCCGTTTGTCGTATTTCAAGGGCGATTTTGAGTATTCTCAGGCCCGTTTGAAGACCATAAAGGACAATACCTCCAACGACATCTCCAACGATGCGATCAAATTGTTCCTGACCATCCAGGACAATATTGGGTTGGACACCACGACATTGCCGCTGGAGCGCTTTGCTCAGGCCCAACTTCTGGTCTTCCAACGGGATTTCGAGCCGGCTTTGACTTTGTTGGATTCCATTGCCTATGCGTTTCCCAATCACACCCTCTCCGACGACATTGTGTGGGAGAAGGCCAATATTTTCCTCCAGCAGAATGACATTGAGAAGACGCTGGTATTGCTGGACAAGGTGATTGATGAATTTCCCGAAGACATCCACGCGGACGATGCCCTGTATACCAAGGCCCGGATCCACGATTTTACCCTGAACAAAAAGGAAGAGGCGATGCAGTACTATATCCAGTTTCTGCGGAGTTACAGCGGGAGTTTGTACATCGTTTCGGTGCGGAAACGGATCCGGGAATTGCGGCAGGACCAGCTCTAAAAACAGAAGCGGCGGACAACCTGGAGGCTGCCCGCCGAACTTCATTCGATCAGAAATCAGGCATTTTTGAGAATCGCGTAGGCCCGGGCGGGCCACAGGCGCATCAATGCCCGTAAAATTTTCACTTTTCCAATATTGACTTCGAAGTGGTTCTTCCGGAAGGCGTAGGTGAACTCGCTCACCATTTCCTGGACGGACAACTTCTCTGCGTTCCTGCCCGCTGTCATCGGCGTATCCACCAAGGGCGGAATCACTTCAAAAACAGCCACTTCAGTGCCTTCCAACTGGTAGCGGAGGCCCTGCGTAAAGGCGTGTACCCCGGCTTTGGTAGCGCTGTATACCGGCGCCGATTTTTTGGGCGCGAAGGCCAGGCCGGAGGAAATATTGACGATGGCCGCCTTGGGTTGGGCCATGAGTTGCGGGAGCAGCGCGTGGGTCAACTGAACGACTGCGCGGAGATTGACATCGATCTCGGCGTCCAGCGCGTGGGGCTGGGCGGCGCTGAGAACCGAATAGTTCACCTGTACGCCAGCGTTGTTGATAAGGACGTTCGTAGCGGGAAACTGCGCCGCCACGGTGGCCGCCAATTGGGCCACGGCATGGGGATTGGAAAGGTCACAGGCGATGCCGGTGAGTGCTTCCATTTCTCCTTCCATCGCCATCAGCTTCTCCTCATTGCGACCAATGGCAATGATTTGGTTGTCGAGGGCGTGGAAGCGGCGCGCCATTTCCAGGCCGATGCCAGAGGTGGCACCGGTGATCAGGATGGTATTGCCGGATAGTTTCATAGAGCAATGGTCGGCGAAAGCAAGCGGAAAGTTCTTTACATAGGTAAAGAAGTGGGGGGCAAAAGAAAACCGGCAGCGGGAATTGCTTCCCACCACCGGCCCAATCTCACAAAAATTGTTCTTAGTTGTCGTTGTTTTTGAGGTTGAAGCTAAGGCCGATGCCGGCCATCCAACCAAGTTTCCAGACTTTGTGGGAGAGGTCGGTATTCGTGATATCTGTGACTGCGGAAAGGTCCCGGTCCATGTAGCGGGGTTTGATGTCAGTGACCTTGCCGGCGGCGATGCCGCCGAAGGCGGAGAACTTGACCTTGCTGGTCCCGATATTGAAGCCCGGTCCAAAGGAGATATAGGGCTCGATGTCTTCTTCGCCAAGGGGAATGAAGAAGCCAAGGTTGAGGGTGGGACGGAAAAGACGCCCCGTTCGCCAAGCCATTTCAGCATTTGTACCAATACCTACTGTTAGCGCGTTTTCTGGCTTCTCGAGTTCGGCCCGCAACTCACCTGGTACGCCTAAGGTATCCGTGTAGACTTCACCATCGTAGAGACCAGTGACCATCAGGCTGGCATTGACGGAGATGGCAAGGCCTCCTCGGACACGATAGGTGCCAAGGTTGTATTCCTTGTCAGTTGTATCTCCTTGCTTTCGAATGGCCATCTTCACCTCAACTTCATCGGCGTCAGGAACCACCTGGGGAACTGGGGTTAGGCCAATTTTAGGGGGGATGAAGCTGATGATTTTGGTATAGTCTGCCCATTCTTTCGGGCCCAATTTCCCTACACCTAACTTTTCAACCTCCTCTTTGAGCTTCTTTTGATAGGCCTGAAGGGTTAGTAATTCATCTAAGTTGAGGTGATCATAAGTAAGGGTGCTGGCAACAGTCTTCAGGTAATTGGAAAGGGCATTTTTTCCATCTCTGTTGCCATTTCCGTCGTCACCCTTCGTGGGTTTACTACCATTAGAGTCTGACTCAGCTTCACTGGGTTTAACCATGTCATAAAGGCTCTGAACATCCTGGGAGTAGGAATACTCCTCTCCCTCGACGGATACCGTTACAACCTCGATGGGGTAATTCGGGAAATTGGTACCCAATATGCTGATGCTCATCCCTGATCGCAGATATCGCTTTTCCGTAAGATTAACCTGTCCTTTTTTGGTTTTCCCATTTGCAATCACCAGCTCGGACAGATTTCCTCCATCCACGTAGAGTGTTTGTTTCACATCCTTCCTGCCTGGCAATCGCTTCACCTTCACTGCTGGATGAGAATGAAAAACAGGGTACGTGATGATGGGGGCGAGGTAATCCACGGTGGCAGTGGTTCTGGTGTCCCCATTGTTATCTTCAGTGGAGGGGCAGTCGGATGCCTTGTCTACGAATGCACCTGTTTTAGGGCAGAAGTGAAAGGTCTTACGGTTGTCCTTATTCACTGTCGGGAAACAAGTGACGGTATTCTCTCCACAATTGATATTGATCTCCAAGTCCGCCACTTTAAAAGGTTCGTTCTCGGAATTCCCATTGGGACATTGTTTCATCCATTCTATTTTCCGGACGATTTTATCCTCGGGCACACTGGCGGCATCTGCTTTTTCAAAAACGTTGATCACCCCTTTTTTGCCGTCTCCTTTGGCGTAATTTTTGACTTTTACAGCCTCTCCATCTGCCCAAATTGCGTACTGGGAAAAGAGAGACAGGGGAAATAATAAAACTGTTAAAATGGCTAATTTTTTCATGGTATCGGTTTTTGTGAGTTAATCTATCATTGAGAAATAGGCATAGTTGTCTCCTTTAGACACGACCAATCCCTTTCGGATATACCCTCCAGCAGACTGCTTGAAATACACGACTCCGCCACTATCTCCTGGTCCCAGAGGATTTCCGGGGGCACATTTGATTTTGTACAAAGTCAATTGTTTCTCGAAGGGGCCGTAATCGATATTGGTGATGGCAGTCTCAAAAATGCCTTTGTGAACACCCATCTTGGATCTTGCTCCAAAGACACAAATCTTGCCGCTCGAATTGGGCTGGATGATGTAGCGTCCTTCGAGGAGCTTGAAGGCATCGTAAAACTCTTTGGAAATTTCTACCCGGGCATAGTCCCATCCCCGGTTGTTCTCATTGGAAAACCTGAAATCATCGATCACTCCGGTATAGGAAGAATGGCCCTTGATTTCGAGTTGAACTGATTTACCAAGAGGAGACTTTTTATTAGAGTAGTAATCCGCCAGGTCCCTTTCAGAAACCATCACGTGGAGATTACTGATGGCATAGTACCGCTCCCCATCAAACTTGACCCCAAATGAACCCAGACAATTGGGGTGGTCCTTGGGATGGGCAAAGAATACCGGGGAGCCATGCTTGATCTTTTGGAGGGTTTCAGCGCTGGGGTTACAAAGCGGTCGAATGGGCTGGGTCGGCTTCAATTCCATATAGTCCTTCAAGTCGAATGCCATTCCTTCTACTTCGGTCTGCCCTTCATACTTCAAGGCCTCTAACTTTTCCCGAGCTGTCCCCGTCGTGTATTCCACCTCAATCATCAATTCCAGACCTTTGGTTCGGGAGTCGAGCAGATGGTTTAGCCCATAAGAAGCGATGCCTTCAATCTTTGAGATTTCCCCCCGGTATTTTTCAAACAATTCCCGGGCTACCCGTGAACGCAAGATGCCCGCACGCTTGGCAATTTCTTCGGGTGAGTATCCTCCCGAGAAAGTATTTGGATCGGCCAAGGTTTGCCGGGTGTTTTTGAGACGGAGAAACAGATCCAGCAGGTCGTGCCAAAACTTAGATCCAAGACTCAGGAGAAACCCGGTCGCCCAATAACCCAATATCCTCTTGAGGACATTTCCCATTTCTACTCCTTTTTGATCCCAGTCCCAATAGTTGACCACGAGGTTCAGCAGGACCAAAGCCAATGCTCCCCAGAAGAATGCCAGAACGGTCAGATTTTTGGGTTTGTCTTTCTCCGTGTATTGGATGTTGAACATCAGGACCATCAGCGTCCAAACCACGATCAATTGGGCGATGGCTCCGGTCCACAAGACCTCAGCTTGGTAGGCAAGGCTCCAGGACTTAAGAATGATCTCCGGTTCTATTTTTTTGTCGGTTTCAACTTTCAGGATCTGTTCAATGACTCCGAACAGATCAGCATTGATCAGAGTGGCCACGAGAGTCCCTATGATCACATTGGCAAAGAGAATCCGATATTCCCGCAATTTCTCATCTCGGCGGTCCAGCTGAGGGACGGCCATAATGTCCAGTTTCAGAGAAAGCGATACCAGGTGATACCAAGGCGCCTCCTTGCCCAGTCTAACCTTCCCGGATGCCACTTTGGAAATGTTAACGGAGCGAATAAAGGGAATGAGAACCCGACGATCTTGAAGAAACAGCTTGAAGAAGTTTCCAAACCGTTCGGATACGAGCGTCAGAATGAGAATGGTGGTAGAAAAGGCAATTAAAAATTCGGTTAGTTCCATAATAGCTCTACTTATAGTCATCACCAGTTCCCGCTTCAGCGGGCGGGAACCCATACACTGCAAACTCTTTATTTGCAGTCGATTACAGTAGAACTTATCAGGCCTTTAATTCTCAATCCAGCCACTCCATTAATAGCATTAAGTGCGCCAGAAACCATTTTGAGGCTTTTATGGACCCCGTCGATTCCAGCTCTAAAAACAGACATGCATCAGGTTTCCCCAATCGGCCTCGCCCGCAGCGCCATGCCAACAAAAAAACCGGGGCGGAGAGCCCCGGTTAACAAACAAATTTTATAGATATAGAGAACTCGTACACTTTTAACCACGCGTACGTACGCAGTAGGGCTGATTCCCGTAGGAATAGCCAAATCGCAGCTGGCCACAGGCCAGCCAGCAAGGTCCCTCCGGGGACGCTTCAGGCGGGAGTCACCTCCCCGGTGCCGCGGCGAGCCTTAGGTCGTCGGCTGCTCTTCGGCGAGTTGCCGGGAAGGCTGGGCCACCGTCTTCGTGGCCGGCTCGAGCACCTGTTCCACCGGAATGGTGAACGTGGCTTCGCGGACCTTCCGGACCATGACACACAAGACCGGCTTCGGGAAGGCCTGGCCAAAGGAAACCCGCTTGGCCAGGTCAATCGCGCCGTAACCGGCATTCAGAACGGCATTTTTAACCTTGTTGGAGGACTTCGACGGCTTTTCACTCTCCCAGGACACAAACTCAAAACCATTGCGTTCGAGGATGCGCTTGAGGGTGAACGTGTCGAAGTGGTTCAGGTGAACGGGCGGGGTATACAGGGATTTGAACCCAAAGAAAGCCCGACAACGCCAGCCTTCCTCGTACTTGCGGTGGGGGACCTTGACGTAGAGGACCCCGCCCGGCTTGAGGAGGCGGTTGATTTCCTGGAGGTCTTCATTCGGGTCGAAGATATGCTCCAGGGTATTCCGGGTCACGATGATGTCGAAGGACTGGGACCGGAAATTGGCGTCTTTGAGGAAGCCCTGGAAGATCGGGATGTCGCCGTGGGGGCTTTCGCCCGTGGAAAGGTCAGATCCCTGGACCTCATAGCCGTGTTCTTTGGCAATGGCCAGGAAATCGCCCCGTCCGCAGCCCATGTCCAGCAACCGGCCTTCGGGCTGGATCTTCTTCAACCGCTTGACCAAGCGGATCAGGGTGCCTTTTTCGACGTCCATGCCTTCGTATTCTTCCTGATCGAAGGGATTCGTATGGGCCGTGTAAATTTCTTCTACCTCTTCCACCGTAGGTCGCGGATTGACATAAACAAACCCACAAGCGTTGCACTTGGAGTAAGTGTAGTCCTGCGGCAACCACGGGTTGAGGTGTACAGGGTAATGCGCATAGCTGTCACTACCGCATGCAGAGCAGTTAACGAGTTCTCTTTGTTTCATTATATATAAAATTCGCATTTCAGCTCACATGGCATGCCACAGAGCTGGTAGATTATTGTTGTTCGTTGATTTAGATCAAGTTTCTATATCTAAACTAAAAGCAAGTACGAGTTCTATAAAGCGTTCAATAATTAAACGAGTTCAGCAAAAATTTTGTTGAGTTTACCGAGACAAAAATGGAATGTTCCGCTGTGGTTTCCAAGTGCGTTATCCACACTGTGACGTGGCTCCGACGCTATTCCAGGCTGGCCTTCCGAGCTACTTTTTTCGGTGGACCTTACCTCTCCTATGAAAGAAAATACCCGTTTTTTCTGCCCCCAAACCCTTTTTGGTACTCTTTTTCAATCTTTTAGATGTAGGTGGGTTGGTTTCGACGAAGAGCCTTTATTGATCGGCAAAAAATCCCCCTCCACCTCTCAATCTCCATTTTACCTTGCCTCACTTCCTCCTTGATCTCCATCATCGCGGGTGAAAGATTCGCCTGGGATTTGCCCCTATTCTTACCCGTTCAGTTCGCCCAAAATTGAAACTTTGCTTGCCTGGACGACAAGATTTACTTCCTGTTTGATCAAAAAATGTGGAAAAATAATTGATAGGCTTCTGGAAAAAGAAGAATTAGGAGTTCTCTTTGATACGTTGTTCTGCGGCAAGAGCCGCGTCGGAGGCAGGCGCCTACCGTCTTCAAACTATAACCTAAGATAACCCATCCGGTCCGGAAGGACAAGCCCCAACGCAACAACGCTCCCCCACCGAAGTAGGAGAGCGTTGCAGAATCGGCTGAAAGAGCCGTTTTATTGGGTCACGATCTTCTTTGTGAAGGCCCGCTCACCTTGGGTGATCTGCAAGTAGTAGATGCCCTTGGCGAATTGGCTGATGTCAAATTCGCGGTCATAACGGCCGGAGAAGTTGCCGAGGTCTTCCTGGTAGACTTCCGTACCGTTGGAGTCGAGAACGCGGAGAGAAGTCCGTCCCTGGCTGCCCAGCTCGAAGGAGAAGTTGAACATGCCATTGCTCGGATTCGGGCCGACTTTGAAATAATCCAGTGCGAGGTTGCTCTGGCCGGAGAATTCTTCCCCACTGCGGGCGCTCAGGGCCTCAGCCTCGGTATTGGTGACCTCTTCCATGCGGACAACCATGCGGAAGGAGCGGGTATCGACGACCTCTTCGCTGACCTCACCGCGGCGGACATTTCCGGTGGCGCGGATGCCATTCATCATTTCATTCAGTTCTTCCAGTTGGATTTCAACATCCCCCGGAGTATCGCTGTTGAAGTTGAATTCGTAGCGTTGCTCGGAGTGACCGGACTTCCAGCCGCTCAGCGTGGCCGTCCCGGTTTGGTTGGCGCCGTCCCGGAGGAAATCCACCGTGATCTGATCGCCCACCTTGGTTTGGGCGAGGACGTCGCGGATGTGGACGCCATTGCCGAGCTCCTGCCCATTGATGCGGAGGACGCGATCGCCTTCCTGAAGACCAAGCTCGGAAGCAGCGGTGCCGTCGATGACGCCGGACACATAGACACCCGGGCCATTGCCAGTATTCTCTTTTTCTTCGCCGTTGATGACGACGACCTTATTGCCGGTGCGGATGCCCAGCATCGGGCGGCTCATATCTTCTCTCACTTCCACCCGGGAGTGGCCCCGAGGATTCATGTGCTGCCAATGCCCGCCGATGTACTCGAAATTGTTGACGTTTTCGGTGTTTTCACCGAGCGTGACCCGCTTCTTGATGGTCACGTCATCGCGAAGGAACTCCACCATGACCCGGTCGCCGGGCTTGCGGGCGGCAACGGCCTCCTGAAGAGCAGCCAAACCTTGGATCTCTTTGCCATCGAATTCGATGATGACATCGTCCTGCTGCATGCCCGCTTTCTGGGCGGCAGTATTGGGCATCACCTTGGTGACGCGGCCACCTTGCGTGGCGGGATCGACTTCATAGTAGACACCGAGGAGGGGACGCTTGGCCGGTGCGGGAGGCGGAGGGGGAACCATGGCCTCAAAGTCACGGTCCAGGCTGATGCGGATGTCTTTGGCGACCTGTTCTTTCTTTTTGCGGCGGATCATAATCTCGACCTCTTCGCCGGGCTCCAACGATTTCAACTCGTCGGCGATGCCGTATTGTTCCAGAATTTGTTCCAGATCAGTCGCTTCCTCGGCGGTGCGCGTCTCTGATCGTCGTTGAACATTTCCATTTTCGTCCACCGTTACCTGGATGGACACGTTGCCGGAAGAGGTGCCTTGCTGAGCCAGGGCCGGGAAAGCCCCCAACAGCATGACCCACAGCAGCATACTCAATTTTCGGGTAGATGTTTTCATCATGACAATTCCTTCGTTTGGTATTAAGAACTGAAAAAAGGAGATCTGGTTGCCCTTTTCAATATACGAAGAACGACGTAGATGGAGAATTATTATTTCAAAAGGGCAGGAGAAGGGAAAAAAATCGATTTAATTTTTTTCGGGCGCGTCCGTTCGTTCAGCATTGCCCCACCTCCAATTTGGGTGGTTAAACATTTGGGAAAGGATTCCTGTTGTTCATGACAAGCCCATGTCCCATCATCCCACCTCCCATATCATCCGACAGCTGCGGCAGCAGAAAGGCCTGACGCAGAAGCAACTCGCCGAGCAGGCGGGAATTTCCACGCGGACCCTTCAGCGCATTGAAGCCGATGTCCGGAACCTGAGGGGATTCCCATTGCGGGCCTTGGCGGAGGTCTTCGAATTGGCACCGGAAAACTTGGTGGTGAGGGTGCGGGGTGGAGGTGAAGGGGAAAATGGAGCTTTGGAAATTGCCCGGCGGGAATGGGAGCAGGAAGAAGAGGAGGATGTCAAACGGAGATTGGGCCAAATCAACCTCGCGGCCCTGGCAATGTTCATCCTTCCCTTCGGAAATGTCCTGGCGCCCATGGTCCTATGGCTGCGAATGTCCAAAAAACATCCTGCTTTCGAACGCGGCCGCCGCATCGTCAATTTTCAGATCCTGTGGACCCTGACCGTCTGCATGTTCCTCATCAGCAGTCCTTTTCTCATCAAATCCTTCAACACGACCTTCCCTTTAATCGGCGTTTTCCTGGGATTGATGGCCGTTGGGAACCTCGTGACCATCGCCCATACGGCCCGCGCCATTTGAAGAGGCCAGACGGATTTCCTCAAATTTATCCTTTGGTTCTTCTGAATTTTCCCGCCCCGAAACAATCCCACGGAGCACAGGCGAAAAGAAGTCGAGCTGGTGGATGGGGAGAATGAATAGAGGGAAAAAGGGCCAAGGAAAAAATCACCCTAATTTTTCTTCCGCGACCGACGACCCGTGCGCTCCAAATAGAAGCGGACCCGGTGCTCCCACATGCGTCGCCAGGTCTGGGTCCGTTGTTCCAAATCCTCCTTGGTGGCGTCGTTCATGACCGCTGCACCCCGCTGTAAGACCGTTTCTCCCAGCGCATCCATCATTTCCTGGGACTCAAATGCCAGCCGGGCAAGGCTGCCCGCATCCACAATCTGAACGACATGGCGCTCAGTGGCATCCAGTTCCACCATCCAGCCGCCCAGTTCATCGCCCATCAAATCACGAAACTCTGCGATCATGCCCGTTTCCGTCACCGGCCCCACCTGTTCCACACTCGCATACACCCCAAATTGCAGGATATTTTGCATCAAATCCGTGGCCACAGTGATCCGATCGATGTACAATACCGGATGTTGACCGGCTCCAATGCGGTCCACCAATTCTTTCGCGGCCGTAAAATCTACCCCAAGACTTTCGGACAGGGAATGCACCAGGGGTGTCATGAAATCCCGCGACCACAAGGCATGGAGGACGATTCTGAACATAGAGGCAATTTATCACTCCCCGCTCTAAAAGCATAACCCAACGCGTAGCTTCCGTGCTGATTTAGGTGGGATTTCATTGCATAAACAGGGAATTTTTGGGTAATTTTCTCCCTCAAAACCCAAACATTATGGCCTCATACAAGAAATACAACCGCGCACTGCACCAAAAATTTGGCTACCGCGCGACCTGGTCCCCCGGAACGCCCCTCAAAATTGGCGATGTCGGGGAGATCGACAACGATGGCGTCTTTCGTCCCGTCGGGACGCTGGATGGAATGGGCATTACCGGGGCCGATGTCCGGGCTGGTTCCCAATTGGAGAACATGGAATTCACATCCAACAAAGGGGTCAGTATCGCCACCAAGGCCAAGGGACAAGCTCCTGCCGTGGGCACCCACCTGACCGAGGCCGAAGCTGGTTTCTCCATCAACTTTTCCTCCGATTCAGCCATTGTTTTCCGCGCTTCCCAACCCTCCGAAGACATCATCGTCAATACCGGAAACATTGGGCAGCAGATTTTGGAGAAGTTCAATGCGGGCAGTTGGGACAAAAACTACATGGTGATCACGAGCCTGGTCCACGCCGAGGCCGCCACCATCATCATTTCCGGTGACAAAGGCGGACAGATCGACATTTCTGCCTCCGGCAAGGCCCAGGTGGCCGATTCCGACCTCGCCAACGCGGATGTCTCCCTCGATGTGAAATTCTCCAACAAGGTTTCCGAAAAGATCGTCGGCGCCAAAGGCCTGACGCCCCTCTACCGGGTCCACGGCATCAAAAAGCGCTTCCTGCTCAACGGCAAGTTCGTGGCCCGCAGCGTCAACGACCTGTCCGATGCCGACAAGGCCAACTTGCAGGAAAAACACGTATTTGAACACTACGAATTCGTAGCGGAAGACTGATGCTGTACGCCCTCCTCGTAGGCGTGCAGGAATTTCAGCATCCGGGAATCCCGTCCCTCATGGGACCTGTATCGGATGTATATGCCGTTGAAGACCTGCTTCGGAAAGCCTTCCCGGAGCAGGTCTCTTCGTCTTCGATCCGCCGCCTTCTCAACCAGAATGTGACCCGCTCCAAGTTTTGGGCGGCGTTTGATCACCTGCGCCAGGCGGGGCCCGAAGACCAAATCCTGTTTTATTTCAGTGGCCACGGATCCCGTGCCCCCACCGCACCCGAGTTGGAGCGCTTCACCGACGGCGGCCTGGACGAAACCCTGATCCTCCACGACAGCCGGGCCTACGCCCACGAAATCCACGACAAGGAATTGGCGGCGGTTTTCGCTGAATTGGCCGCGCAATGTCCCCACCTGACGGTGTGGATGGATTGCTGCCATTCGGGGAGCATGTTCCGCAGTTCCCTGCGGTTCCGGAGCCTGAGGAACCACGACGAGCCGATTGCCCTCGCGGATCTCTACGGAAACTGGGATGCCACCCATCCGACGGTGCCAGCGGCTCCGGTCACGGTATTGAGCGCCTGCAACAAGTGGGAGCAGGCGGCTGAGGACCCCATTCAACACCGGGGCGCATTTACCCTGGCCCTCGAACAAGCCCTCAGCGAAGCTCCGGCCATCAGCTATACCGAATTGCACCGCCGCTCCCGCATTTCCATCCTGAACTACAATCCCGCCCAAACCCCCCAACTGGAATGCCAGGAGGGCTGCAACCCCCACCGGCAGCTATTCGGAACGGCTACCTTGGGTCAGGCGGCCACTTTCGAAGTGGGGTACGAAGCTGAATCGGCCCACCAGAAAGCGGGTTGGTATTTGCAAACGGGCATTTTGCAGGGCCTTCCACCAGATCCGAAGGCCATTGGGAGGGTAGAATTGTGGCGGGGAAATGAGCGGGTGGGAGAAACTCAGTTGGAAGGAGTGGGGATTGAGAAAAGCCGGTTGGAATGGACGGGAGATACTGATGAAGGCAAGATGCTACGCGCCTCTTTGCCTGATTATCGGCCCTTACCCGCCTTGGTGCGGGTGGTGGGGCCTGAAGCAGAGGCAACGAATGCGGTGGAAGAATGGCAGGAAAAAGGTAATCCCTTTGTGGAATTGTACCTGGACGCGGCGCCCGCCGCGATAGAGCTGCATTTCCGGGACGGAAATGGGCGCTTGTACGACGCCCTTCGGCGTCGGTTCCTGTTCTCCGAATCCATTCCCTGGCCCGATCAACTCACCATTTGGCACCGCTACCAAGTCCTCCTCCACGCCCCCACTTCCATCTTGACAGATTCCCGCGGCCAATTGAAGGTCCGGTGGCTCACCGGTCCCTTTCCCACTTTCGACCAGCCCAACGCCCGGTCGATGGTACTCCCTTTTGCCCCCGACCAAACCCATTTTCCCGTTCGCTTGGACCTCAGCAGCGAATCCGACGGCCGTTGGTACTGGTACCTGCTGTACCTGGACCACAACCCGGGTGTCCACCTGCTGGCCGGTGATTCTTGGGAGGGCAGCCCCGATTGGTTCAACCTCTTTGAGGGTCAATTGACCCTGGATGCGGTCGCTCCCGGCGGCCAGGAGTCCCTCCGCCTATTGGTTTCGCACCAACCGGTGGACATTTTCAATGTGCTGGACCCCGCCCAGCCGGTACGGGATTTCCGTTCTGGCCCCTCGGAAGTCCTGCCGCTGCCCGCCTGGACCTTCCCGGATTTTCAGGTGTTCACGACCCGTCGACATCCGCTGGCGGGAACCTCCGTGGACCTGGCGGAAGGTTTGAAGTTGGAGAGTGGGCAGGCCCTGGGAGGCACCTACGCCTGGCGCACGAGTTTGCCGTACACCGCTTCGGTGGACCAGGCCGAGACTCCCGCCCGGATATTGCGGGAGCAGGGCATCGAACCCTTGGCCTTTTTGACCGGGGAGCATTGGCATTTTCAGGTATTGGAGTTGGCGGGGACAGGGGAATGGAAAGGCATACAGTTGAATTTTGGGGATGAGGAAGGAGAATTGGCGGCCTTGATTTGGGAGGGGGAGGAAATCAGGTTGGAAAAAGAAATGGTGTCAGGGGAAGGAAATGCAATTCTGAAATTGGGAGACCTTAGCCCAGCTCTCGGGCGTGATTCTGTTACCATCTCTTTTTTCAAATTACAAGGGAATCCCTTAGATTTCGTTTGAAACCAAAAGGAAAGCCCCACAGCATCGGCCCTCTCTGTAAAAACACCGCTGAATGAGCGCTAAACCCGTATTCTTATTGGCCTCCGCCAACCCCTCCGAAGATCAGGCCGATCTCCGGAAGGACTTGGATGATGAGCTGAATGGAATTCGGGACCTGCTTTTCCAAAACTTCCGCAGTGATTTGCAGGTCGAATTTTGGCCCCAGATCTCCACCGAACAATTCATCTACCTCGCCGAGTCCGACATTTCCCAACGAATTGTGGGATTCCACTACGCGGGCCACGGAGAATTGGAAGCCCTTCTGTTTCAGGACCGGACAGGCCATGCGGACCGCGCCCATACCGCCGGGTTGGAGAGCTATCTAGAGCGTTGGCCCCTGCTTCGGTTGGCCTTTTTGAATTGCTGTTTGTCCGGAGAACTCGCCTCCAGGTTGCAGGCGTCGGATCGGCTGGTCATCGGATCGCCCTATGTCCTCGATTCCCAGGCGGCCCGGGAAATGGCGCTGGGATTCTACGGAAACCTTGTCCGGAGCAACAAGCGGATTCAGGAGGCGGTAGACGGAGGAATTCGGCGGGTAAAATTAAAAGTAGGGGAACCCGATACGGATGGCGTGGACCGGGGATTGATCAAGAATTCGGATTTCAGCGCGGTCCAGACCGTTCCCCAATGGGACAAGGTCTGGAAGCTCTATCCGGAAGATGCGGACCTGTTGGAGAAGAAGTTTTCGGAAGAATTGCGGTGGTTGCGGATCGAATTGAGGCGTCCGGCCAGCCAACGCCGGCCGGAACAGCTCATCCTGGAAACAGGCTTGTCCATTGATTTCCAATCCCAGGAAACCGCCATCGACAACATGGCCCGCGCGCCCATCGAACGACCGGCTGAAGGCTACCTGATGCACGGTTCGACGAACTTTGGGGTGCCCTGGCTCCGGTACCGCATTTTACGCCACCGCCTTCCCCAACGGAAGACCATCAACATTGACTTCGAACGGATCACTTCGGAGGGCAAGTCGGATGAAATCTGGGCCAAGCTGGGCAAAGAACTCGATGCGAGCCACCCGATTACCCGGGAAGGCACTATCCTCGCCGCCGCCCAGGCCCTTGCCTACAACCTTGAGGACATCGTGGTCTTGGTGGACAATGCGCTGGTGGCCGGTCCTGATCACCTTGCCACCATTCTCGAAGATTTTTGGGAGCCGCTGGCGGAAGGTGTCGATGCCTATTGGCAGAAAAAAGAAGATGGAAAGCCCATGCGCCGGCTCTGGGGGCTGTTTTTTGCGGAATATCCCGACGCAGCTGACCGTGACTTGCAGTTGGAACCCACCCTGAGATTGGCGGCCGGAAGCTCGCCTTATTTTGCTATTTTAGAGGGAACCCGCTCCTTTACCCAGGACGAAATCAAGGCTTTCCTCGCCCTGAATGGCAACCAAATCTTCCTGCCGAAGCACCGTCCCGACTTGAACAATCCTGGCGAACGGGACCCGTATTTCAACCGGTCCAACGAAATCTATTGGGGAGCCAACCAGGGAGTTCCCGAATTGGTGCTGGACAAAATTTGCCAGTTCAGCGGAACCTTATTTAAGAACATACGACCAGATATTCTGGGAATCTGATATATCCAATGCATCTCCGAACACGTAAACATAGACGCCATGAATGCAGATGACCTAAAAAAAATTAGTGCGGCACAAGATTGGACCGACATCAAAGGGGACAGCTATTTCCCCAGCGAGTCGCTGGTGCAAGCCGCCCGCGTGGCGGCGCGGTTGAACCGGCCGCTGCTGCTGATGGGAGAGCCAGGCTGCGGGAAAACCATGTTTGCGAGTGCGATTGCCCGTTTGCTCGGTTGGAAGTTTCGGGAATGGAACGTGAAATCGACCCAAACCGCCCAGGAAGCCTTGTACACCTATGATATGGTGGGGCGCCTGCGCGATAGCCAGCTCCTGGCCAACAACGCCATCGCGGA
The DNA here is from genome assembly GCA_963923035.1 of uncultured bacterium. Classification (GTDB taxonomy): domain Bacteria; phylum Bacteroidota; class Bacteroidia; order J057; family JADKCL01; genus CAWUKT01. The sequence continues at coordinate 52,042 of CAWUKT010000013.1, forward strand.
TGAAGCCGAGCGCGCCGAGCTGGCTCGGCGCACCATCGGGGACTACGTCCAGATGGGGGAGCTGGGCGATGCGCTGACCTCCGACCACAATACCGTCCTCCTGATCGATGAGATCGACAAGGCGGACCGCGACTTCCCCAACGACCTCTTGTTGGAACTGGATCGGCAGCATTTCTACGTGGAGGAGCTCAAAACCTGGCGTGGACACCCCGAGAAGGACGATCCGGACAAGAGCTATGACATCGTCTCGGAGACGGATCTCATGGTCATCATCACGAGTAACAACGAGCGGGAATTGCCCGAGCCCTTCTTGCGCCGCTGCGTCTTTTTCTACATCGAATTCCCCGACGACGACATCCTCCAACGCATCCTCAACAGCCACCTCAACCGTCCTCATTCGGATGAACTCCTGGAACGGATCATCCAGCGTTTCCAGCGCCTGCGCAATGAGATGGTGACCGATCTCCGCAACGGAGAGCAGGTCAAGCCGCCCTCCACGAGTGAACTGATCGATTGGGTGAAGATTTTGCGGGATGAAAACGAAAGCGAATTGCTGGAATCCCTCGACGACCGAATCCCTTATTCGGAGGTGCTGGTGAAGCGTTGGGAAGACCACCTGAAATACATCAAAAACGCCTGATATGCCGCACCGTCGATTTTCTCCACCTGTCCCCCTGCGCGACCTGTTTGGCGATTTGCGCCAGGCGGGAATCCCATTGGGGATCGCCGAACTGGAAAGCGCTCTGGAGGCGATTCAGTTGGGCTTGGCGGGGACTACCTTGGAAGAATTGAGGCAATTGTTGCGGATGTTGTGGTTGACATCGCGGGAAGAAATCGGCTTGTTTGAGCCCATTTTCCAGCGGTGGATCGAACGGGTAGGGGAGGTGGAAGAAGTCTCGCGCGGGCGCCTGAGGGCCGGAGACATTCGGATGACGCCCAATTTCATGGAAGAATCGGTTGCGAGAACGGGAGTGGATTTTGGGGATTCGGAAAAAGAAACCTTAGAGGAAGTGCCAACGGTGGAGCCGGTGCGGAAAAAAGTACCCGTGCAGGCGCAATTGGGCCAGGAGGAAGCCCAGGTGACATTGGAAGAGGGGAAGGCGGAGAAAGGAAAATACACCCATTTGCGGCTCATCCGTCAGCACGACCCCATTTCGCCGCTCGAAGCGCGGCGCTTGTGGCAACGGCTCGACATCGAGGAGGAAATCCTCACGAAGTTCCAATTGGATTTGCCCCGGACAGTTCGGCGGATCGCCCGCCAAGGATATTTCGATGCCCCCGTACTCAAGCCCCGGCGGTTTCGTTCCCTGAACCTCATCCTCCTCATGGACCGCGGCGGCTCAATGGTCCCGACGCACGATTTTTGCGACCGGTGGCGACGCACCCTCGAACAAAGCATCCGGTTCCGCCGAATCCGCACCGCCTATTTCCACGATACCGTCCGCGACAACGTTTTCCTAGACACCCAACGCAACCGCCCCGTTCCCCTGCACCGCCTCCTTCGGCCCTTTCCCCCTCGCCAAACCGCCGTATTGATCGTCACCGACGCCGGAGCTGCCCGCCGGAATTGGGATACCGACCGCATTTTTCAATGCGAAAACCTCTCCATCCGTCTCCGCCGCAGTCATTTCATCCAACTCTGGCTCAACCCCTTCCGGCAGGCCTATTGGGAAGACAATATCGCCGGTGAAATCGCCCGCCTGGTGCCGCGCATGCTGCCCATGGACGCCGATGGGACCCGCGCTGCCATCCGCTACCTCAACGAACAACTCAAAAGCCTGGAGACCTGACATGGCCCAATCCACGACCACATCCCAGGAGCATTTCCCCGACTACTACCACCAGGTGCAGGGTCCGGCCGTGTACGCATTGGCTTGTTACTGCTCGATTCCCACCACCTTGACTCCTGATTTGGTCCAGACCATCCGGGTCAATACGGATGTCCAGGCCACCTGGGAAGATGCCGTGCGTTTCCTGTTGACGGGCGTAGTGCGCAACATTGGGGATGGCCGGTTCGAGATGCGGCAGGACTACCGCCAGCAGTTCACCGAGGAATTGAAGGCGGATAAGTTGGGCAAAAACGTCTCGGAGGTGGTCGCCCGGGTCCTGCTCGAATACTACGATCCGATCTTGGAGCAGGGCGCTGACCATCCCGACTACCACCTGGCCCGCATCCAGGAAATCACGGCCTTTGCCTATTTGGATGCCGATTATGCCTACCGCAAGCTGCGGGAAGAGTTTGAGCGCCTGGCGCGGGAAGAAAACCCGGTCGAACGGGTCCGCTTGGCGAACTTGGTGGAATCGTTGGAGCCGCAGTTTGAAGACCGCTACGAGGAGTTGGTGTACTATGCGAAGAGTTGGCGGTTTGAAGTGCAACAAAATGAAGACCGACTGCGGGAGGCCCTTGAGCCGCTGGTGAAAAAGGTCGATCGGAGTGGCTCCGGCCAAGTGTCCATGCCCGTCCCGGAACAGATGTACCGGAACTTGCGGGCGGAGCAGATTGCGGAGAATCCGTTGGAAGAGGCGCGTCGGCGCATCGAGAAGTGGCGGGAGGTAACCGATCCCGAACAACCGCTCGACCTGAGCGGGATTGGCCTGACCGAAGTGCCCGAAGAATTGGAATTCAAAGGCTTGGACGTCCGGCGGCTGAACCTGAGCCGGAATCCGCTCAAGTTCCTGACCGGTCCCTTCTCCAAGATGGAGCAATTGGAGGAATTGCTGGCGGAGAATTGTGAACTCTGGGCGGTGGACCCGGAAGTTTTCCAGTGTCGCAATCTCACGCAGCTGTACCTCCGCGACAACCACCTGCGCAACCTGCCCCGGACGAGCATCAAGGGGGACTTGGAACTCCACTTGGAAAAGAATTCATTTGACTCGCTCGCTCCCAATGTCCTTGATTCCGGAGCCGAGTTGTACATACAGGGAAACCCTGTGCATACCGCCTTCCGGCGGTTCCAGGACGAAGGCCCTTCGACGGCCCAAATTCCCAGTAAACAGGCCCAGCAGTCGGTTGACTACGGCCAAATGCAGTCCACGGAAACGGCGCAGGAGGAAGAACCGCTTCGCCGGGACCTTGAAATGTTGGATGTCAGTGCGTTCAAGCACTGGCAAACCACATTGGAAAGGGGACCTTCCCGGATCATCAAGTCCCTGGTCTGGACCCTGGCGCCGGGAGACCTCCCCGGCGAGTATGCGGACGATGGCCGCAAGCTGGTCCAGAAGTGGAAGGGCGTCCACGCCTCCGGCGAGCGCGAAGACATTTACAAATGGAAGGCCTCCTTGCAGAAAGGCAAGGCCCTCGGATTGGCCCCGGACCTGGAATTGTTTTTCCTTGAGATTGCCCACGAAGGTCATTCATTTCCCATTTCCGCCTTTTTCTCCCACCACTCGGTCCTCACCATTCAACTCGCCAATTCGGTTGCGGATACCGTTACGGAATTGGAGCGCTGGTTGGACAAAATCCCCCAGAAGTTCCCCCAGAAGGTGGCGATTTGGACCTCAGAGCCTGAGCATACCTATTTCGAACGCCTGAGCGACAGCTTGCCGGGACGGTTCCCAGGGGTGATCCAGCTGGGTTTCTTCGATCCGGGGGATCCGGTCAGTTACCAGCAATGGCTGGATTTCATGGGCGGCCATCCGTCGCGCACCCTCGACGTCCCCGACACCGACCAATGGTGGAAATACCTCGTGCGCACCACTGGCCCCGACCCGATCAACGAAAAGGACCTGAATGTCCTCAACCCGGTCCTCACCGGGCCTTCCGCCGGTGGAGACAGCCTCCATTGGAACTGGGAGCAGCTGGCGGAGCTCGGCGAACTGTTCGAATTGCCGAGTCCGGGCCGAAAAGACAAAGGCCAGAGCTACCAACTCGAGAAGAATTTTGTCTCCGGGTTTCAATTGATCTCCTTCTTCCTGTCCATCCGGGAGCACCGGGAGCACAATTGGACCCTGTCGGAGGGAGATTTCCAGAGCCGGATGAGCCAATACTTCAGTCAGCCCGGCTTGGCGAGGTTGTTGGAAGAGAAGTTTTTGGAATTGGGTTGGATCCAACCCAGCCCCCAATCCCCGGATACCCTGCTGTTTCCGGCCGATATACCCTACGACCTGGACATCCGGCCCGCATTGGACGACAAGACCTGGTCGGTGCTGGAGATCCATTTCCATTACCTGCCTCCCGTTCTTTTTTCCGCTCTGGCCCGCAATTATTTCTCCCTCGACTTCCAAAACACCCGCGTCACCCGCAACTGGATTTACCACCAGGGGCAGGGAGGCGAAATCCTGTGGGAATACCTCCCGCGCAGCCAACGGATCGACCTGACCTGTGCCAACCACCGCGTGTTGGAGATCCCCGACGGCTTTTTGACGGATGTCACCTTCCAGCGGTTGAAGCAGGTGATGGATGAGAAATGGCCGGGGCTGAAGTACACGTTGTATATCAAAAGCAAGAAGAATCCGATCCGCTACCACGTGCCCACGGTCAAGAGCATCCAGCGGGAGGAAGCCTTTCCCCATACCACCTTTTACACGCCTTACCGGCGCTATTTTACCAGTCTGTTCAGCGTTCAGACCGGGCCGCGGGAAGACGCCCGCGAGGTGGAAGACGGCGCGACCTATGTGGTCGCATCGGTCAAAGATTACGCCCTGGGGCGTGAAATCGCCAATCAATTGCGGGGTTCCGTGAACCTCGTGCGGGAAACCTATCCAGATATTTCTCCCGATCAACCCGAGATTTCTCAGCTACAGGAATTCGTCCAAAAAGGTCTGCACCTGATTTGGCTGATCACTCCGCAGTCTCAGGCCCAGGAAGGCTTCATCCGGGTCTTGTTGGAGATGCTGGAAATGTGGGAAGCGCCCGAGAAATTGATCCTGTTGGTGGAGGGATGGGGCGATATCAAATGGGAGGACTGGATCGAACGGCTGCGGAAAGAGTGGCGGGAAAAAGAGGAAGAGGCCGCGAGTTTGCAGGTCAAGCAGCAACTCAATGCGCCCGTGAATGCCTATTTGGTGGAGCGTCAGCGGGCGGAGGAAGTTCTGTCCAAACTGTACCGGCTGGAGCCTTTGGTAGAGGATGAATATCCCGTCTATATCAATTCCTGGAAGCGGTTTGGGACCAATTGGCTCATCGGTCGCCTGACCGGGGATGCTCCCACGATCAATCCGCGGGGAGGTTGGGGGACCTTGATTCTCCAGGACATGGTCGTTAAAACGGCCGATATGAAGGAATTGGCCGCCCGATTCAGTCCGCCCAATACCACTGAGACCGGCCTGAGCCGCGCGTCGGCCCAGATTTTTCTGACCCACAATTATTCATTTCCCAATACCCGCCCCAACGGCGTGACGGTGGTATTGATCCACCAGGACGAACCCCAACTCCCTAAATTGGAGGAGCCTTTGGAACCCTCCCAGACCCATTTTGAGTGGATTGCCTTGTACGAGGCCGAGCCCAATCCAGCCGTTCGCTTCATGGGGAAATCCCCGGCGAAGATGTTGCAATCGCCGGCCAGTCCGGAGGAATGGGACCTGCTGGCCCTGGCCATCCTGGAGAGCGGCAATCGCATCGCCGGTGAAATTGCGGACGCGCCCGACAATATCAATTGGTTGCTCCCCAATGAGTTCCAGCGGGCTTCTTTGAGGTCCCTGTACCTGGTCTATATCGGCACCTCATTTTACCGGAAGCGTGAGGAGCGCATGAACAAAGACTTTCCGGAGGAATTGCGGAAAGATTTGGAAGCGGGCCGAAAGGGGACGGATGTGGAAAAAGGCGTTTACTTCCGTTCCGATCAACTGGAAGAAGCCCTGAAGCCCATTTACGCAGATGATCCGAACGACTCCAAGTCGCTCGAGATTTTCGCCCGCCGCTTGTTGCAGCGGCGCATCCTCATCGGCTGGCGCATTGCGGGATTAAAAACCGAAGAATTGAATGAGAAGTGGGTCCGTTATGGCCCCGGGAGCGATGTCCCGGACCTATTTGCAGCGCTCGGCTTCGCCGATGGAGACATTCCCCTTGACCCCACCAAGTGGCTCCCCGAAGAGCGGGCCCACCTCGAGCGCTACCTCCGCGACGATCAGTAAGTCACCGTAGATTTCGCCTCGGCGAGGCTGATCCGGCCTTCCGCCAACTTCAATACCAATGCCCCGTAGTTTTCAAACTGGTGAATCACCACCCGGAATATCTCCATGAACGGAGCTGCCTTGGGAACATCGGTGCGCGGGAACGCATAGACATAGCGGTATTGCAGGTGCTGGTCCGCGCCGATATTGAACGCGCCGAGGGCCGTGCGTTGGTTCAGGAAGTGGATGAAATGCTCGACCTCCGGATGGTCAGTGGGCAATTCAGTTTCGACCCACGCAAAAAACTGAAGCAAGCTGCTCTGCTGGACGAGGTCGGCCGTTTGGAGGAACAACAGCTGGAGCCGGGAATGGTGGTTGACGATGGCCGAACTGGGCGGAAACGCCACCATGAGCATATTGGAGGGCGATTCGAGGGACTTGGGATACAATTCCGTGACGAATCCCTCATCGTGGAGGGTATCCTGGAGATAGCCGAGGTCAATCAGCTCGCGGGGATTGGCGTGGTCGATCATGGGGCAAAGTTACAGGATTGGAAATATTTTCAGCGGGCTCCCTCGGCATAGGCCAATATGCCGGCCAGATAGGCATGGACCGCATCCCGGATGCGGTCCGGCAACGGCGTTTCCATCCCCTCCAGCACATACTCTTGCTTGTTCAGGGCCACGGCCTCATTCACATTGTCCTGGTACAGGGCCTCCCCGTAGCACAAGGGCCCCTGGACGAGCCGGGTCAGGCTCAGGTTGCGGGCAAAGACGCCTTTGCTGCCGGTCCGCAAGGACGCATTGCGCAGGTACTTCAGCGAGTCGTCCCACTCGATGGCCGGGACGCCCAGCACCTGTTCATAGCCGTCCACGACGGCCGCCGAGAGCTGTTCCGAGGCCGCGAGGTCCTCGGAAAGCAAGCGCGCCAGAAACAGCATGCGGTCTTCCGCACTCCCCAACTCGCCTGCCATAAAGCTGCCGGGAATAAAAGCCATGCTATAATTGTCGTCCACGGCCCGCAGGTAGTAGTCCCGGTCCCATTCGTTTTTCTCGTAGATATTGTAATGGAGAATGAGGGTCAGGTCAGGATGAAAGGCATTGATTTGGGCCGCCCGGGCCTTGAAATCAGCCCGCAAAAAGGGAATCCGGTAAATGGTCCGCATATCCGCCTTCGTCATCCACCACAAGCTGTCCTCGCCCGTCCATTCATTTTCATCCACCCAATTCCAAGCTGCCGCCTTCAGGTACCCCGTTTTGAACCCAAAGGCTCCTTTTCCCACGTAATCCCGAAAATCTTCCCCACTTTTTTCCACCGCCGTCACCATTTGTTCCTCCAACCAATCCTGGAACGTCCCTCCGAGCCCGGTATGGGCCTCCTGGGTTCGGGTTACCAGCACTTCCGCCCCCAAGGCTTCCAACGTATCCCGCAGCAACAAGGCAGTTCCCAGGTTCAGATTGCCTTCGTTGAAGGCAATGGGTTGCCGGATTTGGGGCCGGTCGTTGGCGCGGATCCGAACGAATTTCTTCTCCAAAAAGGCGAAGTCTATGTCTCCGCCCAAATGACCGGGGTCCAGGGCGATTTTCCATCCTGCCAAGGGGCCTTGGCCGCTGGCGTTGGAGGGGGCATCCTGGCCTTCGAAGATTTTGTAGTCCTCGGGGGCGAGCGCGGCAGTGCCTTTGCCTTCGTAGAGTTGCAGGGCAGTTTCCAGGTCAAATTGCCGGGTGAGCCGCGGCAGCCAATCGAGTTCGTCGTAGAAAATGGTGATTTCGGGGAGGCTGTCGGGGTGGGGGAGCAGGGAAATGCCGTTGGTGTCGATCCGGATTTGGCTCCACAGGGTATCGTTCTTGATGAGGTATTGCTCGGCCCGCTGGGTGTATTTCCGGGCGAGGGAGTCCTTGGAAATGGCCGGAGGAGGCGATCCTTCGGGTTGGGCCTCGGCGGGTTGGCAGCCCGTCAGGAGGAGGAAGAAGGCTGGGAAGCCAACGGTCAGGTGGAAAAGCCGGGTCAGGATGGTTGACATGGGAGAAAAATAGTGAAAATGTAGCGTTTCCGCCTACATCGGAATGAATGCGGTGCCGTTGGCTTTGCTGCTGATCCAGGTGAGGATGTCCTGGATGGCGTGGTTGGCGTCGGATGGGAATTCGGAGTGGTACTGGTCGTAGAACTTTTTCCATTCCGCTTCCTTCTCTTTGGCCCAATGTTTCCCGGCGATCCGATATAGAAGGTGGATGACCGGAATGGCCAGCGGCGGCAATTGGGGCTGGCTCCGCCAATAGCGGAGGATGGCGGTGTACCGGACATCGATTTCATCCGACTCCGTTTCCACCCGCACGATCAGCTCCCACAGAGAAGCGTTGAGGCTGTAAAAGGTAGGCGAGCTGCGCTTCTGGTCCCAGATGGTTTTCAGGTAGGGGAGGCTCTGGTGCGGTTGGTGGGTCAGGAAAAAGGCCATGCCGAGGTTCAGGTAAAAGGAATGGCGGAAATGGGTCGCGATGTCTTTGGTTTTGGGGTGTTGGAGTTCCAATCTGAGCCGCTCCGCGGCTTCCAGGGTCCGTTCCTTGCGGCCCAGGTTCATGTGCATCACCAATTCCATATTGGTGATCTGAGGCGGCAGGCTGGGCACAATGTCGACCGGGACATTCTGCCGGATTTCCTCCAGGACCTGCCGGTAATCCTCCTCGGTAGACTCCGAGGCGATGAGCGTCCGGAAATAAATGGAGATCGCGCCAAAGTAGCGGTCGGGGTGCTGGCGGATCTGCCAGGGATTCTCTTGCCAGTACTCGTAGTTTTCCCGGGCAATTTCCAGTTGGTCGGCGTCCTTGAAGTGGGTCTTGGTGAAATTGAGGAGGATTTTGGCCCAGAAGGTATGGTATTCCCGTTGTTCCAGGACGGCCTGGAACTCCTCCTGGAAGCCCGGCGCATTGGGGTCGGGGACCTGGCGCAGGTAAATGCGGTGGTACAACCCAATGGCTTCTCGTTCCGCCACAATCCGGCGCACCGCATCCCGGTCCTCCTCGATTTCCAAGGAAGAGTCGTCCGGGCTTTTGCCCTGGGGGCCGAGTCGCCGCTGAAGGCGGCGCTCCCAATTGAGGATCTCCAAATAGGGAATGAACAGGTCGTGCTGCCGGGCCAGTCGCTTTCCCTTCTTGATCGTCCGCATACACGCATCGAGGATGTTCCGCTCGAACAGAATCTGAATCTCATCGAGCAATTGCCGGAGCTGGAACTCGATATTGTCGTCATTCCGCATGAACCGAAGGGTCTTCAGGATATTGGCCTGCAATTGCCGGAAGACCTGGGTCCAATCTTGCTGAGCTTTGATTTGGGGATGTTTCTGTTGCAATTCTTCGAAGTCGAAGTCTTGCATCTCCACGATGGACCGAAAAACGAGGTAATACCGGGGAGGCGTACCCTTAGAGGCCGCCCCGATTTGCTGGGTAAACCGGCGCTTTTCATTGGAATTCATACTCTTTACCAAATTGTAAACAGCAATTTTCAATGGTTGGGAATACATTTTTTACGATCTCGTTTTCTTAGGTTCGGGGCGTCTGGGAGGGATTCTGACCTTTTCGTGTTGGATTGGAGTTTACATAAATAAGAAAAAATCGGTTAAAAGCATTTGGATGCGCCACGTAAGTTGAGGGTATAATCGACAGCATGTTAACACGTATCGCTCGGTTGAAACTCATTGCTCTGTTCATCTCATATTCAAACATTTAAATATTCGGTATTATGTCTAAGTTCATCAATGAAGACAGTGTTCAGCACTATAAAAAGGAGGGCCGCAAAAAAAATAAAAGACGGCTAAATGGAGGATCGAAAGACCAAGCCTCCAAGGAAGCCCTCAGCAGAAGTTCCAATGAGGTGGTTCATTGGATCAAAGTCCATCGGAAAACGCCTTGTGGGATTGGTATTATTCCGATCCAAGACCAGTTCCGTCCTTCCTTCGGTGGAAACAAGGGAGATATTCCTCTCTATGATTTGAATAAATATCAGGCTGTTGTTTGTAAAGAGCCGGCCTTCGATTTAAAGGAAAACACCATAAAGATCATATTCGGCTCTGCGAGTCCACTTGAATATTTATTTGGGATGGATCATCATTTGCTCGTTGGATATGGCGAAGACACTGAGAATGCTGTGGTTTATGTTCACAAAGATCTGATTGAGATCAAACCTGATTGACCCAACAAACCAAACAAACCGCCCGAAGGCCCCAGGCCTTCAACCAGCGACGGGTGGCTCCGCCACCCGACCGGCACACCTACCCTCCCGACCGGGAGATCTATAATACTCTTTCTTTTTCGTTTTGATTAGGCTTTTTGGGTGGGCCCCGGCATTGCCGGGGCTCAATTTTTTCACCGCAAAAGGCCCGGCCTGCTTCCGCAAACCGGGCCTTTTTATAGTGACACTTCAGACTAGCTTACCAACGGGCACCTGTGCCCGACATGTTCACCTCGGCGTTCCGCATCATCAGGAACGGCTCCAACTCGTGGTAATAATGCATATCGTACTCCCTGAGCGCGATGCTCACCACGCCACTCCCCATGTAAATCAACCCCACCATGCTTTCAATGGTCTCCACCGGGAGAGGCGCGCCCAAGGCCGTAGGATCGTACTTCAGGTGGCGAATGACCACTGGTTCCAGCAGTACGGTCGGATCAATCAGCACCAGGACTTCCTCGACATCGGTTTCCACCCGCTTTTTCATCCGCTCCTTCCCCCCGTAAGACACCAACAAATCGTAGTGGTAGGCCTTCAGGTCCCGCCGCGCAAAGTCCAGGTTGAATTTTCCTTCCGCATCGCTCAAAGCCCCCGCCACAACTTGCCCTCCGCTCTTCACCACCACCGTCGCAAAGGGAACCGGTTCGTGGAATTCCGCGTCAAGGACCAGGCCTTCGAGGTGAACCTGTTCGTTCTGAATCCCGGTTTCTTCCACCACCAACTGACCTTCCTGTTGCACCAGCTCAAGCTCATCGTTGAGTTGCTGGGCGACAGCGTCGGAGAAGCCAAGGGCTTCGAAACCAAAGACGAGCAGAAAGGCGATGAGAAAACGGCGGAGGCGCTGGAGGGGGTAGCGGAAAAAAAACTCCGCCGGAAGATCCGGCGCCTGGAGCTGGTCCGCCCGGAAGCGGCCGCAGAGGTTCGGCACTGCCGCCAGGGTTTGCTGGATTTCCGCCTCCGATGACGCAGTAAAATCCCGCACGACTTTGTCGCAGACCGCACAATGCCGGCCGCGTTCGGCTGGCGTCATGCCGTCCCAATCTTCGTGACAGGGTTCCGGCATGGAGATGTGCAGGGATTTTTCGCCTGGGTTCATACCTTCAATATCCCGCAAAGTGACCGTTCCCCCAAACCTAAATGGTCAATTCCGTTACACGGTTCATTGTTCGATGCGGATCTTTCCGGTGCCGATCCACACCTCATTCTCGCTGTAAATCCGAAGGAAGTAGGTGCCGGCACTCCGAAAGGGGTAGTCGAATTGGGTATACTTCCAATGCGGTTCGACCTTGAATTGAAGGCTTTCGACGTAGATCGGTTCGGGTCCATCTTTCCAGACGTCCACCGTGATTTGGCGGGTGCGGAGGGCGCGGTAATGCCGGATCAGGACGCGCAGGGGGCGTTTTTTGATGCGGGTGGTCGTGGTCCGCTGCAAGGCCTTGTCGGGTTGCCCTTCCCGGACCTGAAAGCAGAAGATGACCTCGGCGTCGCGGTAGTAGCTGGGGCCGCCGACGTCCCGAAGGACGTTGACCTTCAGGGTGTCCTGGAAGAGGAGCTGGCGGTCGCTGTCGAGGAAGGAGACGCGGTAATTGCCGGAGCGGTCGAAGCGGTAGGAGAGGGCCATCCACGAACGGGCCGAGTCCGAGACAAGGCTCTTGGTATCGTGTTCGGCGAAACGGTCCTCGATTTGTTTGTCGATGAAGAAAAAGTACTTCCCCGAGGGCAGTTCATCCGGGGCATGGACCAGAAAGTCCACTTCCTGCCCGAACTGGTCCAGTTCGAATTCCTTGCCCGGGGCCAGGGGCTCTCCGGCCGAATTGTGGTCCAGGCAAAAGGTCAATCCCTGCGCCGGCAGCCAGCAACTGCCCATCCCAACCAGCAACAACGTGAGGAAGAACTTCATCTGGAATCAAGTTGCAACTTTTCAGCTTCATATTCCAACTCGTAGGGTGGGGGAAAAGGAGAAATGCAATGACGCGGTCGGCGACCGCGGGCACGGAGTCTGGCACTCGATTGGCCGAGTTCCGAACTGCGATCTCCGAGTCTAAGACTCGGCTGGCCGAGTCTGGAACTCCGATTCCCGAGTCTGAGACTCGGCTGGCCGAGTTCCGAACTGCGATTCCCGAGTCCAAGACTCGACTGCCCGAGTTCCGAACTGCAATCCTCGAGTCTGAGACTCGACTGGCCGAGTCCAGAACTCCGATTCCCGAGTCCAAGACCCGGCCATTGGAGTCGGGAACCCGGCATTCCTCCGCTCGTTTTCCCATTCCCCCTCCTCCCTCCATTTTCCCATCGTCTCCCGCTGCTACAATTCATCCCGCTCATTCTACAATTCAGTAACTCCTTTTTCAATTCCCGCCGCCCAACCACCACTTTGGGACCATCAAACACGACAGTCCCATGAAAACGCTTTCCATCCTCATCCTCCTGCTGCTCTCCCTTCAACTTCCCGCCCAAACCTGGGTGCGGGGCGAAGTCCGGAGCGCGAACGGGGAAATCCTCGCCGGGGCCAATGTCCTGCTGGAAGGAACTTACCTCGGAGCCACCACGGACACGGCGGGTCGCTTTGGATTTGCGGCGGAAGGGGAAGGCGCCGGGCAATTGCGGAGCGTCTACATGTGCTACGCCGACGGAAAGGCCGAAATCTCCTTCGCGAACGATACGGTAGACGTCACCTTCCAATTGGAGGAGGCCTTCAACGAACTGAAAGCCGTCGCCATCACCGCGGGCGCTTTTGAAGCGGGGGATGCCAGCAAGTCGGCGACCCTGACCAGCCTGGACATGGTGACCACGGCGGGGAGTTCGGGGGATGTGTACGGAGCCTTGCAAACGCTCCCGGGGACGGCCACGGTCGGTGAATCGGGGCGTCTGTTTGTGCGGGGCGGAACGGGGGAAGAGAGCCAAACCTATATCGACGGCCAAATGGTGCAGGTGCCTTACAATTCGGCGGCTCCCGGCGTACCGACGCGGGGACGGTTCAGCCCCTTCATGTTCCAGGGCACGATTTTCAGCACCGGGGGTTACTCGGCGGAGTACGGCGAGGCCCTGTCTTCGGTCCTCCTGCTCAATACCCACGATGTTCCCACCAAGGACCGCCTCGACATCGGCCTGTTGACGGTCGGCGCGCAATTGGCCGGGACCAAGACCTGGGAGACCGGCAGCATCAGCCTGGATGGCTCCTATACGGACCTGACGCCCTATTTCGGGATCGTGCCTCAGAACCTGAGCTGGAACCGGGCCCTCCATTCGGGCAATGCGGCCCTGAGCATCCGCCAACAAACGGGACGCGACGGCCTGTTCAAGTTCTACACTGGCGGCAGCCGGGCGGGGGCGGACCTCGCCGTGGCGGATCCCGGTGCGGCTTCCGGCCAATCGGGCTACGACCTTCAGAACGACAACCTGTACCTGAATGCGTCCTACAAAACGCTGATCGGGGACCAATGGAGCCTGCAAACGGGGGTTTCGGCCACGGCGAATCCCGAGCGGGTTGGATTGGACGGTGCGACGTATGAGCGGAGTATGGAAGGTTGGCACGGCAAGGTGATGGTGAAGCGGGCGTTGGGGGAAAAGGCCAAGCTGCGGGTCGGAGGGGAGGTCTTCGGAGAACAGCAGGGCGACCGGTATTCGGAGGAGAACTGGACGGTGGAGCGGCAGTTTGGGCAGGCCATGCCGGCGGCATTTGCGGAGGTGGATGCCTATGCGAGTACCCGCCTGGGCTTTCGGGTCGGGGGCCGCTGGAGCTACCACAGCTACCTGCAAGAGCATCGGTTGGCGCCGCGCTTCTCCCTGGCGTGGAAGCTGGGGGATCACAGCAGTGTGTCGTTGGCCGGGGGGCGCTTCTACCAGCAGCCCCGGGCCGAATACCGCCTGGCGACCGAAGCCCTTCGGTCGGCGCGCGCCGATCAAATTGTCCTGAACCACCAGATCCGCCGCCAGAACCGGACCCTGCGGACCGAGGTCTACTACAAGAACTATGGCGATCTGGTCCGTTTCTCCGGCACTCCTCAGCAACCTACGAACCTCAGCAATACCGGTGATGGCTACGCCTACGGTCTGGACCTCTTTTTCCGCGATCAGAAGACCATCCCCAACGGTGACTACTGGATTTCCTATTCCTTCCTCCAAACCGAACGGAACTTTCAGGACTTTCCCGAAGCCGCCGTCCCCACTTTTGCCAGCACCCACAACTTCAATGTGGTCTACAAGCACTGGATCAGCGATTGGCGGTCTTCCACCGGGGCGACCTTCACCTATGGCTCCCCGCGCCGCTACGACGATCCCAATACGCCTGCCTTTAACGATGGACGGACGGCTTCCTACCTGAGTTTCGACCTCAACTGGAGCTTCCTCTACCGCGAGAATATCGTCTTTCACGCAGCGGTCAACAATGTTCCGGGCTTCCGCCAGGAATTCGGGTACCGCTTCGCCGACCAACCCAATTCCGACGGTGCATACGAATCGGTGGCCATTCGCCCTCCGGCCCGGCGCTTCTTCCTGATCGGTTGCTTCATTACCCTGTCTTCCGATCCCGCTGACAATCAGCTCGACACCCTTTGATCATTGACTTCAATCTCAACTTCATATACACATTCATCCCATGAAAAAGACCTCTCTCATCATCGCTCTGCTCGCCTTCAGTCTCACTGTTTTTGCCGGTGGCAAGAAAAAATACCAGGAAGCCATGGGCAAGACCCTCGCCAAGATGTCCCAATGCCAATCTCCGGACGATTTCATCGCTCTGGGCAATGAGTTTGAGCGGATTGCCGTGGCGGAGGAAAAGGAATGGCTGCCCCGTTATTACCAGGTGTATACCTACGTCTTTGCAAGTTTCATGGAACAGGAGCCGGAGGTGAAGGACGGATTGCTGGACAAAGTAGAACTGGTGCTGGAAGAATTGGAGGACATGGAACCGAAGGAAGCCGAGATCCACGCGTTGAAGGGCCAATACCTGACGGCGCGGCTGGTGGTGAATCCCGATGTGCGCGGCCCCCAATACAGCATGTTGGCGGAAATGGCGATTGGGAAGGCGCTGCGGCTGGATGGCTCGAATCCGCGGGCCCGTTACATGGACCTCTCGTTCAAGATCGGCAAGACCAAGTATTTCGGGGGCAGCACCGATCAGTTCTGTGCCGAGGCGAGCGAGTTGCTGGCGGACTGGGAGAAAATGCAATCCGGAGATGCCCTCGCTCCTTCCTGGGGCAAGAATCAATTGGAAGGCATCGTAGCTGAATGCAATGGAAATAATCAGTAAATTCATCGGCCGGAGCCTGCCTCGGGAGGTTCCGGCCCAATTTTGGACAATGAGTACGACGGCCCCCAAGACATATTGGAAACAGTTGATTCACCCGCTGACCACCTGGCAGTACCTGCTGATCATGGTGGGATCGGGAACTGTTCTGGGGATGATCCTGAACACGGAGACGTTCTTCGAGTCGGTCAAAGGGGCGGTTCTGGTCATTTTCTGGGTCACTTCCCACACCTTTGTCCAGTGGACCGGAAATACGATGGTGGTCCGCTTCCTGGATGAGCGCATTTCCTGGGTGGAAAGGCCCCGTTGCCGGCTCTTCGCCGGTTTGGTCTTTCAGTGCCTGTATTCCCTCGTCGGTTACATGGCCGTCCAATTGCTATACGAATACCTGTTCTTTGGCCGTTTCCCCGCCGATATCATTGGCTGGGTCATCGCCAACAGCCCCACGACCATATTCATTTCCCTGAGCATCTCCACCGTGGCTACCCTGATGGGCTTCCTCCGTTCCTGGCGGCGCTCTGAGATCCAGGCCGAGCAATTTCGCACCGAAATGCAGCGCTATAAGTACGAGGCCCTCCGCGCCCAACTCAATCCGCATTTCCTCTTCAACAGCTTCAATGTCCTCGGCGATCTCATCTACGAAGATGCCGACCAAGCCGCGCTGTTCCTCCAACGCCTCAGCAACCTCTACCGCTACGTCCTCGACAGCCGCGACAAGGAATTGGTGCCGCTGGAGCGGGAATTGGAGTTTGCGCAGGCCTTTTCCTATCTGTTGGAGACCCGGTTTGAGGGAAAATTGAAAGTCGAGATCGATGTGAAGGGGGAAGGGCACGAGCAATTGGTCCCGATGAGTCTTCAGCTGTTGATTGAGAATGCGGTCAAGCACAATGAGGTGTCGAAAGCGCATCCGTTGCGGGTGGAGGTGGTGCGGGAAGGGGAATGGCTGGTGGTGCGGAATCCGCTGCGGAAGCGGGATGTGGGGGACGATTCGAAGGGGACGGGGCTGGCGAATTTGGAAGCGCAGTATGCGCGGTACAGCGACCGGGGCCTTCAGGTGAAGGAAGGCTCCGTGGCCTTTGAGGTGCGGGTACCGATCATCAAGGAGGGCAAGGCATGAATGCAGTGATCATCGAAGACGAAAACCGGGCGGCCAACCGCCTTCAGCGTTTGCTCCTCAAGGTGGCCCCGGACATCCGGGTCCTCGCCCAGGTCGAATCCATCCGGGAAGCGGTGGAGTTGTTCCAGGAAATTCCCCCGCCGGACCTCATTTTCTCCGACATCCAACTCGCCGACGGCCTCAGTTTCCGCATTTTCGAGCAGGTGAGCCTCAATTGCCCGATCATTTTTACCACCGCCTACGACCAATACGCCATCGAGGCCTTCCAAACCAATGGCATTGATTACCTGCTGAAGCCGGTAGAAGAGGAGCGCCTGCAACAGGCCCTCGCCAAGTTGCAGCGGTTTACCCCGTCGGTTTCCTCGGACCAGGTGCGGGCCCTCATGGCCGCCATGCACCCCGGCCCGCGCTACAAGCAGCGCTTCCTCGCCAAGGTCGGCGATGAGATCAAGAGCTTCACCGCCCAACAAATCCGGGCCTTTTTCAGCGAGCAGAAGGCTACGTTCGTCCTGCTGGACAATGACCGCCGCTATATCCTGGACCAGACCCTCGGCGAGCTGGAGGGGCAGTTGGATCCGGGGCGTTTCTTCCGGGTGAGCCGGAAGCACATCGTCGCGGTGGACGCTTGCGACAAGATTTATGCTTTCCGCAACAGCCGCTTGAAGCTGGTGGTGGCGGGATTGGAGGACCAGGAGGTGATCGTTTCCCGGGAGCGGGTGGCGGATTTCAAGGCGTGGTTGGGTGGAGATTGAGTCGGGAAATAGAAAAAGGTAGGGGATTGGTGGTTCTGTGCTAACTTAGGGGCCTTGAGCCTGGAAAACACCATCATTGCGCTGGTTATTGGTCTGGTCACTGGCTTTATCAATACGTTGGCGGGGAGCGGATCCTTGATCACGCTGCCTTTCCTGATGTTCGTCGGCCTCCCGGCCGACGTCGCCAATGGCACGAACCGGGTGAGCATCCTGTTTTCAACGATTGTCGGCGCGGTCACGTTGAAGCGCCAAACGAAGATGTCCCTGAAGGGGACGGGGATCTTTATTTGGCCGGCGGTGATCGCTGCGATTGGGGGCGCCTGGCTGGCGTCGGAGCTGCGTCCGCAGCAGATGGAACTGGTGATCGGAGTGGTCCTCGTGGTGATGCTGATCCCGCTGCTGTTGAACCCGAAGCGGTGGCTGCGGGAGGTTTCGGGCGATTACGACCGGAAACTCCGGCCGCTGTTTGTGGCGATCTTCCTCGCCATTGGCTTCTACGGGGGCTTTATCCAGGCGGGCACGGGCGTTTTCTTTCTCAGTGCCCTCGTTTTATTGGCCCACTATACCCTTCCCGAAGCCAATGTCCTCAAGAATCTCATTGTGGCGATTTATACCGTACCGGCCCTGATCATCTTCGTGGCCCACAACCAGGTGGATTGGTCCATTGGATTGGTCCTCGCGGTGGGACAGTCTACCGGGGCCTGGATTGCGGGACGGTTTGCGGGGAACAACAAGAAAGCAGCGGTGTACATCCACATCCTGCTGGTCGTGATGGTGGTGGGAAGTATCCTCCAGGTCTTTGGCGTGGTGAATGGGGGGCTTGAATGGATGGAGAATCGGTAGGTCGTAACATAAAAAACGAGGTCACAACCGCAGTTGCAACCTCGTTCTGAGGCAAATGGTGCGAAGGGAGTCTTACAGCCCTTTGCTTTTCAGGAAGGCCTGAACTTCAGGCTGGGGGACCATCTCTTCGCGGAATGCGTAAGCGCCGGTCTTTTCGTTTTTGTAAGGGATGATGACCTTGGTCAGCTGGACTTTGGTCTTGTCTTTCAGGGTTGCAACTACCTTCTTTGCCATATCTTTACCTGATTATTTGATTTCTTTGTGGATGGTGTACTTCCGCATGATCGGGTTGTACTTCTTCAATTCCAAGCGGCTCGGAGTGTTTTTCCGGTTCTTGGTAGTAATATAACGGGAGGTCCCGGGAAGACCGCTGCTTTTGTGCTCGGTGCATTCCAGGATGACCTGGATTCGATTGTCTTTACTTTTCTTTGCCATCAGTGCTCTTTTTAGACGGACTGCAAATTTAAAGGGCTTTTCCGACTTATCAAAAGAATTGTTGAAATCCCCTTGGAAGCCATTTTAGCTGTCCAGGGCCAGGGTTTTGAGGTCCAATCCGGCGAAGTTTCCGCTGGACATCATGAGGAAGACATTGCCCTTGGCGCTTTTGGCGGCCTTGACCGCATTCTGAAGCTCTGCCTCGGTCGTGGCGTAGATGATGTCTTTGTCCTTGAAGGCTGCGACGATTTCTTCCCGACTGATCGCCGGATAGCCTTTCATCTCCAGCGTATGCTGGTTCACAAAGACAATCTTGTTCTTGACCGCTTTCAGGGTCTTGGCATACTGCCCGATGAACTCCTTGTTCAGGCTGCTGAAGGTATGGAGCTCGAGGCAGGCCACAATGTGCTGCTTCTTGTGCAGCTCGGCAACGGCCTCAACTGTGGCCTTGACCTTGCTCGGCGCATGCGCAAAGTCCTGATAAACAACTTCCCGGCCATCGTCGTGGATTTTTTCCAGCCGCTTGCCCGTACCCGTAAAGGTGCTGATATGCTGTAAGAAGGTATCCGAGTCGATGGCCAACAGTTGGCAGACTTCGTAGGCACCGGCAATATTGGTCATGTTGTGCCGCCCGAAGACATTCATCGGCACCCGTTGCCCCTTGAACTTGATCTCAAACTTGCCGTCCCGGATCTTGTAGTCGGGCGTCTTATAAGGATACAGGTAAAAGGCCTCTTCGTCCCCGTGCTCGTTCACAATCTGGCTGATCACCTTGTCTTCGGTATTGTAGACGATCATTCCGGCCTTGGGCATGCCTTGAATCAGCTTGACAAAGGCATTGTGGTATTCTTTTTCGGTCGGGAAAACGTTGAAATGGTCCCAGGCAATTCCCGAAACGAGGGCGATGTGCGCGTTGTAGAGCAGGAATTTGGGGCGGGGATCGAGGGGAGAAGTCAAATACTCATCGCCTTCGATGATGATCATGGGCGCGTTGTCGGACAGGCTTACCTGGTGGTCGAAGCCTTCCACTTTTCCCCCCACGAGATAATCAAACAAGCGTCCTTCGGCCCGGAGTACGTGCATGACCATGGAGGTAATGGTGCTTTTTCCGTGGCTGCCCGCGATGACAATCCGCTGCTTGGACTTGCTGTGCTCGGCGATGTATTCAGGGAAGGAGTAGGTTTTCAGTCCCAGTTCCTTGGCCTTTTCCAATTCCGGATTGCCCGCCTTGGCATGCATTCCTACGATGACGGCATCCAATTCCGAAGTGATTCTGTCGGCATCCCAGCCTTCGGTGGCAGGTAACAATCCAAATTCGGCCAGCTTGCTGCGGGCCGGATCATAGATTTCATCATCTGAACCGGTGACTTTGTGGCCCTGGTTGTACAGCGCGATGGCCAGGTTGTGCATTACGCTTCCGCCTATGGCAATGAAATGTACTCTCATTTCGGGTATAAGTGGTATTTACTGAGGGCGCAAAATAAAGCCCTTTTTCGGGGATTGGAAATAATTGTCCACATCTGGTACACATGAAGGGCGGGGGATGGAGGGTAGGAGAAGCGGGTAAAATGTTCTCATCCGGTCCAGGACAGCCATTATTTTTCTTTTCTTTGTCCTCTCTGAATCAATATCTCATGAAAACAATAGAACGGATCGCCATTCTTGGGGGAGGCAACTTGGGGCGCTCCCTTGCCTTGGGGCTGGACAAAGCGGCTCATTACGATCCCGATACGGTGTGGATGACCCGCCGGAAGGCCCACCGCCTGACGGACCTCGCTGAGCGAGGCTTTCGGACGGGCTCGGACAATGCTCAAGCCGTCCGCGAAAGTGACCTGGTTATCCTCGGCGTTCAGCCCGGCCAGATGCCGGGCTTGCTGGAAGATATTTTGCCGGTGTTGGATCCCGAGCGGCACATCGTCGTTTCCCTGGCGGCGGGGTTGACCCTGCCGGAATTGCGGGAGTGGATTCCACCCGCGATTCCCTTGTACCGGGCCATGCCGAATACCGCAGTGGCCCTCTGCGAATCGATGACCTGCATCGCCACGCGGGACGAATCCGATGAGCGACGGGCAGCAGTGACGGGCTTTTTCCAGGGCTTGGGCCAGGCTTTGGTGATTGAAGAAACCTTGATGGCCTCGGCGACGGTTTTGGGGGCCTGCGGCATCGCGTTTGCGCTGCGGTTCATCCGGGCGGCTTCCCAGGGCGGGACGGAAATTGGGTTTGAAGCGGAAACTGCGCAGCTGATTGCGACGCAGACGGTGAAGGGAGCGGCAGCGTTGTTGTTAGAAGGAGGAAATCACCCCGAGCATGAGATCGACAAGGTGACGACGCCGCGGGGCTGTACGATTGCGGGCCTGAACCAGATGGAGCACCAGGGCTTTAGTTCGGCGCTGATCCGTGGCATCACGACTTCCCACGAGCGGATCGAGAAGCTCTGATCAAGACTTCCAACGGAGGCGGGTGGGACCCGCCTTCTCCAATATTTTCCGGTCCAGTAATTCCCGGATGAGGTCCCGTCGTTGTTGCTCGGTCCCTTCTTCCATGCCTTCTACTATGTCCCAGTAGCCCATTTCCTGACTCCCCAACAGGGTTTGGATCTCGGCAGTCATCCTTTGTTGGAGGTTGCCCTTTTGAATGCCTTTTCCCCGGCAGTAGTCGCATTTCCCACAGTCTTCCCCCTTTTTCTCCCCAAAATATCGCTCCAAAATCCGCGCCCGACACCCCGGCGCTGGTACAGTCGCATAGCGCAGAATGGCCTCGAAACGTTCTTGGGAGCGGTTTTTCAGGAAGGTGTATTTGTCCCAGCCCATCTCGTCTTTGCGGAGACGGTGGCGGGGCTGGAGAAAACGGACCTGGGGATGGCTGGTCGGCGGCCGAAATTCAATGACTTCGCGCTCGTGGAGGTACTTGAGTTGGTGGAGCAATTGGGTTTCTTCGACCTCGGCGATGCGCGCCCAATGGCTGGGCAGGAAGCGCAGGGCATCGGAATAGGCCTCGCCCCCGAGTTGACGGAGGGCGAGATCGAGCAGCCATGCGATGCGGGGATTGCTGCGCTTGTAGGCGATGATGTCATTGGGGTGAACGGCCACGCGCAGGTATCCATAGTCGGTGGGGCGTTCGTTCAGCATGATTTGGCCTTCCCGGTCGAGTATTTGGAGGGCGTTGAAAAACAGGAGGGGATTGACCTTGAAGGTTTTGGAAATGTCGGCGAGATCGAGGGGGAAAACGGTCTCGGGCGCATGGGTATTGGGAATGCCAAAGTAGTTGCAGGCGATCTCGTAATACCGCAACAACGCCTCCCAATCGGGGTATTTCTGTTTCACCCAGCGCTCCAACTCCGCCAAATCGGGGCGGTTATAGAAGGCGAGGGCGTGGGCGGTCTTCCCATCCCGGCCTCCCCGACCTGCCTCCTGGTAATAGCTTTCGATGTCCGAAGGCAGGTTGTAATGAATCACAAAGCGGACGTCCGGCTTGTCGATCCCCATCCCAAAGGCATTCGTCGCGGCAATCACCTGCAATTCATTCTTGATCCAGCGGTCCTGGATTTGGGAGCGTTCCCGGTTGGGAAGCCCGCCGTGGTAGGCAGCGGCTTTGATGCCTTCGCGCTCGAGCATCTGGGCCATCAGAACGGTCCGTTTGCGCGTCCTTGTATAGATGATGCCGGCTCCGGATTGGTTTTTCAGAAACCGAATGATCCGACCGGGAATGTCCTCGGTCGCCTGGACGGTGTAAACAAGGTTGTCCCGGCGAAAGCTCTTGCGGAAGGTCCGGGGACTTTCCATCTGGAGTCGGTCGAGGATGTCCTCGGCGACTTTGGGCGGGGCAGAAGCGGTCAGGGCAATGAGCGGAACCCCGGGCAGTTGTTCTCTGAGCGCGCCAATCTGAAGGTAGGCGGGACGGAAGTCGTAGCCCCACTGGCTGACGCAGTGGGCCTCGTCAACCGCGATCAGGCGGATATTGAGGCGGTCCAAGCGCTTCTGGAATAGGTCCGTTTGGAGGCGTTCCGGCGCCAGGTAGAGAAATTTATATTTCCCGTCCATCGCCATCTGCAATTTCCGGTCGATCTCATGGATTTTCAGCGTGGAGTTGATGAAGGTCGCTGGAATGCCGTGGGAGTTGAGGTTGCGGACCTGGTCCTGCATGAGGGCGATCAGGGGGGAAATAACGAGGGTCAATCCGCCTAGCATCAGGCCGGGCACCTGGAAGCAGATGGACTTGCCGCCTCCCGTAGGAAGTAGGGCCAGGGTATCGTTTCCTTCCGCCACCGACCGCACAATGTCTTCCTGCAAAGGCCGAAAGGAGGGGTATCCCCAGTATTCCTGCAGGACCAGGACTGGATCGGGTAGGGGAGGCTTCTTCATGGGTTGACGATGACGCCGTCGATCATGCGCAGACAGCGGTTGGCGCGGGTGGCCAGGGCTTCGTTGTGGGTGGTGATGAGGAAACCGACCTTGAAATCGCGGGCGAGGTTTTCGAAGAGGCGGTAGAGGTTCTCGGAATTGGCGGAGTCGAGGTTGCCGGTGGGCTCGTCGGCGAGGATGAGCCGGGGAGAATTGATGAGGGCCCGGGCGACGGCGACCCGCTGCTGTTCACCGCCCGAGAGGGCACTGGGCTTGTGGGTTTGGCGTTCCCTCAACCCCAAATACTCGAGCAGCTCCTTGGCTTTGGCGTCAGCCTTTTGCTTGGAAGTCCCCGAAATATAAGCGGGGAGGGCCACGTTTTCCACTGCATTGAACTCCGGCAACAGCTGGTTGAACTGGAATACAAAGCCCAATTTGGTGTTCCGGAACTTGGCTTTTGCTTTCCCCTTCAAATCATGCACCGATTCCCCTTCAAAGATGACCGTCCCGGCATCAGGCGGGTCGAGGGTCCCCAAAATCTGGAGCAGGGTTGATTTTCCCGCCCCCGAGGCTCCTACCAAGGTCACAATCTCGCCCTTGTACACGATGAGGTCCACGCCCTTGAGGACGTGCAGGGTACCGTAGTATTTGCGGATTCCCTGGGCTTCCAGCAGCACGGGAGGGGGCGTGGGGGGTATTTGCTCCATTGGAACGAAGATGGGTGATTGTGGGAAAAGGTGCAAGTCTTATTGTCCGCAAGCAAAAAGCCCCCTCCGAAAGCGGAAGGGGCTCGATTCGAGGTTCATTTCTTTTAGGCGCCGGCTTCGAGGTTGCGTACGGCCTGGTCGTAGACGCGGCGCATGCCTTCGCGGACGGAGATTTTCGGTTTCCATCCGAACTGGTTCTCGACGTAGTCCATGTTGGCGTAGCGGGCGTGGACACCTACGGGCTTGTCCAGCAGCTTTTTGATGTCGGGCTTGTAACCGGCAAAATCCGTGAAGATGTCGATGATCTCCAGGAAGTTGGTGAGGCGGCCGGAGCCGATGTTGATGCCAGAGCCGTCGTGGATTTCGTCCATGGCGAGCTGGATGAGGTCGATGCAGTCGTCGATGTGGACGAAGTCCCGGCCTTGCTTGCCCGTTCCCCAAACTTCGAAGGGGTTGTCCTTGCGGGCAGCCCGCGCGGCAATGGCAGGAATGGGGTAGGTGAGGTCCTGGTCCTCGCCGTAGCCGGACATGGGGCGGACGCAGGCGACGGAGACGCCGTAGTGCTGGGCGGCGATCTTGGCGAGGTATTCGCCGGTCAGTTTCGACCAACCGTAGGTCATGTCGGGCATGCCGAGGTGCTCGTCAAAGCTGATGGCCGACTCGAAGAGGGGGACGATGTTGGATTCGGTCTGGAGGTGGATGGGGTAGGCCGCGCTGGAGCTGGGGTAGAGGGCGCGGTCGGGTTTGTGGGTCACGAGCCAATAGAAGAATTCGGCGTCGATGGACAGGTCCTGGCCCACGAGCATGGGATCGCCATCGATTTTGGCCCGCCCGCCGACGATGGCGGCGAAGTGGTAGACATCCGCAAAGCGGGTGATTGGAATTCCGTAGGTATTGTTGAAGTACTCGGAATCGTTCATCATTCCCCGAATGACCTCCCGAATGTCCTTTTTCATGAATACCAATCGCTCATCGGCTCCAATCAACTCAATGTCCTTGACGGGGCGACTCACAAAATCGGAGACCCACCGCTCGGGATGCCAACCAGTTGAAAGATCGTCTACTACTACAACGGTATCTTTTGTCGTATTGAGGAGTCTCTTGACCATATTTCTCCCCACAAATCCAGCGCCTCCAGAAACTAGATGGTATTTCATATTGATATTTTAATTGTGCCGATAACGATTGAATAAGAGGCTGTAAAACTGGATAAAATTTGCCAAAAAATCCAACCCTCCCGAGCTGATATAAAGCGTCATAAAGAGGATTAGCGAAGACAGTTTTTCTTTCGAAAATTGAAATGTATTAAGCATTTACCCTTGGGGAGAACCCTCGTTTTCTGCAATTCGGGCATAAATCTTACATCAGGTCAGTGGGGAAAGGAAAAGGGGAAATGGTAAAACAATCCTTTCAAGTGGGGTTTGGATTGCATTTTCACGCGTATTAACGGTGACTTTTTTCACCTGAATGGTTGAGGCAAGTCAATTTTGCTCATTCTGGGAAGCGATTTTGGTTATATTTAGGTACGGAAAAAATTAATGGTGTAATGAATTTGAGTAAGGTATTGTTTTGGACGGCCATGTCTATGGCCCTTAGTATAGGATCGGTTTCAGCCCAACTCATGCGCGGAGAAAGTGCTATCCCGGTTGCTCCTAAGCCCACTGAGGTTGCACGCCAACTTGAATTGGAGTTGATCGTGGAGGAGATGGAAGACGCCGGATTTGAAATCGATGTGGAAGAAGGCTTCGAAGAAGAATGGGAAGAAGATATCTGGGTGGCCTCCACCGATGATGATCTGGATGCCATTTTCATCGATCCGGATGAACCGGGAATCGTCGAAGACATTTACCTCACGGATGTTGAAGAAGAAGAGGAGACCTGGCTGGAAGAGGTGGAGACGGGTATTTTGGAAGTCTCCGATGAAGATTTGGAAATCATCGGTGATTCCGAAGGTTTGGATGAGGACATCGAGCTGATGGCTTGGTACGATTCCGAAGAGGTGGAGTACGAGTCTCTGATGGTTGTTGCCGGTGGCAATTCGTGGATGGATGACGATGAACTCGTCGATCCGGGATGGGAGGAAGTGATGGAGCAGTGGGAGTTTGAAGATATGGAATTTGCCATGGAGGAAGAGGATCTGGATCTGATGGAAGACATTTTTTATGCGAACTGAGCGCAGGGACCCTGCGAAAAAGATAGTGCACCCGCCTTTGGCGGGTGTTTTGTTTTTGGGGAAGTAAACCCATCATTGACAAAATGAATAATTAGAGGCGATAACAGACCGGCGAAAGGAATTGTATTCGTGCTAAAAATTGTGGGAATCGTATTGTGTTAACGGGAGGCTTAAATTTCAAAAAACGGACAGAATGGGGTAGATTTGATAAATTGGTACAAGCGTAAACAAAGCCTTTGCGAAAAATATGTACATTTGGTGAAAGTAAAACAAATTAAAGTAGCATGATGGACGTTCACATCGGAGAGCTCATCGAAGAGCGCATTGCAGAAGTAGGGATTACAAAGGCGGAGTTTGGACGTAGGATCAACACGAGCCGCCAGAATGTGAATACCATACTCAAAAAGAGAAGTTTGGATACCTCAGTATTGCGAAATATCTGCCGGGTCCTAAATTTCGACTTCTTCCAGTATTACAGTTTGGAGACAATTGATCCTAACGGAAGCAAAAAGGATCAACCGGCTGAGCAGCCGGGATTTGTATCCATTATGATCAACGTGCCTGCCGAGGCCCAAGATCGGATTCTATCGGCCTTGTTTGAGGGTAGAGTACCTTCCTTCTTAAATACTGGGAAGAAGCAATGATTCCAATTTACTGAGGACCTTTTCTAATTCTGGTTGGGTATTGTAGATACCAAACGAGAATCGGACTGAATTTCCGGCGGAATTTTCATTGATGCCAATGCCTTGGAGCACATGGCTGAGGTTGACACTTCCGCTGGTACAGGCCGAACCACCGGAAGCGGAAATCCCGCTGATGTCCAGGTTGAAGAGGAGCATCGCATCCCCAGATCCGGGGAAAGAGACATTCAGCACCGTTGGGAGGGAGCTGGAAGGATCCTGCGTTCCATTGAAGCGGATGCCCGGGAAGCGACTGGCCAGGCCAGTCCGCATATAATCCTTCAAGGACTGAAGGTGCTGGGTCTTGTCGGACAAGCTGGCATAGCATTTTTTCAATGCAAAGGCCAGCCCTGCAATGCAGGCTACATTCTCAGTGCCTGCCCGGACATTCCGTTCCTGGGAGCCACCGCAGATCAGCGACGGCAATTTCAGTCCAGAACGGACGTACAGGAAGCCGACGCCCTTCGGACCGTAAAATTTATGGGCCGAAGCCGTGACGAAGTCCACCGGCGTCTCGCTCAGGTTGAACTCGACCTGGCCCATGGACTGGACCGTATCCGAATGGAACAGGGCGCCATGGGCACGGCAGATATTTCCGACCTCATGGAGGTCGATCATCGTGCCAATTTCATTGTTGGCGTGCATGAGGCTCACCAAGGTCTTGGGAGCGCCTTGCAGCGCCTTTTCCAGCTGTTCCAGATTGGGCTTGCCTTCGGCATCTACGTCCAGCCAGGTGATCTGGATGCCTTCCTTTTCAAGGCCCTCCACCGGATGCAAAACCGCGTGGTGCTCAATGCGGGTGGTGACAATGTGCTTGACGCCCAGGCCGGCGACAGAGCCTTTGATGGCCATGTTGTCGGCTTCGGTTCCACCGCTGGTGAAAAAGATTTCCGCCGGGGCAGCCCCCAACAGCTGACCCACCTCTTTGCGGGCCTTCTCCACCGCTGCCCTCAGTTTCCGTCCGTGGTCATGGACAGACGAAGGATTGCCGTGGTAATCACGCAAAAAGGGAATCATATACTCAAGTACCTCCGGTGCCATCGGGGTGCTTGCTGCATTGTCCAGATAGATTCGATCCATAATTATCGCTCCTATATCAACTCAGCTATTTTTAACTTGAATTTGGTCGCAAGGGCATCGGCCTCGGCCTGGCTTTTGGCCTCGCTGTAGATTCGGATAATTGGTTCTGTGTTCGATTTACGAAGGTGGACCCAGGAAGCGTCAAAATCAATTTTGATGCCATCGGTGTCATCAACCTGATCCTCGGCGTGCAGAGCGGCTATTTTTTTCAAAATGTCATCCACATCGATTCCGCTGTCCAGAGCAGCTTTCTGCTTGGACATGAAATAATCTGGATACCGCTTCCGCAGTTCGGAAACTTTCAGCCCGCTCTTGGCCAAGTGGCTGAGGAACAGTCCGATTCCCACCAGAGCATCGCGTCCGTAGTGGAGATCAGGAAAGATCACGCCGCCATTTCCTTCTCCTCCAATCACAGCGTCCGTCCGCTTCATCTTGTCGGTCACATTCACTTCCCCCACCGCGGAGGCTTTATAAGGGCAACCCAGCGATTCTGCCAAATCGCGTAGCGCCCGGCTCGAGCTCAGATTGGAAACAACGGCCCCTTTGCGGTGCTGCAAGACATAGTCCGCAACTGCAACGAGGGTATATTCCTCACCAAACATCTCGCCATTTTCATCGATCAGGGCCAAACGATCCACATCCGGGTCGACGACAATTCCTACGTCGGCCCCGTGCTCTTTGACGGCGGCGCACGTCTCGATGAGATTTTCTTTGAGGGGTTCAGGGTTGTGGGCAAATTGACCCGTGGGTTCGCAATTGATTTCTACGATTTCCTGGACTCCCAGGGCCCGCAGAAGAGCCGGCACATAGACACCCCCTGAACTGTTGACGCCGTCCACCAGAACCTTGAAATTGGCTCGGGAGATGGCGAAATCGTCGACCAAAGGCAGGTCGATGATCATTTGATTGTGGACATCACCAAAATCATTGACTTCCGTGATCTTTCCGAGATTATCAACTTGGGCAAACGAGAAAAAACCATTGCGGATGATGTCCTGGATTTCCAATCCAGCTTTGCGGGTAACAAACTCCCCGCTTTTACTCAACAACTTCAGCGCATTCCATTCCTTGGGATTGTGAGAAGCGGTAAGCACAATGCCACCTGCTGCCTCAAAATGGGGAATGGCAACCTCAACCGTGGGGGTCGTCGACAGCCCAAGATTGATTACCTCAAAGCCCAAGGCTACCAAGGTGCCCGCAACAATTTGCTCCAGCATTGGGCCGGAAGGACGCGCATCCCGGCCCAGGACTACCCGGCGGGAATTTGACTTTGTGGTCATCCAGATTCCGAAGGCCGAAGTGAAATTCACAATGTCAATCGGAGTGAGATTGTGTCCACTTTCTCCTCCGATGGTTCCGCGAATCCCTGAAATTGAAGCGATTAAGGTCATAAAGCCGTCCTTGTAGTTGCTGCAAATATGAGAAATGAAAGTCAAAAGGACAATCCAGCGTTGTGAATAACGGAGGTGACCAAGGGTAGATTGAGCGCCTGAACCATGGAGATATTGCAGTCAGGAGGTTTCTCTTGTCCTTCAAAAACATTTATTTTGTTTGAAATGACCCTCTTTCGTTCATGGGCTTGGCTGTGGAGTGCCCTCCTTCTCAGCGGACACCTCGCCGCTCGGGATCTCCCATCGCCGATCATGTTCAGTGGGTCCCGTCCGAATGCCATTTCCCCGCCCCTCCAACGACTCGATATCCGCACTGACATTCTTGGCAATATGGCTACCAGCCGCATCCGGATGGACTTTCGGGTGATGGAGGCGGACGAGTGGACCTTGGCGATGCCGCTGGCAGCCGGAGAGGAAGTCTTGGGCCTAAAAGCAGGATGTTTGTCGGAGGGCGGCGATTGGAATTCCATCCCTTCTTCATTTGAACCGCTGTTTCCCGACTCAGAATACGGATTCGAATTGCCGCCTGTGGCAATGGAGTTGATGGGGCAGCGCGTCTTTTGGTGGTCAGGACTAAAGGCTGGAAAAGGTATCCTCAGGCTGCAATTTCGCTTGGTACACCCGACGGAAGCCCTTGAAAATGAGCTCAAGGTGGCGCTTCCACTAAGGTTCTCCCAGGTCGCGGACAGCTTCCGCCTTCGATGCGTGATCCACCAACAGGTGACTCCGCCGAAGTGCGAATCACCGGCCTTCGCACCCCTCAGGCTCCAGCAGTACGAGGGGCAGTACCGCTTCCAACTTCAGCGGCTATTCTACCGGGCTGACTCCTCCCTCGTCTTGAAAATCCCCCAGGATTCCGAAGTTCCCCGCATATTTCTGGGGATGGACACGACCTCGAGGGCCTTGGTACAACTCCTCAAAGAATCGGACGCAGGGTCAAACAAGCGACCAGAGCGGATTTTGCTGCGTTGGGATGCTTCCGCTTCGCGGGCGGAATATGATTGGGAAGAGGACTGGGATAGGTTGGAGAAATGGCTGAGACAACAACGAAATCCTGAGGTGGCCTTGCAGGTCTTTTCGGCGCGGGCGGAACCCATTGAATATTTTGAAGCGGAATTGGGGCGGTGGAAAAGGCTCAGGGAGAAATTGGAGAGCATCGAATACGACGGGGCCACGGTATTTCCCGCGCTTCCCGAGATAGAAACTGATTGGGTGATCGATATCACTGAGCTTCCCGATCCGGGGCTGTCCCAAAGCCAGGCGTATTGGTGGTGGCGAGCAGAAAATGTAGGCCGTCCGGTAGGAATGAAGGCGGGGAGTGAGGTACAGGAAATTCGGATGCAGGATGGAGAAGTCATCAGAATTGGGTTGGAAGAAGGAGATGCGATGATGGAATCGACCACCTTTCCCGTGGTGTGGAAGGGCGAGCAGGCGTCACTGGAGATTCGGGAAAAAGGGAAGTCGGGAGAACGGTGGCGGGTCGTGCTGCCGAAAAAGGAGGAGGGAATGAAATTGGTGGACGAACTGATTGAAGGGAAAAGGGTCAAGGAATGGTATCCCCATGCGCGGGTGCCCGAGGTCAAGGTGGAAGCCCAAAATCAGCTCAAGACGGACCTGGAGGAGCTGTACCAGGACATTCGTGCCTGGTACCAAGGCCAATACACCGTCGGTGAGCCCTTGCCCGACCCGAAAACGGGTCACCTACCTCCGGTCCCCGAACCCGAAATCGACTCCCCGCGGAATCCCGCCATCCTACACTTCCCCCCCGTGGGACTCTGGGCCGACTCCATCTTCCGGGATCCGCCCCAGACGGAAATCCAATCGATCCGCTGGCTCCAGGGAGGTCGCCTGCGTGCGTGGATCGGCGACGAGGGCCGCCACGGCCTGTTCCAGGTGATGGGAGACACCATTCCCTATTTGCCCCCCTCCGCCCTCTACCAACTGCCAGAATGGGAGCCCGCCCCCCGCTACCTCGAAAACGTCCGCTTTGCCCGTCCGGAAGAATCCTGGAGAATGTTCCTCGTGCGCCGGGCCGATTTCCAAACCAATCCCTCGTTTTTCATTGACTTCGCGGACCACCTGCTGGTAGGAGGCGAAACCGAAAAAGCCATCCGGGCCCTGTCCGATCTGCTGGAATTTGGCTACGAAGACCCCGAAATACTGCGGGCTGCCGCCCAGCGCCTTGAAGTCTGGGGCGCTCCCGAATTGGCCTTGGTATTCTTTCGGGAAGTGGTGAGGCAGCGCCCCAATGACCCCATCGCCTTGCGGGATCTCGCCTCGGCCCTTGAATCGACCGGGCGACAGGGCGGCCCCGAACTGCTAGTGAGGGCCCTCCAGAGTGATGCCCGTTGGTTTGAGCGGCGCTATCCGGGGTTGCGGACGATCATTTTGCGGGAAATCAACCATTATCCGGGCCTTTACGATACCTTGCTGCCCTCGACCATTTTCCAACCCATGCCCCTCGACCTTCGCGTGACCCTGGATTGGAACCGGAGCGATACCGACCTGGACCTGCTGGTGACCAACCCAAAGGGCGAAAGATGCGATTATGAGCATTCGGTGACCTCGGAGGGAGGAACCATTTCGGGAGATGTGACGTTGGGATTCGGGCCGGAGGAGTTTGTGGCGAAGTCGGCACTGCCAGGAGAGTACACGATTGAAGTCGAGTTTGAGGACGATCCGGAGCGGAGGATCAGTGGTCCCACCTTCGTCAAGGTGACCGTTTGGACGGATTATGGACGGCCGGGCGAGGAGAAAAAGGTCTTTCCGTTGCGGTTGGAAGAAAAAGCGGGAAAAATCACGGTTGCGAAGGTAGCGTTCCAATAAAACCCGTATTTCTGTCGACTCATGGTCTGCGAGGGTTACCCCTTTCGAGGGATTTTTTTATCTTCGTGTAAACCTGTTCAGGGTGATTTAACTAAATATTTACCCCAGTTTTTTTGATTAACAGCCTAAAATGAAGAATTAGTACACAAAGGGCTGTGAGATGTGTGACCAACTTCCTGAAGCGCGTTATTAACGAACAGATACGACAAAGGTCAAACCAGTCCATTCCCGCGTTTTAGAACCATAAGGGTCAACCACCGCCATTTTCATTGGTTTGTTTGAAAGATTTTGGAAGAGAATTAATCAAGATGACCATCTATTCTGTCAGGAGTAAAATTTTCATTGCTTTCCTATGCTATTCTCTATTGGGGATATCCATAGCGGGAATTGCCATGTGGTATTTTTCCAAGGTCTCCCGGCTCAATGAAGTAGCGACCCGGGTAGATGGATTGTTGGTGGAATGCCTGGAACTGTTGCGCTACGAACAAGCATTTCTGAGTTACGACCAGATCGATCCCGAGTTTTTTGAAACTGGCACCTCGGACAACCTACGTCTCCACCGCCAATCCCTTACTGCGATCGATACCAGTCTGACCGCCCTGTTGGCGAATCCGAGCCTCTCCGAGCTGGAAGTAGGGTCCAAATCCATGCGGGCCTATCTCGGAGACATCCGGGGCGAGCTCAGTGCCTACGAATCCGAGTTTACCCAGTACGTGAGCATGACCAAGCTGAGGGGCTTCAAGGATTATGGGTTGGTTGGGAAAATGCGGGAAAGTGCCCATGAGATCGAGGCGCACCCGGTCGGGGTGAGCATGGAGAATTTGCTGATGCTGAGGCGCCACGAAAAAGATTATATCATCCGGAAAGACCAGCGGTACGCTGGAAAATTGAGTGCCCTGGCCAACCAACTGACCGAAGACCTGGCCACGGCTACGGAACCCGAGGTGAAAAAGACCCTGGCCCTGATCCAGCGCTACCAATCTGATTTCGAGCGAATGGTGGAAGTGGAAACGAAAATGGGGATGAACAACCGGGATGGCATCATGGGAGCGGTACGGAACCATGCCGATGCCCTCGCGGGATTCTCCAACCAGCTATCGCTGGAAATGGTGTCCGAAGTCGCGTCCATGCGCAGCCGGCAAACCACGTTTTTCATTGCCCTCATCGCAATCGGATTGGCCGTTTCCCTGCTCCTGAGCTATATTTTCTCCGGCCGCATCACCCGGCCCCTCCGCCAATTGAAGCGGGCCGTCGAGCAGACCGTCCAAAGCGATTTCCAATTGGAAGCCGTTTTGGTCACCAAAAAATCGCGGGATGAGGTCGGCGCGTTGACCCGGGACTTTGAAATCATGCTCCGCAATCTCCACCAGCGATTGGATGAAATCAACGCCCAATCGAGGAGCCTCGGCAATCAAAACGACAAGCTCCAGCTGCTGAACCAGGAACTGGAAGCGTCCCGGGAGGAGCTCGAAAAGATCAATGGCGTCAAAGACAAGATTTTTTCCATCATTTCCCATGACTTCCGCTCCCCCCTCAATTCCCTCCTCGGTTACCTGGGGCTCTTCGAAGAAAACGCCGAAATATTCTCCAAAGAGCAGCTGAAGCAATTTGCAAATGACATCAAAGGAAAGGTCAAGCGCCTCCTGAATGTGTTGGAAAATACGCTGCAATGGTCCCTGCAACAAAGTGGTCAGTTGGAAATGCAGCCGGGGTGGTGCGATTTGGAAGAATTGGCAAATGAAGGGATTTCACTCTATGAGGACCGGGCCGCGGCCAAGTCGATCCGGGTTCGCTCCGAAATTCGGCCGGCCCAATTCGTTTGGGCCGACAAGCGGATGGTCCATTTTCTGTTCCGCAACATCATCTCCAACGCCATCAAATTTTCCCGTCAACATACCGAAGTGCGCATCTACCAGGAAAAACAGGGGGATCGGCTGCGGATATTTGTGGAGGATAGGGGCGTAGGAATGAGTGCCGAGCAAATCCAAAAGGTCCTGGACAGCAGTGAGCACTATTCCTCGACCGGAACGGACAACGAAAGCGGAACCGGGTTTGGGATCGCACTCTGCATCGCTTTTGCCCGCCGACACGGCGGGGAATTGCAGATTACGTCCTTCCCGGATGAGGGAACGACCGTGAGCTTTGACTTGCCCCTCCAAAGCGAGGAGGGAATCAGCTATTTTCAGGCCTACGAGAAGAACCCCTCCTCCGATCGAAATCCGATCCCATAATGAAAAAAGCCCGGACGACGCCGGGCTTTCAATCAAAAAACAATTTCTCATTTATGTCGAGGCCTTCTTCACCATTTCGGGGAAGACCCGCTTGAATTTTTCCACCTTCGGCTGTACCACAAACATGCAGTACGGCTGCCGGGGATTGTTTTCAAAGTAATTTTGGTGATAGTCCTCGGCCGGATAGTAATTCTCCAGGGGCACAATCTCCGTCACAATCGGATCGTGAAATGCGCCACTGGTATCCAGCTTGGCCTTGTAATGTTCGGCCTTCCGCTTTTGTTCATCGTTGTGGAAATAGACCCCCGAGCGGTATTGACTGCCGACATCGTTGCCCTGGCGGTTCAAGGTCGTGGGATCGTGCGTTTTCCAAAACACCTCCAAAAGATGGTCCACGGTGGTGACCGTCGGATCGAAAGTCACCCGGGCCACCTCAGCGTGGCCCGTGAGCCCGCTGCACACCTCGCGGTAGGTGGGATTCTTGACGCGGCCATTGCTATAACCACTTTCGACCGCTACAACGCCTTCCATGTTGAGGAAAACCGCCTCCACGCACCAGAAGCAGCCCGCCCCGAAGGTGATTTGCTCGTAGCGAGGATCGTTATTCTGCATTGGTATAGCCCTCCGGATACTCAACCGCTTCGCCTTCAGGAACAAATTTCAGGGAAGCGGAATTCATGCAATAGCGCAGGCCGGTTGGCCGCGGTCCGTCATTGAAAACGTGGCCCAGGTGGGCATCACACCGCGCACAAAGCGATTCGGTGCGAACCATGCCGTAGGCCCGGTCGGTTTTTTCAGCCACGAAATCACCGTTGATGGGCTGGTAGAAACTCGGCCATCCAGTACCAGACTTGTACTTGGTCTTGGACTCGAACAACGGAAGATCACAACAGACGCAGACATAAGTCCCTGCCTTTTTGTTGTCCCAATACTCACCGGTGAAGGCCCTTTCGGTACCCGCTTCCCGAGCGACATGGTACTGAAGATCTGTAAGTTGCCGTTTCCATTCGGAGCTGGTCTTGACGACTTTCTCGATTTTTCCCTTACTGGTCTTATTCATTGTCATTGAGTTATCTGCATTTTGAGAAGCCTGTTGGGCACAAGAAAAGCTCACCAGGCAAAGAGTCAAAAAGCTGAAAAGAATAATGGGTCGCATGAAATTTCTGGTTTAGATTCAACTGTATATACGGCGTCGGACCCCGAAAGGCCGTGTCAAAATTGCGACGTTTTTCAGATTCCTAACCCGATGGGCGGTAGGATGTTTGAAAAGAGAGGGGGAAAGCATGATTGGGATGGGTCGGGAAATGAAAAAGGAGAAACAGGAGCGGGGACGGGAAAAAGGGGCTTTTCAGTTTTGCAACAAGATTTCCTTTCTCCGAATCCTTACTTATATTCACAGGAGCAATATTGAAGTTGCATTTACAGTCCAAGGTTGATTATTTAGAAACCAGACAGTGCAATCTACCCATTGACAAATATGGGTTGTGAATTGGTCCGACTCGGACCAATCTGCTATAGGCAAATTATGGAAGAAGAAATCGGAAAGCTGGTCTTATTTACAATAGGCTTTGCAGTAGTGGCGTTGGCTTCTCAACAAATTGGGAAGCTATTTCTGCGTTTGCGACTGCCCCTGATCACGGGGTTCCTGATAACCGGCATTGCTGCCGGACCTTTCGTATTGGGGCTGCTGGACGAAGACAAGGTGGACCATGTCAATTACCTCAATGACATCTCCTTGGCGTTCATTGCCTTTGCCGCTGGCTCCGAACTGTACCTCAAAGAGCTGCGCAGCCGGATCAAAAGTATCACCTACAACACCTTCGGGCAGTTGGTGATCACCATGGTGCTGGGCTCCCTATCGGTGTATTTTCTCGCCGAACAAATCCCCTTCATGAAGTCGTTGGGAAGTTCCGCCCGATGGGCGGTGGCGCTATTGGCCGGGGTCATATTTGTCGCCCGGTCCCCCGCATCGGCCATTGCCATCATCAATGAGATGCGCGCCAAAGGGCCGTTTGTGTCGGTCGCGCTGGGGGTAACGGTGGTGAAAGACGTCCTGGTCATCATCCTGTTCACCATTGTCTTTGCCCTCTCCGACTCGCTGATCACCGATTCGGGCTTGGGAGGCGGCTTCTTGCTGATCCTTTTGCTCGAATTGGGTGTGGCATTTGGTTTAGGGATTGTGCTAGGGAAATTGATCGCATTTATCCTTCGCGAGAATGTTCCGTTGGCCCTCAAAACGACCCTGATCATGGCCTTGGGCTACGGCATTTACCTGTTGTCCCACGCCACCCACAACTGGTCCCACGAGCTGTTGGGCTTCGAGATGCACCTCGAGCCCCTCTTGATTTGCATCATCGGCAGCTTCTACGTCACGAATTACTCCAACTCCCGCAATATATTCCACGAATCCCTCGAACAGATTGGCCCCGCCGTCTATGTGGTCTTCTTTACCCTGACCGGAGCGGCCATGAAGATCGATATCCTCCTCGAAGTCTGGTCGATTGCCCTGATTTTGTTCGGCGTACGGCTGGTTTCCATGGTGGTCGCGGGCTATGTCGGGGGAGCCTTGGGCGGAGATCCCAAAGAATTCCGGGCCATCAACTGGATGCCTTATGTGACGCAGGCGGGGGTCGGATTGGGATTGGCGATTGTGGTCGCAGACAAATATCCGGCCTGGGGAAATGAATTTCAGACGGTGGTCATTGGGGTGATCGTATTGAATCAAATCGTAGGTCCGCCGCTGTTCAAATGGGCCATTACGCGGGTAGGCGAAGATCATATCAAAAAGCCGACCCCCGACTTTGACGGGGTGCGGGATGCCATCATATTCGGCCTGCGGGGCCAATCAATGTCCCTCGCCCGCCAATTGTCCCGCAATGGCTGGCAGGTCAAACTGGTCACGTTCCGAAAAGACATCGAGGAGTACAAGGATTCTGAGTTGGTGATCGTGCAGGTAGAGGAATTGACCCCGGAGGTGATGGAAAAATTGGACACGCACCAGGCCGAGGCGATTGTGGCGATGATGAGTGACGAGGAAAACATGCAGGTCTGTGAATTGGCCTATGAATACCTGGGAACCAAAGACATGATTGTGGTGGCGAATGACCCGGCGCGGACGGCTCCTTTCCGGGAATTGGGCGCCATCGTGGTGCATCCTTCCACGGCCATTGTCTCATTGCTCGACCACGCAGTGCGTTCTCCGTTGGCCACCCGCCTCATTTTGGGCATGGAAGAGGATCAGGATACCATCGAGGTCGAAGTGATGGACGAAACCCTCCACGGGGTATTGCTGCGGGATTTGAAACTGCCGCAGGACGTCATTGTCCTTTCGGTTCGGCGGAAGGCCCAGGTAATTATTCCGCACGGATACACCCGTTTGCGCAAAAAAGACCAAATCACCGTGGTTGGATCAAGGGAGAGTCTGGAAGAAGTTGCCCTGATGATGGCTCCGCTCCCCGATTGATCGATTCCGGCACAATTCTTGTTTGAAAAGAAATGCAACCAGAGCTTGGCTTCATTCGCCGCTGTGGTGTATTTTTATCACTCAATCCCACTCAACATGAAGAAATTACTCGCTGTCCTTTTGCTTCCCGGTCTGTTCCTGCTCTACAGCTGCGATACCTTGAGTACCGAAGGCCTGACCGATGAAGAAGTGGTGGCAGGGTTGAAAGAAGCCCTCGAAGTGGGGTCGACCAATTCTACTTCCAAGGCCAGTGCCCCGGATGGCTTCAACGGCAATCCCCGAATTCGCATTCCCTTCCCCGAAGAAGTTTCCGTCGTTCAAAATCTTGTCGGTGCGATTCCCGGTGGCAATACCGCCATTGATCTCTTTGTGGAGAAGCTCAACCGGACGGCGGAGGATGCTTCGGATGAAGCCCTTCCCATTTTCGTGGATGCCATTTCGAACATGACCATTCAGGATGGGATGAACATTCTCTTGGGCCACGACAGCGCCGCGACCGAATTCCTCCGCGTCAATACCTACGACGACCTGAAAACCACCTACAAGCCCGACATCGAGAATTCCTTGAACCGGGTTGGCGCCCAAAATGCGTGGACTTCCGTCATTGATATTTACAATGGAATCCCCTTGACGAATCCAGTCAATCCTGACCTGGCCGATTATACCACGGGAAAGGCCTTGGATGGCCTGTTTACGCTGGTTTCCGATGAAGAGAAACTCATCCGAGACAATCCATCCGCGCGGATCACCGACCTGTTACAGAAGGTCTTTGCGGAGCAGGACTGATATCGTAAGACATAAAAATTATGAACCCGGTCAGCAGACCGGGTTTTTTGTCGGATAGGGAGGTTCATCCCTGCCTTCCACCCGACAAGACTTGTTTGAATCCGAAAAGCACAGCCGATGAAGCGCGCAACGCGGACAGTTGACCGGATTTCCGAATTCCCGACGCGACGCGAAATCAAAATAACTGTATTTTAAAACTTTACGGATTCAAAAGAACGCACATGTCCCTGAAAAATGCCTTGAAGATCAGCTTTTTATTCTTGCTGGTTGGAACTCTGCTTAGCTCCTGTATCCCCCAAAAGAACATTGGATCTGCCCGCTTGGAAAGCCGAAGTTTGGCGGCCCAAGATTCCCTGCGCAAGCGATTCGGGATTTTCTTACCCGAGGAATTGAAACCCCGGGTGGGCATCGACACCCTCCAGAAAACCCAGGAAAAGCAATTGGAGATCTGTTTTTTTGAGCCCCGTTGTCTTTGGAAAAAGCGGAGGGGAGACAGTACCTATATCAACACCGATCCCCTTGACTTCGGTTGCCGGGTGCCCACGCTGGGGCCGGTTCTCGGAGCCTTGTTCAACAATCCTGACTTCAAAGGGCTTCGGGATGAAGCAACCGACCGGCCGGGAGAAGATCCCAGGTTCCAAATCAGGACCGTCACCTGCGATGGGTTGTTGGCATACTATATTTTTTCGGGACAAGCGGTGCCGACCAACCGAACTTACAAAGGCGAGCTGGGCTATAACAATGTGACCCGGGACACGTTTGCAGTGTCGATGCGCGTAAGCGTAGGCGATTCGCTGTTGACCAGTACAACCAAGGTGGGGATGGACCAATCGCTGAACCTGTTTCAGCTGGGGATGTTGCAAACCGAGGCCGCATTCCAAACCATCCAGCGCCAACTGGAACTTCAATTGGGAATGCACTACGAGATCGTTGCTGTGAACAGCCAGGAAGAAATCCCCCGGGACAAGGTAGTGAGCGACGCGGGGAAACCATTTCTCTACCTCATTCGTCCCGTACTTTCCGTGTACAACCCCAACCAATCCGCCCTGGTCCTCCACATCTTTAATTTTCGGTACCTGGATCAAGGCTAGTTGCAGTTTTACCCCTGAACTCATAACTTGATACTGGAACTTTTAGGGTTCCAGTTATCATTTTCTGCATTCGTTACAAATACCCAACAATTCGATTATGTCTACCCAAGAAAATCCCGGCCAAAGCGGCCCCCAAGGAGGACCAACTGGCTCCGTCGAGCAACTCTCCGAATCTGATGCCAAGCTGTGGGCAACCCTTTCCCACCTTGGATTCATCATTGGCGGGTTCATCACTCCCTTGGTCATCTGGTTGATCCAAAAAGATAAGTCTGAATACGTGGCCCACCACGCCAAGGAGGCTCTGAACTTCCAAATCACAATGGCAATCGCCTTCGTGTCTTGTTTCATCCTGACCTTCCTTGTGATTGGAATCTTCCTGCTGCCTTTGGTGGCCATCGCAGGACTGGTTTTCGGAATCCTCGCCTTGATCGAAGCCAACAAAGGAAATCGGTACAAGTATCCCGTTTCCATTCGCTTGGTCAAGTAAGGCATTGAGAAAAATAAAAATAGGGCGGCCGTTGTGGTCGCCCATTTTTTATGCCTAAAAAAATCCCCGGGCCAGTGCCCGGGGATGTATGTGGATCGAATTTATCCGGAATGATCAGTACAGTTCGGGGAACTGGGCCGGATCGACTTCGTTCATGAGGGAGTAGGCGGAATCGAAAATGTCCTCCACCTGGGGTTTGGACCAATAATCACCATCGGAGCCGTAGGCCGGACGATGGGCCTTAGCGGCCAGGGTCACCGGTTCTGAATCCAACCAGTAGTATCCCTTTTGCTCTTCAATCACTTTCTGGAACATGTAGGCGGTGATGCCGCCGGGCACGTCCTCATCCAGGAAGATCACCCGATTGGTCTTCTTCAGGGACTCAGCGATTTGGTGGTCGGTGTCAAAGGGCAACAAGGTCTGAACGTCGATGATTTCCGCGTCGATCCCCACATCCGTCAGCATCTCAGCTGCTTCCATCGCGTACCGGCAACTGGGGCCGTAGGTGACGATGGTGAGGTCAGAGCCCTCACGCAATACCTCAGGCTGTCCCAACTGGACGGTATACTCGCCCAGGTTTTCGGGGCGCGTTTCTTTCAGGCGATAGCCATTCAGCACTTCGACTACGATTCCCGGCTCATCGGATTGGAGCAAGGTATTGTAAATTCCAGCTGCCTGAACAAAGTTCCGCGGCACACAGACGTTGATGCCGTGCACAAGGTTGACGACGCCGGCCATGAGAGAGCCGGAGTGCCAGATGCCTTCCAGGCGGTGCCCGCGGGTCCTCACGATGACCGGGGCTTTTTGCCCCCCTTTGGTCCGCCAATTGAGCGTGGCGAGATCGTCCGACATGATCTGGAGGGCGTACAGGATATAATCCAGGTACTGGATTTCGGCAATGGGCCGAAGTCCGCGCATGGCCATCCCAATGGCCTGCCCGATGATCGTACACTCGCGGATGCCGGTATCGGTCACCCGCATCAAACCGTATTTTTCCTGCAATCCGGCCATTCCCTGGTTGACCCCACCAATATCTCCGAGGTCTTCCCCAAAGGCGATAACCCGAGGGTCGCGCGCCAGCGCGTGGTCGAAGAACTCACGGATGATCTCGTAACCACTCAGAGTTTGACTGGATTCCTGGGTAACGGGAGCTACCACCGGCACATTGCGGGTGGCTTCGGTGGTCTCGCTGTACAAATGCGAACTGTAATCGTCGTATTTCGTGTCATTGAGCTGGTCCCGCCAGGCAATCAGGGTAGCTCGGGCGGAGGATTCCTCGCCCCGGCTCAGAATGAGGGTTCGCCGAACGGCCACCATCAAATTCCGCCATACCGGATCAATGGCATTGTTGAGGCCAGAAATTTGCTTGCGGATGGCGTCGGCCTGGGAGGAACCCTGGGCGACCTTTTCCATTAGCGCCGTGACTTCGGCGATATTGGTGAGGATAGGAGCAGTAAATTCTTTCCAGGCATCTTTCCGCCAGGCCCGGACTTGTTTCTTGTCCCCCTTTTCAATCTTGGAAAGTTCTTCTTCGGTGGTGATCCCATTCTGGATGATCCAGGCCCGCATTTGAGCGATGCCATCCCATTCATCCTCCCATTGGAGGCGTTCCTTGCTCTTATAGCGTTCATGGGAACCAGAAGTGGAGTGGCCCTGGGGCTGGGTGACTTCGGTCACGTGCACCACGACCGGAACGTGTTCGGTCCGGGCGATGTGGGCAGCCTGCTCGTAGGTGGAGAGCAATTCGGGATAGTTCCAGGCCCGGGCAGTGAGGATTTCATATCCATTGGTGCCAGCCTCACGCTGGAACCCTTGCAGGAGTTCACCAATATTGTTTTTGGTAACCTGGTACTCGTTGGGAACGGAAATTCCGTAACCATCGTCCCAAATGGACAGGAGCAAAGGAACTTGCAGCACGCCACAAGCATTGACGGCTT
Source organism: uncultured bacterium (assembly GCA_963923035.1). Taxonomy (GTDB): domain Bacteria; phylum Bacteroidota; class Bacteroidia; order J057; family JADKCL01; genus CAWUKT01. The sequence goes on from CAWUKT010000013.1 coordinate 93,901, forward strand.
CCCAAAACATGCCTTCCGCACAGGAAGCATTGCCAATGGTTCCCCAGACAACTTCGTCACCATTCTTTGAGAAAAGCTCTTGGTGATCTTTGAGGTCATCCAGTTGCCGGTAGAGCTTGGAAGCATACGCCAAGCCAACCATCCGCGGCATTTGAGAACCGGTAGGGGAGACGTCGGCAGAACAATTGTACATCTCGGTGAGATCTCGCCAACTACCATCCGGATTCAGGCTCCGGGTAGCAAAGTGTCCGTTCATCTGGCGTCCCCCCGAAGCGGGCTCCTTCTCCAGATCGGTATCAGCATAGAGTTGGGCGAAAAATTGCTTCACATTGGAGTATCCCAAGGCGAATGCCATCGTTTGATCGCGGTAATAACCGGATCGAAAATCTCCTTTTTGGAAATAATGAGACAAGGCTACCTGGGCAATTTCTTTGCCGTCGCCAAAAATCCCAAACTTGGCCTTACCGGTGAGGACTTCTTTTCGACCGATCAAACTTGCCTGGCGGCTCTGGTATGCGATTCGGTAATCGTTGAGAATAATCTCTTTGTCGAAAGGAAGCGATCCGGCCTCGGTGGCCATACTAGCTACTTTACCCATATTTGAATGACATAAATTCAGGGCAAAAATACATATAAATGGGGTGGTGTTCAAGGTAAAGCCTCCCCATTGGCCAGTATGTTTTGGCTCAGTGCTTGGAAAACGGGCTTGGTTCAGGCGGCATGGTTTTGGGGTTTCAGCCCCCTTTTCCATAGGTTTTCATTCCGCCAATCCACTGGGAATCCCATCTTTCCGCTGTGTACACCCGGGTACTGAACCATGAGAAAAAACAGGTCTTGGGGGAACCGGGAATCATCTTCGATGGAATGTAGCAAGTGTAACATGCATGACAGGGCGCCGTAGAGGCGCTTGTCGGTTTCCGGCGTCACCGCATTGAGAATTCTGTTTTTCTTCCGTGTGGGAATCCTGGGTTTAAGAGGAAGCCTCCGGTTCCACAAGCGGGCATGGTGGGCGCAGCAGTTCCGAACAAAGTTGAGGCTCTTCAGCCAGGACTCGAAAATGGATACGGCGACGCGATAGGTAGCGGCAATGGCCTTCTTCTCCGGGCCATCCCGGAGATTCTCGAACAGACTGGCCACTTGCCCAAAGGTCAGGTACTCCATCACGATCCAGGCCGGAGGCAGATGGGGAATCCCATACCGATGTTCATACCGTTTCAGAAAGCGATCGCTGTGCTGTTTGCAATGCGCCTCCAATGTCTCGATCAGCTTCTGGTGCAGGGACCGATTGACAAAATGCTTGGCATCGAGGTACCAATGAGGCCCATGGCGGGCAGCCATGGTATTGCAAATCTGGGCCCGAACGGAAACCTCCACCTTTTCAATGGCGTCCAGCACCAACAGCCTGAGCCGCTTATCAAATAAGTAGTGGCGATAAACCGTCTCAAAAGTGGTTCCAGGACGAAATACTTTTCGGTCCTGATCCTGGTAGAATGGATACATGTACCGACTAAGTCGATGATATCCAGTATGCTCTAATGTTTGGAGGAAATGCTCTTTGCTTTCAATGACCAATCCCCTCTCAACCAACAGCGAATACATCTCAGCGTTGGTCTTTGCCGTCTTCTCGTATCTCCGGTTCATAAAGAAAAGAAAAAGACCCGGCAAAGTGCGCTTGAACCAGAGGCGTGCCGGGTTTTGTTGCTACAATTATACGGCATTTTCCTCGGTCTTTCAAGTCCCCCACCCATTTTCCTCTAATTTTTTTGTCATCCTGCCCGTATTGGTTGTTTTGGGTGGGTTTCGGTGGAGGACACATTGTTCCTTTCCCCACTTCTTTCCTATTTTTTCTGCATCTTTACCCCTGTATTATTCTCCTTATTTGATCATTTCCTGAACCTATGCGTTACCTGTATTTAACGTTCCTCCTCCTTCCGCTCAGTCTTTTCGCCCAGAAATCTGCCCAAGTTTCCGGGGCGGTATCCGCTGATCTGTCGCGGGTGATGGTCATGGCTGATTTTCTCTATCTGGACGACCTCGGGTTGGAGCAGGTGGTGAAGGTAGTGGAAGGAAAATTCGAAACGGAAATTGCTTGTGAGGCCGCGCAGATCGTTAAGATCACGGCTGGAAAGCGCTCCGTGAATGTGTTTGTGAAGCCGGGGGCCACTGTCAATGTGCAGTTCAACGGGAGCGAGGCCGATGCCAAAGTATTGGTGACGGGTGATCATCAGGCTGAGAATGCCTTTTTCCTTCAGTACCAAGAGGATTTCAAGACCGAATTGAATACCAAACGGATGGACGGGAAGGTAAGGGGAGCTTCGGTTGATCTCTTCGAATTGGACCTTTACGACGTGCGTCAGCGGATGCAAAAATCCTTGTCTGCCGCCAAGTCTGCCGATGAATTGGATCCCGCATTTGCTGCCTACATGGATGCCCAGATCAAATATTTCTACCCCCGTTGGCTGCTGGCCTATCCGATTGTCCGTGCCAATGCCAACGAAAAGGTGATGGAGGTCCGGAACCTGCCCCGCACCATCGAAGATGGAATCAAGTTGGGGGAAATGAATCCCAGCGACCTCAAAAGCAGCCACTTCCGCGATTTTGTCCGCTACTACATCACCTATTTCAATTCCAAAGACAACGTCTTCAAAAAGTTCACCGATTACAACAAGAATGTCCTGACCAAGTCCAGCAAAGCCAGCAGCGAATTGGAAGGAGAAGTCCTGACCTGGTACCAGACCCAATTGGGATATAAATGGTGTGAGAAAGTAGCTCCGGGAACCATGGAAGCGGTGCAGGAAAAAGTAAACAAGGGGGAGAATGGGAAAAAGTACAAGACGGTTTTGGAAGCCCGGTGTAAAAATGTCCTCGCGGCCAAGGAAGAGGTAGAGAAAGAGGAGAAAAAGAAGGGCAAAGAGAAAAAAGACGTCAAGCCTCCCAAAAATGAGCGCTATCCGGTACGGATGGTTGACCTCAATGGCGACCCCGTTCACTTCTCAGACTTCGCTGGGAAAGTCGTCTACATCGATTTCTGGGCCAGCTGGTGTGGCCCTTGCCGTCGCCAATTCCCCTATTCGAAGAAGCTCCACGCCGAATTAGAAGACCGCCTGGACAAAAAAGACTTGAAGAACGTCGTCTTTCTATATGTCTCCATCGACAAAAGCCCGGAAGCCTGGAAAAAAGCCGTCGAGCAATTCGATCTCCAGGGCGTCCAGGTCCGCTCCGCGCCTTCCTGGCCGGATGGCGCTGCCGCCTCCTTCCAAATCAATGGAATTCCCCGGTACATGATCATGAACCGGGAGGGCGAAATCGTCCAAACCAACGCCAAACGGCCCAGCATGCCCGGCATCATCGACGACATCATCAACTTGCTCTGAACCCTACCCGAATAAAAAACCTCATGCCCGAAAGCAATCTCCTGGAAGCCCCCTCCGCGGTCGCGGAAGCCACCGTCTACCGCAGCCAAGCGGTCATCACCCGGACCGCCACCCTCACCCTCGAACCCGGTCGACAAACCGTTTACATTGATCAGCTGCCGGAGCACAACGATTCCGACACTGTCCGGGTATCGGGAAGCGGCACCGCCCAGCTCAGCATCGAAGACTTCCGGGTAGCCCCCCGAATCTATTCCGAAATCCCCGCCGAACGCCTCCAGGCCTTGGTAGACGGGAAAAAGGAGCTGGAAAAGGAAATGAAAAGCCTGGAAGACCAGGTGGCGATCATCCACCAGCAGAAAGACTTTCTGCAACAGATCAGCAGCCAGACCACGACCTCCATCGGGCAGGAGATAGAGCGTCAGGACCCGGACCCGGCCGCCTGGAGGAAAGTCCTCGCCTTTTTGGGGGAGGAAGGGAACAAATACAATGAAGCCCAGCGCAAACTGGAAGAGCGGGTGGCCAAGATCGAAGAAGAAATCGCTGAAATCGAACACCACCTCAAGCGCAACCAAAAGGCAGGTTCCCGGACTCGTACCCAGGTCCAGGTGCGAATTGACTGTGAGGAAGGCGGCGAATTCACCTTCCGGGTGACCTACCTCTCCCGCAATGTCAATTGGTTTCCCTCTTACGACGCCCGCGTCGACACCACCGCCAAATCCATCGTGCTACGCTACTATGGAACCCTGCGGCAGAAAACCGGAGAGGATTGGAAGGATGTAAAAGTCCGCTTTTCCACTGCCCGCCCCCGCATTTCCGGTAATCCCCCGGAGCTCCACCAGTGGACAGTGCGCGAGCGGGTGCATGTGACGCGTTCATTTGTGGCGAGTGAAATGGAGATGGCGCCTCAGAAAGAAATGATGGAGGAGGCAAGCCTGCGCAAAAGAAAGAAATCAGCGGTGGGAGGGCAGGCAAGCCCAGCTCCAGCCGGTGCCCCCATGCAAGGCGCGGAAGTCGAATCCGGTCAAGGCGCAACCGTCGTGTTCACTCCGGCGGGAAGCTCCGACGTCCCCGGCGACGGCTCCGATCAGAAACTACTGATCATGGAGGAGGAATTCCCCAACGAATTCCGCTACCTCTCCATTCCCCGACTCGCCCCCTACGTCTACCTGACCTCTGAAATCGCCAACCAGACCGATTTTCCCTTGCTCCCCGGCCAAATCAACATCTTCATCAACGGCGACTTTGTAGGGCGGGCCAAGATCAAGGAGCTGGTCGCGACCGGCGAGAAGTTCGACCTGAACCTCGGTGTGGATGAAGCGATCAAGGTAAAGCACGAACTCAAGCGCCGGTCCGGCGATGAAAAAGGCCTTTTCAACCGGCAGCGGGTGATCCAGTTTTTCTATACCATCACCCTCGACAACCAACACGACCGCGAAGAGACCATCTTGGTGCGGGACCACCTGCCCGTATCGGAAGAGGAGCGGATCAAGGTCAAGCTGAATTCCCTGATGCCCGAAGAGAATCCGGAGAAGGACGAAGACGAGTTGCCCAACGGCGCATTGGAATGGAAGCTCCAGGTAGGGGGCCGGGAAAAATCACAAATCGAATATTCTTTCTCCGTCTCGCACGACCCCGGCGTTGAATTGTCGGGTCTGTGAGCAAGTCCAAACGGCGGCGTCGTACCCAGGGCATCGCCCTGGGAGGAGCCCTGTTGACCTTTGCCGTGACCTTCGCGCTGATGTACCTGCGCTATTCCAGGTCCCACAGCCAGTATGAGGTCAAAGGCATTGATGTCTCCCATTACCAGGGCGACATCAACTGGCAAGAAGTCCGGCAAGACGGAATTCAGTTTGCCTTCATCAAGGCCACAGAAGGCGTCAGCTTGGTCGATTCTCAATTCACGACCAACTGGGAGGCCGCCCGCGCCAATGGCATCCGCCGCGGCGCCTACCACTTCTACCGCCCCAGCGTACTGTCCGCTGACCAGGCCCGGCATTTCCTTAGTCATGCCGACCTCCAGCCCGGCGATCTTCCCCCGGTCCTGGACCTGGAAGTCACCGACAACCGCAACTCCCGGATCATCCGGGAAGGCGTCAAAAACTGGATGGAGATTGTGGAAAATGCCGTGGGAGCCAAGCCCATCCTGTACACCACCCCCAAATTCGCCGATGCCCACCTGCGCGGCAGTCTGAAGGACTATCCCATCTGGCTGGCGCACCTCGGTCGGGGAGAGCCGCCGCTCCCCAAGGGCCATTCCCGGTGGGACTTCTGGCAGTACAGCTTTACCGGAACCATTCGGGGCATCGAAGGTGATGTGGACCTGGACTGCTTCCGGGGAAGCCCGGAAGAACTGGCCGCCTTTACCCTTCCCTGACCCGTCCCTTCAACTCGGCCACCAGTTGGGGCACCCCCACCGAAGCCTTGGCCCGGATATGTTGGAACGTCCGTTCGCTGGCGTACTGGGGCTCCTTGGGGTCAATGAAATAGATTTCGGCGTGTTCGGGGGCGTATTCCACGAGCGTATTGGCGGGGTAGACCGCCATCGAGGTCCCCACAATGACCACGATGTCCGAGATGGCCACCATCAATACCGCCCGGGTCATTTCCGGAACGTCCTCCCCAAACCAGACCACGTGCGGCCGCAATTGGGCACCATCTTCCGCTGTATCGCCCATCTCAATGTCCCCCGGACAATCGTAGCGGAGGTCTTCATCCATCGCACTCCGGCTCTTGACGATCTCCCCGTGGAGGTGGAGAATAGTCGAAGAGCCGGCCCGCTCGTGAAGGTCATCGATGTTTTGGGTGATGATGGCGACTTCGTAGTCCTGCTCCAGCTCCACCAGGGCCTGGTGACCGGGGTTGGGGGCGACCGAACGCATCTGACGGCGGCGTTCATTGTAGAAGCGGAGCACCAGCTCAGGGTCTTTGGCCCAGGCCATGGGCGTCGCAACCTCCTTGAAGTCGTAGCCTTCCCAGAGGCCATCCGCATCCCGGTAGGTGGGGATGCCGCTTTCAGCGCTGATGCCAGCGCCCGTCAGGACCGAAATCTTCTTTTTCTTCATTCGAAATGGCTTTTCTCAAAATTACACAATGCTACAAAAAGAGACCGCAGAGACCCGGTTCAGTCTCTGCGGTTATATCGGCAGGTAATTGCTATCATGTCAAAAAATAAAAATACTCGCTAAGAGAAAAACGTGTGGAATGTACCTAAATAGCTGTGCGGATAGCGCGTCCTGCCTTATTATCAATCAACAATCACTCACAATTAAAGGAAAATTCACATACCACGCAAGGGGCGATGCCATTTTTTATGACAAAATTGTGGGATCGTCTCTATACTTATTGCTTCTCCCTTCCTACCTCACCCAACTCCGGTACCGGCTTGCCCACGAAGTTTACGATCAGGTACAAAAGACCTAACCCGAGGGGGAGCGTAATGTAGAAGGGAACGCCGTAGGCACCAGGAATCGTCCCGACCAAAATGGCGACCCCACCCACTGTCAGGGCGTAAGGCAGCTGGGTGCGGACATGGTCGATGTGGTTGCAACTACTGGCCAGCGAACTCAGAATGGTCGTATCCGAGATGGGAGAGCAGTGATCCCCGAGCACGGAGCCGGCGAGGACACAAGCAACCGTATTGTAGAGGATGGGCATGGTTTCTTCCGGACTGAGGCCATAGGCCAGGGAAACTTCGTAACAAGCCGGTATCAGCAGGGGATACAAGATCGCCATGGTGCCCCAGGAGGAGCCCGTAGAGAAGGAAACCGCAGCTGCGAGGACGAAGGTAAGGGCGGGGATAAAGTAAGGGGAAACCGAATTGCCGAGGACCTGGGTAATGAAGTCCGCGGTATGAAGGTCGTCCGTAACTGTCGCCAAGGCCCACGCCAACAACAGGATGATCATGGTGGCGAGCATGGTCTTGAAGCCGCCGATCACCGTGTCAATGGCCACCTCGAGTTTCATAATCCCCTGGGCCAGCGTCAAGGCCAGGGCCGTAAACAAGCCCAACAAGCTGGACCACAACAACGCCTGATAGGAATCCGAAGCGCCGATGATCTTGGACAATTTCCCCCCCAAGGCCAGACCCTCGTACTCGGCCTTGGCCAAGGCATCGTCCGCAAACCCAGCCTCCAACGAGGAGGTTCCCGTCACCCACAACCCGACCACGGTACCGAAGATCACCACCAAAATGGGTAAGATCGCATTCCAGGGATTGGAAGGAGCACCCTTAACAGGTTCGAGCTCATCCAGGTCATGGGCCTTTTCCTGGTCCACCGCGGCCCGCATGGCGGGGCTACTCACCTGCCCGGTCTTGCGCGCCCGGACCTCAGCCTTGTACATCGGTCCAAAGTCCTTGCGCCGCCAGATCAGCATCAGCATGAACAGGAGGGTCAGGATGGGGTAAAATGAGTATTCGAGGGAGTTGATGAAAATGCCGTAGGGGCTGGGATCGCCGGGAAGGGACCCGCTGTTCGCGGCAATCTTGTCGATGCCGTCCTGGATATAGCCCAGTTCCGCGCCGATCCAGGTCGTGATGAAGGCAATGGCCGAAATAGGCGCCGCCGTCGAATCGACCAGGTAGGCCAGCTTCTCGCGGGAAATCCGCAGGCGGTCCGTGACCGGCCGCATGGTATTGCCGACCACCAGGGTATTGGCGTAGTCGTCGAAGAAGATCGCCACGCCGAGGAACCAGGTCGCGAACTGGCCGGTCCGGGCGTTCTTGGCGATGCGGGCCACCCGGTCCACCACCCCTTTCATCCCGCCATTGCGGGAAATCACCGCCACAATGGCGCCAATGATCATGGAGAAGAGGATGACGGCAATGTGATCGCTGTCGGCGGCCGCGTCCCTTATATAGGTGTCGAGCACAGCCAGGAGCCCCTGGGGAATCCCCAGAACGCCGTCCAGGTAGACGTGGATGATGGCCGCTCCGATTAAAATGCCGGTAAACAGGGCCGTGATGACCTCCCGGAAGGCGAGGGCCATGACAATGGCCAGCAAAGGAGGGATGATGGACAGCCAGAGCGGAATGACCGGAGTGGGTTGTTGTTCTTTGAATTCCCCCACCGTCACTTCGATCTGTTCCTTGTCCCCAAACGTATACTCAAACTCAGCCTTGCCGTCTTCGAATTGGAACTCCGCCCCGGCTCCGTCGACCTGTCCGGCCACCACAGCATTCATCAGGAGGGTATCCGTGCCGGTATAGTTCAGGGTGACCGTCCCGGCCACACCGTCGATCAGGACTTCCGGCAGTACCATTTCAATGTCACCCGCCCCGATGACAGAAGGGGAGGGGGGCGCCGGAATTTCGGTCGCCAAACTGTCGTCTGACGCCACGACTTCCGTGGAATCGGCGGGAAGCTGACTGAAAGAAAAGGAAGCTAAAAGGATCCAGAACCCTGCAAGCAGGCTGGACTTCAATACATAAGCACTCTTTTTGCCAGAAATAACATGACCCTTCATGGCGAAAATATAGTGAGAATGTGGGTAAGATTCCCCGAAAGAATGAACTAATTGTTCTGCCAGTTTTATGCGACCTTTGAATTAGAGAGCAACTAAGAAAACGACCACTTTTGAACCATGCGTATTTTTTGCCATTTGACAGCTATGATCTTATTGCTTCTATTGACCGTGACAGTCAGTGGAGTAGGCAATGACCTGAAGGCCCAGGCGCCTTATTTAGAAGGGATTGGAGGAACAGAATCTGACCTGATTGACCAGTTGGACCGGGCGAATGGAAACCCGTACGTCCGGAAACCCTACCCAGATGTCTGGGTCGTCAACCGGGAAGACCTCCAGGCGACCTACAACTTCCGGGACGGCAAAGTGACCGACGTCCACCTGAACCAATACTTCATCAATGAAAGCGAAGCCGAAGAAGCGATGGCGGATTCGGAGAAATTTCTGAAGGGACGGGGTGTCTTTCTGGAGCAGGTTTCCAACGATGCCAATACAGAAGTCCTCCGCGGCCAGGGAAGCGGCCTCAACGCCCACCTGATGATGCACTTCGAGCCCGATGGCCGCTACCGCATGAACATCGGCCTCAGCTGTCGGGGCCGCTGACGCGCCCCTCCCCATTTGTATTGCTTGCCCACCCAAATATTTCCCAGACCCTGTGTAAGCGTCTGGGAAGCCTTTTTTACCCCCTTCCTTCTTCAACGACACGTTGGGAAAACCAGCCCGATTCACCGAACGTGCAGGCCAGTGCGCAGGGAAAATAAGATTTCACGTTGATGGACAAAGCCGCTCCTAAGCTGGCAGGAGCCGCCATTTGTTTGTTCATTGGATGCAATCAGTCTGCCGGGGGCCACCCCGGTTTACCCTCAACGTTTACACCCTTTAAGATGAAAAAAACAATACTATTACCCATTCTTCTGCTCTTCTTTGCCTTTCAGACGGTAGATGCAGCCACCTTCAACGTCACCCAGAACGTGGTGTTCAAAACCGCAAGCTGTACCAACCCGCCTTTCCGGAATGGCCAGTACAACAGCTGGTTGGGCAAAGTAACTGTCAACGTATCCCACGACATTGACGGCCTGAGTGTAGGCTCTCCCAACCTCGCCAACAACATCAACTACGATTGCTGGCGCTACATCTATTTCGACATCTACAAGCAGACGCCCTGGGGTTGGTCCCTGGAAGGTTCTGTGCCCAAGTATGACCGCTGGTTGAAAGGGGCTGCCTATGACTATGGTTCCTCCTCGAATGACTACTATTTGTATCCCAGTGACCTGGAAGCCGAGGGGATCAGCGCGGGGGTGAAGCAGATTCGCATCCGTGTCTACTACAACTACTATGGTCAGACGCCCCACGTCATCAACGTGACCACCCAGCGGACCGGCACTACCTATTGCATCAAGAACAATGCGGAAGGCAGCAACTTCCAATGCAGCCTGGGCACCCACCGTTGCATCGATTGGTACCCCTGCACCGCCACCATCAGCCCCCTTGGCTACATTTCCCTGACGCCGCTCTATGACTTCTTCGGCAACATCGTCGGCTATATCCAGAGGTACACCTACAACGCCAACGTCTCCGGCGGATCGGGCAGCTACTCCTACGATTGGGACCTCGCGGGCAGCTCGGCGGGCAGCAGCGGGTCCGGCTTTACCTTTAACTGGAACAATCCCGGCAGTCCATCGGTCTCGCTCACCGTGACCGACAACGTTTCAGGCTGTGTCTATACCTGGAACAACAAGACAGATGGCAACCTTGAGGTCCGAACCGAAGGCGATCCCAGTGTCCGCGCCTGGCCAAATCCCGCCGCAGCCGGACAGGCCATCGAGCTGGAATACCTGGCCCCCGAACAAGACATGGTGGACATTGACGTCTACGATTTGCAGGGCCGCAAAGTCGCAGATGTCATGGCACCGCAGAGCGTCCTGGTCGGCATCCACAACGCCTCCATCCAGACCCAATTACCGGCCGGAACCTACTTTGTCCGGTTGACCACCTCCAAGCATGGCTCCGCCACGACGCGGATTGTGGTCCAATAATCTGTGATTTTTATACTGTTGACTGAGGGCTTTCCGTTTGGGAAGCCCTTTTTCGTGGAGCTAGAACAAGGTCCACAGGTAGAAGCCCGCGAACAGGTACAGGAACACAAGGCCGGCCAGGGCGAAGAGGCGGTACCCCCCTTGGGGCCGTCGGTGGGCGGGAACGAGAGAAGAGGAAACCGCGAAGTAGGAAAAGGTAGCTAGGATGGGGGCAGTGACAAATGAGATGGCCGTGGCCAGCGTGATCATTTGCTTCATGTTTTCGAGGAAATTGGTGAGGAGAATGAAGGTGCCGACCGCAGTGAGGATGATCCAGAGCCAATAGTAGCCATTGAAGCGCTTGAGGGGGGCGGGTTCGGGAAAAAAGAGCCTGGTCGCCCGGGAGAGGACGCGGGGAAAGGCATCCAGGCAGGTCAGGGTGGTGCTGAACATGGTCGTAAAGGCCGCAATGGCAATCAGGGGACGGGCCCATTCGCCAAGGGTGGAGGCGTACATATTGATGAGTTGCCGCGCAAAAGCCCCGGCCTTGGCCTGGATTTCCACGCCGCTCCCAAAGATGACGTAGGCACCGAGCGAGACGAAAAAGATGGCCAGCAAGGTCGTTCCCCAGTAGCCAATCCGAAAATCCAGTCGGGACCGGAGCCACCGTTGTTCTCCATTTTCCTCTGTCTTTTTCCCCTCCACCGACCACACCGAATGCCATACCGCAATGTCGAGCGGCGCCGGCATCCAACCCACCAGCGGAATGATCCACGCTGCGATCAAGGCCGGGTCCGCCCATTCCGACGCCCCAAAGCCATCTCCCTGCGGCCAGGCCCCATCCACCACCGCAATGCCCAGGGCCAGGATGGTGGTCACCGTGAGCAACAAAATCACCACCTTCATGATCTTGTCGAGCAGCGAATACTTGCCCACCGCCAAGACCAGTGTGCAGACCAGGAGCAAGCGCCCGCTCAGCCCGATGGGATCCACCACCCGTCCGCTGGGCGAATCCACCTTGCCCCACAAGATTTCGCCCAGGTCCATGCCGCCGACCGGAAGCGTGGCCACCCCGGCATAATCGACCAGGTAGCTGCCCAGCCCGCCCGTCACAATGGTCACCGCGGCCTGGATGATGAACATGGTCCCGAGGGTCATCAGCACGAAGACGATCAGCGGCCAGCCCCCCGCCAGCTTGCGGTAGCCTTCGATCAGGCTTTCCCCGGTCGCCGCCGCGTAGCGCGGCCCAAACTCGAAGAAGGGAAACTTCAGCACATTGGCGAGGATGACCACCCAGATCAGGGACATGCCCCAGGCGGCACCCGCCTGGGTCGATTGCACGAGGTGGGACACACCGACGGCCGCCCCGGCGTAGAGGAGGCCGGGCCCGAGATGTTTGAGGGTATTCCAGGGACGCATCCTTCAATTTGACGTGAGTTTTCCCAAATGTCAAATCAGATGCAGGGGAGGAGAGGGGCAATGAGAGGGGGAGGGCAGAGAAATGAAGGAAAAAATGCAATCGGGAGGTGAATGGGAGGAGATGGAAGGGGAAAGGGGAAAATGGGATGCCGTGGAATATTTGGAGAATGGGGGAAATGCAAAATAAATGGGCTGGATTCGAAATGATCTCTAAATATACTTAGGAGGTCCCGACTCCGAGGTAAACTAGTTCGGCTCCGAGGCAAACGAGTTTACCTTCGACCCCAAACTAGTTTGGGTTGAAGGCGAACTGGTTTGGGTGTCGACCCAAACCAATTAGGGTCAGAGGGAAATGAGTTTGGGTTGAAGTGAAACTGACTCAGTTCTGAACCAAGCCGATTTACCGGCGAGGGAAGTGAATTTACCGGGGCACTGAACGAGCTGGGGGGAGATCCAAATTCATCCTTTGGCCAGCTGAGCTGGCCTTTTTCCGCCGCCCCTTTACTTTTTGACCCCGACCAATTTCGTCCCCGTCCACCGAAAACGGGAGGTACTCGTCTCCACGGTCTCTTCTTCGCCGTCGCCGCTTTGGCTCAGGAGGACCAGGTGGGTCCCCAGCTCGGTGGAATCGGCCGAGTAGATGAACGTTTCGTCCGACCAATAGGGCGCATCGGCCCCATCGTACAGGGTCCGGGCGTGGAAGAGCGTCTCTCCATCCCAAAACAACACCACATCGCCCATGGCCCCCGCACAGTACTGCGCCGAGTAGTTTTCCTCGATGACATTGGCCACCCCGGGGACTCCCTTCCCGTCAAAGACCTTGATGTCCCGGTACGCATCCAGCCCTCCGGCATCACTGACAGTGACCTTGGACAGCTCCTTTCCGTTCTGATAGACCCGATATTGATAAGAGACCTCGGTCCAGCCTTCCTTGTCCTCCACCTTTTCCACTCCCCATACCAGGTAGGCCCCGTCGACCAACTCTTCCCGGCCGGTCGAGATGAAGCCTTGCCACAAATACCCCAGCATTTGCCGCCCATCCTGCTCAAAAGCCACCTTTACCCACGGCAATTCCTGGCCTTTGATTTTCAGCGAGCCGGTTGCCCCCTGGGTTTCCAATTCTGTGCCAATGGGCAGCCGGGCCACCACGGAAGCACTGGTATTGGGAGCTGAACGCACATTGACATTGTCCGCCAGGAGGTGCGCAATTTGTTGGGCCTCAAGGGGAAGGAGGAACAGAATAAACAGGCTGGTGAGTAAAATTCGTTGCATAAGAAAGCAGTTTCTCCAATTTATGAATTGCTTCCTTAACTTTGGATACAATTTTATCAAGGCTGCATGAACTCTGAATACCTGACTGTCATTCCCGGCACCATTCCTACCCGCAACCTCCACGGCTATCTCCTGGGAGCGACTTCGCCCCGCCCGATTGCCTTTGCGAGTACCATCTCGGCCGATGGCACCCCCAACCTGGCTCCGTTCAGTTTTTTCAACGTATTCAGTTCCAAGCCTCCGGTCCTGATCTTTTCCCCCGCCCGCCGCGTCCGCAACAATACTACCAAACACACGCTTCAGAATATCATCGAAGTGCCCGAAGTGGTGGTCAATGTGGTCAGCTACGGGATGGTGCAGCAAATGAACTTAGCCAGCTCCGATTATGCGGAAGGCGTGGACGAGTTCATCAAGGCGGGATTTTCTGCGCTGCCCTCCGATCTGGTGCGCCCCTTGCGGGTGGCGGAAGCCCCGGTCCAGATGGAATGCAAGGTGTTTGAGATCAAGCCGCTTTCTGCCCACGGCGGGGCGGGCAACCTGATTTTTTGCCGGGTAGAGAAATTGCATCTCCACCGGGAGATCCTGGATGAGAACGACCGCATCGATCCCCACAAGATTGACCTGGTCGGTCGAATGGGAGGGGCCTGGTACTGCCGTACGAGTGGAGAAGCCGCGTTTGAGGTGGAAAAGCCGCTGGCCAGTCCTGGGGTTGGGGTCGACGTATTACCGGCTTCGGTGCGCCTGAGTCCGGTCCTGACCGGAAACGACCTCGGTCAACTGGGGAATTCGCCCGAATTGCCCTCGGAAGCAGCTGTGCGTGCACACTGGGAAGCCCTGGCGGACGTGCCCGCAGACCGGGCCGCCGCCCATGCCGCTGCCCGCCGCCTGTTGGCGGGGGGAGACAAGGCGGCTGCCTTGAAACTCGTTTTGGGAGCCGATCAGATGCTGGAACAATGAAGTGGAGTCCACTGATATTGCTCATGTTTTTGCTGGTCCTGGGTGGTTGGCAATGGAGTCCCGGGAAGAAAGGGATGAAGGGCGAATACCGGGAGGATGCAGCCCTGGTGGATCGGGTGGCGCACGAGAAAGCCTGCCGGGTAGATACCGGCGATGTGGTGGTCTGGACCCTGACCAAGGAGGTCAGGAATCCCCTGTTCGAAGGGAGCCAGGACAACGTCGCGACCCTGCATATTGCCTGGCCCCAGATGCCCGCTGTGGGCACCAGGGTCTATTTTCCCAATGACAGCACCCAAATCTGTTACCGGGAGGAAGGCCGTTTGCTCATGTTCGAGACCTTCCAGGCCACGGGATGGATCGAGGTCCAAACCCAAAAGGGAAATGGGCAAGTGGGCGGCAAGATGGAGTTGAATCTGGTGAAGCCCCACCACAACTTCTCCAATAGCGACTTCCAGTTCCTGGGTGGTGATTTCAGGCTGCAAGCAATTCAGAGTCAATGATTTTGTTAAATGATGTTAACTGGATGTGAAAACTTACTCCTAATGGAGTAATTACCCCCCATTCCAATCATTGTGACTTCCATTTTTTGGTTAAAAAAACATTTATCCCCAATTTGCATGCATTGGTGAGGGTTTCGAGTGAATTCATAGAAACTCTCGTACCAGACTGAAGACAGCTATTAAATTCGTCTTGTTCAAAGGTAAATCGAATCTGACCCCTCGATAGGGGTGCGACCAATTAAAAAATAGACAGGATTATTTCCTGGAAGAGTACAACCAGAGATACTAACATGGCTAGTATTACACATTTACGCCCGGATTCAACGGGGGAACTCGGGCTCTCTTGCGGCAGGCTGAAGCATGTCGTATTGCTGCTTGTGATGTTGATCACAGGCACATCTTTGTCGGCCCAAGGCTTTGGGAACGAAGGCTTTATCCAACAAGAAGAAGAGGCGCCTGGCTTAAGAGTCAATGCGCCTTCGTCATTTGTACAGGAGGAGTCCTCGTTCGATGGGGATGCCCAGTTGGGCATCAACCTGAACCAGGGGCTCTCGACCTTCGGGGTCACGCCCGATCCCGAGCCGGCTCCCGAACCGTTGATGCCGCCCGAGATCTGTAACAACGGAATCGACGACGACGCCGACAACCTGGTCGACTGTTACGATCCCGATTGTAATGCTGACCCGGCTTGTTCCAATTCGATTTTCAGTGCCAACGCCATTTGTTCCAATCCCCCCGTCCCCGGTTCCTTTGCCATGAAGGAAGATTGGCGCACCGATACCAACCTCTACGACGTATTCAGTACCCAAACCCCGATTTCGGCAGACATCAACCTGGATGGCATCCCCGAGGTACTGGCCTACGACCACAACGACCTTGAGACCAGCGTCTCCACCGCTGGACCTGGTGATACCATTTTCATCTTTGACGGGACCGATGGGTCCCTCATCAGCGTTTTGGACCTGTCTTCCACCGGTTCCAATGCTGCCCGCCAGAATACCTCTGGCATCGCCGTCGGTAACCTGGACGGTGACCCCTTCGCAGAAATTATCGTCGTGCTGGAGAACACCTCCATCGCTCGATTTGAACATACGGGTGGTGCCCCGACCTGGGTCTCCGTTCCGCTCACCTCCGTTTTCCCCTTCCCCAACCAGCCGATTCCCAACCTGGCTGACCTGGACGAAGATGGAAATGCGGAGATCTATGTCGGAAACACTGTCTTTAACGGACAAACCGGAGCCTTGATCGGGACCGGTGGTTTTACATTTGGAGCCACTGCCATCGGAGCGCCACTCAACGGTGCCTTTGCAACGATTCCCTACGGGATGTCAGTGGCAGCGGATGTACTTCCGACTGGTTTCTGTGCGGACTGTGCGGGGAAAGAAATCGTCGCGGGTTACCAGGTCTATTCCGTCAACATCGGTACGGGAACCATCACGCCGGTGGTGACCTCGCTTCCGCCCGCTGGCCTGGGAGCTCCGGTAGACGGATTTACCTCTTTGGCTGACTACGACAAGGACGGTGACCTCGACGCCATCATTTCCGCCAACCGACAGTTCGGTGGGGGGACCCCAACCGATGTCATGGTATATGTCTGGGACCTCCAGACAACAGCGGTCCTGGCGACGTCGGCGACCTTTACCTCCCCTGGCTTTGGTACCATCGGCCAGGCCAACGTGGGGGACTTTGACAACGATGGTTTGTTGGAAGTCGGGGTGGTGTATGAAAACAACTACATCGTATTCGACGACTTCGGTACGGGTCTTGCCACCTTGTGGACGAAGGGAACGACGGACGGCTCGGGCTTTACGGGTAGTGTCCTGTTTGACTTCCAGGGAGACGGTGAAGTAGAAGTGGTATACGGGGATGAAGATTCCCTGTATGTCTATCGAGGGCCGGATGGGGTCACCCTGGACGCAGTATCGTGTCGACAGAGTACGGTCATGAACCACCCGATTGTATTGGACGTCAATGCGGACGACCATGCAGAAATCGTGGCGGCGTGTTCAGACAATGCACCGATACCCATTCCACCAGCGACCGCCTCGACCTCGACCCTGCCCCGTTTGCACGGGTATGTGGCGTGTTTCGTGGCCGATGGGCAGCCGTGGGTAGATGCCCGGCCCATCTGGAACCAGCACTCTTATTTTGTAACCAACGTCAATGACGACCTTTCCCTGCCGATTGTTCAGCAGGGTCACCACATTGTGGGGGACTCGGTTGTCATCAACGGCTTTAATATCCAGGCCCTGCAAATTGATTACTCAGGCGGGCCCGCGTACAACAGTCCGGATGTGACGGTCGCGATCACCAACGTTGACCTGACCAACTGTGGCGTCGCCCCCAACACCATTACGGTGACGGTGGACGTGACCAACCTCAGTAACGACGCGCGTACGCCGGACGATATGCCGGTCGCCTTCTACAATGGCGATCCTTCGGTGGTCGGTGCGACCTTGATCGACACCTTGCAGACCACGGCCGTCTTGCAGATCGGACAGACCCAGACCTATACCATTACCATTCCGGATCAAGGCGGTGCCTTCGATTTGTTTGTTGTGGTGAATGATACGGGGCAAACGAGTCCGGTGGCCTTCCCGACGGCGGGTATTGGTGAGTGTAATTACCTCAACAACATCGCCTTCCAAAACATCAACTGTCTTGCTCCTTCGAATGGCCCGCCCGTAGCGGTCATCGACCGGGACACGACGGATGAGGATACCCCGATTCAGGTGGATGTGCAGGGCAATGACACCGATCCCGACAACGACCCGCTCACCACGTCCATCGTGACGGGCCCGAGCAATGGCTCTGCCAACGTGGTCAACGGGGACAGCATCCTCTATACCCCCAATCCCAACTTCAACGGCAATGATACCTTGCTGTATGCGGTATGTGACACGGCCACTCCGGCCCTGTGTGACACCGATACCGTGATCATCACCATCCTGCCGATCAACGATCCGCCCATCGCGGTGTCCGATACCGATACCACGGCTGAAGACACGCCGGTGGTCATCACGGTCCAGGACAATGATACCGATCCCGACGGCGATTCCCTGATCACTACGATCGTATCGCCCCCGGACAGTGGTAACGTGACCGTTGTGAACGGGGACTCGATCATCTACACCCCGAACCCGAACTTTACCGGGAATGATACCTTGATATACAGTGTCTGTGATCCGGCGACCCCCGCCCTGTGTGATACCGATACTGTTTTCATTACGATACTACCCGTCAACGATCCACCAATAGCCGTCTCCGACTCCGATACCACAGTAGAGGACACGCCGGTAGTGATTGATGTGCAGAACAATGACACCGATCCTGACGGTGATCCCTTGGTCACGACCATCATTACAGCTCCGGACAGCGGTAGCGCCAACGTGGTCAATGGCGACTCCATCAGCTATACACCAAACCCGAACTTTAACGGGAACGATACCTTGATATACAGTGTGTGTGACAATGGCACTCCGGCGCTATGCGATACCGATACTGTTTTCATTACCATCCTCCCCGCCAACGATCCCCCGATAGCCGTCTCCGACTCTGATACCACTGTGGAAGACACGCCGGTGGTGATTGATGTGCAGAACAATGACACCGATCCCGACGGCGATCCGCTGGTCACCACGATCATCACCCCTCCGGACAGTGGTAGCGCCACCGTCCTCAATGGCGACTCGATCACCTATACCCCCAACCCGAACTTCAACGGGAACGATACCCTGATTTACAGCGTCTGTGACAACGGCACTCCGGCGCTGTGTGATACCGATACCGTATTCATTACTGTCAATCCGGTGAACGATCCACCGGTTGCGGTGATCGACTTCGACACCACTGATGAGGACACTCCGGTTGTGGTTGACGTACAGAACAACGACACCGATCCCGATGGCGACCCGCTGACGACCACGATTGTCACCGGCCCGAGCAATGGTTCTGCCAACGTCGTCAATGGTGATTCCATCAGTTATACTCCGAACCCGAACTTCAACGGGAACGATACCTTGATTTACAGTGTCTGTGACAACGGCACTCCGGCCCTGTGCGACACTGACACCGTGATCATCACGGTGAATCCGGTGAACGA
>CAWUKT010000014.1:0-101431 GCA_963923035.1 uncultured bacterium
AAATCTTCCAGGTCCTGAAGATGCCATCGGGGGGCTTAAACTGACGGCTATGGGTCGAAGGCGAATTCATTTGCCTTTGACCCGAACCAGTTTGGGTCACCCCCCAAACTGGTTTCCCTCTGACCCAAATGAGTTTGGGTGCGTACCCAAACTCATTTCCCTTCGACCCAAACCAGTTCGCCTCGCAGGTAAACTAGTTTACCTCGGAGCCGGAACCTCCTAGGTATATTTGGAGATATTTTTCAGGGCGGGTCAATCAGGTTGCATTTTGGTTTAAATGCCAAATAAAAATCGGCAGCCCAATTCCCGAAGATTTGGCCGCCGACTGGGTGGATACCCAAAGGGCCGCTCCCTGGCAGAAGCGGCCCTCTCAAAAAATCAACTCTATAGGCAATTATTGTTTGATCACTTTCTTCATCAACCGCTCGTCGTTGCCGTCGAGGACGATGTAGTAAAGACCGTTGGCGTAGGCGCCCAGTTCAAGGTCGGTCTCGATGTAGCCGCCTTGCATTTCAACCGGCTGGTCGATCAGCGTGCGTCCTTGCATGTCGATGACTTGAACATTGTAGTTGCCATTGGAACCGTCCGTCTTGAGAACCTGAACGTTCAGGTGACCAGTGGTCGGGTTCGGGAAGGTTTCCATTTTCAGTTCGGTACCGAAGGCAATGTCCTCGCCCATTTCAAAGCCAATCGCGTCTTTGGAGCTACCGTTGCAGAAGTTCACCGTGTGGGTAAAGCCGTTGCTGTTGGTGCTGCTACATCCGGACTTGACCCAGACCTTCTTAATAATCAGTCCGTTGGCAATGGAGCGGGTAATGTCTTTGCCACCACCGCTAACTACGTGCTGGGTGCCGTTCTGATCGACCAGGGTCACCTTGTTGATCTTCTGGCTGGACTTGATCTGCACGCTGTTCGGGTTGGAGCAGTTGGGGAAGATCCGCACCTTGGCGATACAGAAGACATTGTCTCCGATAACGATCTTGGTCGGGACTGCCACTGCAACCTGCTGGGTACAGCTGGACTGGTTGCCAAAGCCATCGGTAGCCGTAAAGGTCCGGTTCTCGAGATAAGTACCGTTGGAGCAGCTACCAGAGGGATTGCTCACTGAAATGCTAATGCTGGTAGAACCACAGTTGTCGGAAGCGGTCACATCACTGGCGACAGCATCGGGGATATTGGCGATACAGCTGTACGTGGTGTTGGAGGGGCAAGAGATGCTCGGAGCAGTATTGTCCTCGACCGTTACATTGGCCGTACAGGTGCTTTGGTTGCCGTCGTAATCCGTAGCCGTCAGGGTGACGGTGTTGGTGCCGATGTCGGAGCAGCTAAAGCTGGTCTGGCTGGCCGTCGTGCTGCTGATGCCACAGTTGTCGCTGCTGGAAGCCGTCAGGGCGGCGACCGTCGTCGAAGCGCTTCCGCTGCCATTCAGAGACAAGGTCATGTCGTTACAGCTGATGCTCGGAGCCGTTACATCCTGAACCGTTACCGTAGCGGTACAAGTGGATGAGTTGCCATTCACGTCCGAAGCTGCCAGGGTAATGTTGTTGCTGCCAAGGTTGGTACAGCCGAAGTTGGTCTGGCTGGCCGTCGTGCTGCTGACTCCGCAGTTGTCACTGACCGAACCCGTCAGGGCGGCAACCGTCGTACTGGCCGTGCCGCTGCCGTTCAAGGTCAGGGTAATGTTGTTACAGGTAATGCTGGGACCGGATACATCCTGGACCGTAACCGTAGCGTTGCAGGTAGAAGTATTGCCGTTGACGTCCGTAGAAGTCACCGTCACAACATTGCTGCCAAGGTTGCCACAATCAAAGCTGGTCTGGCTGGCAGTGGTGCTGGCGATACCACAGTTGTCGCTGTTGATGCTGGTAAGGGCTGCAACCGTGGTGCTGGCAGCTCCGGTAGCATCCAGGCTGACCGTGATGTCGTTACAGGTCAAGATCGGAGCAGTATTGTCTTCAACCGTAACCGTAGCGGTACAGGTGCTGCTATTGCCACTGCCATCCGTAGCCGTCAGCGTCACCGTATTGTTGCCCAGTTCGGTACAGCTGAAGCTGGTCTGGCTGGCAGTGGTGCTGCTGATGGCGCAGTTGTCACTGCTGGAAGCGGTCAGGGCGCTGGCCGAAGTCGTAACCGTACCAGATCCGTCCAGAGCAATGGTCACGTCATTACAGGTGATGCTCGGAGCAATATTGTCTTCAACCGTCACCGTAGCGTCGCAGGTGGAGAGGTTACCGCTGGCATCCGTAACCGTCAGGGTAACGGTGTTATTGCCTACGCTCGTACAACCAAAGCTGGTCTGGCTGGCCGTGATGCTGCTGACACCACAGTTGTCGTTGCTGGAAGCCGTCAGGGCAGCGGCCGTCGTGCTGGCGGAACCAGAGGCGTCCAGGCTCAGCGTGATGTTGTTGCACATGATGCTCGGAATCTCATCGTCCACAATCGTCACCGTAGCCGCACAGGTGCTGACATTGCCGTTGTCGTCCGTAGCCGTCAGGTTAACGGTGTTGGCGCCGATGTTGGAGCAATCAAAGTTGGTGACGTCGATGTCGGTGGTAGCAATGCCGCAGTTGTCGGAAATCGAACCGAGGACGTCGCCGAAGGAGACAACCGCCAAACCGGTACCGTCCAGGCTGACTTGGA
The DNA here is from genome assembly GCA_963923035.1 of uncultured bacterium. Taxonomy (GTDB): domain Bacteria; phylum Bacteroidota; class Bacteroidia; order J057; family JADKCL01; genus CAWUKT01. Next base: position 2,641 of record CAWUKT010000014.1, read on the forward strand.
TATCGTTGCAGGTCAGGGCCGGAGCCGAGCTGTCCTGTACCGTGATTTTGGCCGTGCAGGAGTCAGAATTGTTGCTGGGATCGATGGCGGTAAAGGTAACCGCTTGAATACCGATGTCATTGCAATCAAAGCTGGAAGCACTCAGCGAGGAAGTAAAGGAGCAGTTGTCGTAAGTTCCGTTGTCAACATCTCCGGTAGTGGTGCTGGCGGAGCCATTGGCGTCGAGGTAGAGCGTCAGGTCGCGGCAGGCAACGACAGGCGCAGAAGCGTCTTCAACCGTTACGTTGGAAGTACAGCTGCTGCTCAGGCCAATCCCGTCGGTGACGGTCAGGGTCACGATATGGGATCCGGTGGAGTTGCAGTCGTAACTGCTCGCATCAATGGTCATCGAAGCGATGCCGTTGTCATCGGAGCTGCCATTGTCTACATCCTGGGCCGTGATGGCAACCGTACCATTGGCATCCAGTTGGAGGGTGATGTCCTGGCAGATGGCGATGGGCGCTTCGTCGACGTCCGAGGCAATCGTGGTGTAGATGCCGTAGTCGTCGCCGTCTTGAGAGGTGGAGGAGAAATTGTCTCCACTCTGCCATGCGATCATAGCACTCAGGGAGTCGCGGCTCCAGGCCATGTGGGACATGTGCTGGAAGGAAGCGGTTTCGGTATTGACCAGGGTGGGAGCGCCATTGGCAGTGCCATCAGTTTTGTACGCCTGGACATAAACACCGTGCTGTTCGCCGTCGGCACTGAAGCTGCTGTAACCGATGACGAAGGTACCTTCCTGGGTCATGGCAACGTGGCTGTGGTCGTGGCTGATGGTAGCAGAATCGCTCACTGCGAATTCAGAACCTTGAGCCGTACCGTTGGCCGCAAACCGCTGGGCCATGACTTGGTAGACGTTGTTGGTAGCGTCCCAGGAGGACCAGGAGATGACGAAGTTGCCATCGCCGTCCATGCCTACCGAAGGTTCTTGCTGGTTGCCAGCCGCGGTCGTATTGACCTGGAACTGGTTGACAGTCACGTTACCGCTGTTGTCGTAGACCTTGGCGAAGATGCCATTGCCGTCGCCGTCGGTACCGTTGCTCTGCCAGACGATGACATGGTTGCCAGCGGAGTCCATGGCGACTGCAGGATAGCCCTGGAAGCCGGAGGTGGAGTCGTTGACAGTAATGTCGGATCCGGAAGCAGCACCCGCGTTGGTAAAGAGGCGGGCGGAGATGTCGAGGTTATTGTTCATCCAAACGACTACGTGGTCGCCGTCGTGGTCCATAGCAACGGCCGGGTTGCGGTGACCGTCGACGCCGGAGCTGGAAACGTTGGCCTCGGAAGTGAGGGCGGTGCCAGAGGCGTCAAAGTAGCGGTGGAGAACCTGCCAGTTGGCAGAGCTGGAAGACTGGCTCATCCAGACAATCGCGTGCTTACCGTCGTCGGCCATGGCGGCGCTGGGGAAGCGCTGGTTGCCGGTGGCAGTCGGGTTGAGCTGGAATTCAGTGCCGGAGAGGGTTCCGGGAGCGGAGAAGAGCTGGGCAGCGATGCCGAAGCCGTCTCCGTCGAGTTGTTGGCATTCCCAGGCGATGATGCCTTGGCCGTTGCCAGCTTGGGCCGTTACGGGCCGGGCCTGGCGGGCCGTGGTGGTCGTATTGACCTGGGTATCGTTGGCGACGAGGGTCAGTTGGGCTTGGACCGGGGTCCAGGCAGCAAGGCTGATCACCGCCGTGCAAAGTCGAAAGATGTGCGTGAGCTTTTTCATGACCATTGTTCCTTTCTATTAATGGTGGTGGTCAGAATTAGCGCATGGAGACTTGAAGGGTGGCAGAGTTTTCACGGACTTCCATTTCCATTGCTTCCAGACGCTGCTGCATTTGCTGGAGACCTTGCTGGTACTGGTCGAGGGTTTGGTCACGCTGGGAGATCATGTTGTTGCGCTGGAGGAGTTGAGCTTCGAGGAATTCAACGCGCTCTTCCAGGGATTGATTCTTGGCGTCCAGTTCCTGAACAGCTTTGACCAGCGGCACAGTGAATTCAGCGTAGCGAACGGCGTAGTAGTCTTCTTCATTTTGGGGAGCGGATACACCACTGAAGTCGTAGCCAGCATCCTGAGCGGCAGTTTCTACTTCCTGAGCGATGAAGCCAGTGTAGCGAACTTTGTTCTTGGCTGCGTTGGCGAGCATCGGGTCAGCGTCTTTGCCTTGGAAGTTGTTGATGGCTTCGAGGTCGTAGTTGTAAGTCACGGGGCGGAGGTTGCGGATAAAGTCCAGACCGATGACGTTTTCTTCTACATTCTTCTTGAAGCGACCGTCAGAAGTGGTGGTCCAGTTGACGATACCGCCGATCTGGGTGGTTAAGCTGTTGCCAATGAAGACTTCGTTGTCAGCGGTGACAGTTGCGCCGTCACCGATAGCGATGGAGTTGGCGCCGGAAACGTTGGTGCCGCGACCGAAAGCCATTGAGTTGAGACCGGATACGTCAGAGAAGGCACCAATGGCGATACCGCTGTCGGCAGTGATGGAGACACCAGCACCAAGGCCGACGGCGTAGCTTTCGGAGATAGCACCATCGTCGCCGATCAGAACCGAGTAGTGACCGTTGCTGGTGATCGAAGTGGACTGACCGATGCTGATGGCGTAGTCAGCCGCGTTGATGTCAGCAGCGTAACCCATGGCGATGGAGTAGTTGGCGGTAGAGTTCACGTCGACAGCGTAACCAATGGCAACGGTACCGGTACCGTTGATGTCGATGAAGGAACCCATAAAGGTGTTGTAGCTACGGGCGTTGTTGTCGAAGTCAGCAAAGGCACCCATGCCAGTGTTCCATTCACCTTCACGGTTGGTATAACCTGTACGGGCTCCATAGAAAGTGTTACCGTCGGCATTGGAGGTGCTGTTGGTCCGGTTATTGTCCCAACCAGCTTTGAAGCCCATAAAGGTGTTGTAGTCAGCGTGTTCAGTAGCGGCACCAGCGCCCTGTCCAACGGCGGTATTGGCGAAACCAGCGCCACAGTCCGTCAGAGCGGAGTCACCAACGGCAGTGTTCCATTTGCCATCCGAGTTGTCATAACCAGCTTCGTTACCTACAAAGGTGTTCTGGTAGCCAGTGGTATTGGTCCGGCCAGCTGTACGGCCAATAAAGGTGTTTTCATCACCTTCGGTGTTGTTATAACCGGCATCTTCACCCACAAAGACGTTGCGGCGTCCGTCGGTGTTTTCAAAGCCAGCCTCTTCCCCGACAAACACGTTGTCGGAACCGCTGGTATTGTTGTAACCCGCTTCGGTTCCGATGAAGATGTTGTCGGTCGTTGTGTTGTTGTAGCCAGCATCGTTACCGATAAAGATGTTGTCGGTACCGGTGGTGTTGGTGTGGCCGGCGTCGTGGCCGATAAAAACGTTGTCGTAAGCCGTTTTGTTGGAGAAACCGGCTTGCTCACCGATGAACACGTTCTCAGAACCGGAGGAGTTCGCAGCACCGGCGGAGTCACCGATGAAAACGTTGTAATCGCCCGTGGAGATATTTCCACCGGCGCCTGATCCGAGAGTTTCATTGAGGGTCTGTGCGTTGGCTGTGATTCCAGCCATGAATGCGAGTGCGAGTATGAGGTAAATCTTTTTCACCTTCTTAGGTAGTTTCAAGTAATTTTTGGAATAGAAATTGATCGTTTTATCAAGTGTTTACCCCTGCAATTACGTCGCTGGGGGGCGTCTGGCCAGAAAGATTCAGTGAATGAACGGATTTCATTAGTGAATGGGGGTAGGGTCTGCAGTAGAATAAAAAAGCCGCCTCGACGGGCGGCTAAAAGAGGGTGAAACGAATTGAATGATTGGATAGGTTTGGCGTGGTTGAGTCAGTTTGCGCTTGAGGTTTGTGTGCGATTTATATTGAACCCTCGCGGGTGAGACAGGATACCAGGCGGCCCCAGGGCCGCAGTTGATTGATTGAGTTGATTGTCACAGAACGTTTTTCTCTATATATAAATATACGACTGGCCTTTGACAGCCTCTGTCAACCTGAACCAGCTATTTCCAGCGCATAAAAAATGCAGCCCGAAGGCTGCGGATCTCGTAGTGGCACTCCTAACGGGAGGCCTGCGGGCGCACCGTGGAATCGGTGACCGGCCTGGTTTTGACTGATTTGAGTAGCATAGCTGATTTGATTTACTAGAATATAAGACCGACCCTTGACAGCTTCTGTCAGGTTGAGAGGGGAAAATGAAAAAAGTCAGGGGGGAACTTGGGGGAGAAAAAACGGGGCCGGTCAGTCCCAAAAGTTGATGGAGGGGAGAAGGAGAACTATATTAAAAGGAACAACAACTCACCCGGCCCCACGGCCAACAAGATTTGAAGAGCAAAAGACTACAATGAAAAGACTGATCTTACCCATGCTGTGCCTTGGCATCGCCCTGGCCGCCTGCGAACCGCAGGCCCAACCCTCCGAATCCCCGGTTGCCGATAGCACCCCGACCGAGGCTCCCGCTCCGGCCCCCCAATTGAATTCCTACCTCGCCATCTTCGAAATCCCAGCCACGGACATCGCCCGTGCCATCACCTTCTACGAAACGGTGCTGGAACTGCCCATCGAGAAGATGGACATGCCCGGGATGGCCATGGGCATCTTGCCCTATGAGAACCAAGCCGTGTCCGGCGTCATCATCCAGGGAGAAGGCTACGAACCTTCCGCAGGGGGCGTCACCATTTACCTCAATGCCGGTGACGACCTGCAAAGTACGTTGGACCGGGTGGAACCGGCCGGGGGCCAGGTCCTTGTCCCCAAGACCGCCCACGCCGACGAGAGCGGCTACTTCGCCTTGTTCATGGACTCCGAGGGCAATCGGCTCGGCCTCAATTCCCCGAACTGATCCTGGGCCTCGCTGGATGAAAACATGGGGCTGACCATTTCGGGGACCATTCGGTTTGCAGGAAAAGAAAAAGGGCCATCCCCGATGGATGACCCGCAGAACCTGTTGAGATAAGAGTGGTTTGTTGTTAGTGGTGGGCTTGTTGCTAAAGAAAGGTTTGATATGGTAAAAGGTTGCTTGGATGGTTAGCGAAAAAAGGTTGTCTGTTTGGTATATGTTATGGCCTCAAGAAAGGCTCGGATTGTTGTTGTGAGTTTGCCACCTGCGATGTCAGAGAACGTTTCCCTTTTGTTATAGAACAAATATAGCCCCGACCTTTGACAGGTTCTGTCAATGATTGAGGGTTAATTTCAGATAGTTTGGGTGGGGAAAAAGGGGTGAAAAAAGCCCCTCGCCGGGTTCCCAGGCCAGCGAGGGGAATTTTCTAAGTGATACAAAAGTTGAAATCAGCAGAGTAGGCTATGACGTGGACCGCGGGCGCACCGCGGTATCAGACACGTGCCTGCTTTTGACCATAAAAAATTAAGATTGCTTTTTCCTTCGCCCAGAAAATAGCTCCCTGAATTGACATCCCGTGTCACACGGGACCACTTTGTTAGGCCTGCTCCCCAATTTGCACCGACCACAGGTCGGCGTAGATGCCACCCCGGGCGAGCAGATCCTCGTGCCGGCCTTCCTCGGCCACTTCCCCTTCGTGCAACACGATGATGCGGTCCGCATTGCGGATCGTCGACAGGCGGTGGGCCACCACCAGGGCGGTGCGGCCCTCCGCAAACTTGTCCAGGTTCAACTGGATCGCCCGTTCCGTCTCGGTGTCCACCGAGCTGGTGGCCTCGTCCAGGATCAGGACCGGCGCATCCTTGAGGATTGCCCGCGCAATGCTCAGCCGCTGGCGTTGGCCGCCGCTGAGCTTGATGCCCCGTTCGCCGACCATAGTCGCATAGCCGTCCGGCAGCCCCACGATGAAGTCGTGCAGCTGGGCAATCTTGGCCGCCCGCTCCACGTCGGCGGGTGCTGCGCCTTCGTTGCCGTAGGCGATGTTCTCGGCAATGGTGCCGTGGAAGAGGTAGGTATCCTGGCTGACCAGGGAGATATTGCGGCGGAGATCGGCGAGCCGGTAGTCCCGGATGTCCGCGCCGTCGAGGCGGATCAGCCCCGATTCGGCATCGTAAAAGCGCAGCAATAGCTTGATCAGCGTGGATTTGCCGGAGCCCGTGGTCCCGGCAATGCCGATGGTCTCGCCGGGTTGTACCTGGAACTCGAGGCCGCGCAGGATGGGCATATCGGGGAGGTAGCCGAAGCGAACCGAATCGAAGGCCAGGTTGCCCTGGGCCCGATCCAGGCCCTTGGGCTGGGCCGGGTCCTGAATACTACTTTCTTTTTCCAGCAACCCAAACACTCGCTCCGCCGACGCCTGGGCCCGTTCGTAGTTGTCAAAGACTTGTCCCAACCGCGTCACCGGCCACAACAGACGTTGGATCATCATGGAAAAGAGGACCAGTTCACCCACAGTCAGGTATCCGTAGTCATTCAGCACCCAATAACTGCCCAGCAACAGCGTTCCCCCAAAGCCCAACGCGATCAGCATCCGGATAAGTGGGATATACAACGCACTGATCGAAATCACTTTGTAATTCGCATTCCGGTACGCACTCGAATTTTCCGCCACCCGCTCTTCCTCAAAGCCTTCCGCGGTAAAGCTCTTGATCACCGAAATCCCACTCAGGTTATTCTCCAGCCGACTGTTCAATTGTCCCACTTCCGTCCGCATTTCCTTGTACCGCGGCGAAATGAGCTTTTGGTACCAGCGACTCCCCCACAAAATGAACGGAATCGGCAGCATCCCGACCAGCGCCAATTGCCAACTGGTGACGAAGAGGACGAAGCCGGCGAAGGCGAAGAGGACGATGAGTTGGAGAATGTCGTTGAAGCCGGTATTGAGGAAGCGTTCCAATTGGTTCACATCGTCGTTGAGGATGGAGAGGGTATCGCCCGTGCGCTGGCTTTCGAAGAAGGCCATTTCCCGCGATTGGAGCTGGCGGTAGGTATCCAGGCGCAGGTCGTGCTGTACCCGTTGGGCGAGGCGCATGAAGCCCCGTTGGAACAGCCACTCGAAGAAGCTCTCAAACCCAAAGATGAGGACCGCGAGGATGGCCAGCAGAATGGCCAGGCTCCAGTTGTCGTCGGTTCCGGCGAGGTAGGTGATCCACGAGGGTGCTTCCCCCCGGACTGAGTCGATGACCCAACCGACCAACAAAGGCGGCATGAGGTCAGCGACCTTGTTCAGGATGGACCAGACCGAAGCGGAGTACAGGGAGCCGTTGTAGGGGCGGAGGTAGTGGAGCAAACGGCGCATGGGGGAGGAGGTGGAAGCCATGCCGCGAAGTTAGGGGAAATGAGAAAAACGAGGGGAAAAATGGGACAAAGAGGGGCTGGGGCTCAATGGATCACCTTGACTATCTGGGCAGAAAATAATATTTTGCATATGATCCTATTAGGACATTAAAGCCTCCCTGTTTGCCATGAAAGCTCCGCGCATCGCCCAGTACAAGGCGCTTAACGAAACCCGTAAGTGCCAAATGGACAGCCTTCAATGTAAGAAGGTCAATTCTCCCCCTGAACTTCAGTTGAAAGACGACGAGTCCCGCAGCAGCGGAGGTCCGGTCCCGGATGAGTTCCTGGACCGCATGACCGAGGGCCACGGCATCAATGCGCGGGAGACCGAAGTGGTGACGGATTCGGAGCTGGCGGAGCAGTCGCGGGCCAAGGCCGTCTCGACCGGCGGCCAAATCCACGTAGCCCCCGGCCAATTCAAGAAATCGGGCGATTCACTGAGCAAAGACACCGAACTGTTGCTGAGCCACGAGTGGGCCCACGAGCGCCAAAAGAAGAATGGCGAGGTGAATGTAACCGGCTCGATCAACGGAATGGCCCTCAACGATGACCAGGGCTTGGAAGACAAAGCGGACCGGGATGGCGCCGATGCCGTTGCCGGCAAAGCAGCGACCAGCGTTGCGACCGGCTCGGTGAGCGCGGGCGCAGGCCAGGCCTACGCCGAAGGCACGGTGAACGACTCACCGGCCATGGTGTCCAAGGACCTCTCCGTGGCCAAGCCCAACGAAGACAAGAAAGCCCTGTACGCCGAAGCCGGAAAAGCTGAGGAGTCCAATAAATTGTTGGCCGCCACGGGCGGAGCGATTCGGCTCGTAGAGACGGGCGAATCGGCCACGGTCTCGACGGGCGAGCAGACCAAGACCCTCAAGAAGATCATGCCCCAGAACATGATGAACGGCACCAGTGGCGAGGACATGAAGCTGTACGCGGATTGTGGGCGGGCCAGTTCCATGATCATGGGCTCCCTGAGCCGCCACGCGAACTATACCGACATGGAGGGCAATGACCGCAAGACCGGCACCCACGGCGATCCCATGTACATGAAGTACGAGATCTTCGATGGCGTTTTCAACCACCTGAAAAACGATGCCGAATACAAGGACGACAAGCGGACCCAACGCTACGTGACCCGCTACTTCAAATACAAGCAGGACGCCTTCGACCTGAAGGACCAATTGGATGCGGCGACGGATGAGAAAACCATCAACCGCTTGCGGAAAAAGGTCGACATCGCCTGGAACCGGGCGCTGGACACCTACCACCTGCTGCCGCAGAAAACCCGCGAAAAATTCGACGCGGACCTCGGCATCAACAAGCACGCCAATCCGAATGTCGGAGAAGGCTATGCCATCAGCAGCGGCGGCCCCGACTTTGGCGGGATGCAGCACAATACCTGGAATTTTCACTGGGGCGGCGTCGTGATAAAGAGTTCCGACGGCAAGGACAATATCACCCTCGAGAACTTCTCGGTCGGCAATTGGGAGGCGCAAAACGACAAGTGGTCGTTCAGCATGTATGGTCCGGCCGAAGAGAAGGGCCAGACCTTCCACGAAAAGATGTACAAGACCCGGACCCTCGGGACCAAGCCCACGACCATGGGCGTGGCCCGCAGTTTCAATGGTTCCCGGAGATGACTCAATAATCAGGTCAATCAAAAAGCCGCCCTCGATCGCGAAGGCGGCTTTTTCATGTTTGGGACAGCCGGTTTAAGGTGAGCTGGATGTCCGTAAGATCCTCCTGCCCCGGTACAAACCTCCCAACGAGGGAGAGAGGCAAGACCGGTTCAGGAAGAGGGATAACTATCAACTGGGTCAGGCCATTCCCATGGCCTTGAGGACTTCTTCTTCGGCCGTTTTTTCCGCGAGGTCCTTGGGCGAAACTCCATTGTTGTCGGTCATGTCCATGTCGGCGCCAGCCTTGAGGAGCATTTCGACGATATAGGCCCGCTTTGCCTTGGTCGCCACGGCGAGGGGAGTGACGCCATTCAGGTCCTGGGCGTTAGGATCAGCGCCCCGCTCAATCAGGAATTTGATTTGCTCCGGAAATCCTTTTTTGGCGGCTACGATCAGGGCCGTCCGCCATTCGGAGTCCCGGCCATCAATATAGGCGCCTTTGGTGAGCAGGAACTCAGCCGCTCGCATTTGGTTGCTGGTGACCGCCATGATAAAAGGAATGACGCCCCGGTCGTTTTCGTCGTGGACGATCATAGGGTGGGCGGTAAGAATGGTTTCAATTTGAGAGATGTTGCCATAGCGGCATGCTTGCATCAGTTTCTCTAATTCTTGCATCTTAAATGTTTTTGTGTGTTGACAAATGATGATTATCCATCCGGACGGAATGCCCGGGCGGTTGGGTATAGGATTCTTTTTCTGTGGTAGTTGAGGGGAAAGGGTTGGGACAATCAAGAAGGGGGGAGGGGATTGGCTGAGGGTAAGTCAATGGTGCCCCGGTCAGTGCGATGGCCCTTGTATTTCCCGGTAGTTCTCATGTGCAATCATTCCAATCCCATTGCCAACTTGACATCCGGGCTTCCGTGCTCCTTGGCGTAGTGGGCCGGGGTCAATCCATTGTGGTCTTTCAGGTTGGATTTGGCGCCGGCATTGAGCAGAATTTCGACGATATAGGCCCGTCCCGCGAGAATGGCCATGGTCAGGGCCGTGATGCCGTCGAGGTTGCGGGAATTCACATGGGCTCCTTGTTCCAGGAGAAATCGGGTTTGGTCCCGGTGCCCCTTCTGGGCTGCATTCATCAGTGGAGTATGCCATTTGGTGTCCCGCTCATCGACATAGGCCCCGCGTTCCAGTAATTCCTGCGCGATCCGAAGCTGATTGTACTTCAGGGATACAGCCAAAGGCGTCACTCCCCGAACATCTTCCTGATCGATCAGGTTCGGGCGTCTTCTAAGAATCGTGCGCAAGGTGACGATGTCTCCGATACGGCACGCTTCCATCAATTGATCTAACTCTAACATCGTAGGATATTGAGGAGGTAAACATAAATTCCCCGTCGGGGAAGCTGGGCTTCAACCCTGGGAGGCGAAAATTGTAGGGACGCAATGGACGGAGGCTGGAGGTATCATGGGTTGATGCTACAACAAACCATGAGGCAGGCTTTGATTGACCCCTTGTCAGGGGGCTTCATGGGCGATGGCATTCAACGCATACCATTTGCACCATTTCCCTCCAACGGCCACTTCCAGTCTCGTTTGCGTCCCGCAAATTACATAGCGGAGTCACCCCCTGTGGAGACATACTCCTAAAATCGAATGCAACATTTTGGGGGAAATGAAGGATAAGAGAGGGGAATTGGAAAGCGAAATGGGGTGAAGGGAGGTGGGATTAGGGGGCTTGAAAATAAACGACGGGTACATACGCTTCCGGTTCAATTGCATTCAGGGGGAGTTGGTCCCACAGCGCTTGCAGGTCTTGCAGCCAATCATGGATACTGTTGGGGAAAAATTGAGCTTCGAACCGGATGGTTTGGGTAGGAGAAGGATTCAACGGGGTCAAATTGGAGGCCGCCATGCGGGACCACAATTGGGCGGGAGGATGAGGTTGAGTCAGGTAAAGGGTACCCCTAAAAGGATGCCAGTTCCGTTGCCCCTTGTAGAGGAATACGCCCGGCATATACCCGGCGTCCTCCAACTGCTGGCAAATTTCTTCCAATCTTCCCTCGAAACTGCCGCCGTTCAGCCGGCCCAGGCTGATATAAGGGCTTTCCTCATATACGGATCCGATCCTTTGCCGCCAGGGAATCGGGTAATCCGGGAGCACTTCCAGATCTAATTCCGCCAACAGTTCTTGCAGTGCTTCGGATGTTTGCCAGCCCTTTTCCCGCTTGCCGCGGGGGAGGATGCCGATGCGGGTAGCGTCGGGTTCCAGGGCTGAAATATAGCGGGTATTGAACTGCAAGTAAGTGCTTCCGGGAGGTCCCAGCCGCACGGAAAGCAGTTGGTCCGCCGGTGGCGGAATCACCCGGATCTCCAATGGCTTCAGATTGGGATACTCAATTCGAAGGGTTGCCCGTTTGCCCATTTCCACTTCTCCTTCATAGCAGCCCAGTTCGGAATTCAACCGGGCGGCTTTTCCATTGATCCACACCCTGGCTTCCGTCGTCGCAATATTGGTGTCGGGAAGATGGACCGTTAACGAGAGGGTGGTTGGAGCATTGTCCGTAGTTTGAGCGAACACCTGGCCGAAAAGGAGGAAGATGAATAGAACCCACCCAGCCCGGAGGATGTGTTTTCGAAGGGACGAATGGGGAGTGTTGGTTGCCATACCTACTCCATTGACGCTCAAAGTTTGGAAATCGTATGCGAAGCCTGACTTTTTCGGGCGAAATGGGAGGGGGAGAAAAAAAAGGCCACCCCCGAAAGCGGAGGTGGCCCTTGTATGTTGTTTGGTGCGGATCAATGGGTCCGCATGCGTTCCTTGTAGCGCTTCAACTGGCGTTTCAGGTTGTCTGTGGCGAGGTCGATGGCTTCTTCGAATTTGAAGGCCTCTTCGCTGGCGATCAGGACGTCGCCGGGCACATTCAACTTGATATCAACTTTTTTAAGAGAGGGGTCGCCGACCTTTTCCAGGCGCAGGGTCACTTGCCCGTCTGCGATGCGATCAAAAAAGGTATCCAATTTGTCGCACTTCTTCTGGACGAAATCCAGAAGCGACTGATCGGCCTTAAATTGGATTGATTGCACTTGTATTTTCATATATGTAACGTTAGGTGTGGTTGAACTCAGGCTTTCGGATGGGCCTGATCATATACTTTTTTCAGTTGTTGGATGGAATTGTGGAGGTACACCTGGGTAGCGGCTAAGCTGCTGTGTCCCAACAATTCTTTGATGGCATTCAGGTCGGCTCCCCGGTTCAACAAGTGGGTGGCGAAACTGTGCCGGAGCACGTGAGGGCTTGTTTTCGAGAGGGTGCATGCCTGACGCAAGTATTTTTCTACGACCCGTTGCACCAACATCGGGTACAATGGTTTGTTGTCTTCTTTAACGAAAAAAGTGCCCTCAATGTTCCGCCCTGATTCTTTTGCACTGGTGATATAAATCTGCATGGCCTGCCGCGCGGCTTCCCCAAAGGGAACCACCCGTTCTTTCCGACCTTTTCCCATGACCTTGAGCGTCTGCTGGGAGAAGTCAATATCAGTGCGCTGGAGGGAAATGAGTTCGGCCCGGCGGAGCCCACAGCTGTACAGTACCTCCAACAGGGCCCGGTCGCGGGCACCCTCGAAGTTATCGGGGTATTCCACGTCCTCAAACAAAACTTCTACGGAGTCGGCCTTGAGAAAGGTGGGCAACTTCTTGTCGTATTTGGGAACGGAGACTTTCTGGGCGGGATTGTCCTGGATGCGGTCCGTCTTGCGGAGCCACTTGAACCAGCCGTTGAGGCTGGCAATCTTGCGGGCGACGGTGCGACGGGACAGGTCTTGTTCGAGGAGGTCGGCCATCCAGGAGCGGATCGTGCGGTGAGAGACCGAGGCCACCTCATCCGGAGCCGTAGGATCGAAACCGTAGGCATCTTCCACAAATTCCCGGAAGTGCTTGAGGTCCCGTACATAAGCCTCTACTGTATGGGGAGAGTAGTTCCGCTCAATTTCCAGATAGGCTTTGAATTGCTGTCCCAGCATAAAAAAAATACCTCTCATTCTATCAATGAAAGGTATCGAATTTCGTAAGAAAAACCAAGGTCTAAGCCTTGGGAGGAGGAATCAGTAGTTGTCCCGAGCGTACATCTCTTGACGACGACGAGCCTTCTTCATCTTCTCGCGTTTGGCCACGGACGGCTTCGTATAGTACATCCGAGCGCGGACTTCTTTCAGTACACCAGTTTTTTCAAACTTCTTCTTGTACCGACGCAACGCGCGATCAATGGATTCTCCGTCTTTTACTTTTACGATGATCATTTAATTCACCTTCTTTCTTTGGATGGTTTCCGAGCTTGCAAAGGTACGGGGTCGGGAAATGGGAAACAAGGGAAATGGAAAAAGATCGGATCAGGGACGTTGATTTTCATTAATCCCCTGGAAAAAGTCGGAGAGGGTCTTGTCTTCCTGGAAAAACCGACCCGGTGACCGGCCCGTGAACTGCTTGAAGTCCTTGATCAGGTGGGCCTGATCGTAATATCCGAGCTGGTGCATGGCGTCCTGCCAATTCTGACCGCCGTCGAGTTTCATCTGCGCGAGCAATTGGTTGAAGCGGAAGATGCGGGTGAACGTCTTGGGAGAAACGCCGAGCCGGTTTCGCAGCTTCCGCTGCAAAGTCCGCACACTCATCGCGGCTTCGTCCGCGATGTCGGGAATGCGCACCGGACCCGGTTGGGTGCGGATATAACGGATGATCCGGTCCACGCTGTCCTCCCCGCGCGCTTGGCGCGCAATCTCCCCAAAGACAAATTCCTCCAACAGCTGCACCCACTCGATTTCCCCCGCGTCGGACAGTCGCTCCGGCAGGATGCGGGCGGCAGGGGGGAGGTCGCCCTGGATATTTTCACCACTCGCCTTCAATTCCTTCAGGTCCATTTGAAACAGCCTCCCGAACGCTTCCGGCTCAAAGACAATCACGTACAGGACAGAATTGGCCGGAAACCGCACCGAGAATACCCCCTGTTGCTGCCCGATGAGCAGGATGCCGGATTGAATTTGGGTGGCACTACGGTCGTTTTTCACTTCCATCCCCTCACTCACCACGAAAATCAGGTCAAACGCCCCCTGCGGATGGTTGTCGAGCAAAACATGCTCCCCCGATTTCCCGGTCAGGATTCGGTAATAGAAGCGCACCATGCCATGCAGGTGGGGATGCGGCGGATATTGAGTCAGGGACAACACAACGAAGCGGGGTGAAAATAAGAAGAAAAGGAGAGGGAGGCGGGGAAATAATAGAATGGGTACAAATGGAGGGAAATGGACCGGGCAAATAAAAACCCGCCCCCGGATGACCGAAGGGCGGGTTCGTATTTCGTGGCGTTGGCGCCTAGTCGCGGAAAATATTCCGCGCGATCACCAATTGCTGGATCTCGCTGGTGCCTTCGCCGATGGTGCACAACTTGGAATCGCGGTAGAATTTCTCCACCCCGAATTCTTTGATATAGCCGTAGCCGCCGTGAATTTGGACGGCTTCGTTGGAGATACGGACACAGGCTTCCGAGGCGTAGTACTTGGCCATGGCCGAGGCCTGGGTGACGGGTTCGCCATTGTCCTTGAGGGTGGCAGCCCGGAAAGTCAGCAGCTCCGAAGCCTCAATTTCAGTGGCCATATTGGCGAGCTTGAAGCTGATGGCCTGGAACTTGGAGATGGGCTGGTCGAATTGGAAGCGCTCCTTGGAGTAACGGACAGAGGCTTCGTAAGCACCCCGGGCGACTCCGATGGAAAGGGCGGCAATGGAAATCCGGCCGCCATCCAGCACCTGCATGGACTGCTTGAAGCCGTGGCCCACTTCGCCGATGCGCTGGCTGTCCGGGATGCGGACATCTTCCAGGATCAATTCGGCCGTTTCTGAGGCGCGCATGCCCAATTTGTCTTCCTTCCGCCCGCCGCGGAATCCGGGTGTGCCTTTCTCGATGATAAAGGCCGTGGAATTGTTGCGGGCGCGGGCCTCACCGGTACGGGTGACCACGACGGCCACATCCCCCGAGATCCCGTGGGTGATGAAGTTTTTGGCTCCGTTCAGGACCCAATCGTCGCCGTCGCGGACGGCGGTGGTCTTCATGTTGCCGGCATCAGAGCCGGTATTGGGCTCGGTCAGTCCCCACGCGCCAATCCATTCTCCGGTGGCCAGCTTGGGGAGGTACTTTTGCTTTTGTTCCTCGCTGCCGTGGTAATAGATATGCCCGGTGCAGAGCGAGTTGTGGGCGGCCACCGACAGGGCGATGGACGGATCGATTTTGCCCAGTTCGATGATGGCAGTCGCGTATTCGGCGTAGCCAAATCCGGAACCACCGTATTTTTCCGGAACAAAGATGCCCAACAGACCCAATTCGCCCAGCGCCTTCATGATCTCAATCGGGAATTCCTGGGATTCGTCGTACTTGGAAATGAAGGGTTTGATATGTTCCTCACCGAATTTGCGGATCATGTCCGCAATCATCATCTGATTCTCGGTGGGACCGGTGGAAATGGAAGGTTCCATTAATGTATCTACTGCCATATTAACTTGAATGATCGAAACAAAAAGTGCGCGTAAAAATACAACGAACTTGGGAATTTCTCAGTATAAAATTGCTTTAGGTCCCGCATCCGTCTCCCTCAAATCATCCCCAAAATGAATTCAGGGATCATTTCTCCTGTAAGCCTGCCAACCCCCAGGAGATCAGCTGAGAAAGTCAGTATTTGATTACCGTGTGGGTATTTCCCGAAAAGTTCATCAGGGCATCCTGGCCTTTGAGGAAGCCCAATTCGATGAGAAAGCTGAATCCAGCGACTTCAGCGCCCAATTGCTGTACCAATTTGGCGGAAGCGGAGGCGGTTCCTCCCGTCGCGAGGAGGTCGTCGTGGATGAGGACGCGGTCGCCCATGTCAATGGCGCCTTTCACCAGCTCGATGGTGGCATTGCCGTATTCCAATGAGTAGGAAATCCGGGCAGTCTCAGGGGGCAATTTTCCTGCCTTCCGCACAATCACAAAGCCCGCATTGAGCGCTTCTGCGATCTGGGGGCCGAAAAGAAAGCCCCGGCTTTCAATGCCAATGACCTTCGTCACGTGTTTGTCCCGCCAAGGTTCAACCAATTCCTCCAGCGCCTCCCGCATCAGTTGGGGTTGCAGGAAAATGGGGGTAATGTCCTTGAAGTTAATCCCAGGCTTAGGAAAGTCAGGAACTTCCCGGATATTCGATTTGAGCTTTTCTTCCAGATTCATCATGAGTTCTTGTGATGACAACGAAGTTACGTGCCCATTTTCAAAGGTGCAATTGGAGTTCAAAAGAGTCGTGATTTGAGTTGGGGGAATGGAAGAATGGGCAAAGAATCGTTGCCTTGGGAGGGGAGAGGGGAAAAGTAAACTCGAAGACCATTTTTAGTATGCGAAAAGGGGGCGAATTGTGACCCCAATTGTCCATCAGGAGCATTTATACCCCTAAATAATGATTGCTTTTTTCCCCGCTCATTGTTATTCTTGTATGAGCAAAACAGGGGCTTGGAACACCCCGATTCGATTGTATTAGATCAACTTGTTTTTTAAAACCGATTATGTCTGAGTCAAGCCACGTTCAACAACACTCATCACTTGAGAATGGCGGTGCCATGGAGACCTCTGCTCCTGGCCGTTCATTCGCTCCCCCCGCATTACAATTCAGGACATCCGGAGCCGTTCAGCGCCAAGACGCCGAAGCGGAACCCACTACCATCTCGGCATCGGTCGGGGTAGGTGGGGAAAACCAGGAAGAAGATGTCAAGGTCGTCCAGCGATTGCTGGTCCGGCAGGGACATGGCATCACCGTCGACGGCGATGCTGGCCCCTCCACCAAAGGCTCCATCCGCGCTTTCCAGCGCCGCACCGGCATCGGAAGCGATGGCCTCGTGGAAGTCGGTGGCCAGACCTGGGAGCGGCTCAACGGAAGCCTCATCAACAACGAAGACGTTGACCTCCTCTGGGGCGACAAAGTCGACGAAGACTTTGCCCAGAAAGCCATTCGCATCGCCAATGAGCTTGGCGTCGATCCGAACCTCCTGATGTCATGTATGGCATTCGAGTCGGGCGAGACCTTCTCGCCCAGCATTCTCAACGGAGCCGGTTCTGGTGCAGTGGGACTCATCCAGTTCATGCCGAGCACGGCCGAAGGACTGGGCACGACGTCCGCCGACCTCGCCGAGATGACAGCGGTCGAGCAGTTGGACTACGTGCGGGCCTATTTTATGCCTTACAAAGGGAAACTGAGTTCCCTCGAAGATATTTACATGACCATTCTCTGGCCTGCGGCCGTTGGCAAGTCCAACGATTACGTGCTGTGGAGTCGGGGCACGACGGCCTATCGCCAGAACGCCGGCCTGGACGTGAACGGAGATGGCTCCGTGACCAAGGGCGAAGCGGCCGCCAAGGTCCGCGAGAAAGTGGAGCGGGGTGAAAACTACCGCAAGCTCATTGAGATGGGCGCCAACGAGCCGGATACGACCGGTGGCGGCCAACAGCAGCAAGAAGGCGGAACGGAGAATGGCGGCGGTTCCTGGTGGAATCCCTTCTCCTGGGGACAGGACCAGAGCGAGGCCGAGCAAGAAGCCGATCAAGGTGGTGGCAACCCCTGGTGGAACCCATTTGGATGGGGCCAAGGCGATGGTCAGGACCAGGAACAGGAACAAGAGCCGGCGCAGGACAGCGGCAATCCCTGGTGGAATCCCTTTGGTTGGGGCCAGGGCGAGCAGCAGGCTGAACAGCAGCCGACCACCCAGCCTGATCCGGCTCCGGTGGTGGAAGCCCGCATTTATGCCGGCGTCCGCAATGGACAGGCCCTGGGTTCGGAAGCGGACATCATGAATGTCCAGACCCTTTTGAAACAACTTGGACTCTACAACGGTACCGTCGACGGGAAGATCACCCGTCTCGATGGCTCCAAATCGAATACCACCCGCGCCATTGAAGCATTCCAGGCCGCACAAGGCCTCGAAGTGGATGGCATCGTGGGAAAAGATACCATGACCCGCTTGTTGCAGGAAACGGGCAGCAGCTCGGCTCCGACTTCCAGCCCGCGTCCGGTGCCCCGTCCCGAGCAGGATGGCGGCGACCAGCAGCAGGAAGAAAGTGGCAATCCCTGGTGGAACCCCTTCGGCTGGGGCACCAGCGACAACGACGATGGACAGCCCGATGGTGGCCAGCAGCAACAGCCGCAGGGCGGCGACCAGCAGCAGGCCGATGGAGGTCAGCAAACGGCTGATCCCCAGCAGGAAGATGGCCAAACTCAATCTGCGAACCGGGGCATCACCATCGAAGGAAACGTGGGACGTGACCAGCCGAATGCGAATGAAGATGCGCGCAAGATCCAGCAGGGACTGCGGGATGTCGGCTTTCAGACCTCCGTGGACGGTGTGGCCGGCCGCGCAACGGTCATGGCCATTTACTCATTCCAGCGGGGTGAAGGCCTCGGCCAGGATGGCGTAATCTCCCCCACGGGTGAGACCCTCCGCCGCCTGAATGCGGTCCCGAATGGCGCTTACTCGAACTCCCTCGAGCAGATGGCCCAGGATCCGAATGCGCCTGAGTTCAACCACTCGCGCTTCAACAACGCCATCAAGCTGGTTCGTTGTACGGACGGAACGATCGTTCCGGAGCAGTACTACGGGAAGATGCGCCGCCTGATCCGCAACGTGAACGCGCTGGGCGACAATGTCAACGTCCAGCTGCATGTCAACTCTGGCTACCGTTCTCCGAACTACAATGCCTCTCTGGAAGGAGCCGCATTGGCCAGTAACCACATGTACGGAGAAGCCATCGACATTTCTTCCCCGACCTGGAACTCCGAACAGCTCCGCGCGAAGGTCGAGGAATTGATCGAGGCCGGAATCATGGAAGACGGTGGTTTGGGCAAATACGTCCGCTCCAACTTCATCCACTACGACGTCGGTGCTCCTGGCCGTCGTTGGACCCGCTAATGACTCACATAAGAATTGCTGAATAATGCGAAAGGCCCGGATATCCGGGCCTTTCTTATGTCTTGGGGGGGGCTTATTTCAGAACGATGCCATTCTCCTTCAACTCGATGAGGCCTTCCTTGTACAGCATCCCAACCGCTTTCTTAAAGGTCTTTTTGCTCATTTCCAGCCGCTTCTTGATGTCCGCCGGATCGCTTTTGTCGTGGAGGTCCAGAAAACCTCCCCGGATCTTGAGGTGGGTGAGTACCCGCTGGGCGCTGTCGTCTATGTGGGCGTACCCGGGTTGTTGGAGGCTCAGGTCAATTTTTCCATCCTCCCGCACCTGCTTGACGTAACCCTGGATCTTTTCCCCGGGGCGCAGCACCTTGTAGGTTTCGTTTTTGTACAGCAAGCCTTGGTGGGCGTTGTTGACAATTGCCAGGGTGCCCAGTGGAGTCTTCCCCGAAATCAGCAGGTCCACCGGTTCGCCCGGTTCCAATACGATATTGTCCCGCTGGATGTGGAAGCGGAGCCGGGAGCTGGCCATGATCCGGTTCGATTTTTCATCCACGTACACATACACCACATAAGAACGTCCCGCTTCCATCTTCGAGGCCTGTTCCCGGAAGGGAACCAAAAGGTCTTTTTCCACGCCCCATTCCAAAAAGGCCCCAAACTGGCCCACCTGGCGCACGCGCAAATAAGCGAACTCGCCGACGGTGCAGGCCGGAGTGAGGGTCGTGGCAATGGGACGCTGTTGGTTGTCGAGGTAAATGAAGACCTGCAAGGAATCCCCGGGCTGGGCATCTTCCGGGGCGTATTTGTTGGGAAGCAGGACCTCTTCGCCATCGGCGTGGAGGTACAGGCCGGGCGCGGCGCGGCGGCTAACCCGAAGGGTATGGTATTGACCGATGGCAATCATGGGGGCAAGTTAAAGGAGTGAAGCTGAAAATGAAATCATTGGGTGAATGAAATGAATGTGTAGATGTGCAAATGAAATGAATGTGCTGATGTGCAAATGATGGAATCACCGGTTATATAATTTGCATATTTCCAGATTTGCACATTTTCCCAATTTCTACTTTCCCATTTTCAGTTTCGCACATTTTTTCCAACTCACATGTAACCCCGCCCGCTTTTTTCGTTATGAGACCAAACAACCCTATCAGGCTATGGAAAAGGCATTGTTTAGAATTGGCTGGGGATTGATCGCAGGCTTGGCGGCATTTTTATTTGCCACCACCACGATCTATTTCTCCTTCGCCGACGACATCAACTTCCTCGCAGTTAAGCAGGAAGTCGTCCACAATGTACTTTGGCGCACGGCCTTTTACATCCACATCACAGGCGGCATGCTGGCCCTTCTGATTGGACCGTTTCAATTCATCCGACGCATCCGACACCGCCGGAGAGCCCTCCACCGGAACCTTGGCAAGGCCTATATGGTCTCGATCCTCTTCCTGGCCGGACCATCGGGCCTGTTTATGGCCTTTTACGCCGAAGGCGGCTTCTACGGGGCGCTTGGATTTGTGCTGATGGCGGTCCTGTGGCTCTGGACAACCTTTCGGGCCTACGAAACCATCCGGCGGCGGGACGTGCCCGGCCATATCCGGTGGATCACCCGAAGCTATGCCCTGAGCTTCGCAGCGGTGACATTGCGACTCTATGTCCCCGCGACTACCCTGACAAACGCCCTGGACCCTGAATTCGTGGTGGTCTCCTCGGCCTGGATCAGCTGGATTCCCAACCTGATCGTCGCTGAGATGCTCCTCCGCTGGTTTCCCCAACGGCTCTGAGTTCTTTTTTACCCATTGTTTCACTCTAATCGTTTACCATGAACCGAAAACTATTGATCGTCTTGCTGTTGCTTCCCCTGGCCCTCTTTGGGGTCGACCAGGTATTTGGAAGTGCAACCGATGGCGGAAAGGAAAAGAAAAAGGCCCCCCAAAAGGCTGAACAACCCGCCGTAGAAGCCCAGGCCCTCATTGAGGAAGCAGCTCCCGATGACATCGCTTTAAAGGAGTCGGAAGTGGAAGAAGAGATTGTGTGGGAAATGGAAACAGCGCCGGAAAAGGTGGTGAAAGTGAAAGGCGGTAAAGAAAAAAGCCGGAAGGAAAGCAAATTGAGCCAACAGGAACAGCGCATGGTCCAGGCCCTGCGGGAGCTGTACAAGCGCGAAGCGGATGATTTCTGGACCGATCAGGATGAAGAGCTGGAGAATCAGTGGCGGAAGCGGAAGAGAATAGGCTTGTGGGAATTGAGTGAAAAAGAGCAAGAGTTTGTGACGACTAAGATTCTGGATCCGATACGGTCCATCGATCCCTCCGAATACGGCGTCGAGAAGGTGATGAGCCGTTGCCCCAGTGGTTACCGGGCCAAGGTATTTGCTGATTCCCGGGGCGAAAGCCGGGAAGGCGTTGTCTTCTTCTCCGAAGGCTGTATGGATTATACGCTGGGTTTCTTCCAGTATGACATGGCGGCGAACCGGGCAGAGTTCATCCTGCCGGATGACCTGGGCCTCGTCAGCGTCGAAAAATACTTCGAACTATACGAAATCGCAGTCGGCTAACGGCTGATGATTCCAAGGGAAGTCGCTCCTCAGTGCCGGGGAGCGGCTTTTTCATTTATTGGCTGAGGCGTTCCCGCACGCGGGACGGGACCTTGCTGCCGCGACCGGCAGCATTCATGGCCCGGACGTAGTCCTCATAGGTATCGCAGGCGAGGGCTTCCTCTCCCGTCGCCCATTGGGCATCGCCCAATTGAAGCCGGGGACCGATGAGATCCGGATTCAGTACCAAAAGGTTCTCATTGACCTCGATGCAGCGCCCATATTCCTTGGCCCGCAGCAAAAACAGACCGTGGTCGCCCAGGATCCCTTCGTAATCGGCCTTCGAAATGGTGTACATGACCAATTCATCTTCTTCGTATTCGGCCTGGGTCTCGGGAAAATTGACCCAAGCCTCTTTCAGCACGCATTCCATGTCTTCGATGGCCTGGATGTAGTTTTTCTCCTTGTAGTACGCCAATCCATTTTGGTGGGCCTGCACCAGGGCCTCGGCAAAAAATCCCTCGGGATTGATATACGACATCGGATATTGGAGGCCATTGACCGCTTCTACTGCTCCGCAAACGTCACCCGCTTCCATTCGGGACTCCATTTGCTCTAAATTCTCCTCGTTCGGATCGAAATAGTCCACCAATGCCATGGTGAAGTGGCCGTCTTCGAATTCCAGCGTATACCAAATCTCGGTCGCGCGAAACGGCATTTGGCACCCGAATTTGACTTTTCCATTCACCCACTCCGGCTCCATATAAAACTTCGCCGAGTTGAACATTTCGGCATCTTCCCGCAGGTCGTCCCATTCTTCCACCATGCCCCCGCGATTGGCACCGATCCACACGCCGCCCTCGTCATTGTCCGGCACCACCCCAAATTCCTCGACATCCTGGGGGAGGAGGGAGGCAGGAAAGTCCGAAATAGGGAACCATTGCAGGTCGACGATGGGGATTTGGGCTTGGAGTTGGATGGAAAATAAAAACTGAAGGAGGATGATTGCCAATCCACCTTTATGAATGGTTTTCAGGGAAGAAGAAAGTGCTTGCATGGTATAGTCAATGAAAAATAATCCTTTAAGATTGGGCTGCCAACTCCAAGGCTTGGGCCAATCGCTGGTTCATGGCTTCCCACCGGTAATGTTTCTCGACAAATTTCCGGCCGGCTTCCCCGATGGTTCGGGCGGCCTCCGCGTCTTCGAGCAGCCGCTTGATTTCCCGGGCAAAGGCCCGGGCGTCCGGGCAAACGACGAGCTCGCGGCCAGCTTCGGCATCCACCGCGGCGTGCGCCAGCGGAGTCGTCAACGTGGGCAAGCCCATCGCCATGGACTCCAGCAATTTGTTTTGCAATCCTTGGCCGCCGATAACGGGCGCAATGGACAGGCGGGAGGCGCGCACATAGCTCCGGATGTCGTCGACAAAGCCGGTGACTTCGATGTCCTCGCTGGCATAGGCCTGGATGACCTTGGCTGGCCGGGCCCCGGCAATGCACAATTTTGGCCGCAGGCCAAGCTGGTGGACTTCGGGCAGGACCTCCTCGACGAGGAAGCGGGCGCTCTGCACATTGGGGTGGTAGCCCATGTTCCCGAAGAAAATGAGGTCGTAGCGGGGAGGTGTGGCGGTGGGTAGGTCTTCGAAGAAATGGTCGCCGACTCCATTGGGGAGGATGTGGACGACTTCCCGTAGGACCGGCGGTAATCCGTCGGCATCCCGCTCGGAAATGATTCCGAGTTCATCGAAACGGGCCGCGATCCGGGCTTCGTAGGCCTTCAGTCGACTGGCTTCCATGCCCACAATCCATTTCCGCAAGCCCTTGGCTTCGGCTTGGCGCTGGGCCATCCCGATGGAAAAGCAGTCCATATAATCCAGAAACCAGCTGGTCTCAACTTCCATGAAGGGCAGGTTCATGCCCAGGCGAATCAATTGGACCATCACGACGTCGATGGCCTGTGCCTGGATGGTTTCCTGCATCGCCCGGAACATCTTGGGAGACCGGAAATAATTGACCTGAAAGGGAGTGCGGTTGAAGAGGCTGCGGAGGAGATTGGTGGCCACCAGACTTTTGGGGTGGTGAATGACCTGCACGGAGGCACAAAAGTGGAGCGCTTTCCGGTCTTCATCGGAAACGGGCTGGTCGTTCAGGCAAATCAGGTGGACTTCGTGGTGGCGGCTGAGGTCACGCAACTGGTAGTACGCCCGGAGTTTGTCACCTTTTTCGAGGGGCCAGGGGAACCGGGATAATGCCGCCAGGATCTTCATTGTAGGGTCTGGTAGAAATCGAGGTACCTTTGGATCAGATTTTTCCAGTCGTAACGCTCCCGGATGCGTTCAAAACCCGTCCGGGCCAGCTCCATGGATTGCGCGGGATGTTGGATCAGTTGGATGAGTTGTAGGGCAAATTCATCGGGTTGATCGGCTTGGAGAAAATCGGTTCCTGGCCTGATTTCGATGCCTTCGGCCCCGACGGTTGTACTCAAAACGCACTTGCGCATGGCAAGGGCCTCCACAATTTTTAGGCGCATTCCACTGCCGGACAGCAAAGGTACGACGAAAATCCTAAACCCACGGATGAACTCGGGGGCGCTGGGCACCATTCCGTGGAAGGTCACGCCGTCGACTTTTCCCCAGGCTTGAAGATGCTCCGGGGGATTTTTGCCCGCAATGTGAAATTCAGCTTCCGGGCACTGCTGTTTGACCTGGGGCCATACCTTTTCAATCATCCATTGGAGTCCCTGGACATTGGGTTCCCATTCGAGGCTGCCAATGAAGCCAATGCTTGGGGCGGGAGCCCATGATTCTCCGGGATCGTACTGTTCGAAATCAGCTCCTGCGGGAATGGTCACCAGTTTTCCCTGGTAGCCCTGGCTGAGGTACCACTGGGCATCGTCTTCGGTAATGGCGACCAGGCCGTCCAGGTCGTGGAGGGTCCGTTCTTCAAAGCGGCGAATCTTGCGGTACATATTTCGCAGGTACAGCCGCTTGAGGGGATTGGATTCATTCTCCGCCAGGCGTTGCCAAATGCGCCATTCGATGTTGTGAGAGCGTAGGATGATGGGCACTTTGGGCCTCACGGCCCGGATGGCCGGAATGAAAAGGGCCTGGTAGCTTCCTTCCAGCTGGACGATGTCGGGGGGCGTTTTTCCTACAATCTCCTGCAATAAGTGTTCAAAGTCGGGGCTGCGGAAACGAAGGATATTGTAGGGGAGGGGAGAAAAGAGAGCCTTGAAGGCATCGAAGGGTTTGAGGGAAGTGTCCAGATCAACGGTATGCACTTCGGCGACATGGGCGAGGACATTCGGGTCCTGGTGGTGCTTTTGGGTATTGATTGATGCCAGTGTAACCCGTTGACCATCAGCATGTAGGTGGCGGGTAACGTTGTAGGTGGCGAGGTTGCCCCCGTCGTTGAGTGGCCACGGAAGGCGGTTGGTAACCTGGAGGATATGGAGGGGATTGTCCAAGATGGGGCAAAGTTAGGAATTGTCGGCTAAGTGCAATGCAAAGAGTATTCTTATGTAATGGGTCTAAGCTGCCATTTCCTTGTTTTTTGGGTGTTTTTGGCCGATTTGAAGCGGAGAGAAAGGCATTTGGAGGCGGGAAATGTGTTATTGAAGCACCTTAAAGGCTTGGGGAATTGAATTCATTTTCTGAACTTACCTCCGGCTTACAGATACTTTTTTTCTGAATTACCCTTTAATGTTAACTATTTAACGGACCAAAGTCCCGGCTCTGGGATTGATTTCTTCCTGTGTAAAGAAGGGGTTAACTCATTTGTGGGGCAAATTGTTTGTTAACAGAAGGAAAAATTTGGAAGAGAAGGAAAAACAGACCTCCATTGGATAGAATCGAATATCCCTAAGAGGTTCTAAACGCTCAAGAAGGGTATTTATTACAGTGGAATTAAGCAAATGTGAAGATAAGTTATATATTTGCTTTTTGTAGTGACTCTTTAAGTAGGACTAGATCAATAAAAGAGTAAAACCAGAAGTGAAACTAAAAACAAGGAGTATGAGAAGATTTTTCGCTCTGATGTGCATGGTGATGCTTACTGCATTTGCCGCGCACGCGCAGAAGGTCGTCTCAGGAACTGTCTCAGACGGTGAGTCGGGTGAACCGCTCACTGGTGTGACAGTTTTCGAGAAAGGAACGACCAATGGAACGTTTACCGATGAAAACGGTAAATACAGCTTTACGGTGTCCGAAGGGGACGCCATTGTTGTTTTCCGGATGCAAGGATATGCAACAGTAGAACAAGCTGGTGGTGGCGACGTCAAAATGGCTGTCGACGCCCTGATGCTTGATGACGTAGTTGTGACTGCATTGGGTATCTCCCGGGACAAAAAAGCCCTGGGTTATTCAGTTCAGGAAGTGAATGGCTCTCAGTTGGAGCAGGCACGTGACGCAAACGTCGTCAACAACCTGAGCGGTCGTATCGCTGGTGTCAACGTCGTTGGCTCCTCCGGTAACGTCGGTTCTTCTGCCCGTATTACCATTCGTGGTAACGCCTCCATCAACGGAGCCAACCAGCCCCTGTTCGTCGTGAACGGTGTGCCGGTCAGCAACGGAACTAACAACGCTACCACTGGTGGTGAAAACGTAGACTACGGCAACGTAATTGCCGACCTCAACCCGGAAGACATTGAGTCTGTCACCGTGCTGAAAGGCCCGAACGCAGCTGCTCTTTACGGTTCTCGTGGTGCCAACGGTGTGATCCTGATCACCACCAAGAAAGGTACTGAAGCCGGTGTCAAAAAAGGCCTGGGTGTTAGCTACTCGATGAACGTTGGTTTCTCCAACCCGCTTCGTCTGCCCGATTACCAGGACCTCTACGGTCAGGGTGCCGGTGGTACGTTTGGTTACTATGACGGTGACTTCGGTGGTGTTTGGGATGGTTACGATGAGTCCTGGGGTCCTTCCTTCAGCTCCGCCATCAACGAAAACGACAGCATTGACAACGACGTTGATGGTATCATCGACGAAGCTGGCGAGGCTTCCAGCCTCCCGCAGTTCACCGGTGCTTACGGTGTATTTGACAACGATGGTTTCGACAACAACTACGACGGTACTGTAGACGAACCCGGTGAAACCGGTTACGCTGCTGAGCCGTGGGTTGCTCGTCCTGACAATATCCGCGACTTCTTCCAGACTGGTGTTACCCTGACCAACAACGTGTCTTTGACCGCCCGTCAGGAAAACTCCTACGCCCGTTTCTCCTATACCAACATGAACCAAACGGGTATGGTACCGAACACGGATTACCAGCGTAACTCTTTCGACGTGAGCTACGGTGGTAACCTGAGCAGCAAGTTCAAGATGGATGGTAACGTTAAGTACATCCGCACCGACTCCGACAACCGTCCTGGTGTTGGTTATGCTGGTGACAACGTGCTCCAGCAGTCCATCTGGACTGGTCGTCAGGTTGACTGGCAAGCCCTTGAAGATCGTTGGGAAGAGCAAGATCCCTACGGTAACAACTTCAACTGGAACCACACTTACCAGAACAACCCGTACTTCACGCTCTACAACAACATCAAGCCCATGAGCCGTGACCGCATCATGGCCTTCCAGTCCCTCTCTTACCAGTTGACTGACTGGCTGAGCGTGATGGGCCGTGTGGGTACTGACTTCTACCGCGAACAGCGTCGTCGTCAGTTTGCTGTTGGTACCGCTGACCACCCCAATGGTGAGTTCACCGATGACCTGATCACCTTCCAGGAAACCAACGCTGACTTCCTCTTCACTGCGAACAAGCGTTTTGGTGACAACTTCGATCTGACTGCTACCTTCGGTGGCAACCGTTTGAACCAGGTTCGTCGTTTCTCCACCATCGAAGTTCCTGCTCTGGTAGTACCGGGCCTCTACAACGTATCCAACTCTGATGGCTCTCCGCTCATCAACGATACTTACAGCAAGCGTGTTGTTAACTCCATCTACGGATCTGCTTCTCTCGGCTACGGTGGTTACCTCTACCTCGACGTAACTGCTCGTAACGACTGGGCTTCTTCCTTGCCGATTGACAACAACTCTTACTTCTATCCGGCAGCTACCCTGAGCTTCCTGCTCTCCGAGACGGTTGATCTGCCCGATATGTTTGACCTCGTGAAAATCCGCGGTGGTGCTGCTCAGGTCGGTAACGGCCTTGTAAATGCCTACTCTACCCAGGCTGTTTACTCCACCATCGATCCTTGGGGCGGTACTCCTGCCTTCATCGTACCTGGTCAGCTGCCTGACCCGAACCTGAAGCCGGAGCGTACCAACTCCTTCGAAGCTGGTTTGGAACTGCGCATGTTCAACAACCGTTTGGCTGTTGACGTAACTTACTACAACGCTCTCACCAACGACCTGATCACGGCTGTTGACGTGGCTCCTTCTTCTGGTGCTACTTCCCAGCTCACCAACGCTGGTTCTATCCGGAACCGTGGTGTTGAAGTTCAGATTCAGGGTTCTGTCATCCAGACCAAAGACTTTACCTGGACCGTCGGCCTGAACTGGGCCCGCAACCAGAACATTGTTGAGGAACTGGCTGAAGGTGTTGAGGCGATCCGTCTCGGCCGTTACTGGGCTCTCGACCTTGAAGCTGCTGTTGGCCAGCCCTACGGCTCCTTCCGTGGTAACCGCGCCCTCTACGACGACGCTGGTAACCTCATCCTGAGCGGTGGTCTTCCCCAGGTTGACCCGAACAGCGCTGATTACAACCTCGGTAACATCACTCCTGACTGGGTTGGTGGTCTGAGCAACAACTTTACCTACAAGGGCTTCTCTCTGAATACCTTGATCGACGTTCGGATGGGCTCCGACCTGTTCACCGTAACCCACATGTTTGGCCGTTACGCTGGTGTACTGGAAGAAACCCTCGAAGGTCGTGCCAATGCTGAGGAAATGCAGAACGGTATTGTATTCCCCGGCGTTATGTATGATGGCGATAGCAACCTCGTTGCCAACGACGTCGCTGTCCGTTCCGAAGACTGGAACGTCTTCTACTGGTACGCTCTTGGTGGCCACGACCGGAACATCTTCGACGCTTCCTTCGTGAAGCTGCGTGAAGTTTCTCTCCAGTACCAACTCCCCGCTGACCTCTTCGAGAACAACTTCCTCGGTGGTTTGACGGTAGGTGCTTATGGTCGTAACCTGGCCCTGCTTTACTCTGGTGTTCCCCACATTGATCCTGAAACTGCTTTCGGTTCTCAGATCAACGTTCAGGGCTTCGAGTTTGGTGCATTGCCGGCTGCCAGAACTTATGGTTTCACCTTGCGTGCTAATTTCTAATTAGAGGAGGAAAAGAAGATGAAAAAGATAGCATTAGTATTGATGGCGTTGGTAGTTGGTCTCTCTGCGTGTGACCGCAACTTCGAGGAAATCAACACCAACCCTAACGACCCTACGACTGTTCCTAACACGAACATTCTCCTTTCTTCGCTCATTTCGGGCATGGACCGTATCCACGGTGCCAGCATGAACATGACCTACGCAGGTCTCTGGGTTCAGCACTACGCCAAGATTCAGTACATCGACGAGGACCGTTACGCATTCCGTCCGTCCGCCATCGATGCCCACTGGACAGGCCTCTACGCTGGTCCTCTGTTTGACCTCAAGAATATCATCAACAACGCTACCGATGCAGAGCCGAACATGAAGGCCGCTGCTACGGTCATGAAGGTGTACTATATGAGCGTCATCACTGACTGCTGGGGTATGGTTCCCTTCAATGAAGCCCTTCAGGGTGCTGAAAACCTCGCACCTGCTTACGACAGCCAGGAAGATGTCTACAATGGCATGATCCAAATGTTGGCTGACGCAGCTGGTATGTTTGATGCTACTGCTGATGACCTCGGCGTTGGTGACATCATGTTCAATGGTGACGTGTCCAAGTGGCAGAAGTTCGCTAACTCCCTCCGCGTTCGTTTGTTGGTTCGTACTTCCGGTCAAAATCCTGCTGCCCTCACTGAGGCTGCTAACATCCTGGCTGGTGGTATGGTCATGAGCGACAACTCTGACAACGCTGGTTTCTCGTACATCGGCGATGCTACTTACAGCAACCCGATTTATGAAAACAAGTACGTTGATGGCCGTGATGACCACTCTGTGTCTCTGACCCTCACCAACTTGATGAATGCCGGTGGTTTCTCCACCGTCATGGACCCGCGTCTGCCCATTTACGCTGAAACCAACGACAACGGAATGTACGAAGGTCAGCCCAGTGGTGACTTTGAGCCGAGCGACTTCGGCGCAATCTCCCGTATCGGTGCTGCTTTCCGCGACACTCCGACTGCTCCGGTATACGCCATGACCTACGCTGACCTCCTCTTCCTTTCGGCTGAGGTCAACCAGTCCAAGGCTGACTACCTGGCTGCTATTGCTGCTTCGCACGACCAGCACGGTGCTACTGCCGACGCCACTTACCTGGCTGACGCGGACGCCGCCTGGGATGCTGACTGGCAGAAGGCTCTTGGTGAGCAAAAGTGGATCGCCCTCTTCGGTAACGGTGTAGAAGCCTTTGCTGAGTGGCGTCGTCTGGACCACCCCAATACCATTACTGAGGTTAGCCGTTCGGTCTATCCTGGTCAGGGTGTTCCGGTTCGTTTCCCCTACGCTTCCACTGAGAACCTGACCAATGGTTCCAACCTGAGCTCCGCTCAGTCCTCTCAAGGTCTGGGTGCTTCTGGTCTCTTCACCAGAGTATGGTGGGACATGAACTAGTCCTGAATCACTACAGTTGATTATTATAGAGGGCCACCATTGGTGGCCCTCATCTTTTTTTGGAGGCTATTGGGAGTGACCAGGGCCTCTTTTTGGTTGGAGGGAGTATGTATTGGGAAAATGGTCTCTTGTCATTTCCGCTCTTTCCAGGCTGTTGTAGAGGCTATTTCAAATCCTTTTGCTGTACGCTTGGCGGCCTTTGATGCCGGGAAGATAGCTTCTGATGTCTCTGGTAAGGGCAGTTGTCTAACTGGGGTTTTTTGCCCTGGGAATGGGGGAGACAACAGATGATTGATGGAAGAATGGTCTGGAACCAATAGAAGGGACCGTGTGAGGCATTCTATGCCCTATGACGTGTAATTCACGGTGTAGGATTCGAGAGCTTTGGAGGTGATTTAAATGGGAGAGGAGGGCTGGTTAGCTCCGCCGGATCTACCTGATCATCGACTGATGGGAGGCGTTTAGGTTGCAACTTGTGGAGGCGGGAGATAGGGGAAAGGAAAAGGAGTTATGGCCTGGGTTTAGGGCGGGAGGTCGAAGACTGAGAATATTGCTTCTTGGGATTACGGTTCCATTTAAAATGACGAAACCCGCTGGAATCCAGCGGGCCTTGCTATGTTTTAAAAGAGGAAATGGAGTTACTTTTTGGTTTTTTCCACCTGTAGGGCATCCATAAGGATTTTTTCGGGGTTCTTTTCCCGAATGACCTCGATCATGGGCCTGTTCTCCAGCTTGGCATCGATCCAAGCGTAGATATTGAAGTAATTTTCGGCCCGTGACTCCATGGGATCAGCGAAAATTTCGTCCAGGTCATTGCGGAACAATTGCAGTTCTTCCATGACTTCGGCCTCATTGGTGAGGTTGATCGCCTTGCGGAGGAAAGAAAGGACCCGGCGCTCATATTTGTTGAGCATGTCCTGCTTGTACATGAAGCGGTAAGTCGATTTGATCGAGTACTCAATCAGATCGAAGTTGCCGAGGTCATAATGGAGCAGGAGATTGACGAGTCGAACCATGGCCTGAAGGTCCGTACGCACGGCGCTCCGGGGATGGTTGAGGAAATCATTGATCCAACGCAGGGCCTCGCTGAGGTCGCCGTGGTAAAAATGGTACTGCGCCAATCCATTGTAGGCCCAAAGGCGCTGGGAAGTGGCGAGGTCATTTTTCAAGGCCTTCATTTCCTTCAACAGCTCATTCATAATGGGGTCAGGCAAGACCTCACCCATATCATTGTGCATGTAAAGGAGGAAGGTATAGAAGCGACGGAAGCGGAACAGACGCTCGAAAGGAGTGGAAATCTTGGCTTTCCGAATCTTCATGAGGGCCTTGAGGCTCCGGTCGAGGCCGGACACCCGAAAATGGTGGCGGCTGGCAGCACTCAACAATTGCAGGTAGAGCATTTTTTCCTCTTCCTGCAAGTCGGGCTTGTCCTCAAAGAGTTCGATGGCGCGGTCGCAAAAGACCAGCGCGTCTTGCTCCTTGTTATTAAAGGTCGCCAGGCGACGCTGAATCTCGTTGAAAAGAATCTTGGCCCGGTGGGAGAGGGCCCGAGACTCATTGTCGAGGAGATCGGAATCGTAGATTTCCTTGACGAGTTCGGTGTTCTCATGGCTCCGAGCCATATAAGTGGTCTTCATCAGGATGAAGACGCGCGAATCCAGGCGACTGTAAGCAAGGTAATTGGAGATTTTCTCCAAGGTCACCCGCTCTTCAAATTCGACCTGGCGCAACGACTCCCGGAGGAGCTTGATATTTTCGGTCCTTTTCAGGATTTCAATTTCATACCGCAACAACTTCAACAATTCCTCGAACCGTTCCTGCTTGTACACCTTTTCTTTCGCCTTCCGCAGCAGCTTCTTGGCTTGGTAGTAAAGGTTTTTCTCGAGCAGGATATGAACTTGAATGGTCAGGGACGACAACTCGGCTTCGCTTCCTTTGTGGAAGTAGACGAGGGCATTCAGAATGGAATTGTAGAGGTAGTTTTTGTTGTAGGCAAACTGTTTTTCGAAGGCTTTATCCTTGCGGAACTTTTTCAGGATCTTTTCTTCGTCGTATTCATCCAGATTGTCCATAACGTCGAACAACTGCAAATACTTCTTGTCTCCGGACGTGAGCTGAGCCAACATCCGGAAATTTCGCTTTTCTCCCCGGGTAAGGGATTTAATCAATTGGAAAACTGAGTCGGTTTTCTTCATTCTGTTCCGCAAAAGCGATTTACAGTCTTACAGTTATGTCAGAAGAGTTGGTCGACCAAGGTCGCTATTCTGCTAATTTTGGACGTCTGATAGGGACTTACCCGTGTTCCCATGGACGAACAGTTTTTATCACATGGAAATTAGCTCAAATCAGTCATAAAGTCAACCTGTTCAGGCATTATCTCAATCCATTCAGACCGGAAATTATCCACTTTATTCAATAGAATTGTGGACTATTGTGTGCAGGGAAAAAATGGGGGTCAAATCGAGGTTTTGGTGGGCTTTTAGGGTGAAAAAATGGATTATGAACCAAAGGAAAAATCGAATTAATATATTGGTAATAAGGTGTTTGTGTTCCAAAAAGTACCCTATTGCTCCAAAATTACTTGGCAAAGCTGACTTTCAGATTTTTGGCCTGATTGATATTTTAGCATCAGTTAAACACCTAAATAGCTTTACGGGTAAATATAGCGCGTTCTTTCATTGATAATTTGAGGTAGAAAGGAAAGCCCAGCTTTCCTTTCTACAACATCAAAAAAACAGAAGCTGTTACCAATTACACAGCAAAGAACTGGTTTAATTGGTTTTGAATATTTTTAGTTAGCAGAGTTGTCAGAGCCTTCGGTCAAGGCTCTGATTTTTTTTGCCCCTCTCCGTTTTGATTTCCCGCCCCATTCTCCTTTCCAGGCTTCATTTTTCAGAAAAACTTTGGTATTGTTCCCAATGAAAAACAAGCACAACTATTTGATTATAAATAGGATAGGTGGTGCGATCTAGGCGTTTAGTTCCAAAAAAATCAGAAGAACTTGGATTGCTGAGGAGGAATAATGGAGATAAATTGTTGACAGTTAAACACCTAATTAGCTTTACGGGTAAATATAGCGCGTTCTTTCATTGTTTGCAGGTTGAGATAGAGATGACAAAGCATCTGATTTCAATCTGCTTTTTTTTGAACTCACTTCCCGATTCCGGGATTGATATAAAACACAAAGTTTAGTTTAGTTGGTTTTAAATATTTTTTAGTTGGTTAGCAGAATTAATCAGAGCCTCGCCCGAGGCTCTGATTGTTTTTGGTCCTTTTCTTTCCGATAAACCGATCGATTTTTTCCCTTCTTTTCCACTTGTCTCCCAAATACCTAAATCCTTTCACCATGCTTATAGCCAGTGTTTTACCGCTCATTATCGGGTGAGATTTCCTGTTTTGAACCAAATATTTGTTTGAACTTGGGTTTCGAAGGGGGAGGAGGAGGGATAATTTAGCATCAGTTAAACACCTAATAGCTTTACGGGTAAATTTATAGCGCGTTCTTTATGACTTTACAGCAGGTTGAAATAGCTAAATGCGATTTTCAACCTGCTTTTCCAAAATTAGCCTTCTAAAAGAAAATTGGACTTCCCCCAAGCTACGCCTTACTAACAGGACGATCTATTTTCCTCTTAGTCAAGTTTAGTTGGTTTTAAATATTTTGTTTAGCAGAGAATCCGGGCTTGGGCCACCAAGCTCGGTTTTTTAATCCTATAAGGTTAGAGAAAGGAAAAGCTAGGTCAGAGAACTGCCAGCTTGGTAGAAAACACCATTCATAGCGCCTTCGGGCATGATCCACATCGTTCTCAATTTCCGGTAAACAGCATGGATCAATCGTCGATTGAGAAAGTCATCAGGGGCATCTTGGGCCATCCAGATCCGGGTCACGATCAATTCGTCGGACAATTGCTGCATTGCCGAGGCCATTTCTTCGATGAAATTGGCTTCAACGTTCCGCTGGGTCGCGTAGAGGTCAAGAAAATCGGCCGGAAGTCCGGATTCATGACTCAGTTCGCCCGTATCCATGAGCTCGTCCATGACCTTTTCTTTCAACCATCCTCGTTCTTCCAGTTGGTTGACGAGTGATTTATTGATGGTGAAATTGGTGGGCGCATCGGTCAATCCTATCCACCGGCCTGCCAGGGCGGGTAGGGGATCGATTCCAGGGGAAGTGTCGGCGAGGATGGCCAGTTCTTGTTCGGGAAGAACAAATAGGCGGCTCAGGTTCCGAACCGATTCGGCAAATCCCCTGACATGCACCTGGGCTCCAACGACTACGGGCCGGTACTGCGTCAAGGCCGCAGAGGCTTCGTGCATCGAAGTGCGCACGAAATGGGCAATTCGCGAAGCCAATTGAACTGCATTTTGGCTGGTATAGGGAATTCCCAGCATCAAAAGCAGCTCGGCAAATCCCATCATGCCAATGCCAATTCGGCGGACTTCCCGCATGTAACCATCTTGTCGCTGCTCCTCGGCGATCTCGACGAGCGCGTCGAGGAATCGAACCACGTCGACGACGGTTTCCACGATTAGATTCCAATCGATCGCCAACTCGCCTTGGTGCTCCCGCACCATTTTGGCGAGGTTGAGCGTACCCCTTACCATGGGGCCAGGGGGATTCTCGTATTGATCGCCCGGGCGGATCGCCTCCGGAAAATGAAAGACCGGAAATCCCTGGGTCTTGATTTGATGCTTTAAGGCTTCCCAAAGCGATTGGGAAGGGACTTCGCCGGCGGCATGCGGCTCATTTCGATAATGGATCTGCCAGGGGACCTGCCTTTCGAGTCCGTGGACAAAAGCCGGCGGCACATCTACCCGATAGGGCTGGGTGCCTTCCAGATGACGGAGAATTTCCGAATCCCGGAGGGAAGTTCGGGGCATGTTGTTGCCCCCCAAACAATCCAAAGGAGTGTCGATGGTCCGGCCCTTGCCGGGCTTACCAAAAAATCGAAGCCATTCGATGGAGGGGAAGAAGAGTTTCTTCTCGAAGAGTTCGAAGAATCGATCTTGAATCTCCTTCTTCTCCGTTCCCGGTTCAATTTTTTGATCCCGAATCGCTGCTTCATGCGCAATGGCCTGGAAGAATTCTTCGGGAGAATATTCTTCAGGTAACAAATGCGTACGTAAATAACTCAAAGCAGCATTGGAAAACTCCATGGCATGCAATTTAGGCTAAATACGAAGGCTAGGAACATAGGCCTTGAACGTGAAGCATGTGGATTAAGACGAAAACGTCCAATCTGTTGCCTACCCACCTGAAATTGTCACCTTTCGGAAGATGAATGTCAAGATGGGGTCAATCCTCCTGTTTCCGGGAAAATACCCATCCATTCCCTGCTGCCGACAATTCCTCATTGTAGGCATAGCCATCAGCTTCAAACGATTTTAAGTCTTCCGCTGAAGTAATTCGGTGCTTGATGATCCAGGCCGTCATCAGTCCCCGGGCCTTTTTCAAGAAAAAGCTGATGGACTTGTACTTGCCATTCTTCCAATCCAGGAAGGATGGTTCGATCACTTCGGCGTCTAATTGGCTGAAGTCCACGGATGAGAAGTACTCCTTGGAGGCGAGGTTGAACACGATCTTATGCTCGTCCTGCTCTAGCTTTTCCTGAATCTGTGCGGTCAGTTTTTCCTTCCAAAATTCATACAGGTCATTTTTCCGCCCAATCTTTAGCTTTGTGCCCATTTCCAATCGATAAGGTTGGATCAGGTCCAGAGGCTTTAGGATGCCATAAAGCCCGGAGAGAATCCTGAGGTGATCCTGGGCATAATCGAGATCTTCTTCCGAAAAACTATCGGCATCCATGCCGAGATACACATCTCCCCGGAAGGCGAAGATGGCTTGTTTGGCTCCTTCAATGACTGGCCCCGGCTCCCACCTGGCATACCGGTCAGCATTGAGCTGGGCCAGGTTCTCCGAAATGTGCATCATCTCCCGAATTTTTTTCCGGGAAAGTCGACGGAGCTTTTTGATCAGTTTCTCCGAATCTTCCAGGAAGGGAGGATGGCTATAAGGTCTTTTGATGGGACCCTCAAGGAAATTAAGTGATTTGGCTGGCGAAATCAGTACAATCATAAGTGGTGTTAACTTCGATGATTATTCAAATTGACCCAATTGGGAGCCGATTGTTTGGGGCTCAATGATTTTGAACCGCAAAGATATTGATAACTTTAAGAATCCTCTGAATTCAAGAAATTGCCCGGTCCTGAACGAGTTGGGCAGTGGAACCAAAGAACGTGACCATGCTCAAGAAGGAAATTTCTCAACAAATCAACTCCATCCTCGAGACCCGCAACCTCATTGCAGGGCAATGGTTCGGAGAAGGAACAGGAACCGTGGAGGTCACGGACAAATACCACCAGAGTCTTCTGGCAGAAGTTCCGCTGGCCAGTGCCGATCAGGTTGAGCAGGCCATCGCAGCGGCAGCTACTGCTGCAAAGGAGTTCCGGGCGTGGGATGGTACCCGCCGTCGGAGTCACCTGGAAAGGCTATTGGAGCTTTTTCAGGAAAGAGCGGAGGCGTTTGCCTGGCTCATCGCCGCTGAGGCTGGCAAACCCATTGGATACGCCAAGGGCGAGGTCCAACGGTGCCAGACAACCCTTCGGTTGGCCATGGAGGAGATTACCCGCTTCAGCGGGGAGGTCGTCAATGTAGATTACGATGCCGGCCGTGGTCGCACGGCCTATACCAAGCGAGTCCCCATAGGCCCCATCAGTGGGATATCTCCCTTTAACTTTCCCCTGAACTTGGCCCTCCACAAGATTGCTCCAGCCTTAGCGGTTGGATGCCCAGTGGTGCTGAAACCTTCGCCGTTTGCTCCCTTGACCTGCCTTGCATTCGCCCGGCTCTGTCAGGAAGCTGGTTATCCGCCTGGCTTCATCAATATTTTCTTGGCCGGTATTCCCGAAGCTGAGAAGATCGTGGTAGACGACAGGCTCAAGCTCTTTTCGTTTACCGGTTCCCCGCAGGTAGGATGGATGCTAAAGAGCAAAGCGGGCAAGAAGCCTGTGATCCTCGAATTGGGGGGAAATGCCGTCTGTATCGTTGAGGAGACAGCTGATTTGGATGTGGCGGCCAAGAGGATAGCAATTGGGAGCTTTCTCTATGCTGGTCAGATATGTATATCGACCCAGCGAATATTGGTTCAGGAATCCATTTGGGATGATTTCAAAGAACTGTTGATCCGTGAAACCGAGAAACTGTCCGCGGGCGATCCCTTTGAGCCTGAAGTCTCGGTGGGACCCATGATAGCTTCGGAGCACTTGGAGCGTATTGCAGCTTGGGTGAATGCTGCCCGGAATTCCGGGGCAGAAGTGTGGCTCGGAGGCGAAATCCTGGACCGAGATCGGAATTTATATCCCCCCACGATCCTCTCGGGTGTTCCCGGTCACCTCGAAATTGTCTGTGAGGAAGCCTTTGGTCCCGTGGCGGTGGTTGACTCCTTCGGGACGTTTGATGAAGCCATTCAGAAGGCAAATGATACACGTTTTGGCCTTCAGGCGGGATTGTTTACCAATCGCCTGGATTTATCAATGGCTGCCCATTCCCAAATTGAAGTGGCGGGGCTAATCATCAACGACGTACCCGGCTTTAGGGTGGACGGGATGCCTTATGGAGGCATTAAAGACAGTGGACTGGGACGCGAGGGGATTCGATATGCCATGGAAGACATGACGGAACCCCGTCTAATGGTAATCAACCAACCCAACCATCAATAATCTACTCTCAACCATGAGGAGGGCTCACTTTTCCATTGGGACAACTCTAGCCTCCATCACATGCACGTACCTGAAATGTGATGAATGTAATCCGCGTAATAATTAGGACTTATGCAAAAGATATCTACACCTGAAAGAACGATCAATAACTATAAATGAAGAGATGATATTCGAGAAATTCAGGCGTGTGCACTTTGTGCAGGCTTGGGTGTCATCCCCAGAATT
Source organism: uncultured bacterium (assembly GCA_963923035.1). Lineage (GTDB taxonomy): Bacteria > Bacteroidota > Bacteroidia > J057 > JADKCL01 > CAWUKT01. Next base: position 40,626 of record CAWUKT010000014.1, read on the forward strand.
TAGCAAGCCCTACCTCATTTGTTGAGTATATCTTGGTCGTTCCCGCAATGGAGGAATTCAAGGCTTTCTATTCCAGGATGTAAGTTGAAAACTAAGGGCTATTGGATTGGAGGTTGGAAATAATGCAATTGATGATGACTATTTCCGGTCTTGTTGTTGTTGTCTTTTCCATCGCTTCTTTTCTTTCTCTCCCTTCAAAGATATGCCATCTCCCCTGGTTTTTGAAATTATTTTTAACATTTTCTCAAAATCAATAGGGATTCGATATCTTCCATCTGCCCATATAGCAGCTGAGAGCGCATATAGGGCGATTATTTGTAGCAAAAAAAAGTAGTCAAGAGATTTCCACCGGCGTACGCTCAGAAAGCTCCAGGCAAATCCCAAGTACAGGACGAGATTGAACAAGAGTTGAAGGATGGCGATGACCCAGCCCATATTCTTGGACTGGGTGACCTGCTGGGTCCACCCGTAACCCACCCCTTTCAACATCTGGAACAACGATTTACCAACCAATTTGGCCGTTTGGGCCGGATGCTGGCCTAGATAACCCAATGCAATCGAAGTGGAATTGCTTGGCAATATTTCCGTTTCCTGAATCTGTTCCGTCCCCGCGTAAGTCCGGACCGAAGCCCACCCAACCGCTTGCGCGGCGACACTATCTCCATTCATAAAAAATGAATGGTCCTCCAGCGGATCCCCGCGTTCCAGCGCCACAACGCCTCCCAGCCTCCCATGCAGCATCCCCAAATTCCCCATAGAGCTCAAAGACGCCTTCCCGGCGATTTGATGGTGCCGAAGCATCCACGGGCCCAGCACCAAGACCGGAATCACCGCCAATGCGGCGGCCGAACGGATGCTTCTCCGCCGAAGCGCCCACCACATTCCATCCACCAGCACCACGGCCAGTACCGCCAGCCCGACGGGCCGAACCAGCACGCCCAACCCCAGCCCCAGGAGCCCCCAGGCGAGGGCCTGAAATCCTCCTTCCTGGCGCCAGGCCAGATATTTCCACATTCCCCAGGCCAGGAAAAACAGAAAGAGGGACTCGCTCAGTACCAGGGAGGACATGACGATGGGGTAGGGTTGCAGCAACCAAAACCAGGCGCCGAACCGGGCCATTCTGACCGAACCGATCAGGGACAGCGCCCGAAACAGCATCCATCCGGCCCCGAGGATGAGCAGGTGTTGGACGGCGAGAACCAGCCACGGCATTTGCCCGCAGAGAATTAAAAATGCAGGGTAGCCGGGAGTCCGCTGTAAGTCAGGAGTTTGAGCGTCGAAAAATGACTGGGAAAATATGCTGGTCTGAACCCAATTTTCAGCCAGGGTCAGGTATTGAATGGAGTCATCGGTGAGGTAGGAGCGATGGACGAGGGCGGAAACGAAGAAAAACACATGCGCGGCCAGCACCAGCACCGCCAACCACCGGGTTCCCGGTGTGATCAGGGCAGGTCCTTGCCGCAGCTTCATTATTTCAACGGAGAATCGGGCTCCTTCTTAAAGTGGTTCAGCACCATCTTGTCCATCCACTTGGGGAACAGCTTGTTCATGAAGACCGTCAACTTACCTTGACGGGTCAAAACGATGGTCCGCTTCTTGCGGATCAATGCCTTATAAATGTGGTCGGCCACTTCCTCCGCCGTCATGAGGTTCTGCTCAGAAAGCGGCGTCTTGCCTTGGGGTGAGCCATCTTCGGTCAGGGCGGTATTACGGATATTGGAAGCGGTAAAACCAGGACAAGCCAGGAGGACGTGAACCCCCTTTTCGAGCAATTCCGTCCGCAAAGACTCCAAAAATCCGTGCATGGCAAACTTCGAGGAGGAATATCCCGAGCGGGCGGGCAGTCCGCGGAAGCCAGCGATGGAAGAGACCCCGACAATGGCCCCCTTGTTTTTCATGATTTCAGGGAGGGCGGCCTTGGTACAATAAACGGTGCCGAAAAAGTTGACCTGCATGACCTTCTCAATGACAGAAACGTCCAGGTCCTTGACCAAGGCCCGCATGGAAATACCCGCATTGTTGATCAGGATATCCACTTTGCCAAACTGTCGGACCGTCTCAGCCACCAGGCGGTCACAATCGTCCTTGGAAGTCACGTCAGTGGGGACACAATGGACAGAGCTTTGGCCCTCAGGATTGAGGTCGGCCTGGATGGAAGCCAATTTATCCGCACTCCGTGCGGCGAGAACCAGATGGCTCCCCTCGGCATGGAACTTATAGGCCAGGGCCTTCCCAATTCCACTCGAAGCTCCGGTAATGATGACAACTTTTCCTTTCACAGCACTCACATTTAAGATAGAGCCACCAAAATAGCGCAAATTTCCTCTCCAAAACAAAAGCGGCCCATACAAGACGAGCCGCTTAATTCATTGTGCAAAGTAGATGAACGAATCGCCGCGCCGCACGCGGTTTTTGTTCAGAGTGATCGAAGGTAAGAAAATGTTCTTTGAATGTAAATTATTTGTTAGGAAAATGTAAACCTCACATTAGGTGATTCTCCCTTCAAACCAGGGGTTTTTCCCCTCTTCACCCACCAACAGCCGCCGGATATTGGTGCGGTGGGTATAGACCACCAGCAAGAACATTCCAAAGCCACCCGCGACGAGCAGCCAGCGGGGAGATTCGCCCTGGATCAAAGAATGGGCGATGAGGAAGAGGGGATAGAGCAAAACGCCCCCCATGGAAGCGAGAGCGATGTAGCGGGTGATGTAGAGGATCAAAATCCAGCCCACAATGCACACCACACAGGCCAGCCAATTCGTCACCAGCATCATGCCCAGCAGCGTATTGATGCCTTTTCCGCCCCGAAATCCAAAGAAAACCGGATAAATATGGCCGATCACGACCATCATCCCACAAATGATACTCTGCAATTCCAGGTCGAGGTCGGCCAGAGCATGGGGCGTATCGGGAAACCACCACAGGAGGAAAAACGGCACCGCAGCGCCCAATGCCCCCTTGCCAATGTCGATCACCTGCGTGATGGCACCAGCTTTGAAGCCCAACTCCCGAAACGTATTCGTGCTGCCGGCATTGTTCGAGCCCAAATCCCGGATGTCAACCTTGTGCAGCGCCCGGCTGGCCAGGACTGCCGCAGCAATGGAGCCCAACAAATAGGGCACCAAAAAGAAGGCGATGGTAAGCACTATCTCCATGGCCGAAAATTAGTGCCATTTTCCCCGTTGCCCAAATACGTAAGGTGAATTGAACATGAATCCGATCAAAAGTTGATGCTCCAATCCATCGTCAGGGCCGTGCGGCTCAGGAGCTGGTCGCCATGGAGGTCCTGGAGCACAGGAATCTGGACCTCAGGCCGCAAATTCATCCGTTCTCCAAACCAGCCTGCTCCGAGGGTAGCGAACAGAGAGGTTCCGCCCACATTGGGAAGGGCCTCCCCCTGCCAAAAGCGGCCCGCATAATGCTCCAGGAACAATCCTCCTTGTGGCATCAGACGGAAAAGGCCCTTTTTGATGTCGATCAGGTAAAAGGCGCTGGCCCGGGCATTGAAAAAATTGCCGTAGCGAATTTGCTGCCGATCAGCGGTATTGATCCGGTAGGACACGTCTCCCATGACGCCATGGGAACTCCGCCGCCACGCAATTTCCAGGCGGCTTTGGACATCCCAACTTCCGGTCGTGCCCTGCATTTCGAACAGCTCCCGGTACGTGCTCGGGTCCTGGTAGCGCGATCCGGTAGGCATTTTGAGCCCCACGCCCCCGAAAATCCGCCAGAAATGCCCCTTGATTTCCCGGTTCAAAATCGCCCGGGACACCATGACATTCGCATCGCCTACATTCACCCGGTAAATTTGCCAGGCATCGGTGGTCATCCGGTTGTATTGAAAAGGAAGCTGGGCCTGGACAAACCATTGGGGCGTAAAAAACCAGCGGCCATGCAGGGTCAGCGAGGTGAAACTTTCCGAATGGTAAGCGTCGTCTGTCGGGGAAAAACCTGCAACCTGTCCAGTGCTGGGATAGTGTTGGGTTTTTCCGAATCCCTCCTCCAGGCTGTGGTTCCACCTGTTAAAGGCCCGATGACGAAAATACAGGCCCACCAAATTATTCTGAGCGTTGGGCGTCACTGCGCTGAACATGGCACAGATATCGCAGGCCACTACCGACCCCGAAATCCCGCCAACCATGAACAGCATCAGCACCCAACGAAGTGTTGAATTCAATCTTGGCATGATGATGATGTGATGTTAGGAAAAAATGAATCAGAGGACCATGCCAGGGGAGGGAGGATGGAAAATGGAGGGGAGGAAAGGGGAAATGGGAAAATCAAAGACATCCCCAAAAGCCAAATCAGGTTGTTCCTCCGGGGAGGAGAAAATAAACTCCAATGGAAGATCGCGGGGATCTTCTTCGGCGACCGGTGGAGCAATGGGGAGCTCATCGGAATCTTGACCTTCTTGGGCCAATAGCTGTTTTTTCAGAAAACAACTTCCTCCGCACGTACTCATCGGCTGGTCCTGATTGACACAATGTTCAGCCGCAATTTCAGCTCGGTGGAGCGCAAAGCCAATCTGGGGCGCCACCGGGCGCAACCAGACCGTTGCGTACAGCAACAATGCCAGCAATGGAATCCATCCTTTCACATCGGTAAATAACGGGATATTTAACCGATATCTGGGTGTCCGGAAAAGGAAAAAAGACCGATTTTTAGCCATGCTCCTTCGAAATGATTGTCGAACATTTAGACTCCATCCGCGGTTAAATCCTTCGCTTGGAACAAATAAATCTCCCCAAAATCCAATTTTTGTGCTTTGGATGGGGGGATGACAATCTTCAAGTGTATTTATAGTTAACTTTAAGTCACGTTGTGAAAAAATACTTCTGATGAAACGCTTACTGGTTTGGATGTTATTGTTCCCGATGGGACTCATCGGGTGGGCCCAGCAACCGCCCCACTGTGGGACGGATGAGGCAGCCGATGCCTTTCGGTATGCCCATCCCGAAATGGAAGCCGCCGAAGCCGCTTCCCTGCGCGAATACATTCAGTACATCCAGAATGGAAGCTCCCGGGCGACCGCCACCTACGTCATTCCGACCGTCGTCCACGTCATCCAAACCACACCCAACGAAGTCATCTCCGACGCCCGCATCCTGTCCCAGATCGAAGTCATGAACGAGGATTTTCGGGCCCTCAATGCCGATACCTCCGACATTCCCAGCTACTTCAAGGCCGGAGACAGCGACGTCGAATTTTGCCTCGCGACCATCGACCCCAACGGCTGCCCCACCAATGGCATCGTCCGGGTCGTTTCCCCCTTGTCCAACCACTTCCAAAACCAATCCACCCAACTCAAAGGCCTCAGCCAATGGGATCCCTACCGCTACCTCAATGTGTGGCTGGTCGAATCCATTGAAAATGGAGGCATCCTCGGCTACGCGACCGGCCCCCAACAGCTCAGCTTTGCCCCCCAATTGGACGGCGTGGTCATCGACCAGGCCTATTTTGGCCGGGGACCCGAAGTGCCCTTTTCGTCCTACGACCTCGGGCGGACCGGGACCCACGAAGTGGGCCACTGGCTCGGATTGGCGCATACCTTTCAAGGCGGATGTGCCGGAACCGGCCCCATCACCTGCCTGACATCCGGCGACAACATCTGCGATACCCCACCCACCGCCGATCCCAATTACGGTTGTCCCAACCCCCAGAATACCTGTACCGAGTCCCCCGACGACATGATGGACCAGACCATGAACTTCATGGACTATGCAGACGATGCGTGCCTCCTGATGTTCTCGGAAGGCCAGGGCGATCGGATGCACTTTGTCCTCGACAATATTCGGACCCAGCTTTGGTCCTCCGGAAACATGACTTCGACTGGCTGCGACGGGACAATTTCTCCCGGCTGTAGCCCCACCGCCGATTTTCGGGTGGAGGGCCAGGTCATCTGCTTGGGAGACTCCATCCAATTCACCGACATCAGCCAGGGCCCTCCGACCAGTTACCAGTGGACCTTTACCGTGGGGAATTTCACCACCACAGCCACCGGCCCCCAACCAATGGTCACCTTCCCCACGGCGGGCGGCGTGACCGTCAAATTGGTGGTCAGCAACTCCTTTGGAACCGACTCATTGACTGAGACCAATGTGCTGAGGGTCGAATGGCCCCAGACACCGCCCCTGGTCGAGGATTTTGAGACGAATGGAACCATCCCGGGCAATTGGTGGACCTCCGATGGCGACCTGCAAGGAACCTGGGAATCCACCGATGCGGCTTCCAGTCAGGGCAACGAAAGCGTTTACATCCAAAACTTTGGCGGCAGCTATACCGGCCTCTCCGACAATTTATACAGTCCCCCCATCGACTTTTCCAATACCCTGGAAGCCAGTTTGATATGGGACTACGCCTACAAACGATTCGATTCCTTCCGGCGGGATTCGCTCCTCGTCGAGGTAAGCAGCGATTGCGGGAAGACCTGGCAGACCGAATGGGTCCGCTTTGGAACTGGTTTGGCGACGAGTCCCGGAGTGTCTGTTTCGGCTCCCTTCGTCCCCGGCGCATCTGATTGGGGAAGCGATACCCTCGATTTGAGCGATTACCTCGGCAACAACGGGGTCACCATCCGGTGGCGTTTCATCGGATTGGGGGGCCAGGACCTGTACCTGGACCACGTGCGCATGAATGTTTTGGTGGGACGGACTGAACCTACCCTGCCCGCTTATTCTTTGACCACCATTTCTCCTTTCCGGGACGCATTGGACCTGAGGATCGATGCTGAAAAAGGAGGGGAGATTGAAGTGGCGCTGGTGGATGCAGTGGGGAAAATGGTCTGGGAAAATCAAGACATGAAGCTGCTTCCGGGAACGAATGCCTGGCGATTGGAAGGGACGGAAATCCAGCAATTACCCGCTGGAATCTACTGGTTGCGGGTGCGGGGAGAAGCGGGGCAGGCGGTTCGGAAAGTGGTGAAATTGTAGGGAAATTGGAATAATGCCGACGGAAAGGGAAATAGTAAACGAACCCATTTCGCGGAAAACGCTCTTTTGTGTATTTTACGAATCTTGACGATCAACAAAAAAACTTCTGGTAATAGGAATATAGCATGAGAAAACAATTACTACTAGCGCTTGTCCTTTGCTTTAGCCTGCCTTGGTTGGGAAGTAAAGCCCTTGCCCAGCAGTACGTCTGCGGTTTTGATGAGTATCGGGCCGAAGTTATGGCTAGGAATCCCAGCCTTCAAGTAGAAGAACAGCGGGCCGAACAGGCCTATCAGCAGTTTCTGGCGAATGGCCCCATCAGCGGCCAGCGGGTGGTCAAAACCATCCCCTGTGTGGTCCATGTGATTCAATCTTCTGCGAATATTGTGCTGACCGATGCGGAAATCCAGACCCAGATCGACGTCATGAACGAAGACTTCCGCAAGATCGCCGGTACCAATGGCGATGGCAGCGGAGTCGATACCGAATACCAATTCTGTTTGGCCACCATCGATCCGAATGGATGCCCGACCACCGGTATCAACCGCATCATCAACCCGGCCCTGGCGTCCCACGACAACCAGGACGAGGCCCTGCTCAAAGGCCTGATCCAATGGGATCCCGACATGTACATGAACATCTGGGTGCCCAAGGAAATCACTTCCAGCAGCGCCAACGGGAGCATCATTGGCTACGCCACCCTGCCCATCTGGCTGCCCGGCCAGCCCCACCTGGATGGCATCGTGGTCCACTCCGAATACTTTGGACGAAACTCCAATCCCCAATACCTCGGCCGGACGGCCACCCACGAGGCCGGTCACTGGCTCGGCCTCTTCCATCCCTTCCAGGATGGATGCAACGGAGCCACGGCTTCCACCTGCGCCACCGCAGGCGACCGCGTTTGCGACACCCCTCAGGCCGCCGCAGCCAACTTTGGTTGCCCCAACATCAACTCCTGTACCGACAGCCCGGTCGACCTGCCCGACCTGATCGCCAACTACATGGACTACGCCAACGGCAACTGCCAGGACATGTTCACCCAGGGCCAAAAGGACCGGATGGACTTCTTCTACAACCAGTACCGCAGCGGCCTCAGCACCCCCGCGAACCTTGCCGCCACCGGCTGTGACGGAACCGTTTCTTCGGGTTGTGCGCCTTCCGCCAGCTTCTCCGCCGATGTCCGGACCATTTGCGAAGGCCAGACCGTAACCTTCTCCGACCTGTCCAGTGGCCCCGCCACCGGTTGGACCTGGACCTTCCAAGGTGGTACGCCGGCTTCTTCCACCTCCCAGAACCCGACGGTCACTTGGGCCCAGGAAGGCACCTACAACGTGACCCTTCAGGTAACCAACGGCAACGGCATCGATACCAAGACGGAATCTTCTTTCATCACCGTCCAGGAAATCCAGCAGCCGCCCCTCCAGGAAGGCTTTGAAAACATCCTGTTCCTCCCCACCTACTGGTACACCGAAAACCTCGGTGACCTCCTGAACTGGCGGAAGAGTGGGGAAGCCTCTTACAGCGGGACCTTCTCCCTGAAAATTGAACTGTACGACGCCAACAACTCGGGCGCCTGGTACAACCTGAACACGGCTGCCTATGACCTCAGCGGCATGAGCGCGGCCACCCTTTCCTTCGAATATTCCTATAAGCGTTATACCGCCTTCAACAACATCGACACCCTCCAGATCCGGGCATCTTCGGATTGTGGGGCTACCTGGTCCTCGCTCTGGCAGAAAGCCGGAACCCAGCTTGCGACCGTAGGGGGCAATGCGATTAGCTCCAAGTGGATTCCCACCGACACCTCTCAGTGGGAGCACGTGGAAATCCCGGTCGATTCCTTTGCGGGCAATTCGAGCGTGCGCTTCCAGTTGCGGGCCATCTCCGGTGGCGGCCAGAACATCTGGGTGGACGACATCAACCTGAGTACCGTCGTGGGCGTGGAGAATCCGCTCGCCGATCAGTTGCAGGTGGATGTGTATCCGAACCCCTTCAACGAGGCTCCCCGGATCGCCTATTCGCTGTCTTACCCGGCGGATCTCACCTTTACCTTGTTGGACCTCCAGGGCCGGGCCATCTTCGATTATTCGACGGGACCGCAAGGAGCCGGTGAATACCAATTGGATGTAAACCAGGACTTGTACGACCGTCTGCCGGCCGGGGTCTACTTCCTCCGCGCTTCCGCTGAAGCCGGACAAGTAACCCAGAAGCTCATCAAGATGAACCGGTAAGGTTAACCTACCTTCATATTGAGACGATCCCCACGCCATCTGTGGGGATCGTCTGTTTTAGCAGTGACCTAATCGGGGGATTTGAGGGGACAGGAGAAAAATTAATGGGCACAACCCCAACAATTTGGGGAGGCGGGTGTTAATAAATCACCAAGGGTAAGGAACATGAGCCGTGTTCCTGATTTTATTCCGGACATGATCCGGAAGGGTATTAGTAAAGTTTTTTCCATAGTTTGCAGGGATAAGGGGCGGACCATCAGGTCGACCCCTTATTCACTTTTAGCCCTTTCCATTCCGCCCCCTCTCCCTCATCCTTTTTCCTTAACTTCGCTCCGTTTCAAACCCTACTCCCATGTGTGGCATCGCAGCATATTACCACCAGGACGGGATCACCCGTCAGCGCCTGCATGAACTGTTGGCCGCCATGACTGGCTTACGGCACCGCGGTCCCGATGGGGAAGGAATCGTCCTGATCAACTCCCAATCCGGCGAGCAATGGCGTTTGAAAACCCCCGCTACCCCAACCGATCTGGCATGTGACCTCCTGCCGGAGGAGTACCAGGAAGGCCAGGCGGACCTGTTCCTGGCCCACCGCCGACTCTCGATCTTCGATCTGAGCAGTGCCGGGCACCAGCCCATGTCGGACGCCACCGGCAGTCTCCTGACCTTCAACGGGGAAGTCTACAACTTCTGGGAGCTGCGGGAGCAGCTCAAAGCCAAAGGCTATACCTTTCAAACCGGGACCGATACCGAGGTCATCCTCGCCGCCTTCCAGGAATGGGGCCCCAAAGCGTTGGAGTCCTTCAACGGGATGTGGACCATGATCTGGTGGGACCAGGCCCGACGCAAGTTGCTGGTCTCGAACGATCGGGCTGGGATCAAGCAGTTGTACCGATTTGGGGGAGAAAAAGAATGGATGCTGGCGTCGGAAATCAAAGCGATCCGCCAGGTATTCCCGAACCAATTGACGCTGCACCGGGAAAATGCCCGCTTTTTCCTCGACCAGACCATCCTGGATTTCAACGAAGAGACCCTCCTGCGCGAGGTCAAGCGCATCCCCGCGGGCCATTACGCTTACGGACATCCGGCGGACATGCCGGTCTACGTGCCATATTGGAGCCTGCCGGAGCAGGGCCGCCGCTTTCGGTCCATGGCCGATGCCGCCGCCGAGTTGAGGGACCTCCTCAAAGACGCCATCGGGCTGCGGATGCGGGCCGACGTGCCCTGGGGGACGACGCTGTCGGGCGGCCTGGATTCCAGTGCCATCGTATACCTCGCCCACGCCATTGACCCTTCGCAGGCCATCCGGACCTTCACCGCCTCCTTCCCCAATCAGGAAGGCGACGAAACCGAATTCGTGCGGTTCATTGAGCAGAATTTGGGAACCCGGGCCGCTTATGTCAACCCCCTTCAGGAATTTGATTTCGAGGACTTTGCCCGCCACCTCCACCACCAGGACCAACCCGTGCGCAGTACCTCGATGTACGCCCAGTGGGCGGTGATGAAGGAAGTGGGGCGCTCGGAGGTCAAGGTCTTAATGGATGGACAGGGCGGAGATGAATTGTTCGGCGGCTACCACCACCACGTGTACAAATTGGGACGGGATCTGATTTTGAAGGGGAAATTCGGGGCCTACCGCCGGTTGGTGGAGGAGTTTTGTGAGTTGAAGGGAAAATCGCCCCAGGTGGTGAAAAAGCTGATCCAGGACGATGTGAAATTGTATGTGAAGTTGAAGGCGGGAGGGAAAATGCCGGGGCCAAAGGAGAATTTGGCCTGGAACAAAGCCCGCTCACTGCGGGAAGTCCTGCGGCTGGACCTCCAAAGCTGGGTCATGCCCAACCTGCTCCGCTACGAAGACCGGAACAGCATGGCATTCAGCATCGAAAGCCGTTTGCCGCTCCTCGACTACCGCGTCATCGAATTCGCCTTTCAATTGCCCGACGAATACAAGATTCGTCAAGGCTGGCAAAAAGCCGTGCTGCGGGAAGCCGTTCCCGAATTGCCGGATAAGATCCGCTACCGCAAGGACAAAAAGGGCTTCACCACGCCCGAAAAAGATTGGGTGACCCAATTCCGGGATCAGTTCGAGCATTTTGCACGGAAGGGATTGGAGTTGGGCGTAGGGACGCCGTGGGGAAAGCCCTTCGAAGGGCTGCATACGGCCGAGTTATTCCGACTGGCGAGCCTGGGATTGTGGTGGGAAGGAAAAGATCAATAGGGATGGGCGGGCTCATTTTCCCCGTGACACACGGGCAACTCCGCTTGACCGGTCCCGGTCGGCTCTATCTTCGGACTTAGGTACGGAATCCCCAGCGCCATGCCCCGCACCGTCAGCATCATCCCCATGACCAGCATGAGGATAGGCAAAATCCGCTTCGTCCGCCCCATCAACCGCTGCCGCAACCAATTCCCCGACAAGCTCATCCCGACCATCACCGGCCAGGTACCCAGCCCAAACAGCGCCATCAGCGCCATCCCTTCGCCCACCGAGGGAGCCAATGCGGCTTGGAACAAGCCAATATAGACCAGCCCGCACGGCAACAGGCCATTCAGCATCCCCAGCAAGTAGAGCTTTTCCGCCCCTGTCTGCTGCATCAGCCGACCAAACTGACCGTGGACCCAGCGGGTCAGGCGATTGGAGCGGGTCGTACCTTGGTGGTGGAAAAAGAGTGTGCGGAGGGCCATGAAAATGAGGATGCCTCCCGTCACGAGAGACATATATTGTTGCACTTCAAACATGGTGGCGGCCACGCCAATCAAAGAGACCAAACCGCCCAGGAAGGCGTAACTGGTGACCCGTCCGAGGTTGTAGAGGAGACGTCCTCCCACATAAGCTGCCCCAAAGTTCCGGGCTCCCGGCAGTGCGAGGGCCAACGGCCCGCACATCCCCAAACAATGGAGACTGCCAAGGAGCCCGGTAAGAAAAGCAGCTATCATTCTTGTACCAACAATTGGGTTTCGTGGTAATACATATCTTCGCCTTCCTTCCATTCCACCTGCACCACCCAAAGACCGCTACGGGCCTGGCTCAGGTCGATCCATTGCATGCCCTGGGAATCGGGATTCACCGGGACCCGGAAGTCAAGGGATTCGTCGGAGGGACGGAAAAAGGTCACGTTGCCTTCTCCGGCGACCACCGGTTGGGAGTCGTTGAAGGCCAACCAGGCGCCGCGACCATTGTCGCGGGAGAAGGAGACGTCGGGCGCATTCTGCAAGGCCCGTTGCTCCTTGTCGATCTGACTTTGGTAATCAATTTCTTGTTCGTAGTAATTGCGGGAGACGAGGGGGACATCCTGCGCCGACATCACTGAGATGGCATAGAGGATGCTCCCGATGAAGATCACAATGGCTCCTACGATGGCATAAGGCCATATTTCCCGCCGTTTTTTGGGTTGTTGCTTTTCCATGATACTGCTGCTTTTCTGAGTTGGGGCCTCGCGCTAAAGCATGGGGCCATTGAACTTGGTCTCGATCGTTTCGACCACTTCTTCCCCCTCCACAATCTCAATCCCGATGTCGAAACTCAATCCTTCCAGCGCTTCCGGCGGCAATTCCACCAGGACAGAAGCCTCGCTGACACCCGTCGGTTCCAGGGTCAGCCCGTTATTGCCCAGCATCGTCAATTTTCCCGTCTCCCCCGTCAACCGCATCGTCAATTCCCGCTCTTCATTCTTTTTGTTGATGAAGGTGACATTGTAGAGGTTGGTGACATTGCCGTCATTGGTCATGGTATAGGTCTGGCCGGGAGCCCGCAGGAGCTTGGTCTTGAGGTCGCCGCTGCGGATGGAGAAAACGGTGAACAAGGTCAGGGCCACCACCAATCCGGCGGCGTAGGCATAGGCCTGGGCGGGCAGCTTGTACTTCGGGGCACCAGCATCGATCTGGTCGGAAGAAGCGTAGCGGATGAGGCCGCGCGGCTTGTTGATCTTGTCCATGATATTGTCGCAGGCGTCGATGCAGGCCGTGCAGTTCACGCATTCCAGCTGCGTGCCGTGCCGGATGTCGATGCCCGTCGGACAGACGGCCACACACTGGTTGCAATTGATGCAATCGCCCTGGTCCGGATTCGTCGCCTGGGTCTTCAACTTGCCGCGGGGCTCCCCGCGCTTGTGGTCGTAACTGATGACCAGCGACTTCGCATTCAGCAGGACGCCCTGCAAACGGCCATAGGGGCAGACGTAGATACAGGCCTGCTCCCGGAACCAGGAGAAGACCATGTAGAAGGCGCCGGCATTCAGCATGATGACGATGAAGGGAATCAGATGGGCTTGGGGACCTTCCACGATATAGGTCAGCGTCTGCTCCACCCCGATGATATAGGCGAGGACCGTATTGCTGACGAGGAAAGCGATCACCACGAAGATGGAATGTTTCAGCCCCCGTTTCCACGTCTTGTCCCAGTCCCAATCCTTCTTGGCCAGCCGACGCTGCTTCGCGGAATCGCCTTCGATCCAATATTCAATGCGGCGGTAGACCATCTCGAGGAAAATGGTCTGCGGACAGGTCCAGCCACACCAGATGCGACCGAGAACCGTGGTAAAGACAAAGATGAAGTAGACCAATGTGATCATCAGCAAGGCCAGCAACAGGAAGTCCTGGGGCATGAAGACATTGCCGAAGAGGATGAAACGCCGTTCGAAAACATTGATCAGGAAAAGAGGATCACCATTCAGTTTGATCCAGGGAGTGATGAAGAAGATGGCCAGCAAGATGACGCTGACCACCTTCCTCCGATTGTAAAACCTGCCCTTGGGGCGCTTGGGGAAAAAACCTACCCTACGGCCCGAAGTATCGGTATTGTATAACTGATCGCGGAACGATTCTGTAGAAGTAGACATGATAGATAGCTGCTGCGTGGTAAATCAGAGTCCCGAGAACGTCGGGTCCAATTGGGTGGTATCGGGTTTGGTCTCGCCGATATTGGGGTTGACGCCGTCGAGCGTCGTGCCTTCAGGGGCCTTGGCATCCGGCGGGTTGGTGCCCACCTGGTTCATGATGAAGCTGGCCAGTTCCAGACGCTGGGTCGAGGAAATCCGCTTCTTCCAACTGATCATCGTCTTGCCGGGAACGCCATCGGTAATTGTATTGTACACGGCCTTGACGTCACCGCCGTGGAGCCAGTAGTCGTCCGTCAGGTTCGGACCCGACAAGCCCTGCAATTGGTCCCCGTGACAGGTCGCACAGTTCTCCTGGAACAGGTTGGCGGCCTTGGCCAGGCGGGCCTGGTCCGTAATCATGATCAGCTGATCGTCCGGCAATTCGATGCCCTGGTACTTCAGCTCGGCCTCCGCCATCTCAATGGTATACTCCTCCGTCTGCAAGGGGCCCGTTTCCAGGACGTGGTAGTGGAAGAGGTACCCAATCCCGAAGACAATGCTTCCGTAGAAGATCAGGCGCAGGTACGCCGGCATCGGGTTGTTCAATTCGGTGATGCCATCGTAGTAGTGGTCCATCTTGGGGTCCACGGCATTCTTCCCGGTAATCGACTCCCACAGCCCCTTGAGCGAGAACTGCTCCGGACGCTTGGAAGTAAACATCCCGACAATGATGACGGTCATCAGGAGAATGATCCCCAGAATGGCCCCGAAGAAGTACATATAGCCCATGAACTCAGACTCAATCTCTACCTGGGGGACTTCCCGGTAGGGGAGGGTCTTGTCCACGGCGAAGGCCGCCGAACCAGACCCTGCAAACAGGGCCAGGAACGACAGGACTTTCAAAGTTTGGCGGCGGTTGAATTTCAGATCTTTCATTTTGCCAGACGGTTATTTGGGTTGCAGGATAGGATTGCGGTCGTCTTGTTCGTCGAATTCCAGAGGAGCCATCGACATGCGGCGCGTGTCCTCTTTGCGGAGCCGCATCACGTAGATCAGCAGGCCGACAAAGAAGAGGAAGAAGAGGAGCAGGGAAATGATCGGGAAGATCTCAATGCCTGCAATGGATTCGAAGTAGTGCTTGAGGTATCGCATGGGTTCGACAGTTCGGGGTTATTCAGCGGAAGCGGTTTCAGGATCTTCTTCGAGCTCCGCCATCGGGCGGGCCTTGATATCGGTTCCCAATCGTTGGAGGTAGGCGATGAGCGCCACGATCTCCTTGGAAGCATCGGTCTTGATCTTGGCGTCGGCCAGGCTCTGCTGGATTTCCTGGGCCTGGGCCCGGCGCACGGCATCGACATTGTCGATGAGGCTGTCCGAGTAGGGGACCCCGAGCGTGACCATGGCCTCCAGCTTGGTCTTGGTATAAGTCGTGTCCAGGTCGTGCTCGGCGAGCCAGCCGTAGGAAGGCATGATCGAGCCCGGAGAGACCGACCGCGGGTCGACCATGTGGCGGTAATGCCAATCATCGTCCCAGCGACCGCCCACGCGGTGCAGGTCGGGACCAGTCCGCTTCGATCCCCACTGGAAGGGGTGATCGTAGACGAACTCGCCGGCCTTGGAGTATTCACCCGCATAGCGAAGTTCCTCGGAGCGGAAGGGCCGGACCATCTGCGAGTGGCAGGTATAGCAACCCTCGCGGATATAAATGTCGCGTCCTTCCAGTTCCAGCGGCGTATAAGGCTTCACACTCGAGATGGTCGGGACATTGGATTCGATCAGGAAGGTCGGGACCAATTCGATCACCGTACCGATGCCGACGAGGACCAGGGAAGCGACCAGCATTTGCATGGGCTTGCGCTCAATCCAACGGTGCCAGTACACCTTCTTGCCCACCGGCTTCTTGTATTTTTCCAGCGCGGGCGCTTCGGCTTTTTCTTGAGCCAGGAAGGAACCGTGCTTGATCGTTTGGTAAATGTTGACGGCCATCATCACGGCCCCCACGACGTAGAGCAGACCACCGACCGCACGGAGGGCATACATCGGGACAATCTCAGTGACCGTTTCCAGGAAGTTGGGATAGGCGAGGAATCCTTCGGGGTTGAATTCTTTCCACATGAGGCCCTGGACAATGGCAGCGATGTACAGCGGGACGACGTAGACGACGATCCCCAGGGTACCCAGCCAGAAGTGGGCATTGGCCAGCTTCTTCGACCAGAGTTGGGTCTGCCACATCTTCGGAACCAACCAGTAGAGGATACCGAAGATCAGGAAGCCATTCCAGCCGAGGCCACCGACGTGGACGTGGGCCACAATCCAGTCCGTGAAGTGGGCGATGGCATTGACATTCTTGAGCGAGAGCATCGGGCCCTCAAACGTCGACATCCCGTAAGCCGTCACGGCAACCACCATGAACTTCAAGACCGGATCGGTACGGACGCGGTCCCAGGCTCCCCGCAGGGTCAGCAGCCCGTTGATCATACCGCCCCAGGAAGGCGCGATGAGCATGAGGGAGAATACCGTTCCCAGCGATTGGGCCCAGTCGGGAAGCGAGGTATAGAGCAGGTGGTGGGGACCCGCCCAGATATAAATGAAGACCAGGGTCCAGAAGTGGACGATGGAGAGTTTGTAAGAATAAACGGGGCGGTTGGCGGCCTTGGGCAGGAAGTAGTACATCAGGCCCAGTACCGGAGTGGTCAGGAAGAAAGCCACCGCATTGTGTCCGTACCACCACTGCACCAGGGCATCCTGGACACCAGCGTACCAGCTATAACTCTTCATGAAATGCACCGGCATTTCGAAGGAGTTCACAATGTGCAGCAGGGCCACCGTCACCCAGGTCGCGATGTAAAACCAGATCGCCACGTAGATATGGCGCTGGCGGCGCTTGAGGATGGTCCCAAACATGTTGATCCCGAAGATGACCCAGACCAGCGTGATCGCAATGTCAATCGGCCATTCCAGCTCGGCGTATTCCTTACCCGTGGTATAGCCCAGGGGAAGTGAAATCGCCGCCGCCACGATGATCAACTGCCAGCCCCAGAAATGAATATTGCTCAGCGCATCGCTGAACATCCGGGCCTTGAGCAGGCGCTGAAGCGAATAATAGACCCCCATGAAGATGGCATTGCCCACAAACGCGAAAATCACTGCATTTGTGTGCAGGGGGCGGATCCGTCCGAAGGTGGTAAACTCCAGACCGAAGTTCAATTCTGGGAGCGCCAACTGGGTGGCCACAGTCAGGCCCACCAACATACCGACGATCCCCCAGATCACCGTCGCAATCCCGAAATTGCGGACGGTCTTGTTGTCGTAATAAAATGTTTCTAAAGCCATGGGGATATCTTTATTGCTTATGTCTACAAAGGTTCAATTCAGTCATGCCGTTTTACATGACAGCCATCAGGTTCTTGCCTCAACTCTATCAGGTTTCTCGGTCACATCCTGCGTATCCGACTGATTCACAGGCTCGTCGAAGAGCATCCGGACCGCCGGTGTATAGGAGTCGTCGTACTGCCCGCTCCGGACCGACCAGATGAAGATCAGGAGGAAGGCCAGCGCGACCAGAATGGAGGTGCCGATGAGGAGAAAGATGATGTTCATGATGCTGGATTTGAAGGAGTGGAGGAAAAAGAACGGTGGGCCAACCAGCTCACTCCCAGGGTGGTAAAGACCACGACAGAGACCGAGCTGAGCGGCATGAGAATGGCCGCCACCAGAGGAGAGAGCAGCCCGTTGACTGCAAACCAGAGGCCGACCAGGTTATAGAGGAAGGAAATGCCAAAGCTGATATAGATCAGTTGCATCCCCTGTTGGGACAAGCGGAGAAATTGGGGGAGAAACCGCAGCGCGCGGCCTTCCAGGATGCCATCGCTGGCGGGCGTAAACGCCGCCAGCTCGTCGGTCACGGCGATGCCCACATCGCTCTGGCGGAGCGCCCCGGCGTCGTTGAGACCATCGCCAACCATGGCCACCACGTGGTCCTGGTCCTGCAAATCGCGGATATAGTGCAGCTTGGCTTCCGGCGATTGCCGGTAGAGCTGCGGGGCTGAGTCCGGCAGCAGCGCGCCCAGTCCCGAGCGCGCATACTCCTGGTCCCCCGACAAGAGGGCCAGCGCGTATCCATTTTCCAGCCCCTTCATCGCTTCCCCAATCCCGGGCCGGACCGTCTGCAACACCGTATAACGGCCTTTGACCACACCATTGATCCGCACCCACACTTCCGAAACGCCGTTCGCCGCCTCGCCGGCTGCCCCCACCCACGTGCGTTGGCCGAGCTGCACCGGGACCCCATTTACCTGGGCCGACAAGCCTTTGCCCTTGACCTCTTCGAAGCCCACCAGATCCGGCGCGGGAACAACGTCCAGCGCATCGTAAATCCGACGGCTCAACGGATGCACCGAGGCCCGCAGGACGGCCTTGACCGCCGCTTGGTCCGTTTCCGTCAGCGCATCCCCTTCCCATTGGACCCCGGAAGCCTGGGTATTGGTAATGGTGCCGGTCTTGTCAAATACCAGCGCGTCCAACTTGGCCAGGCGTTCAACGGTGGCATGACTCTTCAGGAAAAAGCCCCGCTTGCCAAAGACCCGCACGATATGCCCGAGGGTAAAAGGCGTGGAAAGGGCCAGCGCGCACGGACAAGCCACGATGAGCACCGAGGTCACCACGTTCCAGATCATGGTACTGTCCACGAAGGCCCAATAGATACCCGCCCCAATGGCAGTCAAAACGATGGTGGGAGTAAAAGCGCGGGCAACGCGGTTGGAAATCCCGGCGACCTCCGCATCTTTTTGCTTCCGAAAGGCTTCGTGGTTCCACAGTTTGGTCAGGTGGGCCTGGGCCACTTCTTTTTCCAGCACCACTTCCACCGGAGCGCCCACCAAGCGCCCGCCGGCATAAATCTTGGCCCCGGTTTCGATTTCCACCGGGTCCGATTCTCCCGTCACAAAACTGTAATCGAGCCGGGCGGGCCCTTCCACGAGGTAGCCATCGGCCGGGATGAGCTCGCCATTCCGAATCAGCAAGCGGTCCCCGGCGGCCAATTCCCGGATCTGAACCTGTTCTTCGGTTTGATCGGGTTGGAGGCGGGTGACGGAAATGGGAAAATAACTGCGGTAGTCGCGGTCAAAGGAGAGGAGGTGGTAGGTTTTGTCCTGGTAAATGCGGCCGATGAGGAGGAAAAAGACGAGCCCGGCGAGGGAGTCAAAATAGCCGGGACCAGCGCCGCTGATGATGTCGAAGAGGGAGCGCCCAAACAGCACCGTGATGCCGATGGCGATGGGGACGTCCATGTTGATGTCGCGGTGACGGAGGCCATTCCAGGCGGAACGGAACCAGCCCCGGGCGCTGTGTAGGACCGGAATCGACAGGGCGAGGTTCAGCCACTGAAAGAGGACGGTCAGTCGGGGATCCTGGACCCCGAGGTACTCGGGGAAGGACAGCAGCATGATATTGCCAAAGCAAAATCCGGCAATTCCGAGGGCGTACCACCGTTTCCGGTCGTACTTCCGCTGGTGGGTTTCCTCCGCGTCGGCCAGCGTCAGCTTGGGCGGATAACCGAGGACATCGAGTAGCTCGACCACCTGGCGGAGATGGAGGGCGGAGGGATCGTAGTTGAGGGAGATTTCGCGGCGGGGGAAATCGACTTCGCTGCGGGAAATGCCGGGTTGGATGCGGAAGAGGTGCTCCAAGAGCCAAATGCAGGCGGCGCAGTGCATGTCGGGGAGGTGGAAGGTGGCCTTGGCGAGCTGCTCGTCCTGGTAGTCGAGGAGCCGTTCCGCGACCTTGGGATCGTCGAGCCAGGCGTACTTGCCCTGCTCGGTGGGGCGGCTCCCCTGGCCCGCGCCGATGGCGTAAAAGTCCGACAGGCCATTGTCGTGAAGCAATTGGTACACCGTCGCACACCCGGAGCAACAGAAGTCCTTGTCGCCATCCGAGATGGGGGTTCCACCGCAGTCATTCCCGCAGTGGTAGCAAAAGACGGGTGCGTCCGCTTCCAACAGAGGAGCGGATGGAGGTGCATCAAGTACCTTCATAGTTAATTTCTTGGGTCGCGGCCCGGATCCACCCAAGCGATTGATAGCTGCTTACATCGACTCGGGGCGACGATTTGTGGCCAAGTTGCCGAAATTGGGGTAGGAGATAAATGAGGGCGGTAGGGAGGAAAAGTGAGTTATGTCAGGAATATAATGAGCGGGGAAAAAAGTGGGGAAATGGGGCTTCAGGGCATCCAAATGGGCATTGGAGGTCCCCCCCTCGGCCTCTTGGGTGGGGGAGGGTACCGCAAACCTCGGCCGTTCCGCCTCCAGGCTCGGCCGTTCCACCTCCGAGCTCGGCGCTTCCACCTCGGAGGTCGACGATTCCACCTCCGAGGCCCAAGGTGCCGCCTTTATAGTCGAAGTGTTGAAGGTTTTTGGCAAACCATTGCGGCTCCGAGGTCCCCCCCTCCGCCTCGGAGGTCCATCAGGGGTAGGCCAGAGGTCCAAGCGCCGAGCTTTCAGGTCCAATGCCCGAGCTTGGAGGCGGACGGGGGGACCTCCGGGGTGGAAGTTTGCACGATTGAGGTCCCCCTCCCCGCCTCGCAGGTCCAATGCCCGAGCTTGGAGGTGGAAGCGAGGAGCTCCAGGGCGGAACATTCCACCTGTGGGAGTGCCTCCTCCGATGCTGAGGTCCGTCCGTCAATCCGAGGGGTGGGAGGGATGAGGTGAAGGGGAGGCGGACCGGGGAAAATGGGGGGGCGGAAACAAGCGGATGCGGACCTTTATATAGGGAGGAGCCCGTGTCCGTCGGCAAACCTTTTCCAAGGTTCCGCAGCGACCGAACCGGGAACCCAGGAGGGGGCCTTTTCTCGGTCATTGGAACTCTTTTTTTTCCCGAACTGTCGATCTGTATCGTTTTGGTTTGTTTGTTCATCCCCAACTTCCTGCCCTTGGTAACCCTGGTCACCCACGCTCGGCGAAATCATTTTCATTGCATGGAGAATGTTCCTTATCTTGACTCTAGTTCTAGTAGTTTTCGACATTTTATTTAGAAGTCAACCAACAATGCTTCTTTTTTGGATGATGAATAAGGTGAGCTTTTATGGAAAGCCCCGAAGGCGTATCGCTTTTTCGGTGCTGTTTCTATTGGGTTTATTTCTATTCAACTCCGGTGCTGAACTACACGCCCAACCCCTCGCCTGGGAATGGGTCCGAACCGCCAATGGACCCGATTATGAGGCGATCAATTCGATTGCCATCGATACCATCGACCACTCCCTGTATTTTGGAGGCTCCTACCGTACGAGTCTGGAAATCGACGGTACGACCTATGCCGGAACGACTTACGACCAAGCCTATATTTCCCGCACCGATACCACCGGAAACCTTTTTTGGACCTTCCAGTGGCTCTCTTCCGACAGTTCCCGGATCATTGACGTCAGCTCGAGTCCCTTTGGAAATGTATTTTTCATCGGGGAGTTCCAGGACAGCCTCTTCTTTCCCAACAATCTAAGTGCGACTTCCTACGATACCCTCATCAGCAATGGGGGCCAGGACTTGATCGTGGGATATATCCAGGCGAATGGCAACCGGGCCTGGTACCGCCACTACGGAGGACCGGGTGAGGAAACCGCGGGGGGAGTGGACCGCCGCAATGGCAACCTGTACTTCACCGGCACCTTCGAAGGCACGGCTTCATTTTCCTCTGTCTCCAAAACTTCGGCCGGAGGCCAGGATGCCTTCCTGGTCAATGCCAGTTTCTTGTTTGGCAGTACCAATTGGGTGCGTCAGGCCGGTGGCAACATCGATGCCCGCGGTCTGAAGGTCTGCTCCGACGGAGGCGGCGTCTACTGGGCCGGAACCTATGGGGCCGGCAATATGGACATCGAACTGTTTACGGCGCCCACCTTGAACAATATCGGCGGCGACGACGTCTTCATCGCCAAATACGATCACTTCGGGGCCCCGCTGTGGGCCAACCGATTGGGTTCCGTCTCCAACGGGAACCCTGATCTCCTGACGGGCATGGGATGTGATGTCACCGGAGTCTTTGTCACCGGCAGTTACAGCAGTGCATTTGACATCTACCGCCCCGGTGGGGCATATTTTGGTGGACTCACGTCTGCCGGTTCGCGGTCGCAGTTCCTCCTCAGCTACAATCCGACCTCGGGCGAGCCCCAGTGGAGCCAGCGCATCGCTGGCCTCAATTCCGGCATGGCGGGCGAATTGTCCGCCGACCAGCGCGGGGCGATTTTTGTCTCCGGAGGCTGGTCCGGCAACAGCGCCCTCGGGGGCGGAACCTCCTATCCAGCCAACGGCATTGACGGCTACCTCGCCCGCTACGCCAACAATGGCAACTTTGAGTGGGCGGTTCCGATCGAAGGCAACGGGAACCAGGTTCCCATGTCCGTGGCCGCCGAGCAAGAGCTGGTGGTGGTCGCGGGATTCCACACCGATACCGCCAACTTTGCGGGGCTGGTCGCCGACTTTGTTGGCGGCTCCCAGGACGCATTCTATGCGCGCTTGGGTTGTCCATCTCCCACTTCCCCTAATCTGTTGGACTTCGCCGGTCCCGATTCTACCGACTGCGCCGA
Source organism: uncultured bacterium (assembly GCA_963923035.1). Classification (GTDB taxonomy): domain Bacteria; phylum Bacteroidota; class Bacteroidia; order J057; family JADKCL01; genus CAWUKT01. Next base: position 63,172 of record CAWUKT010000014.1, read on the forward strand.
TAGCCTGAACCTCTACGCCAGCGGGCTGGGATTGTCCTGGCAGGGAACCTGGACCGTCCTGTCGGGTTCCGCGACCATCGCTGCTCCCACCGATCCGGGAGCCCTGGTCAATTTCAACGGGGCCAACGGACTCTATGTCCTCCAATGGAGCATGACCACCGGTGGCTGTTCCCTCGCCGATACCGTGGAAATAGACATCTTGACGCCGCCCGTGGCCGCTACCGGGCCCGATACGAATATTTGTGGGGCGGACCTCACCCTCTACGCCCAGAATACCGGTCCCTATACCGGAACCTGGAGTGTCCTGAGCGGCGGTGGGGTGGTGCAGGTGCCCACTTCTAATACTTCCCTCATCAGCAGCCTTCCCCCCGGCCAAAATGACTTGCTTTGGACGGTTGGGCCTGCGGCCTGCCAGGAAACGGATACCCTGAGCATCTTCAGCGACAGTGCCATCACGGCGCTGGCCGGTCCCAATGTCAACCTGTGCGGGGTGCAGCCCATCAACCTGGCGGGCAACAATCCCGGCATTCTTCCCGCGGAATGGACTTTGGTGAATGGGGGCGGCACTCTCGCCGATTCGAGCCTGTTCAATACCCAGTTTACCCCGGTGGCGGGCCTGACCGAATTGGAATGGCGGGTCACGAATGGGGTATGCGAAGAAAGAGATACCGTCACGGTCGAAGTCTTTTCGCCGCTTCCGGCCTTTGCCGGAAACGATACGAGTATTTGTGGGGATACCCTGGTTCTGAACGCCAGCGGAGCCGGGACTTCAGGAACCGGCACCTGGTCCATCCTTGCCGGTTCGGGAACCTTCTCCAATGTCAACGACAGCAATGCGACCGTCTCCAGTCTGAATACCGTCATTCCCGCCAACCTCCTGGTTTGGGAAGTGGTCAACGGAGCGTGTACCACCCGGGACACCCTCTCCATCACCGCCCGGCAGCAGCCGGTGACCGATGCGGGACCCGATACCCTGATCTGTGACACCACCTATATGTTGAATGGCAACTTTGCAGCCAATAACGGATCGCTCGGGTGGACCGTCCTCTCGGGAGGCGGGATACTGATCAATCCCTCATTGCCCTTTACCGACGTCGAACAGTTGAGCCCCGGCGCCAATGTATTTGAATATGTATGGATCAATGGCAGCTGTTCGGATACCGATACCGTGGTGGTGACCCGGGATGCTTACCCCGATCCGGTGAATGCCGGCAGTGACTTTACCGCTTGCTTTGGGGATAGCGCCCTGACCGGGGCCCTTACACCAGTAGTGGGAACCGGGGTCTGGACTTCGCCGAACCCGGCCATTTCCTTTTCTCCCGACACCCTTCCCTCCACCAGCGTTGCCGGATTCCCCGCTGGCGCCAATACCTTGATTTGGACGGTCACGAATGGAATCTGTCCCGCGGAATCCGATACGGTGCGGCTGGATGGCATCATCGCTCCACTGGTCGACGCGGGAGTGGATACCTCATTGTGCGATACCTTCGCGACGACCTTGGCCGGAAATGTACCGCCGCAGGGCATCAGTGGGCTTTGGTCGGTGGGAAATGGACCCGGCGGGATTTCCTTCAATACCGCGATTGATTTCGATGCGATTGTGTCGGGATTGGGGGCGGGCGCCAATGAGTTGGTGTGGACCCTGGATGACAGCGGCTGTCTGGTGTCCGATACCGTGGTCATCACGGTGAATGTGACGCCGGTGGTCAGTGCCGGTCCGGACCAATTCCTCTGCGATACCTTCTCCACCCAATTGGCTGGATCCAATTCCGGGACCAATTTCTCGAATTGGATGGTCCTCACCGGTGGAGGGACCTTCTCTCCCACCTCCAATGATTCAGCTGCCACCGTCAGCAATCTCCAACCTGGAACCAATGCCCTCATCTGGATGGTGGGGCCCAATATGAACTGTACGGCGGCAGATACCGTCCTGATCGATGTGTCGACCCCGCCCACCGGCACCATCTCCGCGGGCGCGGACACCACCATCTGTGAGCAGCCCAGCTTTGCCCTGACGGCCGACTCCAATTTCACGGGCTCCGGCCAGTGGTCCGCCATCACTCCGGGCATTTCCTTCACCAATATCAACCAGCCCAATACCTTGGTCTCGGGCCTCGCCAATGGGGGCAACCTGGTGGTGTGGACGGTGACGAGTGGGGCCTGCTCCGAAAGTGATACCCTGTTGGTACAAGTGGATTCCCTGACGGCGCTGGTGGCCGCCGGAGCCGACCTGGACCTCTGTGATGCGGACAGCTTCTCCTTCAATGCAGCCAATCCCCAGCCGGGAACGGGAGCCTGGACGCTGCTCCAGGGCACTGGCTCGGCCGTCGATCCGACGCTGGAGACCTCTCTGGTCCTTAATGTGGGGCTTGGCACCAGCCTTTGGATTTGGGAAGTGACCGAGGGCGTCTGTACGGAAGGCGATACCGTGGAGATCCGGAACGTACCCGCTCCTTCTCCGGCGGATGCCGGAGCGGACACCATCCTGTGTGGTACCGATGGCCTGTCCCTTCGGGGCAATGTTCCCGCCGTCGGGATGGGCATGTGGACCGGTCCCGGGATCACCCAGCCGGCCAACCCCAATTCGCCGGTCGTTGGCTTGGCGCTCGGCACCAATGCCCTGGCCTGGACCATTTCCAATGGCGTATGTCCGACGGAGTCGGATACCATCCTGGTGGACGTCCGGACTTTGGACCTTGCGGATGCGGGCCCGGATGAGACCATTTGTGATACCTTCATCACGACGCTCAGCGCTGCCAACAACAGCGGCTTCTGGACCGATCCGTCGGGATTGGCGCAGATTGCCGATCCGAATGCTCCCCTGACGCAGGTCTCCGACCTGATCCTCGGGACCAATGCGTTTGTTTGGACCGCCGATACCGGCTTCTGCCAAAACAGCGATACCCTTCAGATCCTCGTGGCGATTCCTTCCATCCTCCCGGATGCTGGTCCCGACCAGGAAATCTTCGAGACCTCTGCGGTCCTGACCGGGAATGATCCCGGTCCCAACGGCAACGTGGAGTGGAACCTGGTCAGTGGCGGCGGTAACATCGCCTCCGCGATTTCTCCTGCGACCACGATCGACAACCTCAATCCCGGCCTCAATGTCCTGACCTACGGCCTCAGCGATGGCACCTGTGCCGCCGAGCGGGACACCTTGTTCATCGAAGTGCTGGCCCTGAATGTCCCCACCGGATTCTCTCCGAATGGCGACCAGGTCAACGATACCTGGGTGATCCGGGGCGTCGAGAATTTTGCCCCCGCCAATGTGAAGGTCTTCAACCGCTGGGGCAACCAGGTCTATGCCGCTGAGAATTACCAGAACGATTGGGATGGGGCCACCCTGACCGACGATACCTATTACTATGTCCTGACCCTCGGCGACGGCCGGGAATTGAACGGTTATGTGATCCTGAAGCGGTAGGTGGTTTTGCTGATTCCTCCGATTCGGTTTCCCTTCCATTTCCCATTCGCTTTATCCCCCAATTCGATTATCTTTATCCTCCACCAAAAAGAAGCGCTCATCATCCATGTCCGCCCGTGATCTTCGTGAAATCGCTGACCTTCCCCTGACGGGGTTGCGGTACGGCTTGTCCGACAAGCTGTTGCGGGTGAATTCTGACCGGAACAATCCGGTGGACAAGAAAAAGGCGGAAAAGATCGTCGAGGTGCTGGGCGAAGCGGGCGTCCGCCAGAGCCAATTGGACCACTTCAAGGACCTGCACAAGCAATTGCGGGATGCCGTGGGGTTGGGGCAAAACAAGAACGAGATCGTCTGGGAGATGCTGATCCTGCTCAGGCTCATCCGGGCCGAGTACGATTTCGAGGACCTGATCAGCGTCTCGCTGGACCGGGTCATGATGGATTGGCAGGGAAGCATTTTTGCCAAGGAAGAACTCAAGCTGTTCATCCAGTCCCTCCAGACCCTGTTGGACAAAGAGGATTTGACCGAAGAAAGTCTGAATGCTTCTGCGGCGATTCTGGAGGGCCTCGCCCCCGAAGATCCCGACCTGTCCTCGCCCGCCAAGCAATTGCTCTGGGCCGCCCACCTGCTCTTTTTGATCTACAATCCCGAACTTATCCTCAATTGGCCGGAGCGGCGGCGCGGCAAGAACCGCCTCGACTCCACCCAACTCTGGCGCCAATTGCTCCGGAGCCGCAAGGTCCGCTACATGCGGGCCCTGTACGCCTCCCATATCTTCAACCTCCTCCGCAACAATGACCTGATGGTCGGTTGGGGCGCTCCCGGCTCCTGGTTTTCCTATGCCGTCAACCCCGCCCCTGGCCGCATCAATTGTGACCTGCTCTATTCCATGCTGGCGGGCTTCGAACACGCCCGCGCCTGTGTGGTCCACGAGATGGGCCACGCGGTCCTGACCCGGGGCGTTCCGTCCTATATCCAGGAATTGAGCGATGGCATTGCGGAGATGGAAAATTCAGACACGGCCCTCACCATGTCGCACGAGCTGCGGCTAAAGCAGTATTTCCTGAATGCCTGTGAGGACAATTGTGTCAACCGCTTCACCGAACAAGTCGGGAAGATATTCGGCCAGGACTACGGTTATTCCCTGAACCATTTCTATACCGCGATTGGAGATGTGGGCCGGCGTTTCCTCAAACAACGCGAAGTCTACGGAGAAGCCACCCCCGAGAACCGGTTCAAGAACCTCACTTTCATCATCTCCCGCGTTTTCCTCTCCAACAACGGCCTCTTCGACAATACGCCCGAAGGTTGGGCCTCCCTGATGTCGCATCCGGAGTGGATCACCGCCCGCGACCGGGACAATCCCGAGGAAAAACTGGAGGCCGAAGCGGCATTCGACCAGCTGATCGAGATGTGTGAGGAAGTCGAACATTATTTCCCGCCACTTCAGGAGATGGCCGGTGGTCCCCGGCACTACGGAGAACAGGCCGAAGCCTATGCCGAGCGCCGGTTTGAATTGATCCACGAGATGTGGGACCTCTTCGCAAAAGACATCGTGGACGAGATCTTGGAGGACGAGGAGAGCGATGTGGACGATGCGATGGACCAATTCGAATCCAACACGAATACCGATCCCCCGCCTCCCAAGAAAAAACAACAGGACAAAGATGAGCAAGAGGAGCCTGAGGACGACGACGAGGAAAAGGAAAATGACAACCCGGCCCCGCCCACCCAGGCCGACCAAAATGCCGACAACGACTCCGACGAAGACCTGGAAGGGGAGGAGCCAACCGAGCAAAAGCCAGAGGAGGAGGAAGGCGAGAGCGATGGCGAGGGCGAAGATGAATCCACCGGCGACGGGGATGAGGGCGAAGACGAATCGGAAGAGGGGGCGGAAGACGATGCCGACGACGCGGGGGATTCTCCTCCGGAGGATGGCGGCAGCGGTCAGCAGAGTGATCCCACTGAGAAGCCGGATCAGCAGGACCAACAGGAACAAGAAGACAGCGAGGACCAACAACAGGAGGGCGAGTCAAAGGAGCAGGAATCGCAGATGAACGATGAGGACATGCCCGCGCCGGACCCGGACCAGGTAGAGGAGCAGGAACAAATGCAGGAGGCCGAGGGCGGCGAAGAGGGAGAAGGCGAGGAGGAAACTCCGAGTTTGGAAGAGTTGATGGACCAGTTGGAGCAGCAATTGGAGGACATGGACATCAAAAAGCAGATGGACGAGTCCGAAGATGCGGAGCAAAAGGTCGAGGAAGTGGAGGACGAAGAGGAAGCCGAAGCGGAATTGGTGCGGGAAATGGTCGACCAGACCCAACCCCCGGAGGCCAAGGAGCCGCCGTTGGACGAAGACGAAGACAAGAAGGGTGACCAGGGCGCGGACCACGGCGGGACCGCCGACAGCAACCAGGTCCTCGACAGCGAATACATTCCCGAGGAGCCGCTTTCCTCGATTTCCGACCTCATGGACGCCCTCAAAGAGGCCGACGAGGCGGAAGAAGAACAACAACGCGAGCGCGAAAAGCGCGAAGAGCGGCGGAAGGACCGCGAACAGGAGCAGCCCGAAGCCCCGCCCCACATCGTCAACCCGCCCAGCCCCATGGGCCTCGACGAATTGGCCGGCGGATCCTGGGAGGACTTCTCCAAGCGGGTCAGCCTCCACGGCTCGGTCATCTCGGTCATGGCCGCCAGCCTCGAAAAGCTCAAGCGCGCCCAGCTCAAATTCGTCCACAAGCTCTCCAAGAAGCACTCCCTCATCCCCGAAGGCGGGGACCTGCGCCGCTTTGACCAGCGCGCGATGGACTCCCTGATCCAGCGCATCGCCAAGCGCGAAAAGTTCGACAAGGACCACCTGAGCATGTTCCGCAAGGACGGACGGCGGGCGGCGGCCTCCCGGCCGACGCGCATCATCCTGATCGACGGCTCGCGGTCGATGACCTTTGGCGGGCATCCCATGCCCATGGACAAGGCGATCCAGGAAGCGGTGATCGACTACATGGCCAGCCGGGTCGCCGGCTACGACACCTTCATCACCATGTTCGGCCCCGAAAATCCCCTCGAAATCGCCAAGCCCGGGGACTCCCTCGTCGAAATCGGCAAGACCATCGAGAAGGTCACCGGCGGCCTCAATACCATGACCTATTTGTCCCCGGCCCTCCTCCACACCATCCGCCAGGTCGCCTACCGCAAGAAATTCGAGGAGAACTACGTCGGCTTCACCAATTTCGTCATCTACTCCGACGGCGACATCGACGACCTCGCCCGCAGCCGCGCCCTCATCGAGCAAATCATCCAGCACGCCCCCAAGACCACCTTTGACTTCGTCCTGATCACCACCAAGCGCGCCACCCCGATGGACGTGCTGATCAATACCCTCGACGCCAAGAACCCGGTCCACGAGATCGGCGTCGTCCGCGGTAACGCCACCCGCAAGTACCCGATGGCGCTCACCTCCACCTACAAGCTCACCAACCGCCTCAACAAGGCCAGCAGTGGTTTTGCCGACCCATCATTCCTCCGCAGCGGCCAGTTCAAGCGGCTTTGGCAGTTGCTGACGATGGGGAATAAGGGCTAGGGGGATGCCTCCGGCCCGGGCCATCCGCGACTCGCTCCTCCCGCTGGTCGGGAGCTCAAACAACCCGCTCCTGTCCCTATCCCGATTTTTTGACCCGTCCACTTCATTTTTAGGGCATTGACCCACGATTTTCCCAAGAATCACTCCCTGAATTCCGTATATTGCAGTGTTTAATATTGCCAATTGCCCTCTTAAGACCCAACTATGTCTGCCGAACACGTTCACCAATCGGCGCATGCTGATCAGGAAAGCCACGAATCTACCGGTGGTATCCAGATGCGCGCCCCCGCCCTCAACCTGCAAGCAGGTCCCACCTTTCAATTGAGTCGCACCACCCCCGTTCAACGTCAGGTTGACCTTGGAGCCTCCGTCGGAGACGGCGGGACCAATGCCCCCGTCGATGTCCGGGCCGTCCAGGACGAACTCCATACCCTCGGGTACCTCAGCGATGCCAACTGGGAAGCCGAACGCATCGCCGACGATGCCGAAGGCGCCGTCGCCATCGCCGATATTCCCAATACGATGAGCGCGCTCTCCCGCTGGAGCGTGGCGGCCCTCGGCCGCCCTGTCCTGCTGATCGAACCCGACCAGGTGGTCGAATCTCGCCTGAATGGTGGCCTGGCCCAGCCCCTCGGAACCGTCAATGTCGGCGATACCGTCGGCCAGGGCGGCACCAACAATGTCGCCGATGTCCGGGCCGTCCAGGCCCGCCTTAATGCCCTGGGTTTCCTCAACGACAACGACTTGCAGGCCGAGACCCCGGCCGAAGATGCCGAAGGCCAGATCGAAGAGGCGAACCTCACCCAGACCATTGCTGCGATTACCGCCTTCAACAATGCGCAGGGCACGAGCCTCCATTTCGTATCTGTCGACAGCTTGCAGGAGAGCCAGCTGAACAATCCCCGCCAATTCAGCGAGAACCGCTTCGGATTGACCGATTCCGTCGGGACCGGAGGAGAAAATATGCCGGCTGACGTCACCGCCATCCAGACGCGTTTGGTTGCCCTCGGCTACCTCAGCCAGGCCAATGCCACGGCTGAAGCACCGCCTCAGGCGGACGACCAGGCTGAACCGCAGGCGGTCCCCGAGGCCAATCTGGCCCAAACCATTGCGGCCATCAATTCCTTCCAGGAAGTCATGGGCCTGACCCAGAACGGGACGGTCAGTGCCGGGAGCGACACCCACCGTCTGTTGATGAATCCTTCCCTGCCCGCGCCGGGCGGCGTGGACATCGCCGGGAACGTGGGAACCGGTCGCCCCAATGCGGCGGCCGATGTGCGCGCGGTCCAGGACCGCCTCCACGACCTTGGATTCCTCAGTACCGCGAATTACCTCGATGAGCGCGTGGATCCCGAAGGTGGAAACGTGGCCGACAACGACATGCCGGAAACCATTGCCGCGATCCGGGCCTTCCAGGAAAATGCTGTGGGCCGTCCCGATGGCTGGATTGGCGCCGGTGGCAAGACCGAACGGACGCTCAATGATCCCACTTACGGGACCATGACCACCATCAATCCCGAAGCCACGAACGCGGAAGCGGACTTCGAATTGGAGATCAACGACAATGCGCTTCAGGCCATCCTCGATGCGATTGAAGCCATTGAAGGGGCCAATAGCCCGGGTGAGATTCCCGCGAACCTCACCAATGGGGCGGGCGTGCCTGCTTCCTACGGGGCCGGTCAGATGATCGGCAGTACCGCCTTGGGAACCCTCGACAATAATGCGGACCTGGCCGCTCACTACAACCTCGACCAAGCCAGCATCGACGAGATGCGGGACCGCGCCACCGAAACGCGGGATGCCTATTCCGATACCCGGGCCCTCGTTCCGAATGCCACCAACCAGGCGACCTTGAACCAGGCCATCCAGAACTTCATCACCCAGAATGGGGAAGACTTCCTGACCGATACCGGCCTTCAGGAGGAAGACATCCGCCGGATGTTCAATACCCACAATATTTACCGCCATATTCAAGCTCTTGGCGTTCCCCGGACCAACGGGAATACCGGTACGGTCATCGCGCCGCAGGGCTCCGGCCTCACTGCGAACCAGTACGCCAACCAGTTGGCGACCCAGATGATGAACGACGATGACGTGACGGACTCGATGGATGCTGTGGGCATGAACCGCAGCTCGCTGCGGACCTATATCCGCTACATCGACGCCTACGGCGAGAACCGGGCTGCTTTCCAAACCAAGGCGATCTTCAGCCATGAGGACGGCCAGAAGGTACGGAACGCCCTGACCGACGGCAACGGCGGAATCGCCGCGTACCATATCCGCGACAACTACAATACGGTCGATGGCATCGTCGCGCAGAATGAACCCAACCGGGCCCAGGTCGTCGCCAGCATTGTGGCGGTGATGCATAACCGGGGAGGTTCCGCCCAAGGTTGGTACAACGACATGGCCACCGTCAACGGTTATCCTTACGTCCAACATTTCCTCGACAACTGGAATCCGTAAACCATTTCTTCGGCTTTTTGCTGGTACTCTTGCTCTTGAGTGCCTGCAAAACCCGGCCTTCCGGCCGGAGCACTCTGGAATTCCGCATGGAGTTCCACCAGGTGGACTATGCGACGGAAGTCCGCGACTCTTTGGCGCGGCATCCAGAAACGACGGTGTTCATCTGTACGGGATGCGGATTGGAGGAGATTCCGGCCGAGCTGCTGGCCTGCCAGCACTTGGAAGAGTTGGCCTTGGGACACAATGGCTTGAAGGAATTGCCGGCGGATATTGGAGCGTGGCGCTCCTTGCGGCGCTTGGACCTTTCCTACAATGACCGGCTGGGCTGGTCCCCCGTTTTGAGCGGCCTCGCCAGCCTGGAGGAGTTGAACCTGAATGGATGCGGGGTCCGGGCAGTTCCCCTTCCTCTGGAGGGACTGCCCAAGCTGAAGGTGCTGGCCTTGGGCCAGAATCCCTTGTTGCCGACGGCCTTGGAGGGGCTGATGGGATTGGATTCGCTGAAGTCCCTGAACATCAGTTATTCCAATCTGTACGATGTCCCGGAAGCCATTGGGGCATTAGAGGGACTGAACCAGTTGGACCTTTCGTCCAATGGGATTCAGGAGTTGCCGGACTTTTTATGGGATTTGCCCCTCACGTCCCTCGACCTTACGGAGAACAAATTGCCGGATTTGCCGGAGGGACTGCTTCGCTTGTATCCAGACTTAAAATACCTGGGCTTGGGCGCCAATCCACTGGACGCGCAAGCAGTGGAGGCCTTGAAAGAGCAGATGCCAGAGACAGAGATCAGCTTTTGGACGGATTGATTGAGGCCCGTACTAGATTCTTCCCCATTGCACCCGAATTCCCCAGAAATACCGTTCTACCAGACTATTCCCTTGTAATTTCCTCACCCCTGATTTCACCACCCGGTTCTCCTGTTGCAGGTACAGCACGAAGTCGAAGGGGGAAAATTGATTGGATTGGTCTTCCATTTCCTGCCAGTTCAGCTTGGGCAGGAAGGATTGGAGGGCTTGGGTTGTCGCCTCCCGAAGGCTTTCTCTTACGTTTCCATTGTCCTCCAGCACTTCCCCCTTTTCCATGATCCGCCCCAAAAACACCGTGTGAAAGCGTCCGGCTTCCCCCAATCCATATACCGCCCACTCGTCCATTCCAAAGGCCAGGTGGTAAAAGGCTTCCTGGGGTTCATCCACGGTCAAACTCATGCCGGGAGCATTGTACTGGGCCAAGGTCTCAGGCGAAACAAGGCCCGCGTGCATTTGGATAAAGTCGGTCAAATCCGCTTCAAATACGCCTCCCAATTCCGCTTTCAGCTCTTCCAAGGCTTTGTCCCGACTCGTCCCGGCCTCTTTCTTTGCACCGGCACAAGCACCAATATACAATCGGTTGGTCGCCCGCAGGGCCTCAAGAGTGGGAACGGAAATACTCGTAGTGGGAACGCCGGATTGGCCCAGGGAAATGGTCAGCGGGGCTTCGGAATCAATCCGTTGGTCCGCAGCCAGAGGCTTGGGATCGTTCATGGGGGATAGGGATGAATTGCAATGGCTGGGTCCAAGCAGACCCAGCCATATCAGAAAATATGCGTTGAGGAACCGCAGCATTAAGGTGCGGCATTCACATTGATGGAGTAGGCTCCGGTATCGGTCATGCCGGCTCCATTGGTGGTCAAATCAAAATTGGTATTTCCGGCCGCGGTGGGGGTGCCGGTGATCCGGGCATTGTTCGGATCGATGGCCAAACCAGCCGGGAGTCCGGCGCCTGCTGCCCAGCCAACTCCGATCGAGATCGGAGAGGGGGCTCCAACGGGTACCTTCAGGGGAAGGATATTGTTGAAGTCCGCATTGACGACCCGCTCACCATATTCCTTGAGTGTCACGTCAATGTTGTGGCCGAAGCGCGGAATCTCTTCCGAGTAGGCCGTTCCCACCGTGGCATCGGGCATTGCACCCGGGGCCAATTGAATCATTTTCGCCTGCTTACCCGCATGAACGGCCGTCGCTTCGTAGCCGGGACGGTTCAGGGCCGCATCCTGGAGGTTACCGGCGATCCGGGCAATGACGTGGTAGTTGAAGTTCCAACCCGCTGCGCCACCACCGGGGTGGTACGCATTGTCCAGGGCCCGGGTATTGTGGAGGTTCACAAAACTGCCGCCCTCACAAATCCAGATCGGACGACCGGCGTATTCAAATCCGCCCCAGAACATGACCGTATTGGCATTGTAGCCCGCGTTTTTGGCCAGCAGGACGAGGAGGTTGCCGAAGTCGGTACAGATGGCCACGCCATCGTTGTACACGGACAAAGGATCGGCATTGATGGGATCGGCGGGATCGTAGTTGATTTCTCCGCGGAGTCCGGTCCGGATGGCCGTGACCGGGTCGGCATTGCCATTGACATAGCGCGTGATCTTGTCAATGGCGAAGGTCGTGGGATTGGCCGTGGTAGGCGCTCCGACCAACCAGTACAGGAGGTGGCCACCCGAATTGCCGAGGTTGATCCAGTTTCCGCCGTCGACCGTCAATTCCCAGGTAAGGGTATTGGTTTGCTGGCGCATGGCATCAGAACCGGTCAATCCAACGAGGTTGATGGGATTGACCTCGATGCCCGCATTGGTAATGGCAACGTTGTCCGCTTGGCCGCGGACGACATCTCCTTCTTTGACCCGTACACTGGCCGCATCCGCATTTTCAATGGCTGAACCATCTCCAAAGGTGATCTGGGCCCGTACATTCGGGTTGGTATTCATGGTATAGGCCGCAGCATGGTCGCCGCTTCCGGGAGTCCAGAGCGGATTGTTGCGGTTATTGCCCCCGTAGGTGTTCATCGCGTGCGAAGCCAGAAACTCCACGTTGGTGATGTTGGGGTTGCTGATATTGGCGCTCGGTCCGGCGGGTTCAGGTTCGGAAGATCCTCCACCGCCGTCGCCATTATCATCTCCTCCGCCTCCGGCAGCCGCGAGGGCGTCGTCGGAGGCCACGTCCTGCACGAGGGGGGTGCCATCGGCGTTCAGTTCCACCCCGTCGCCGGCTTCATTCGAGCGGCGCATCTTGGAGGGAGGCCCCTCTTCGGTGGTCAACTGCAATGCGGGAGCGGGCATGGTTCCCGAGAGAGAAGGTCCGGAGGGAGCTCCGGCCGAGTCGTCGGCGCTGAGCTGAAAGGGAACCGGGGACATGGTTTTTCCAACCGCTTGGGGCTCTTCGGTATCAAAGCCAGAGCGTTGGAGGACTGGAGAATGGGCTTGAGTATGCATGATCGAGGGCAATTAGACCCTGCAAATATAACACTATCTGGAATGCCACGGTCCACAAATTGGCAAAGCGGTTGATAAGACCTTCTGAAGCCCCTGTTTCTCTCCTTCAATGGTCAATCGATCTCATTTCCCCTTTCCCCAATACCACAAATAGCTTACTGTGAATCCATTGGCGTCAAATCCTGGGTTCCGTTCCCCTAGGTCATTGTTGCTTTGGTGGGTCTGGCCGTAATTGAATCGGATCTTGTCCTGGTTATCGCGGGTATATTCCAGCCCGACATGGGTGGTGAGGTTGAAGGTAAAAAGAGTGCCGTTCTGAGGAAAGCGTTTGAAACCAGTGAACAGGCCCGTCCCGACTTCCAGGAAGGGGCTGAAGCGCCGCTTTCCAAATGCGTACCAGCGGTAATACCCCATGATGCCCATCCCGGCTCCGCGGTAGGTTCCATCCGTCCATTGCTGGTTGTTCAGTTCCACGCTCATCGCGTACCAGGGGGCCAGGCGCTTCTCAATGCCGAAGTTCTCCATGAAAACCGTGGTCCCTCCGGTGCCGCGCATGATGCCTCCGTGGACCTGGTAAAAACTCGTATTGGGATCGTCAAAGACCAATTCGGCCAGGCCATAGGAAAGGGCCGCGGCGCCGAATGCGATCAGAAAGGAGCGCTGGTCGACCACTGCCAAGCCGCCGGGTTCAATTCCCGGAATGGGCGCCCAACCATCGCTGCGGCCTTCGAAAGTGTCCTCTTCATCCTGCGCGAGGAGAGAATGGTGGCTGAATAAAATGAGCAGAACTGTAATGGTCAGTGGTGGTAGGGCCTGCCAAATTCGTGTAGATGCGTTCATGTTTTCCTTTTTTCTGAAACGCCTTTAATCCGCATTACCCTACCCAAACAGCAGCAGGAAAAACAAGGTCAACCGCGAGAAGTTTGTCATCATTTTTATCTATTTTAGAGATGACTACTACTTGAATCTATTTTTTCAATCTGAAATCGCCATTCTATGTCTACCGATACCGTGCACGCCGCCGCGCACGAAAATGCACAATCTGACTTCGAAGGAAGCAGTTTGCAGCTAAGTGCCGCTCCTCCAACATTCCAGCTCCAAGCCAGTACTGTCATCCAGCGAGATGAGGGTGATCCTTCGCCTTTGGTGGAACAATTGCACTTTTTCCGCTTTACTCCGCCGTATCCGAACGCCTTTTGGTCCTTCTTTACCGAGCAAATTGATGCCATCAACGCCGACCCTACCGCGGTCACCTGGCTGGAACAGCACCTCAGCGAGGTAGAGATGTGGCGGGCCCGCAATACTCTGGCCCACGGGGCCGGCAATTTCTCGGCCTGGGGACAGGACGAGGTCCAGCTCATGATCGACCATGCCCGAACGGAAATTCCCCCCATTGAAGATGTGCGGGCCTACCTGAGCCGGGAAGATGTCGAGACAGCCACCAAATTGCGAATCCTGGGCCAGATGAAGGCCGATATTGGCCAGGTCGAATTCCTGCTCAACCGTTTGTATTTCAATGGCTCACAGGACCATGAAGAGGGGCCGAACGCGGGGCACCTTGTCAACGATTACCTGGCCGCGAACAATGCCAGTCCGGCGGGCAACCGCGATTGGTGCACCATGTTCAACGGCTATATCCACCAGCTCATTGGTTTCAACGAGCAATTGGTCTCCGGGGACCTAATCTTTTGGTCCAATTCCCGCTTGAACTCATGGCAGGTCCGGGGGCTGAACTATACCGATGGAGAGTACGATCCAGACAATATTACCGCTCCCAATGACTTCGAAAACTATACCGGGGCCGGGATTTCCCAGCCGGAATGGGCCACTCTGACGAGTAACCTGAGGGCCCATCACCAAGCCGAATTTGATTCGGAGGAAGCACGAGAAGCCGCTTTGGACCAAGTGTTTACGGATTTCTTTGCCGACCGTCCCACGCCTATGCCCGGAGATGTCATGACCATCAACCACGACCGCGATGGTGCATTTGACCATACCGTGATGGTTGAAGCCTATAATTCGGCGACGCACCGTATCAGTACGGTGGAAGGCAATACCAATGGCTCCAATGGCAATGGAACCAATGGCGTCGGGGGCCGGGTCATTGACCTGGAAGGCCATCCCGATACCGGAGGTGGCTACAATGCCGCGAACATGACCTTGCTGGTCAGGGCGGGACTGGAATTGTACCAGGAGCCGGAGCCGGAGGCAGCAGAGGCCGAAGGAGCCGAGGGCGAGACGGAAGGCCAGGCCGAAACCACCGCTACTGCGGATACCGAAGCGACGGTTCCGCAGGTCACTGCGACCGATTTAATGATGCCCATTGTGCGGGTCAAGAACCACCTACGCGATACCGCCCAGGCTGAAGGACTGGTCGGAAGTGGGACCACCGTTGCCGAAATGGACGTTTAAGGCCAGGATTTTCGGGGCTCAAAGGAGGTTCTGGACCCAGCAGGACCTCTTTTTTATTTAATTTCATCCCATGCCTACGACCCGCGTTTCCATTGACAATGTTCAGCAACTTGCCTCCCAATTGTTTGGATTCGAGGCCGGGCAAGTCACCCAATTGGCGGGTTACGTCGATTTGAATTTTCTCGTGGTGGGGGAGGAGAAGTGGGTGTTCAAAATGACGCCAGATTCAATTGAAGCGCCCTTCCGTAAGGTCTTGTCGCGGGTGCAGTGGGACTTGGTGGAAGAGGGAGAATTGGCAGGGAAAATACCACGGCCGCGGCGAAGTGTGCAGGGCAATTGGGTGGAAGCGGTGGAAATAGAAGGGGCCGGGAGGTATTGGGTGCAGGTGCAGGAATGGTTGGAAGGGAGTTTTTATGCGGAAAGCGAAAAGTCCCCGGAGCTGAACCGTTCCCTCGGAAGACTCCTCGGACAGCTCGATGCCGGGCTGGCCCGGCAAGAGGCCCTGGAGCTCCACGCCCGCCACATCAAATGGGATTTGCAGCGAACCCTCCTCGATTCGGCCCCCGATGCCCATCACCTGCTGGAACCCGAACAGCGCCGACTCGTCCAGTACTTCCTCCAGGGATTCCGGACCGAAGCCCAATCCATTTTCCAGACCCTTCCCCGCCAACTCATCCACAACGACGCCAACGACTGGAATGTCCTCTGCGAGGGCGACCGCGTCGCAGGGCTGATTGATTTTGGGGATGCTGTATATGCACCTCGGATACAGGAAGTTGCGGTGGCATTGGCCTATGTCATGATGGACCGGGAGTATCCGCTGGCCGCTGCGCAGGACCTGATCCATGCCTACCACCAGGAATGGCGATTGTCCAAAGAAGCCCTCTCCATCCTGTATTGGCTGATCGCGGCCCGTCTGTGCATCTCGGTGATCAGCTCGAACAAAGCCCGCAACGAGGCCGAAGCGGATGATTATACCGTCATCTCCGAACGGCCGGCCTGGGACCTGTTGCACCAACTTCACCGCATCAATCCGCTGCGGGCCACCCAGGCATTTCTCGAAGCGATTGGAGAAACGCCGGAACCTGTTCCCACCAACGAACAACTGTTGTCTCAACGGAGGCGCTCCTTCAGCCGCGCCATGTCCATCAGCTACGACGAACCGATCCACATGGTCCGCGGTGGCTTGCAGTACATGTACAGCGCCGATGGCAGGACTTACCTTGACTGCGTCAACAATATCCCCCACGTCGGCCACAACCATCCGGCCGTCGTGGAGGCCATTGCGCGGCAGGCCGCGCGCCTCAACACAAATACCCGCTACCTCTATCCCCTCCTGACCGATTATGCCGAGCGGCTGCTCGGCTATTTTCCCCTGGAATTGAACCGGGTCTTCCTGGTCAATTCGGGAAGTTCCGCGACCGACCTGGCACTGCGGATCGCCCATACCGTCACCCAACGGCAGCAATGGTTAGTCCTCGAGCATGGCTACCACGGCAATACATTTTCCTCGATTGGGGTGAGCCACTACAAGTATGCGGGCAAAGGGGGCCCGGGCACGCCGTCGTTGGTCCACGAGCTCAAGGTGCCGGACCTGCTTCGCAACCTCATGGCAGCGCCTTCGCCCCTGCCGGAAAACTTTGAGCCGGCGGCGTTCATCCACGAGACCATCGTGGGATGCGGGGGGCAGTTGGTCCTGCCACCCGGCTGGCTGGCGCAATGGTACGCTCTGGTCCGCGACCGGGGCGGTCTGTGCATCGCCGATGAAGTCCAAACCGGATTTGGGCGGGTTGGCGGGCACTTTTGGGCCTACCAGAGCCAGGGCTTGGTCCCGGACATCGTCATCATGGGCAAGCCCATTGCGAATGGGCACCCGATGGGGGCCGTCGTCACCACCACCGCCATTGCGGATGCCTTCGCGAATGGCATGGAATTCTTCAGCAGCTTCGGGGGCAATCCCGTGAGCTGTGCGGCGGGATTGGCGGTGCTGGACGTGTTGGAAAGTGAGGAGTTGCAGGTACACGCAAAAGAAGTGGGCGGGCATCTGGTCCAGTCCTGGGAGGACCTGGCGATGGCATTTCCCCAAATCGGCGAAGTACGCGGAGCCGGAATGTTCCTGGGCATCGAGATGGTCCGGGACGATGGCCGTTTCACGCCCGATGCCAAGCTGGCCCACCGACTCGTCAATGAGTTGAGGCGGCAGGGCTTCCTACTCAGCACCGATGGTCCCCACCACAATGTGATCAAATTCAAACCGCCCCTGTGCTTCTCCCGGGCCAATGCCGATCAATTGACCGACGCCCTGAAAGAAACGCTGGAGCGGTTGGTGAATTAGGAAAAGGGGACTTAGTTGGCGGCTACGGCTTCACCCAGGTGCTTTTTCCAGGCATTCCAATACCAATTGTGCCAGCCCTGATCAAATTCTTCGGCAATGGACGCCTCGATCCGGGATTGGGTGAGCTGCAACCAGGCGCAATTTTCCCCGGCCCCAAACTCAAGTACCAGAATCGATTCCGGACTCTCCTCGGACCAGTTGCGGGCCTTGCAGGTCATGACCAAAAGCGCTCCCGGTTCGCTGTGGACCATTTTTCCCGTCATATAGCCGCCACATACATTGTACTCGGTACCGGCTGTAGCATTGATCTCGGAGGGATAGCCGATGACTTCGGTGTGGAGCGCTCCGTCGGCGTACATCCGGTAGAGCTGGTCGGCGGTGGCGGTGGGAAAATGGACGCGGTGGTGGATGGTGGTGGTGTTCATAATTATTGAAGTTGTTGAAGTGAGAATGCAAATCGGGGGTCGCGGGCGAAGGCCGACGCGTAGAGCAGGGCGGCTCCGGCCATGGCGAGGTCGCGGAAGGCGGCGATGACGCCGAGGAAATCGCCGCCAATGGCTTTGGGGAGGTGGATCAGGACCACAAACAGGAGGAGCATGAGGGCGAGGAGCAGACCGGCCAGCCGGTCGTATTTGCTCCAGACCGCACTCACCACAAAGGCGAGGAGCGCGGTTCCCGAGAAATAGACCCAGAAAGCTGGAAAGGGCAGGAAGTCAGGGATATAGGGCAATGAGAATTCCAATGGCCCGAAGTGGAGGAGTCCGAAGGCGGCAAAGGGGATGATGAACAGCCATTTGCCGAGTTGGGGAATGAGTTTCATGGGGTTGTCTTTGAGTGAACGAATGTGAACACGTCAAAGATGGCGGCTGGCGGTCCCGAAAGTCTTGACCTAGGTCAACGTTTACAATTTGTGCTTGAGGCGGCTGAGGGTGGCGGGGTTGATGTTGAGGTAGGAAGCGAGGAGCCGGTTGGAAACGCGTTGGAGGAGGAGGGGGCGGTGGGTATAAATCCAACGGACGCGGTCGAGGGAGTCCATGGACATGAGGTTGTTCAGCCGTTGGATGGAATCGGAATAGTACTTTTCGAGGTTGTGCTGGTAGATGCGGGCGAATTGGGGAACGCGTTGGTTCATCTGGTCAAATTGTTCCCGGGAAATGGTGAGGAGGTCGGCGCTTTCGATGGCCCGCATGCCCTGTAAGGCGGGAATACCGTTGATGAAGCTGGGAATGGACGTGACAAATTCGTCCTCGAACAGGAGGTCCCGGGTGGATTCGTTGCCGTCCTTGTCCACGGTATAGAGCTGGACGCCCCCTTTGTTGACGAAATAGCAGTCTCGGCAGATGTCGCCGGGAAGGAGCAGGTCCTGGCCCCGTTTGGCTTTGACGGGCTTGAACTGACCGACGACCAGTTGAAGGAGTTCCTCGCTGGTATCGACCCGCTGGCGGATATAGGCTTCGAGCTGTTGGTACATGGGAAGGGTAAAATGGGTAAAATGTAGGAATATGTAAATGGGAAAGGATATTGGGGGCAAAAAGAGGGCTTGGAACCTCTGAACGGAGCCCCAGCCTCAACGAGCCGCATCCATTTCCCCACCAACCGCAACGAGAGAGCAAAAATCCGTCGGATGCAGGTGGTTGAAAAGTTCTGGCAGTTGGTTGAAAATAATTTGGTGGAAGCCTCGAATCGTGCACCTTCGTATCGTTCCACACACGGAATGCAATCCATTACACTTTAACTACATCTTCACCAGCTGGGAACTGGCCACCGATCAATGGCCGCCGAAAGTCTTTGTGCTGGGACCGTTCGTTTTTCATTTTCCAGAGCGAATCCCCACCCAGGCCTTCCACTTTCACAATCAATACTGCTAGGGACATTTTCCAAGGTTCAACTTATTAAAACACAAACCCTTACAAATTTATCCCCATGAAAAAGTTGACCCGTACAACTGTTGCCCTCTCATTGACCCTCTTCGCTTTCTTCCTGATGCTGACTTCCTGCCAGGAAAAGGTGGCCGATCTCCAAGCCAAAGAAGAGATTCCGGTTTTCTCCCTGGAAAAGGACATGGTGATCTTCGCGGAAGATGGTGAAAGCTCCATCACCGTGCGCCTGTTCGCCCATGACCAGGCCACCCTGGACCAATACACCGAAGCCAATTTTGAAGTGACGGCCATCCAGGAAGGCGAATCCATCGACGATGTGCTGGCCGCCAAGTTCTCGGCGGAGCCCACCGCGGAGGAAGCCGCCTTCAAGATAGACCCGGATGAAGCCTCCCAAGAACCGGAATTTGCTTATCAGGAAGTCGGTCGTACCCTGGCCGATGGCGTCTCCGAACTGGCCTTGACCATCAAGGCCCCCCAGGACGGAAATGGCAAGCTGTTTGGACTGTTGGGCCCGCACATCAGCATCAGCCCGATTGGAGAGGTACATGGAATGATTACCTCCGCCTCAATCACCCGGAACAGCCTGTTGTTTGCCACCAAGTTTGGATTCAAGGCCCGCACGACCTGGAACGATCCCTACTATACCATCGTTCCCGATTGGCAGACGCTGTCCTCCAAGGGTGCCAAGTATGAGAAAATCTTCAACCCGGGCATCAGCCGTTGCTACTTCCGGATCAAGCGTGGAATGGGCAGTTCCACCACAGTTTTCAAGCGCGATTAGTACTTACTCCAATTCCGTTGATACAGGGAAACCTGTCTCAATATTCCAGAGGCCCCGTCGATTGGCGGGGCTTTCTGGGTTTTTAGGGGGTTGGTGGATCGGGGAGGAGAGGGATGAATGAAGGGACGGGAAGAAGGGACAATGTGAAAATGGAATCAATGTGGGGATATGCAAATTTTGGGAAATGTCAGCATTGAAAAGATGAGGAAGGGAAGAAAGAGGACGGGAAGAAGGGGGAATGTGAAAATAGAGTTAAAGGAAAAAATGGGACAGGGAAAATTTAAGACGGGATCGGGCACAGGGATGGGGAAATATGGGGTTGAGAAAAGGGAAACAGGAAATTGAAAATGGAGGGCAAAGAGGCCAATCCCCCCCTCAAAACGACTGCTTCACCAATTCCTGCCGCCGCTCGCGGCTCACCGGGATCCGCACCCCAGCCAGGATCAGCGAATTGCCCTCCAAGGCCTCGATCTTGTCGAGGGAGGCGATATAGGACTTGTGGATGCGCATGAAACGGTCCTCTGGGAGGGCCTCGAAGCGTATCCATGAAGATTAGGGCCAAGAAAATGCCCCGGAAGCATACGTTTCCGGGGCATGTGTAAGGTTCGTTGGATCGAGCGATACTTTGAATGGGAGAAGGACTGGTCTCTTCTAAGATTAGATCTGGAACTTCTTGACAATGATCTCGCCTGGGGTATCCCCGTTGAATTTTTGCCGCACCATATAGTACTCAACCCCTCCATTATGGAATGCTTGGTGCAGATCTGCTCCTAGTTGGACGATTTGGGGCTTGCTATCGGTCCGCATCACTTCGGTGATGGCTTCGAAGTACTCCGGGCTTCCCTGCTGGGCTCGCTTACCATCTGAAGTTCTCCTGGAACCCAAGGGAGAAGTTCCCCCTTTTGCCTCAACAACGATGTATGCCCCACTATTCTCATATACCAAATCAAATTCTCCCGATTTTCCTCCTCCAGAGGTCGTAGCGTCTATTTCTTTTGCCTTGGGATATTGGGTCTTGACAAAGGCCCGTCCCGCCAATTCGCCCGCTTCCTCACTTGAACCGATCACTCCCTGCATGGCTTTCTTGTAGTCTTCGTGCTCTTTTCCACGAAGGGGATCTGATGCGATTCCATGCGCCTCTTGCCTATAGTTGGCTCGTTGATCGGCGATTGCTTCCATACTTTCCTCAAAGTTGAGCCCATCAATGGTGGTTCCGGTAAATGTCGATTGGGCCAGTTTAGCATCCGAATGGTACTGGCTCCCCTTGAAGTTAAAACTCTGGTATTCTGCCAGGGAATCGACTTGCTTGGAACTATTCCAGGCCCGGGTTTTGGTATTGTACCAATCTCCATTTTGGAGCTTGGCCAAGTGGTCTTGGAATTCATCCCCCTCTTGAATCGCGTGGGTTGGTTCCGGACTTCCCTGGTGTCGCTGTAGGTTCAACACTCTCAATTGATCAATTTGATCCTGGTTCAACAAACCTGCGTGGGCGAGGATTTGGTCCTCATAGTTTTTCATGTAATCGTTGAAGTGGATGTCATCGAGGTTGGAGATGCCGGCTTTGTTGAGGTAATCTGGATTGTTGTAGGTCGTTCTCAGATGAGGGAATGGCTTTGGTTGCCCGGCTATCCGTCGACTTTTCCTTACCCTGCCCATCAAGACATCCGGATTGATCCGGCCAAAAATCAGAATCCATTCGGCTCGGACTTCCGCATAAAAGCTCTTGAACCGGGATTCTGCGGCGAGTCCCAGCGCCAGCTCATCCATTGTTTCGGCGCCCGAGACAATGGTTGGATCGCTTCCTTTCAGGTGGAATTTACCGGCGCTGACGCTGTCACCAAACCCAGAGCGGAGATCTCCATTCGGGCGTACCTCAGCCTTGCCTCTAATTCTTCGGGTGAGGTTCCACCGGGAAAGGTTGGGATTGGGCAGGTGGGGAGACGGGGGAATGGCATCAGGGTCGGGCATTTTGTGGACCCCGGAAGGGGCATCCGGGGTCCGGTAGTCAAAGCCACCGGTGACGACTTCGAAGGCCAATAGGCAAAGAGCCTTGGCGAGGTGGAAGGCACTTTTTCGCGTATTTCCTTGTAATGCGGACTTAATGTAGAGGATTAGTTCCGCCAGAATTTCAGTCGCTGCCTGAATGCCAAAGGCAACATCCAGGGCGGTCAACACCATCCCCGCCACGGAAGCGGCGACTTGGACGCCCCCAAACATGATCAAAGCCGCCGCACTGGCTAGGGCACCAGTAATGATCCCGGCCAGCAGCGGCCATTTATCTTCCAACCAAGCCACGATTTGTTTGCCAACCTGCTCGGAATAATATTTCAGCCGCTCTTTGTTGGTGAAGGGACCCACCATCCCATTGGCATCCGGGACAAATCGATTTCGCTCGGCTGGGGCCTCGGACGTTGATGTTTGTCCCGATTCCTCCAAGCCATCCTCGCCGATACCAAAGTGGGACTTCAGCGCCGCAATGCCATTGCGCCCCCCTGTAAAGTCATCCCCCAGCTCATGCTGCCCCTCCGGCAATGCCAACAGTGCTTCCATGAGGTCGTCGTCGTGGGCCGGATAATCGAACGTGTGCTGCATTTCGAAGTCTGCTTCTGAGTAGGTCTCCTGCGCGAGCAAGTCCAGATTTTCGTCCGGAATGTCCACCAACTCCCCGACACCAGCCTCAGGAGCTTGCAGGTATTCATTGGGAAGCGGTTGGGTAACATCGATCCCCAATACGACTTCGCTGGCGGCACTGACCAGGATTCCCGGTTGGTAGATCAGCGTTTGGAGAACCTCGACCAAAGTTTTGAGGATTTCAAGTCCGGTCAACAGATCGGTTATAAAATCCATGATCGCTGCCACAACTCCTTCCCCTGCCTCAAGCATTTTACTGAAAGCAGCTTCCACCTCCGTGTAGATGACCTGAATAGCGGCTTGCAGACCTTGGCTGCTCTGCTGGACCTTCTTGTCCAACTTATTCTGCAAGTCCGCCCAGTAGGAAGTGACCTCAGTAACAATCCCATCAATGGTGCTGGTGGCAGTAGTGGCGAGTGTGCTCAAATCTGTGATCAAAGATTGAATCTGAGTTTGAATAGCCCCCAGGACCCGGTTCTTCATAGAATTTATGGTAGCCATCAAGTCAGGTTTACCAGAGACTCCACCTTCGCCTTTAAGGAAAGCCTTGATGTCCGCGATAGTGAGATTTGAAAAGACGTCTTCGACCTTGTCGGTGACCTTTTGGGGTACATCTTTTCCTATTTCAATGCCTTTCTCGAATCCATCTTTTAATCCGTCTCCAATGTCATCAATGAAACCAGGGCGCTTGAAGGCTTGTACCGTAGACCCATCCTGCTCATCCTCAGGAGTCTCTCCATTGATGGCCGAGAGGATATCCTGATCTCCGGTTTGAATTTCGCTGAGGACCTCTGTTTCCGCTTCATCTTTGTCCTGTTGCGCATTTTGATCGTAATCTGTAACGGCATCTACCAGCTTGTTCCCCAGGGTTTGCTTTTGATGGAGGACATCGGCAACGAATTGGGAGCGATCATAAGGAAGGTCTTCAATCGATGTGGCTTCATTCTCGGAGGATCCCTCCAACGCTGTCTGGAAGGCTTGGTGCTGCAATTTGAATTCCTCGATGGTGGTTCCTATCGATGGATACCTCGAGGCAATTTCCGTATCAATTTGAGTCTGGACCGATTGGGTGATGTCCAGCTGTTCGGTCTGTAAGAATTCGAGGGAAGGAAGGGCAAAATCACCGGCTGGGAACTCGGGTGTCGGAATGGATTCCATGCTGATTTTTCCATCCAAAACGCCCGTCAGGTCAGGCGTCAGATCTCCACCGCCCGATTGCTTTGCGATAAGTGATTTTTGGGTCTCGAAAGTATCAGACACAGCGGTACGTTCCGTTTCAACAGCTTTCTCCATGAGATCAAGAGGATTGCTTCCACTGCCTTCTTCGATTTCCAGCCCAGTGAAAGCCGGATTCCAATTTTCAAATCTGATGAATTCCGCGGTGTCCTCTTCTTGGGAGGTCTTGAGGTACGTTTGAATGCTTTGCCCAGCCTCTGACAGCCCCAAATTCAGCTCTGGAAGGGCAATGGTGGGATCATTTTCTTCGACTTCCTCTTTGAATCCAGCCAGAACGTCATTCTCATGAGCAGAAACAACCCCACGGAGACTTTGGGCCAGTTCAACGTTCGCCGATTTAACATAGGTTTTATCCAGTTGCTGGAGCATAGCAGGGTACGCCAGCGGAGGAGAACTTTCGAAATTGATGATTTGCGTGGAAAGGAGGGCATTGGCGATATAAGAGGTACCGGAAGTACTCGCCGAGCTGGGTTCTTCCCCTGAATCTGCTCCTGTTGGGGTTTTGGCGGAGGAAGCCATCAATTTCAGGGGAGGAGGTGCAGAACCTTTGGGAGGAGGGGAAGAAAAGCTGCTGGCCGCCAAGGGGTGTTGGCCAAAGGAAGGTCTCTCAGAACTGGCGGCATCTTTTTCAGCATTGGTGGGAGAAGACACTTGGTTTTCCATGGTGATGAGCGTAAAGGCAATTGGGTCCGGAACGGACGTCAGGGGTTCGGGTGCGAAAACGAAAGAATGGGAATCGTAAAAACTTTTCTTAGCAGGGTATGGAGCCATTCATTGGGGCTCCCCGAAAGGACCACCCGTGAATGAATCCCAATCCTTAGGAGCCTTAGCAGGGGTAGGGAATGCTGAATGGACAGCGCTCCTTGATCTTACTCCTAAAGATTGTATAACTTAAAAATAGGCTTCAACCAGTAACGGGCCCATTTTATTCAACCAATTGCAGCTTTCACTCAATCAACCGTAAAAGTCAACTTATTGGCTGATGGCACCCGATGGTTGAGGATTCGATGTCGTTGGTAGGAATACCCTCCCCATCCCCCTCAAAACGACCGCTTCACCAATTCCTGCCGCCGCTCGCGGCTCACCGGGATCCGCACCCCGGCCAGGATCAGCGAATTGCCTTCCAGGGCCTCGATCTTGTCCAGGGAGGCGATATAGGACTTGTGGATGCGCATGAAGCGGTCCTCCGGGAGGGCCTCGGTGAGGTTCTTGAGGGATTCAAGGACGACAAAATTGCCGCGGCTGGTCACCACCTTCACATATTCGCGCAGGCCCTCGATGTAAAGGATCTCATCGTGCTGGACCTTGACCAGCTTGCCGTCCATCCGCAAGGTGATGAACGCCTTGGAGTGCGCAGGAACCGCGGGTGGCGGCGTTTCCTTCCGGGCTTCCTTGAGGAACAAGCTGGCCTTGTTGGCGGCCTGGACGAAGCGGTTGAAGGAGAAGGGCTTGCGCAGATAATCCACCACGTTCAACTCAAATGCCTCTACCGCATATTCGTCGTAGGCGGTGGTAAAGATGGTGACCGGCGGCGTCGGAATGGACCGCAGCAAATTGGCTCCGCTCAATACCGGCATCTGGATGTCCAGAAACATCAGGTCAATCGACTCCGACTGGAGCACCCGCAGCGCTTCCAACGGCGACTCCAACTTGGCCACGACCTCATAGCCATGCAGCCGGCCGAGAAACTCCTCGAGCAAGTCCAGGGCGAGGTATTCGTCGTCTACCAGGAGGGTCCTAATCATCGTATTCGATTTCGAGCGTGACAGTAAAGATGGAATCGGTATCCACGATCTCCAAACGGTACTTGTCCGGATGGCGGATGGACAGCCGCTTTTGGATATTGACCAGGCCGACGCCTCCATGTTGATCCTTTTGGGGATTGGGGGAATAAGAATTGGTCGCCCGGAACCGGAGCCCGCCGGGGAGAAACTCCATGTTGAAATGGGCAAACCCATCCGGATTGCGGCCGACGTCGCCGTGCTTGATCGCATTCTCGACCAACGGAATGAACAGCATTGGCTCCAATTGCGCCCCTCCCGCTTCCCCCTCAATCTGCAAGTGCATATTGGACGCATTCCGACTGCGCAGCTGGTACAACTCGATCAGCTGCTGGCATTGCTCCAACTCCTTGGCCACCGGGACGAGCTCCTTGGCGCCATCGTAGATGGCATACCGCAACAGATCGGACAATCGGAGGACCATTTCCGGGGTTTGGGGCGACTGAATCACCGACAGGGAGTAGATATTGTGCAGGGTATTGAACAGAAAATGGGGATTGATCTGGGCCTTCAGGTACTGAATCTGGGTCTCCTGGTAGTGGTTCAGCAAGGCCATATTCTCCTTCTCCTGCTTGGATTGGGTGGAAACGCCGTGGTAGAGGTAGGCCATGAAAACGGGAATGCAGGACACGACAATCGGAAGGACCAGGCCCGTTCGGAGCGATTCGATGGGGTCCATGGGGGCATTGGGAAACTGGTCAATCCCGTAGGAATTCAAGGTCGGTTTCAGGGCAATGATGATTCCGACCACCAGGACCGTCCCCCCGAGCCACACAAATTTGTTCCCGCCCCTCTCCACCTTGATCATCGCAATGCGGGTCAGGGCATAAATGCCTCCGGCGAGGAGAATGTGAGCGGTAGCGATGAACATGGACCATCCCAGCGGCCAAACCAGCCGGCAGGAATAGAAGGTCGCGATCCAAAAGACTCCGAAGACGACTACGTGGATCAACCAGCCTATTTTTCGGTTTTCTATGAAGCGCATCGCATTGGTAGGGGTTCCATTCAACAGAAGGTAAGCGATCTTTTCCCCTTCTCCAACGCACTTCAACCAAGCGGAACGATTCTTCAATCAACGGTCGGAAATCATCTATGACCTGAAGGGAAAGAGGGAGGAAAAGGGATGGGAGAGAAGGGAAATGGGAGTAAAATGTCAGATGGAGGGAAATGGTAGTATTCGGTATCTTGGTAGTTTGGCCAAATAAATGGGTTGGATTTGAAGGAATCTCCAAATATACCTAGGAGGTTCTAACTCGGAGGTAAGCTGGCTTGCCTTCGACCGAAGCCAGCTTGCCTCGAACCGAAGCTGGCTTGGGTCAAACCGAAGCTGACTCGCCTCGAACAGAAGTCAGCTCACCTGAAGGTGAAGTTGGCCCACCGGTCCGGTCAGCAGGTAGGACCGAGAGGCGAGCCAGCCTGGGGCTGAGGTAGGTGGCGACGGCAATGGTGGGGCGTTAGAAGCCCAGAAGGAAGTCTGCGCCAATTGGCGGAGGAGTCAACAACAAAGTCGAAATGAAGAGGTAGCCTTGCGCACCGGCTCACCGATGGCGATCAAGTTGGGTTCTCCCAGATCAGGCGATTTCGCGTTCCAGGGCCAAGTAATGGGTCACGACCCCTGGACCAGTCCCCAAGGGAAATACGTGCAGGTCACAATTGTACTCCTGCCGGTTCTTGCGGTAGTTGACCACCCGTTCCCGGAAGGGCTGCTGGGTGGAAATCTTCCCCCGAATCCGCTGCCGGGCCTCGGCAGTTGTCTTCTGCCCTTGCAGGAACCTCGGCGTCCGGCCGATGGCATCCTTGGCCGTGTACCCGGTCATTTTCGAAAATCCCTTGTCCACCCACTGAATGACCAGCTCATGATCGGTCAGCACCAAGGCTTCGTAGGAATTCGACAGAACCGCCTGAAAATCAGTATCCCAATTGTGCTTACGCGAAAGCAGTTCAAGGACTTGTCGGTCCTGCCTGACCTTGCCCCGGACCCGTTGCTCCCAAAAGCAGGGAATATAGTGCTCCCAGGACAACAAGGGACTGAAGCGAAAATCCTGCGGCCTGACCTTGTGCTTGATGGCTTCGTATTCATTTTCTGGAATCGAATTCAAATAAAGGTCCAGTCCCATCATGTTGCTGAGATTGTCTTGGTAGGGGTCGTCTTTCTTGTAGTTCATCGTAGGTGGGTAAGTTGATGGAGAGAGTAGGGCAATATTGAGTCAGAAAAGTCATGGGATGGGGAGCAAATCGCAAAACCAAAACCCATGTTGGGTCGGGCCATTGGTATACTCCCGGTAAACCGGGTCCCCGATGGTGAAGGGGACCGGATGCTTGAAAATCGGTCCGGCATGGCAGAAGGTATGAAACTCACCGTTTTCTCCGCAGGGATCTACTCCGGGCGGAAGGTCAGCCAGAAAGTCTGCATCCAGGGATCGGCCAACAAAGGATTGGTCCAGCACGGAGGCATTCACCGCGACGACCACCGCCTGGAACTCCAGGGAGATAAATTCCTGGAGGAGGGAACGGGTATCCCGTTTCCAAAGGGGGAAAATGGCCTCCAGATTCAAGCCGTCCAGCAGACCTTCCCGGTATTTTCTCAAGTCCTCCAAATAGATGTCCCCAAACGCGACGTATTCAAAGTCTTGGTCGACGAGGAGGCTCAATTTCTCCTGCAAACGGTTTTCGTATTCCTGGTTGGAGGGATTGGCGGACAAACTGTACGTTCCTCCCGGAATCCCCAGCGCAGCCACCTGTTGCCGCAACAGTTCCACCCGGGTGCCGTGCATGGTGACCCGTTGCAGGGGCTCATTGATGGAAGTGAGCAGGTAGTCCACGGCGTAGCGGCCGTCCTGCAACAAATGATAGAGCGCCAGGGCGGAGTCTTTGCCGCTGCTCCAATTGAAGCATGTCTTTGATGGGGCCATTCCTGGATTTTGGAAGGTTGAGCCGCTTCCAACTGGTAGGGTGTCGCCCTCAGGTCCAAGACCACCGATCTCCAATGTCCGCTCCTCGCCCGTACGGGTGGGACCAGCCATCGAGACAGTCGGGGAAGACCCTCCGCTCAGTTGATTCAGATCGATACTTGATAAAGGCGAATGGTATGTAGGCATCAATTACCGGGATCAATTTCTACCAGTCGATTGCTGATTTCAGCTTTGCCAACACACGGAAGATGGGGGAGAGGTGGATGAACAAGGCCGGACTTCAAAGGGCTGAACCCCGAAAGCGATCATTCATGCACCAAACTTGACCACTTGCTTTAAACCGCGAAAGCAAAGTCAAATCAAAACAGGCAGGTCTCCTGACTTCGTACCAACTTTGCTTCCTTCCCGCTTATGCAGTGGATATACAACAAAGTCTGTTGAGGTTACTTACAGTTGCGCGACAGTACCGGATTCACACCGGATTCCCTTTTAAGGCACCTTAAGCGTCACCTATTTTGTCTGATGAAAATCACATGAAAGAACGATCAGTGGAATGAAGGTACGACTAATTTGATTCCCCGGCGCTGCTCGAAGCCGATTTGGGCTCAATGGAGGTTTACCAGAATCTTTGGTCCTTGGATCTTCAGCCTGCTTAGGTGAAGATGTATTTTACAAATCCGTTTCCAGCGTTCAAGGTGCCTGCCGTGATTCCCTGTTGGTCAAAGATCTGCTCATTGAACCCACCATGAGCATTGGCGGTTACCCGGACGCCCACCATGTGGCCTACCGCGCCTGGAGCAGGATTGTTGATATAGGTCACGCAAAGATAATCTCCCGCTCCCCCGAGGTTCGCCCAATTGATCGCTCCCCACCCCATCACGCCGCTGTGCTCAAGGGTCAGTCCATAGTGGTTCACATAAAGATTCAAGTAGTCTGAATCGGTTCGATAATCCAGTCCCTGGTTCACGCTGTACTGATGGTGCTGTTGGTTGGTTCCCACCGCACCTGTCCCCGGGACATTTTTCCCCAAGGAGTTAAGGGCTTGAATGACACAGGCCTGACCAGCTACATATCCCCCCGGAACTGCCGCCGAGTTATCGCCCATATCAGCGGGTTCCATGATGGCATGGGTGGCCGTTGGAACTGCACCGGGGAGCGCCCATGCGTTGTTATAGCTGTAAACAGTGTTCTCGTCATTGAACTGCTGCATCAGGGTCTGCCGGTCAGCTTGCACATTGACTCCGGCCAAGTTCATGTCGGTGGTCAATCCTGCCCCGGTTTGAACCGCGGGATTCCCTCCCAGGATGGTTTGCAAGCCTGCGGTATAGGTTCCAATATTGAAATTGGCAGCTTGGGATCTCCGGACTGAGCGCGGAGCATATACATTGTTCCCCACCGCTACCAGACGCTGGACGGGAGTGGACGAGGGCCCCTTCTTCATTTGAAGGGTGGAGGCCTCCGGTCCCGATGCCGGGGGAGAGAAGCTGGGCATGCTGTCATTGCCCTCAAAGGCACTGCTTCCAACAAAATTGGAATGGTCGGATTGCTCCTGCCCAAAGGAGTCTTGTTTCTGAACGGTATCCATAAGTAAAAAGCCTAAAAAAAGTGTCTACAAATATTCCTGCCCTCAATATAGGAAAATTCAGCTTGATAGGAACACTTGCTGACCGGGGCTTGGGGGCCTTATGGTTCTGGGAAGAAGACCTTTGACCTCGGGATGAAGGAAGAGATGGGTGGGGAAATGGAGAAATGCGCAGATATGAAAATGGAATCAATGGGGAAATGGAGGAATGGGGGAATGAGGAATGGAAAATGTCCTTGGTAATGCTGTCTTATGGGATCTGCGGTAGGTGTCGGAGGCGAACTGTTGGAGCTCCCGCGTGAGCGGAGCGACTGCCGGAGGGACCGCCCGGCGCGTATGCGCCGGGACCGCCCTAATCTATAAGAAAGCAGGTGGGCATTTCTACTCCCCGGCCTTCTCCATCGCCTTCGAGTGCATGATGAAGCGCTTGCCCTTCGGAATCTCCAGCGAGAAGCTGCTGCCGCGGCCGTCCACCACGTCCAGGGTCAGGTGGAAAAACTGCCAGTAGGTGTACTGGTCCTTGGCCATCCAGAGCTTGACGCCGCCGAATTCGCCGACTTCCACATCGCTTTCGCCCATCCGGAATTCGCCTTCGGGGAAGCACATCGGCTGGGAACCATCGCAACAGCCGCCGCTCAGGTGGAAGACCAGCGGGCCGTTTTCGTGGGTCAATTCCTCGATCAGGGACCGGGCCGCATCGGTGGTATGGTATTCTTGTTGTGCCATAGGGGAAAGGGTTAAAAAAAGCAGCCCCCGAAGGAGCTGCCATTCCACTTATATAGGAGTACTAGAAGAATCCCAACTTCTCTTTTCCGTAGGAAATGAGCATGTTCTTGGTTTGGTAATAGTGATTCAGCATCATCTTGTGGGTCTCGCGGCCGAAGCCGGACTTCTTGTAGCCACCGAAGGGGGCATGGGCGGGGTACGCGTGGTAGCAGTTGACCCAGACCCGGCCGGCCTGGATGGCGCGAGGAACGGTGTACAGCTCGTGGGCATCGCGGGTCCAAACACCAGCACCGAGCCCGTAGAGGGTATCGTTTGCGATCTCAATGGCTTCTTCCACGGTCTTGAAGGTGGTCACGGAGGTCACCGGGCCGAAGATTTCTTCCTGGAAGACGCGCATCTTGTTGTGGCCCTTGAAGATGGTCGGCTGGATATAGTACCCGTTTTCGAGGCCGCTGTTGAGGGACATCTTGTCACCGCCGCAGAGGACTTCGGCGCCTTCGTCCCGCCCAATATTGAAGTAGGACATGATCTTCTCGTACTGGTCATTGCTGGCCTGGGCGCCCATCATAGTCGAGGGATCGAGCGGGTTGCCCATCTTGATGTCCTTGGTGCGCTGGACAACACGTTCCATGAAGCGGTCGTAGATGTCTTCCTGCACGAGGATCCGGGAGGGACAGGTACAGACCTCGCCCTGGTTCAGGGCGAACATGACCGCACCTTCGACACACTTGTCGAAGAAGGCGTCGTCGGCATCGGCGATGGAGGAGAAGAAGATGTTCGGGCTCTTGCCACCGAGTTCCATGGTCACGGGGATCAGGTTTTCGGAGGCGTACTGCATGATGAGGCGGCCGGTGGTGGTTTCACCGGTGAAGGCGACCTTGGCGACGCGGGGAGACTGGGCGAGGGGCTTGCCGGCTTCGACGCCGAATCCGGTGACGATGTTGAGGACGCCGGGAGGGAGGACGCCTTCGATCAGCTCCATGAGGCACATGATGCTGGTCGGGGTCTGCTCGGCGGGCTTGACGACCACACAACAACCGGCGGCGAGGGCCGGGGCGATTTTCCAGGAGGCCATAAGGAGGGGGAAGTTCCAGGGAATGATCTGGCCGACCACGCCGATGGGTTCTTTCAGGGAGATGGAGACGGTGGACGAATCCAGCTCGGAGATGCTGCTCTCTTCGGCGCGGATGACACCGGCGAAGTAGCGGAAGTGGTCGATGCAGAGGGGAAGGTCTGCCGCCATGGTCTCGCGGATGGCCTTGCCGTTGTCGATGGTCTCGATGGTGGCGAGGTATTCGAGGTTCGCCTCCATGATGTCGGCGATTTTGAGGAGGGCATTGGAGCGGTCGGTGGCGGAGGAATGGCTCCAGGCCGGGAAGGCCTTGTGGGCGGCGTCGAGGGCGAGGTCGATGTCCTCTTTGGTGGAGCGGGCGGCCTGGGTAAAGGGCAATCCGATCACCGGCGAGATATTGTCGAAGTATTCTCCGCGGGTCGGCTTGACCCATTCACCGCCAATGAAATTTTGATATTGTGGCTTGAATTCCACAGACTTTCCGACGAAGGGAAAGGTTACAGGTGCTAATGTTTCCATAATTTTTGTTTTACTTCAGCACCATTTTACCGAACAAACCACCGACTCAACGGGACAATCTTCCAAAAAACTAGCACAATCTTCCCAGCCCGGCCGATTGCGCATTTTTTTCCCTATATTCTTCATGTGATCTGAAAAATGAGGTAAGTAGTATGCGTTATCAACGACCCACCCCCTTCCAGCTGGTGGACATTCGAAACATGCAATCCCTGGTGGAGCACCGCTCGCGGTTCACCCTGGACCACTGTGAGTTGAATGTATTTGAGACGCGGGAAAAGGCGGAGCAGTTTTACCTGGCCTTCCGGGGATTTGCGGTGACGTCGATGTTGCGGGGGAAAAAGATCATGCACCTGGACGGGTACAAGGAGTTTGAGTATGTGCCGGGCGAAACCGTATTGGCGCCGGTGGGCAGCAGCATGCGGATTGATTTTCCCGAGGCCGAGCTGAACCGCCCGACCCAATGTACGGCGCTGGTCCTGGACCCGGGCTACCTCCAACACCAGGTGCACCAGATCAACGAGCAGCATCCGGGCGACCTCATTCGGACAGATGAATGGCAGGTGGATTGGACGGATATTTTCCTCCAGAACGACGAGGCCCTGGCCCGGGTGAGTTCCCGCATGTTGCGGGTCTTCACGTCGAACGACCCCCTCAAGGACCTCCACGCCGAGCTCATCATCAAGGAACTGGTCCTCTGCCTCCTCCGCCTCCAGTACCAGAACACCCTGGCCGAAGACGCCGCCCACAACCCCAATTCCCATCCCTTTGCGGCCGTGCTTCGCTTCATCCAGGAAAACCTCACCGACAATATCCGCATCGAAGAACTCTGCCGGATCGCCCACATGAGCAAGTCCCGGTTCTACCGCCTGTTCACGGACCATACCGGCATGACACCCCTCCAAATGATCCAGGAGCAGCGCATCCGCCACGCCAAGCACCTCTTACGGTCGCCGGATGTGAACATCAAGGAAGTCGCATACGCCGCTGGCTTCAACGACCCCAACTATTTCTCCCGGATGTTCAAGAAGCAGGAAGGCATGACGCCCCGCCAGTACCGCCGCCGCAACCTCGCCCAACCCTTCAAGTCGGTCCAGCCCCTCGCCGGTTAGCCCTTCCCTCAATCCTGCACCGTAACCTTCCGCACCGCCCGCTCATCTCCCAATTCCAGCCGGAGGAGGTAGACGCCCGAGGCCAATCCCCCCAAGTCCATTTCTGTTTTGATCCATTCCGAGGCCGCCGCAACCCGGTATTCCCGCAAGACCTTCCCGCTCAGGTCCGTGACCTCGACGATTCCGGCGTGGATGCCGTCGCCCTGGTATTCAAGGAAGATGCGTTGAGACGTGGGATTGGGGTAAACGAGGATGGTATTCGAAAGGCCGGGGGCCAAAGTGGAGACGAGACAATTGATGGTGACGGAGAATGAAGCCGTGTCGAGGCCGCATCCGTTTCCGGCGACCAGGGTGACGGTATAGGTGCCATTTCCAGCGAAGGTGAAGTCGTGGACAGGGTTTTGTTGGGTAGAAACCGAGGAATTGTCCCCGAAGTCCCAGCTCCAGTTCGTCGTGGGGTCTCCCGTTGAGAGATCGGAGAAAGCGACGAGGGGACAGTTGCTGGTATCGGCTGCGGCCTGGGCCGCGGGGCGGTCCTGGACCGAGAATGTGATGGCCGAAATGTTGGTGGAGCAATTGCTCCCGACATCGCCCACGGAAGAGATGGTCTGTCCATCCACCAGGCTGGTGGTGACATAGGTATTGGCCGGTCCGGATTGGACGGGAGTGCCGTCCACGAAGAAGTTGAATTGGGTCACGCCCGCCGCGGAAGCGGTGAAGGTGACGGAATCGCCCGCGCAGATCGACGAATCGGGATCGCTGGCGCTCAGGGTCAGGGCATGGGGCCCGGCATTGAGGTAGGCAGCCTGGACCAGGGTATCCGCGCCATTGGCGTTGGTGCCGCTCAGGGACACGGAATAGAGGCCGGGGGCATTGACGACAATTTGCGGATGCTGAGAAGTCGCATTGGTGCCGTTCACGAAGCTGAAGGCCGCGGGCTGGATGTCCCAAAGCCAATTGTTGGTATAGGTGGAGGCATCGGTGAAGGTGATGGTATCCCCGGGGCAAACGACCTGACGGTCGGCCGAGAAGTCCATGCGGGGCAAGGTCTCGAGGTTCACATCGTCGATGGCCAGGTCAGCGGCCCAGCCGCTGCCCGTCCGGCCCCGGAACCGCACAAGGACCTGTTGGCCGGCAAACGGCCCCAGGTCCACCTCCTGCTCCAACCAATTGTTGCCCTGGTCCCCCACAATCGGCGGGATGACATCCAGGATCCATTCCCCCTCCACATTCACATCCACCGCCAAGGACCCAATGGCATTCCCCAGCATATGGTACCAGAAGGACAGCGTGGCTTGGTTCGTCCCCCGCAAATCCAGACACGGACTGTGCAACTGCGCCTCGTGGTTTTGGCAGCCACTCCCCGAATTGCCGGAGCCTTCCAGGTAGAGGTAATGGCCGTTGCCGGAGGTATGGTCGGCGGAGGGGCCGGTGCCCCCCGATCCGGTCGCCCCGGTATGGGTCCGGAAGTCAATGCTGTCGTGGTAGGCACCCGGCACATTGGGCACATTGAACCAATCCTGACTGAGCGTACAGGTGATGGATTCGCAGCCCCAGGCCGTATTGCAGGTGCTGAACTGGTCGAAATCCTGGGTATAGGAGGGCGTGACCGTCCCGGAGGCGTAGACCTCAAAGGTGGTGGTCAGGGTATCATTGCTCTGGTCCCCATCCCCGGGAAAGTGGACCCAGGTTTTGAGGGTATAGACGCCGGGGCCGGGAAGGACCAGGCTGTCGGGGAAGGTATACGTGGTGGTCTGGCTGTTGGTGAGGGAAGTCGAAATGGTATGGGTGACCACATTCCCGGTCCCCAATTGGTAGCTGGCGGCGATTCCCATCATGGGAGACACCCCGATGGAGCTCACCTCAATCGAAACCGGCAGAGGACGCCCGGCAAAGCAATCGGGCAGGAAGCCCGGTCCCGGCCCCACGATCCGGTCCAGCGAAGCATTGTAGGGAATGCAATTCATGTTCCCGGCGGGACTTTCGTAGGCCACTGCCCGCCGCCCCGCGGCGTTCAGGTCGCCCAGGGCCCGTACACTCAACCAATTCGAGGACGTCGTGCTGAGCCCGTGGACCACGTGGGAAGTCCCCGTGACCGTCGCCACGGATGTCATGTACTTGGCCCCGAGGCGGTAGACCTCGTAGCCGGTCGCGCCGGGAACCGAGTCCCACGTAAACCGGCCGGAGTCGGCGCAGACCCAGGCCATCAAGAGGTTGTCCGGTATGGGGATGATAGAAAATGGAGCCTGGCTCGTACTGCTCAGGCTTCCTTGGTGAATCCGGACCAGGCACTGGCCGGAAATATAGGCCGGGACCGTAAAATCAAAGTAGCGGAGGGTATCGGACAGGTTGCTGCCAATGGTGGCCCAGGTCTGGCCGCTGTCCGCACTGAATTCCAGGGAAAAGGTCCCCACAGTCCCGTAGGCATCCCACTTGATGATCTGGTTTTCACCGGGAGCCCAGGTTTCTCCTCCCAGCGGGTGGGTCAGGATGAGGGTTTCGGGAACGAATTCATAGATCAGGTAAAAGGCCTGGGGACCCTGGGGAACGAGCCGGCCTTTGATCTTGGCCTGGAAGGTGCCGGCGGTGGGATTGTCGAGGGTGACCTGTTCCATATTGTTGAGGCTGTCCCGGCCCCGCGTGGCGGGTAGATTCAGGGAAACGGGATTGCTGGCGGTGTCAAGTACCCAAGGCAAATAGGTGGTGGAGTTGGGGGCGGAAAGGGTGAGGTCAAGGTCGTTGACGAGGGCGGCGGGAGCCCCCGCCGTCGCTTCGTAATCGCTCCAATAGAGCATGGCCCGCAGCTGCTTGGTGCCGGCCGGCACATTCAATGAAATGTCCAGGCTGTCTCCATTGCTGATGCTATCGGCCATATAATGTCCCGCGGCAATGACTTCATAGGCTCGGCGGGCGTTGATCCGCCCGTAGCCATACTGGAAATCCGGACCGGGGTTGCCCAGATCGTCCGCCGTATTTTGGAGAATCCCCTTGATCAATCCTGATGCGGGTTCCTGCCAATTGTTCAGCTGCTTATAGCCCTGGTACAACTGCGCCATCACGCCCGTGATGACCGGCGAGGCAAACGAGGTCCCTCCGGGACCAGTCGCGGCAATATCCGGCTTGACCCGGCCGTCATAGGCGGGCCCTTTGCTACTGAACCCCATCCGGACATCGTAATCGTTGACCGAGGCCGATGCAATGGAATTTTTGGCTTGCTTGTGACCGCCCGTAAGATTGGCCCAGCCCGGAACGCCATAGGAATCGCAACTGAGGTCGTTTCCGCTGTTTCCGGCCGAGCAAATGTGCATCATCGAAGATTGATTCCGAATCTGGTTGTCGATGGTCACCGACGCAGCGGTATATTCCTGCTGGCATCCCGCTCCGTAAGAGTGGTTGGCGAGCCGAAGGTTTTCTGTGGTATAGAAGCTGGGTTGATTCCAAATCGCATGGTTGACAGAGAGGTGAGGAGTAGCTGGGGCCATGCCCCGTTCCAGGGGATTTTCATTGCCGGCCCCGCAGATGTGTTGAGACACGCCGTAGGCGTGGTTGGAAAAATTGGTTCCGGTATGGTAGCTGGCGTCGATCCGTCCGCGAAAATCGATCCGGTCCGGGTCCAGTTTGCCCTCGCATACCGCCGTGACAATTCCACTTCCGTCCAGGTTCAAGCCACCCAAATAGTCCGTATGCAGGACATTGGAGCGGGCCGTATGGCGGCTGGGTTCCCGCTCGGGCTGGGGTGGAGCAGGAGAATGATCGAGGTAATAAAAGGCCGGAAGCTGCGCCAGGGCGCTGGCCTGGGCAATGGGGAGTTCGATGGCGAGGGTGGGCGGAGCAAATTCGGCGTCTAATGGAAAGGCAGGCTCGAGGCTTCCCCCGAGGGCCCGGATTTGTTGGGCCAGCGGATGCGCCTCGAGTTGGGCCAGGACTTCCTGGCCGATCCGGGGATAGAGGAAGGCCCATACTTCGACCCGGTCGCCACCGGGCAAGGCGTGGGAGGGATGGTCCCCCCACCGCAGGGAAGCCGACAGCTTCTGGCTCGGATCCAGCGGATAAATCCCCCGGATGGGAAAGGCGGCGAGTTGGGCCGGCTGGACCCGGGCGGGAATCTCCACCAGCCACGCATACTTGCGGACATAGAACCGCAGCTCAATTCCGAGCTCGGCCAATTGCGCTTTTTCCCGTTGACCCGGCACCTCCTCAAACTGTAGGATCCGGTAGCCCACCCCAGATTGCCGTTCGTCCGCCGTCAGCAGAGGGCGTTCTCCCAGCCGGATGGCCTCGAAATTGGGCGCATAGCTGCGGTTTCCACCCGGCAATTGGAGGAGGTATTTCGAGGAAGGGGACTGGGCAAAAAGGACAGGAGCAATGAAAGCGAGTGCCAACAGAACGAGGAAATGTTTCTTCATACCAAGAGATTAAGCCTATCTCAAGATAACATTTCACCCGCCCAATTCCATCTACCCTTCCAAATGGCCGCTTTGGGACTTCCCGTCGCCGACGGGAATCCAGCCGAAAAAAAAGAGGCCGTCTCATAACCACGAGGCGGCCTCTTTCGATTTACCCCCGG
>CAWUKT010000015.1:0-98018 GCA_963923035.1 uncultured bacterium
CAGACCGCGTGACCGCGGTGCCGGAGCGCGTGACCGCGGTGCCAGACCGCGTGACCGCGGTGCCAGACCGCGTGATCGCGGTCCCGGAGCGCAACCGGTTGCACCGGGAGTAACCGCAGTCGGCCTGGATACAGCCGGGGTTACACCGGGAGTAACCCCGGTCGGTCTGGATACAGCCGAGGTTACGCTGGGACCAACTGCGGTTGGCCTGGATACAGCCGAGGTTACTCTGGGACCAACCGCGGTTGGTCTGGATGCAGCAGCGGTTACACCGGGAGCAACCGAGGTTATACTATCAACAACCATTTTAGTTTCCACCACCACTTCCCACAAAAAAATACTCCCGGTACGACGAGCGTACCGGGAGCCACATTGATGACAATGGCAACTGACTATAAACTATTTGGGAGCCTCGTCATTCGAGATTGAATCTGCTTCTATTTTTTCAATCGCGCCCTCAACGGCATTCTGCATCTCATTGACCTTCTCGGCCTCCTCGGAAGACGGTTCCTCCGGAGCCACTTCCTCGACCGCCTCTTCCACTGCCTCCGTTGCTTCTTCTTTGACTTCTTCCACCGTCTCTTCCGCCGCTTTCCGCTCAGCTTCTACGGCCGCTTCAGTTTCTTCTACCACCTCTTCTACTGCCTCTTCCACTTCTTCCGCTGCCTCCTCAACCGCCTCTTCGCCTTCCTCAACCGCTTCTTCTACCTCTTCGGCGGCTTCCTCAACGGTTTCATCCACCGCTTCTTCGGCTGCCTCCTCATTGTCCATCACCTCATCAATCGCTTCTCCCAGCGTTTTGGAACCATCTTCGATTTCTTCTCCCTCCTCTTCTTCACCCTCTGCTCCTTCTTCCTCGTCCTTGATGACTTCCTCACCCACCGGGTTCATCGGATTGTTTTCTTTCGGCGCAATCTCCAATTCAGGGGCCGTTTCATCCGGGTTTAAATCTTCCACCTCCAACTGGCCGGAGTACTGGACTTCGGTGCGGCGGTTTTTCTGGTGCTCCTCTTCCGGACAATCCACCCCGTCGATACAGTCGTTCTGGGGACGGCTTTCGCCCACCCAGACCACTTCGACGCGGTCCTCCGGAATCCCCTCGCGGACGAGGTATTCGTAGGCGGCCAGGGAGCGCTTGCGGGACAGGCGATCGTTGTAGTAGACATTGCCGCGGGCATCGGCGTGGGAGATCAGGCGAATCTTGACCGTAGGATTCCGGTTCAGGAATTCAATCGCATTGTCCAGCTCTTTATAGCCCTTGGAGCGGAGGTCCGCCTTGTTGTAGTCGTAGTAGATGCTGTACATGGAGGTGTCCTTGGTGGCATCCAAACCGGCCAACACAGCGTCCAGGGGAATCTCACCCGGATCCATCCCGGTGGTATTCACTTCGTAGACGCGGTCCATATAGCCTTCCTTCTCGACCCGGATATCGTATTCCATATCGGCCTGGAGGTTCACCATGAACTGTCCGCTGGAATCCGCATCCACGGTGAACGGCTTCGGCATCACGCGCACCGTCGCATTGGAGATGATTTCGTTGGAATCGTTCTTCACGTTTCCGTCCAGCACGTAGGGAGGTTCACAGGAAAGGTCCTGCTCCAGCTTGATCAAAGCCTCGATCGGCACCCGGGGATCAAAGCTCACAGTGCTGAGGCGCTGCTTTTTCTCGAGGTAGAACTCCTGGTCGGCGACCAGCATGAACTCTTTGTTCCGGTCCAGCGGCATGCGGAAGCGGCCCTCGGCATCGGAGAAGGCCACTTGCGACGGGCCATTGCCGTCAAAGGCCTGGATCGTGGCTTCGGGCACTGGCTCGCCGGTGCGCTCGTCGAGGACAATCCCTTCGACGACCTGCTTCTGGCGCAGGCTGTACAGGTCATCGTCGCCCTTGCCGCCCTTGCGGTTCGAGGTGAAAAATCCCTGGCCGGATGCCTCGTCGATCACCAGCGCAAAGTCGTCCTGGGGGCTGTTCACGGGGAAGCCCATGTTGGAGACCTTCTCCTGGGGAGTTCCCACCGAAGTCAGGCGGTAGATGTCCAATCCGCCCAGGCCTTTGCGGCCATTCGAGGCGAAGTACAGGACGCCGGAGGAGGAGACCCAGGGGAACATCTCGTTGCCGGGGCTGTTCACCTTGTCGCCGAGGTTGATCGGCTTGGACCACTTGTCCGGTCCTTGCTTGCGGGTCATGTAAATGTCGGTTCCGCCGGCACCGCCGGGCATATCGGAGATGAAGTAGATCACCTGGCCGTCGGGGTCCATGCAGGGATGGCCGACGGAGTAGTCGTCAGAGTTGAAGGGGAATTCGGAGACATTGGACCATTTTCCATTGACCAACTGCGCCTTGTAGGCCTTCAACCGCACAATCGATTCTTCGTCCCGCTGGAGCTTCCCGTTGTTGAAGTTGTTGCGGGTGAAGTACATGGTGAGGCCGTCGGGGGAAAAGGTCGCGCCACCTTCGTGGTAGCGGGAGTTGACCGTACCGGCCATCGGCTGGGGCTCACCCAGGCGGTAGCTGCCGGAGTAGGAGGCGGCGTAAAGGTCCAGGAAGGCCTGGCCCGTCCAGTTGTGGATCACCTTGTCCCGGTTCTGGGCGGCGGCGAAGACCACGGAGTTGTTGTAGATGACCGGACCGAATTCCGGGCCGGGGGTATTGATATTGACCGGACGGACAATGTACATGGCGGAGTCCAGGAAGAACTGCCGGGGATCCTTGGACGCTTCCAGCATATTGTTCGCGATCTCATTCCAGCCCCGCACTTCCAGATAGCGCTCCAATTGGGGGACCGCTTCTTCGTACTTCCCATTGTTCATCAGGGCCTGGGCGTAGTAGAAATAGTTGTCCGGATCCGGCTTGGAGGTCTTCAGGGTCTGGGCGTACCACTGTTCCGCTTTCTCGTACTGCTTGGTGAGGCGGTAACAATCCGCCAACCGGGCCCGGGCGTCGATGTCCGAGGGGTTCTTGCGGATGTGTTTCTGGTACAGGGGAATGGCTTTCGCGTAATCAAAACGCTCGAAGAATTTGTTGGCACGGCTCTGGCTGTGGACCTGGGTGGTCCCAAGGAGCAATGCCAAGCCAATCATATATCGAAGAAGTTTCATGTCGGAAAGAATGGAGTCTGGTTAGAAGAATCGAGGAGTCAGGAAGCGGGAACGGCCCCATTTGAGGTCGATGCCCAGCATGAACTCATGGGTGCCGGCGCTGGCGTTTTGAATCCCGTTGAGCGGATAATCAAAGGCGTAGCCGAAGCGGAAATAGCGCGGGCTGAGGTATTCCAGCATGAACAGGACTTCCTGGCTGGTCCGGTAGCCGGCGCCCACCCCGAAGGTTTGGGAGAAGAACACCGTCGCGTTCAGGTCCAGGGACCACGGCGCCGCGTCGACGTACTTGAAGGTCGCCGAGGGACGGAGGTCCACATCTTCGGCGAGTCCCACGATACCGCCCACCATGGCGTAGTAGTGGGAGCGCTGCCGGTCCGCGACGTCCTGCACCTGGGTATTGTTGAAGCGGAAATACCGGCCGGCGAGGAAGTTCGTCGAGGATAAACCGGCGTAGAACTTATCGCTGTTGTAGTAGATGCCGGTTCCGGCCCGCGGCAACCACGCGGTCAGGTCGTTCTGGGGAATGACCTGGTCGGGGTCGCGGGTGGTGACTTCGGAGAAGCGGTTGGTATAGTTGGTGAATCCACCGGAGAGGCCCAGCGCGAGCTGGCCCTTGGCGACGGGAATCCGATACGCATAGCTGACTTCAAGGAAGTTCTGCGCGATCACCCCGAATTGGTCGTGGACGAAGTTGACGCCCAAACCATGCCGTTCGTTGATGATGGGAGAATGAAAAGAAATGTTTCCGGTAGTGGGTGCGCCCGGAAAACCCCACCATTGCTTACGGAACACGGCCGTGGCACTGGCGACCAGGCGGCTGCCCGCATACGCAGGATTGTAGGCCATCTGGTTGAACATGTACTGCGAGTACTGGGTTTCCTGTTGACCCCATCCCACCTGCACAAGACCAAGGAAGCAGAGTATATAAATGATGCGTTTCATTTTCGCTGTCTTTTTTCCGTTTGATTATCTGAACAATACCACAAAGCCCTTCTGAATTTCCGTCCCGTCTCCCAAATCGATCACCCAATAATAGGTGCCCTCCGGCAAGGCATTCCCATTGTAGGTCCCGTCCCAATCATTTTGATAGTCCGTGGCCTCAAATACCTGGTCGCCCCAGCGGCTGAATATCTGTACCCGGTTGTTCGGGAATGCGGACAAGCCATCGACCACCCAGGTTTCGTTGTCGCCGTCATTGTTGGGGGAGAACCCAACGGGCGGGCTGATTCCGACGGTATTGATGGTGAAGTAGACCCAAGCCGAATCGCACCGGATCGGGACACCATTGTCACAGATTTCGTAGAGCATGCTGTCGGTTCCCACAAAGCCCTGGATGGGCGTATAGGTCACCGTGGAGCCATTCTGAAGCAGGCTCCCGTTGGCCGGAGGAATGATGATACTCACGGTCAGGACGCCATTTTCCGGGTCCGAATCGTTGACCAAGACATCCAGCGCGATGCTCATGTCCACCCCGGCCGTCCCCTGATCGGTCACGGCAATGGGCGGCAGGTTGTCGCTGATGACCAGCAGATAGACCGTCGTGGTATCGCATAGCGGCGGCACCCCGTTGTCACAGACGACATAGCACAGGGAATCCAATCCGAGGAAGCCGGAATCGGGGGTATAGGTGATGGTATTCGCCAACTGGTCCAGGGTGGCCACACCCTGCGTCGGCGGACACAACAAGTTGGTCGCACTCAGCGGTACTGTGTTGTCGGGATCGATGTCATTGTCCAGGACCGACACAACCACCGGATCGTTGTGGGTCGTGGTATCGTTGTCGTCCTGCCCAATCGGCGCGATGTTGTCGGAGACGACCGTGATGAAGACCACGGCAGTATCACAGAAGGGCGCTCCTGCCGGGGGAACGTCACAGACCACATAGCAGATGCTGTCCAATCCGAGGAAGCCCGCATTTGGCGTATAGTCAATGCCCACACCCGTAACCGTCGCCGTGCCGTTGTCCGGACCACAAATGATGGCCGTCACGGTCAGCGAATCGCCATTGGGATCGGTATCGTTCGCCAGAACCATCAGGGAAATCAGGTCGTTGTGGGTCGTGGTATCGGCATCGTTCTGGGCCAGCGGATTCAGGTTGCTGGGGGCCACATTGATGTACACCACCGCGGTATCGCAGAACTGGGCGTCGCAGTAGGTATAGCAAATGGAGTCCAGCCCAATGAAGGAGGAATCGGGCATATAGGAAATGGAATCCCCGACGATCATCGCGCTTCCCGTCACCGGCCCACATACAATTGCCGTCAGGCTGGCGCCATTTTCCGCGTCGAAATCATTCAACGTCACCGGAATCACCACGCCCGAGGTATCGTTCGG
Organism: uncultured bacterium; assembly: GCA_963923035.1. Lineage (GTDB taxonomy): Bacteria > Bacteroidota > Bacteroidia > J057 > JADKCL01 > CAWUKT01. Next base: position 5,431 of record CAWUKT010000015.1, read on the forward strand.
GACATTCGTCGTGTCATTGGTTGCGACCGGCGGATCGTTGATGGGATCCACCACGATGACGACCACGGCCGTATCGCATTCCTGGGGCGGCAAGCCATTGTCACAGATGACATAGGTAATTGTATCGGTGCCGAAGAAGTTGAGGTTGGGCGTATAGACGATGCTGTCTCCGTTGACGACATTGGCCGTGCCATTGGTCGGACCATTGAGAATGGTCGTGGTGAGCGGATCGTTGTCCGGATCGGTATCGTTGCCCTGGACATTGATGGCCAGCGGCGTGTCTTCATTCGTATTGACCGAGTCGTCGACCGCGACGGGCGGGTCATTGATCGTGGCCACATTGATGATCACGAAGCTCGTGTCACACAAAGCGGGAACCTGGTTGTCACAGACCACATAGACCACGGTATCTGCCCCGTTGAAGTTCGGGTTCGGCGTATAGGCGATGCTGTCGCCATTGAGCACGACGGCCGAGCCATTGCTCGGGCCTCCGATGATGGTGGTCACGAGCGGATCGCCATCCACGTCGACGTCGTTGTTCTGGACATTCACCGTGATGGGCGTGTCTTCCCCGGTATTGACCGGGTCCGGGGTCGCCACCGGCGCGTCGTTGACGGAGGTGACCGTCACGATGATCAGGGCCGTGTCACAGGCCTGGGGCGGGACACCATTGTCACAGATCTGATAGGTGATCGTGTCCGTCCCGTTGAAATTGGCGTTGGGGACGTAGTTGACGTTGTTTCCAATCACTGTCCCCGTACCATTGGAGGGCCCTCCGATGATGGTCACGATGAGGGGGTCGCCGTCGGGATCGTTGTCATTCGCCAGCACATTCACCAATACCGAATCGTCCTCCGGAATGGTGGCCAGGTCATTGACCGCGACGGGCGTTTCATTCACCAGGAACACATCTACAACCACCCAAACGGTATCGCACAACTGCACATTTCCATTGTCACAGACCAGTATGCCAAAGATTTGCTGGCCACTCTGGTTGAAGGCGGTGGTATAGGTGAAACAGGTATCCGAGTTGTTGAAGCCGGAAAGGGCTCCCTGGGTAGGCGTTCCAATCGAACCCGTTACATCCAGGGGATCATTGTCCGGATCGGTGGCGGAGATGCAAATGAGGTTGGCGGTATTTTCCGGGAGGGTAAAGCGCAGGGTATCGCGGGGCACCCCGGCGCTGTCGATCACCGGCGGATTGTTGCCACAATCCTGGAAGACGAAGGTGAACAGGTTGTTGCTGAAATCGCATTCGGCGTGGGTGCTGCCGATGCCGGTCATGGGTAATGCGAGGGATCCGTCGTCGTTGACGATGGCGTACATGGTAAAACTTCCGCCCTGGTCGGGGAAGTAGAACATGGGAACCTGCGCATTGCCGCCGGGCGGAATGGACGTGGCCAGGGTCGTGGTGAAAATCCGGGTTGCGCCGACCGCGAAGGGATTGCCGTTGTAAATCGAAATGGAAGTACCGGCGGGCAGGGTCACATCCCCATTGTTATAAACCGTGGGGGAAATCCCGATTGTGTTCAATCCGCTCTGGCAATTCGTATAGTCGATGTCGGTGGCGGTATTGACAATGGCAATGGAGTCGTCGGCCGCGGCATAGGTCGGTAGGCCGTTGACATCCAGTTCAGTGGTCTGGGTCAGGAAGTTGTTGAAGGGAAAACGCAGCGGGGATCCCGCCGGATAACCAAGGGTCTGGGGCTGCTGGGTCCGGGGGATGCCCAGGTCATCGTCGATGTTGACGACGTAATAGGCGTGCTGGTTCCAGACTTCGCGGGCCTTGACCCAGGGATTGGCCGTGGATTGGTAGGCCTGGTAAATGGCGTCACAAGCACAAATGATGTCGGTTTGCCCATCGGCGTCGACATCGGTCACCACGGGATAGTCGTAGCGGGTGGCGGCATTACAGGGAACAGAAACCTTGGTGGCCCCGGTCGTCCCGTCGTAGACAAACAGGGTATCTTCATCCCGGTACACGACTTCATTTGCTCCGTCACCTTCAAAGTCAAAGACCGAACTTCCCGTCCGTTCCGAACCATCCTGGGTCAATCGACTCCACAATTCGGTGAGGGCCCCGGCATTGTAGTCAATTACGACGTAAACAGAACGTCCGGCCAACCCGATTTCCGGGGTGCCGTCGTTGTTGAAGTCGGCGATGTTTGCCCGGCCACCGGAAGTGGTTCCCAAGGTCGCGGCAGTCGCATTTTGAATGGGGAAGTTGGGGGCCAATTGGGCAGAGGTCTGGAGGTCCCAGACGTATACGCGCCCGATGCCGCCGGATGATCCGGTGACCACCGCGTCGATGTCACCGTCCTGGTCAATGTCTCCCAAGGAAGTCGGTCCGTCCGTGACGCCAGCACCGACCACCCGGGCCGTCATGGTGCCCGCGCCAATATTGACCGAGAACACAGTATTTCCACAGATCAATTCTGCGCCTCCACAATCCGCACAAAATGCGGTGGGCAGCACGTCGGCCGCTACGGGGAGGGCTTCGTTGACGGAAACGGGGCTGGAGCCCCGGGAGGCGCCATTGCCCGCCGAAGCGATCCGGACGCCGGTCTGACCATTGTATATTTGGTTACCGCAGTAGACTTCGGGGTTGCCATCGCCGTCAAAGTCGATCATGCTCGGTGCCCAACGGTCATCGTTGGCGGAATAGCCGACTGCGGTATTCGAAATCCATTTCAGGGTGCCGGTATGCTCGTAACAGTACAAGCGGCGGTTGGCATTTACGCCTTCCGCCACAATGACCAATTCGCCAAAACCATCGCTGTCGATGTCCCCCAGGGTGGGCGAATCGAGGAATACATCCGTGGCCGGTGAAGTGATCGTTTGTTCCAGGTTGCCAGTGGCTCCGTCAAATACGAAGAGGCCATTGGCTACGTTGACGCGGCGCCCGAAGACTTCGGGGGTGCCATCGTTGTCCCAGTCCCCGATCACCGGGGTCTGGCGGTTGTCCATGGGCGCGGCGGTACCGTTGGTATTCCACTTGAGCGCCATGGTAAAGGTGGTCGGAGTAGGGGTAAATTGGCAGGCGGGGGTGGGAAGGCCTATGTAAGAGCCGTTGCAGAGGACGTTTCCCGAGCAATCGGGGTCATAGCAGTCGATATAGCCATCTCCATCATCATCAATGCCGTTGTTGCATATCTCCTGGGCAACCAGGAAGTTGCCAGTTAAGAGTAGCAAGACCAGCAGGGTATATCCTTTCCGCAAGGTCGCTCCCGCTGAGGATGTTCTCCCGTTCATAGTTCAATTGGTTTTAGGGCATAATTTTCCAACCAGGCTGAGAAGAAACAGCTTCTCTTCGTCAACGGTAGCGTCCCAATTTCGGGTAGTCTAAGCAGTTGGTTGAGCGATACCTGATCCTGATTCCTTTGATCGATCCCTGATCCCGTATTTAATATCTCTGCACTGATTCCTTTTCCCCACGATTCTTACAGGGCCGTCAATATAGTGATTTTCTATTATTCCCTTCAATAACAGCCCCTAATGATTTTACAAAATCGCCCTCCAAATTCAAGCCTCCTTTATTCCTGCAATACTGAATGATGCCTTACATTGGTGCTTAGTTGATTCCTATGTAAATTCCCCCCATGAATCTTGCCCGCACATTCCTCCGATTTTTTGGCTTCTCATTGCTGGCAATCCTCGTTGTAGGATGCAGTGAGCCCGATATTCGCCTGGTCAACAAGGTCAAAACCTTTGACCCCAGGTGGGCCGATCTCAACGACAAGTTGTCCTATCTGGATCGCAACCTGGACATGGCCGAAGATCGCTTTGAGAAAGATTTTGCCGAATTGGAGGGAATGCTGGGAGAAATTCCGGACTCGCTGCGGGACCGGACCTACCGCCGCAATCTTGCCAATTACGATACGCTGGTGATGGAGCGCGATACCATCCGGGCCATCTTTGTCGAGTCGAAGGCGACCTATTCGGAGACGGTGGAGGAATTCAATTCGTGGGAAAAATTGGTGATGGATGGGAGCGTGACGTCGGCGGAGGGCGATACGGTTTTGAAAAAATACAAGGCAATTCACCGGGAATTGGATGGGACAACCGACTCAGTCACAGCCGTTCTCAAGGAATCATTTGACCAACACAATGTGATTCTCCGCGACCTCACCCGCCGCATGGGAATCTTCCAGAATTTCGATATTCGGATGCAATGAGAAAATGGACGATGGCTTTGCTGGTAGTGGGAAGTCTGGTTTGGACGGCCTGCGGGGAAGGAGAAAATGCCGCGGGTTCAAGTAGTGGAGAATTTGATTTGCCACCGGTTGAATCGTTGCCCCCCACTCCGCCTCCCATTCCCATTGACACGACCCCGGCCATTTCAGAATACGAACAGACGTTCATTGATTCGGGATTGATCGACATCGCCGAGTTCATTCCCGGCATCCAGATCGACCTCCGCTATACCACCACCAACAATTTCGTCGAATACGACCTCTACGGAGACCTCAATCGGTGCTACCTGCGGCCCCTGGCCGCCGAAAAACTCAAAAAGGCCCAGGCGATCCTCCAGGAAAAACGGCCCGATTTGTCCCTCCGGGTCTTCGACGGGGCCCGCCCCCACCGCGTCCAGCAAACCATGTGGGACGAACTCGATGTCCCCAACAAGCTCAATTACCTATCTCCGCCCGACAAGGGATCGGTCCACAACTACGGCCTGGCCGTCGACCTGACCATCGCCGACACCTTCCAAAACCAGCTGGACATGGGGACCATCTACGATTTCTTCGGCGAATTGGCCCAGCCCAAGCTGGAAGCCAAGATGCTGCGGGACAGCTTGCTCACCCAGGAGCAACTCGACAACCGGCTCCTCCTGCGGGAAACCATGCAGGCGGCGGGCTTCTACCCGATCCGCACCGAATGGTGGCATTTCAACGCCCTCGGCAGCAAGACCGTCCGGTCCCGGTATACACGCATCCCCTGAGCCAGTCGGCCCGGGGGATGGTAGTCATTCCAATTGTACTTGTATAGATCAGGCCTAGCGACCGACGCCACCGGTATTGCCGCCGCCACCACGGGCACGACCCGATTCGTCTTCGAGGCCCGTCTTGCGTCGACGCGCTGATTTGACGGTGTCTTTTCCGAACAGGTAGGAGACATTCACCTTGAACTGTCGGCTTTCCCAGCCTCCACTCGCATCAAAGTAGAGCCCCCCAAACTCCTGGATTCCCTGCCATTGCATGGTGAAGAAGATATCGCTCACCGCCAATTTGATATTGCCACGCCCGTCGAGGAATTTCTTTCGAACCCCTGCATCTACGCCCCAGAACCTTCGGGTCCTGAAGTTCGCCCCCCATATCGCCGGTGAATTGTAGAAGCCGGAAACTTCCATCGAGAAGTCCTTGGGCAACTTGAAGGTGGACTGGTGATAGACATTGTAGGTGGCCCGGCCCAGGTCGATTTCCTTGCCCTCGCCGTAGTCGGCCTGGTTATAGGTATAGAAAACGCCCATGTTGGTGAAGGTGGACCACCACTTGGTCAGGCTGTACGGCGCACTGAAGTACAAGCTGATCACGTCCTGCGAAGCGAGGTTGTCAGTCATGATGAAGCTCCGCGAACCTTCGATGGTATCCGTAATCTGGGTCATGAGGTCCGTCGTGTGGCTGTACTTCAAGGTCGTCGTGAACATATAGTTATAGGTATGGGCCAGCTCTACACCGTGGGTGTACTGCGGCAGCAGGAAGGGGTTGCCCTGACGGTAGGACAATTCGTCGATCTGCTGGACGAACGGGTTGAGGTCCTGGTACCGCGGCCGGTCGATCCGGCGGCTGTAATTCAGCCGGTACATGTGCTTGCGGTTGGGGGTATAGGTCACGCCGCCCGAAGGGAACAGGTTGAAATAGTTCCGGCGGACGGTATCGTTGCCGGTCTGCTGGACACTCGTCAACTGGCCAATGCTGTTGGTTTGTTCTCCGCGGAGGCCCGCGGAAACGCCCCACTTCCCGAATTGTTGCTGCCAGGTGGCATAGGCCGCGTTGATGTTCTCGGTGTACTCGAACAGGTTGCTGCGGTCGAGATTAAGGGTATCGACCTCGTTCACGCGGTCGAAGAACTGGAAGTCATTGTCCGTGAGGACGAAGGAGGTTTTGGCTCCAAATCCGAGCTTGCCTTTGCCGAGGGGCCGTTCGTGGTCAAATTTCAAAGAGTAAATGTCGATGGCTGTCGGGGCAATGGTCGTGAATACCCGGCTGAGCAAGACATTCTCCTGTTCGGCGTCGAAGTAATCGTTCGGCTGGAAGGAGTTGGTCTGGATGTCGAAGTAGCCATAGTCGGCGTCGACGTTCCAGGTGCGGCCCTTGCCATCGTCGTAGCGATAATTGACGTTGAAATTGGCGTTCTGGTTCTCTTCCTCCTGCTCACTGGAGGCCTGAAGGATGCTCAGGGTATCCCGGTTGATGGCATCCCCGATGAACGTGGTGGAACGGGTATCGAAATCGCCGTCGGAGAAGAGGCCATTGGCGAGGACCCCGATGGTATGCTTGTCATTGATGAAGAAGTCGGCGCCCACTTTGGCGCTGACGTCATAGCCGTAGCGGATGATGTCCGAGCCCTGGTCAAAGAAAGCGTCGTTCTGTTCGCGGTAGAAGTCAAGGAAAATGAAGCGCTGGCCGATATTGCCGCCGACATTGCCGAAGACGTTCATCTTCTTGTTCCGGTAGTTCGCAGAAACGGCTCCATTGTACTTGGAATAGCGCCCAATGGCGTAGCCAAGGTCGATATTTCCATTTGCCCCCTCATTCTTGTCCTTCTTCAAGCGGATATTGATGATGCCGGCATTTCCCTCCGCATCGTACTTGGCGCCGGGATTCGTGATGATCTCAATCGCCTCGATCTGGCTGGACTGCATGGTCCGCAGCATATTGGCGAGGTCTTCCGTGGAAAGCGGACTGGGTTTTCCGTCGATGTAGATCCGGACCCCGTTCCGGCCCTGGAGCATGATGTTGTCGTTGTTGTCAACGACCACGCCGGGCGCTTTCCGGAGCAATTCGAGGGCATCGGTCCCAATCGCATTGGTACTCGCCTCGACATTGAAGACGGTCATGTCGGGCTTCACCGTCAGGATCGGCTTCTGGGCCCGGATTTTGACTTCTTCCATTTCCACGCCCTGCATTTGAATGAGGTCCAGGGTCTTTTCTCCAGCGCCATTCGTCTCAAACACTTCCGAACGGTAGGTCTGGTAGGTGGTGTACTGGATTTGAACGAAGAAGCTACCGGCCGCGACAGGGGTGAGGATATATTCCCCCTCATCGTTGGTGAAGCCGGCCTTGGCCAGGGAGGAATCGGCCGCATTGAGGAGTGTGACGGTTGCAAAAGAAAGGGGTTCCCCATCGGGATCCTGCACGGTCCCCCGAACGACGCCGGGATTTTGCGCAAGCAACGAATTGCCCATACAGATACAACCTAACAACAGGGTAAACAATATTTTCATAGTCTGGTGCTGGTGAGTTACAAAGATAACTGAGCGCCGACGGGCACTCGGGGAGATAATTGCCTTTTCGGGGACAAATACACTGTTATGGCTTGGTTAAGGCCACGGGGAATGGTCTATTCTATTGAAACAATGGCTAAAAGGATTTACGGATTTGGAGGGGTGGATGTTTGGAAAAAGACAAAAAAATCCCGGTCACCTAAGCGGGGACCGGGGCAATATGCTGTGGGAGAATACTTTCTGGTTAGTCCTCTACCAATTCATTTACATCAATGGTATTGGGGGTAAAGGCGTCGCGGAACCGCTTGATCTCCTTCAACTGGGAAGCTACCCGGTCCCGGAGCGCAGCCGCGTCTTTCTTTTCTTTGCTTCCACCGCCACTTTTCCCTACGATCTCTTTCCCTTCTTCCTTCAGTTGCGGCTTTTTTTCTTGTTCAATCATCTCAATGTTCAATTCCTTGAGTCTCATAACTATTGCTTTGGCGTGAATGTTCCGGTGACGGAACTGAAATTCTCTTCACTTCAACAAGTTAGGCATTGAAGTGTAAAGAGCAGATTAACAAAGCGTTAAAAACAAATCGATAGCTATTCAGGGATACGAAATGGGGCGGGATTGGTTGAGATGGAAAGAAAGGCGGGGACAAAAAGAATGTAAGAAAGGCCTGATTATTGGGCTACACAGAAAGTAAAAGCATCCCCCAAAGACCCGAGGGGTAAAATTTAGTGCCTTGTCGGAAAAAAAGGGACATTGTATTTTCGTTACAAATGGCAAATAACCTTTATATTTGTTTTCCCTCTTTGAAAAGAAGGAAGTATATTTGTTCTAAACAAAAGACTGCCTATCGCATTATTCTACTTTAGTTAATTACCTTATTTCAAAAATCAGCAACTGTCCCTTCCTCTGAGGGGATACTAAAGTAGATTGATAATGAAACTCAAGTACATCATTCAGCTTCTCACCTGTGTCTCTTTGCTAGCTATTGCCGGAAACAAAGCGGTAGCCCAACAGGTGACCTCCGCCGGAACGGATGTTCAGGCGATCACCACTGCGGTTCCCTTTTTGATGATTGCCCCCGATTCGCGCCACGGTGCCCTCGGTGACGCTGGGGTTGCCATCGCCGATAACTCCAATGCTATGCACTGGAACCTGTCCGGGCTTGCCTTTACCGACAAGCAAATGGGCTTCGGACTCTCCTATACACCGTGGCTCCGCCAGTTGGTTCCCGATATCAACCTGTCCTACCTGTCCGGCTTCTACAACCTCGGCGAGCGCCAGGGTGTCGTAGCTGCCTCGATCCGGTACTTCAGCCTCGGAGAAATTATTTTCACGGATGAGAATGCCATCGAATACGGCCGCTTCAACGCCAACGAATTCGCCATCGACGGGGGTTATACCCGTAAGGTTTCTGAAAACCTCTCCGCTGGTGTCGCCCTGCGCTTCATCTACAGTAACCTCGCCGCAAATGCCAGCGTCGGTTCACTGATTACGAAGCCGGGTACTTCCATCGCCGGTGACATCAACCTCCTCTATACCAAGGACTTTGACGGCGGAAATACTCCCCTCAATCTGCGCCTTGGAATGAACCTCACGAACATTGGCGCGAAAATCTCGTACACCAATGCCAACAACCAGGACTTTATTCCGACCAACATGCGCCTTGGCTTTGCGCTGAAAGGCGAATTGGACGAATACAACTCCATCACCTTCACCACGGACGTGAATAAACTCATGGTTCCGACCGCAGGTGGCCAAAGCGACGCGACGCTCATCGACGGGATGTTCAGCAGCTTTGGTGATGCGCCGGGCGGGTTCTCCGAAGAACTCCGCGAATTCAGCATCAGCTCTGGATTTGAGTACTGGTACAACAACTTGTTTGCCGCCCGCGCCGGCCTCTTCCTGGAAGACGCGACCAAAGGCAACCGCAAGTTTGTGACCCTGGGAGCCGGTGTGAAGTACAATGTATTTGCATTGGACTTTGCTTACCTCGCCTCTCTCACCCAGAACCACCCGTTGCAGAATACGCTCCGGTTCTCGTTGTCCTTCGATTTCGATCCGACTGGCAACCGTTAAACACGTAAGTTGATTGATTTTTTTATAAGGGTGCCCCGGGCCGCTTTGGTCCGGGGTTTACTTTTGGCGGCGGGCTTTCCGGATGCGGCGGATGAGGATGGGGAGAATGACAATGATGCCCAACCCGGCCAGGGTCACCCAGAGATAGAAATCGGAAGACACTCCTGATTCCGCTTCCTGCTCGGCGAGCAGGTACGGACGGAGGGAATCGCCCTCCACGATGGTCCACAGCGCAGCTTCTGTCTGCGGCGCCTGGGCCCGGGTGGCCAAGGTATCCGCATAGCGCCGGGCGAGCTCGGCTTCAAAGGCCTGGTCGTCGCTGACAGCGGACGTATCCGCGCCCTGGACGCGGAAGACAGCCTCCAGCAGGGGCATGTATCTACGCTTAAGGGCCCGCTGGCGGGCCTCCGCCAGCAAAGTCTGGCGTTGGGCGGCCTCCCCGGTGTTCTCCGCCCGCTTCAATTGGACTTCAATCCAGTCCATTTCCATTCCTAACGACTCCACCTCTTTCCCAGCTTCTTCCCAAGCCGCCAACGCTTCCTTCGCATTTCCATTCGCCAATTGAAGGTCTCCCTTCAACGCCATTACCCGCGCCCGTTCAGGAGTCGAGGCACCTCCAGCAACTTCCAGCCACGTTTCGAGCAGCTCCAAGCCCGCTTCAGGCTGTTTTTCCTCTACCCGCAACTCCATTTCCAGGCTTCGAACTGCCTGTTGTCCCCTCACATCGCCGTAACGCTGAAACAAGACCATCGTCGAATCCAACCATTTCGAAGCGGCTTCCAAGCTGTCCAGCCCGAGGTACCATTGCGCCTCCACCAACTGGATCCACGGCTCAAATTCCAGGACCATGTCGGCTTCCCGGGCGTGGTCCCGCACGTTGGAGAAGTTCCGGGCAGTCAGCTGGTCGGCTTCCCCCAATTCCACGCGGGCCTGGAGGACGTCGAGTCGGATTTGGGCCTGGAAAAAAGGATCGTTGACGCCGCGAAGCGACTTGGAGAGCTTTTGGCGGGCGGAATCGGGGTTCCCGGCGATGAGGTGCCACTGCCCGAGGTGACCGAGGGCGCGGCCGATGTATTCGCGGTCCCGGTCCTTGCGGGCGTCGCGGTGCGCCCGGTCGAAGGTGGCTTTCGCCGCCTCCATTTGCCGATCTTCCAATGCGAGGAGCCCAGCCAGCAAGGGCTGGTAAAAATCGGCTTCCCGGCTCAAGCCGGCTTCGTAGCGGCGGTCCGCCAACTCCACCAGCGCGCGGCCGCGGGAACTGTCAAACGCCAACCAATGGTAGGCGGCCTTCTGCGTTCCCCTCAAACGCTCCGTCGGAGAAGCGTCCTTGGGCAACTCCAATTGAAATTGCCCCCAAGAATCTGTTTGCCCCTTGACCGCCCCCACGTAGGAGATCAACACTATTCCCAAGACCGTAACGATGATGCGCATAACCGAGATTTTGAGCGGAAAATATCAAAAAGGAGCTTGGGGAAAAAGAAAAAGAGGTTTGCCGCGGGGACAAACCTCTTTTGATGGTGCCAGGAAATGGATCAGCCTTCGCCTTCGATGACCTGCTGGCAGAACTTGAGGCCTTCGGTCGCGCTGGGATCCTCAGGTTTTTCTTCGAGGATTTTTTCCCAGAAGGGAACTGCCGTCTGGAATTCTTTGCTCACGAGGGTGTGGTAGGCACCCATGTAGCGGCAGGCTTCCAGGTAGTCTTTCTTGTACTTGGTCAGCTGCTTTTCGTCGGCTTCGAGGATTTCCATGAGCTTCTCGTAGCTCGGCTTGGCAAGGCCTTCCTTGCTGCCTTCATCCTGGGCGGAGAGGGCACGGGCTTCCCAGAGCCAGCCAAGGTACAGATCGGGCTTCTGCTCGCGCATGGTGCCGAAGACTTCGCCGGCCTTTTCGTAGTTCTTGTCGAAGTAGTAAGCGCGGCCGAGACCGAAGCTGTTGCGGAGGTCGTAACCGCTCTTGGTCTCGAGATATTTCTCGAGGTAGAGGGCCTGGAGCTTGTAGTCTTTTTTGTCTTTGTAGACATTGGCAATGTCGAGGAGCATTTCCGGCTGCGGTTTGCCATTCTCTTCGGCCATTTTCATCGCCTTTTCGTATTCGCCGACGGCCAGGCTGTCCTGTCCCATCAGGCTCATGGCAAGGCCTTTGTTCTGGTAGTCCATCGGGATGATGAACTTCTCGGGAGCCTTTTCGAAGTAGGTCTTGAAATACCCCATGGCTTTTTCTCCGTCCGCATTTTCCTTCTTCACATAGTTGTACGCGAGGATACGGTACAGGAGCGGATCGTCCATTTCGCCGGTCAGGGACTCCAGGTTCTCGATGGACTTGTCGTACTGCTCACCGAGGTACTGGAAGATACCGAGGCGCATGCGGGCCTTGAGGTCGCCGCCCATGATTTCGAGGTACTGGTTGTAGTAGGACTCACCTTTGTCGTAGTCCTTCGCGAGGTACCACATCTCGGCCATCTCTTTGAGGGCCGGCGCATAGTTCTCATCCAGTTCGAGGGCGCGCTTGAAGTGCTTGGCCGCCTCAGAGTATTTTTCCTGCTTCTTCTTGAGCTGACCCAAGCGGAAGTGACCGTTCAGGTAGGAATCGTCGAGGCCAATGCCAATCTCGAAGTTGTCCTGGGCCAGTTCCTGAATGCCTTTGAGGTCGTACAGTTCACCGAGCTTGGTAAAACCAGCCGGGCTGTTCGGGTATTTGTTCGTCACTTTGAGGAGCATGGCTTCCGCTTCCTTGTAGTAGGTGCGGCCGTCCAGCACATTGCCGGGCCATTCCATCCAAGCATCGGCGATGCCCAACATCGGCTCGATTTCGCCTTTCTTATTGACTTCTTCGGCCTTGGACAGATTTTCCTTGGCCACATCAAAGTTCTTGTTCCGAACTGCGACAGCAGCCAGGCCAATATAGTTCATGGAGTAGTTCCGACCGTGGCCAGTTCCGTCGTCGAAGGACTGACGGGCCTGGGGCAAATCACCCATCAGGAAGTGAATCCGGCCTTTCAGGTAGTCCAGCTCCTCATCCTTCGGCTCTTCGGCCAGCTCTTGTTTGACCAGTTTCAGAGCTTCGTCGTAGCGTTCATTTTGAATGTAGGTCCTGATCTGCTTCTTCCCGCCCTGGGCCCAGACCTGTCCAGTAAATAGGACAAAGAGCAAGGCCAGCAACCCTTTGGTCGCCTTTCCGCTGATATTCATGTCTTCAAACTTTTTCATAATCAATAAATACGCTTTATTTCCAGTGGTACCATTTCTAATCTAGTTCCGGGAACTGAACCAGGCGCGGCGGTGGAAAGGTGGGATACAATCCCGATTTCAACACAATGCGCTGGCCTTGTTCGCTCGCGGCAAATACTACAAATCCCGTGCCCAAACCCGATCGCGGCTCCCGATTGAGCGCAAAGACCTGATAGGTAAAGGGATATCTATACAATGCAATGTCGTTTTGGTAGGGCAATACGAAGCGCCCGGGCAAGTCGGAGGTGTCTGGCGTTTGGAGGTAGGCCAATTTCACCTTGGCGAGAATGGAATCGGTCTCGGGATCGTCCCGGTCACTTACCCAAGCTCCGCCAATGAATCCGAGGGCGTTCTTGCGGGTGGAGACAAAATCCACCAATTCTTCGTGGCTTTCGGCCGCGTAAAGGTTCGCGTCGATGGAATCTCCTTCGGCCACGAACTTATTGCTGATAAAGCGCACAATGGCCGATTTGGGGTGGTCGAAGACCAGTTCCACGGGGCCCGGCTCCTCCCGGCCGAGTTCCTGCCAATCGCTGATTTCGCCGCGGACGATCCGTCCGAGGTCATCGGGCCGGAGGCTATCGAGGGTATTTTCCTGGTTGAAAATGACGACGTGGGCGTTGTGTGCCAATTCTTTGGGTTTGATCCGCGCCTGGATGCTGCGGTAGTACATTTCCTCCTGCTCGCGCAGGGGCCTCGTCGAGATGATCAGCCGAACGCTGTCATCCGCCAGGTGCTGGAACAATTCCGGTTCGTTTAGGTATTTCACGTGCAGGGTGGCATCCTCGTAGAGGTGCTCAAACGCGTCTACCCATTGTTTGACCAATGGCTTCACGACCATGTCCGCTGCGATCTTGATCTCGCCGCGGGTCGCCGTCTCTTTGGGACGATAAACGCTGTTGCTGGGGCCATCCGATGAATCATTCGTACTGCCCGAACAACCTGCAATGGTCACCGACAACAGCAAAAACGCCGCGATCAGCCAGGTAGGAATCCTCAACGGATTGTGATGGGCAGACGCGGACGCATAATTTCCGGAATGGAACCTTGAATAGTGGGCCTTCTCCATACTAACGGAACTACGAATTTATCAACAAAAATCTTATTTATCCATTCAAATTCATGACCAGTGTCGCGAAAAAGTTGATCAACCGGTCATAATGAATGATCCCCAGCCACAGCACCGGAAAGGCCAAAATGAGGGAGATCACAGGTACTAAACCGCGAAATCGAACGGGTGTTTTGTTCGTCGAATTTTGAAAGATCATCCGACTCGGTATGCGCAGGTAGTAGAACAGCGAAATGACGGTATTGATGAGCATCCCGATCATCGCAATCATCAAACCGGGGTGGCCATTCCGTTGGAATTCTTCGAATCCAGCCAAGAACAGCTCCAATTTCCCGATGAAACCAGCCGTCGGGGGCAATCCGGTCAGCGACACCATGAACAAAACAGCCAGGACGGCCAGGATGGGAGCACCGGCCGCCAATCCTTTTACATCGTCGACCTTCTCAATCCCCAGATTTTCACTCAGCCATCCCGCCATCAGGAAAGCACTGAAACTCATGGCAAGGTAAATGGTCAGATAAAACACCGTTGCCGCGTACCCAAAAGCCGTGAAGCACATCACGCCCACGAGGATATAGCCCGCCTGCGCAATGGACGAATAGGCCAAGAGCCGCCGGAAATTGGATTGGCGGAGGGCGACGAGGTTGCCGAAGGTCATCGTAGCCACGGAAAGGATGGCCAGGGTCCAGGTAATGGGCTCGCCCAGGACACCTTCGTGGGGAATCAGAGCAAAAAAGCGCATCAACATCGCGAAACCGGCGGCCTTGGGGGCCACGGAGAAGAAGGCCGCCATGGGATAGGGCGCGCCCTCGTACACGTCGGGCGCCCAAAAATGGAAGGGTAGTGCCCCAATCTTGTACACAAAGCCGCTCAGCGTGAGCAGGACAATGAAAAACAAGGGCCAGCCGCCAACGTTTCCGAGGCCGACCGCGAACGCCGGGTCGGTCAAATCCAAAGTTCCCGTGATGCCATACAGCCAGGAGATGCCATACAGCATCAGGCCGGAGGAAAAGGAACCGTAAATCACGTATTTCAGGGCCGCTTCGGCGGATTTGCCGTTCAGGCGGGTATAGGCGGTGAGGAGGTAACTGGGCAATGAAACCATCTCCAGGGCCAGGTACATCATCAACAAATTTGACGCCATGGACATGAAATGGAGCCCCAGGACCATGGCCAGCACGATAATGAAATATTCGCCCAGGCTTCGACTCTGGTTCTTCAGTTGGCGGGAATAGGCGGAGACCAATAGCGTCAGGATCGCCACAAAATCGAACAACAGGTGGAAATACCGCCCCATTCCATCTTCCTGGATCATGCCCAGGAACAAACCGTCGCCGTCCCCGGCAGTATATTTTTCCGTCCCCAGTAACCAGGCCGCCATTCCCCCAGAAATCAACAAACCGATGATTCCGAGGTAGGGCAACAGGAAGGGGCGTTTGTTTTTCCGCACCAATTCTGCCACCACCAGCAGACAAAAAGTTCCGGCCACCACCAATTCCGGCAAAATCCCGCCCACGCTGCTGCTCAGGTGGGCCAACTGCTCGGCGAGGCGACTGGATGTGTCTCCGAATATCACGGCGCCATTAAGTAATTTGCAGTGGTGACGATTTGAGTGGTCAATTCCGAAACCGAACTGTCCTGGAGGTCCAGAATCAAGCCGGGCAGGATGCCAAACAAAACGATGAGGATACAGAGTGGGACCAGCATAAGGTACTCGCGGCCGTTCAGGTCGGTCAGTTTCTCGATGCTTTCTTTCCCCGAATAAGCGAACTCCCCAAAAAACATCTTCCGGAAAGTCCGGAGGTAATAAACGGCTCCGAACAGAATCCCCAAGACCGCCAGTCCCGGGACAATTTTCATGACCATTTCGCCATTGAACGACCCGAACAGCACCAACATTTCCGATACAAAACTATTCAAACCGGGCAGTCCAAGGGAGGAGAAGAAGGCAATGATCACCACGACGGTATAGCGAGGAGCGCGGTGCCACAAGCCCCGGAAGTTGGCGATTTGCCGGTCGTGGGTGCGGTCGTACAAGACGCCCACAATCAAAAAGAGCGCCGCCGACACGATCCCGTGGTTGAACATTTGGAACACCGCTCCATTCATCCCCGTTGCATTCAGCCCCGCAATTCCCAGCAATACAAAGCCCATGTGCGACACCGAGGAATACGCAATGAGCGATTTCAAGTCTTTCTGCGCCATCGCCACCAAAGCGGCGTACAGGATGCTCACCACCCCGATGATGGCGACGATATTGGCATTGGCGAAGCCCGTTTCCGGGAAGATGCCGTAGCAAATCCGAATGATGCCGTAGCCACCAACTTTCAGCAGGATTCCCGCCAGGATCACCGAAATCGGCGTCGGGGCTTCTACGTGGGCATCGGGCAGCCACGTATGGACAGGCACCGAGGGCACCTTGATCGCAAATCCGATGAACAGGACCCAAAATGCGAGGTCGCGTGCACCTATTCCCCAGAGTTCTCCGGTCACTGAGAACAGGCTGTCCGGCACCATATTCGTCAGATTTCCCGCGCCATCGCCCATCATGTGGAGGAAGTCGAAGGTAAACACCGGCCGTCCCAGAGATTCCGTGAGGACGGGATCGGTGAAGGAAAATGCCAGCCCGACCATGATCAGCAGCATAAAAACGGAGCCGAACAGGGTGTAGAGGAAAAATTTGAGGGCGGCGTATTCGCGGCGGGCCCCTCCCCAGAGTCCAATGAGGAAGAACATCGGGAGGAGCATGAATTCGTAGAAAATGTAAAAGAGGAAGAAGTCCAGGGCGAGGAAAACGCCGATGATGGAGGCGTCGAGGAGGAGGAACAGGGCAAAATAGGCCTTGATCCGCTTTTTTATCGTGAAGGAAGAGAGGGCGGCGATGGGGAAAATGATGACGCTGAGCAGGGTCAGCACCAACGACATGCCATCCATTCCGAGGTGGTACTCGATGTTGAGGAGGCCGAGGTCACCGAGATCCAGGCGAATCCATTGTACCTGCTCCACGAGGCGAAACGCGCCGGCTTCGGCTTGGTAACCCGGCAGGACTCCCGCCAAAAACACCGCCAATTGGGCCACGGTCACGCCGACCGTCATCCAACGGATCACGGCGGGATTCTTCCCCGGCAGGACCAGGGCCAGCAGCATGCCCACAAGTGGCAGCACGATCAATATGGTGAGCATTCCCATTTGGGGTTCTGTCTTGTGTCAGGAGAACTTGGCGAATTCTCCAAAGTAAATCAAAGCGGCCAGCAAGGCCAAAATTCCGATCAAAGTCAGGATCAGGTAGCGTTGCAGGTTTCCGGCCTGCACCCTCCGGAGGCGTTGGCCGGTGGCCATCACGCCGCGGGCGAGGGCATTGACCGCCGCGTCGATCACCCGGCGGTCGAAGATTTCGCTGATGCCAGACAGCGACCATTTCGGACGGTGGTACACCTGTTCTGCGACCTCGTCCACCGCGGCATCGATGACATCGTGGTCAATCTGATCGCTCAATTGGGCCAGGTTCCATTTCCCGTCATCCCGCACCACTGCACTCCCAACCGCATTGACCAGGCCGTCTACGACTTTTTTATCGAACCACGCCAATCCAGCAGCGATCCGCAGCACCCCTCCGGCGATATAGTTTTCATACAGGGTATCCAAACCAAAATGATTCTTCAGCACCTTCCCCAATCCGCGATTGGGTTCATTTCCCAACCGCCCATTTCTTCCCAACAGCACTGCACCACCGATTCCCACCGAGGCCAAGCCAGTCAGGGCCCAGGGAAACCACGGCAACTCCGCCATCGGCATCCCCGGCAACTGAATCCCCTGGAAATGGGGCTCAAAATGGAAGGGATGGGTCGGAGAATAGAGAATCCACAGGGAAAAAAGGGCCAATGCAGCCAGCGGAATGGCCATCTTCCAATTGACCCGACGGATTTGGTCGAAGGTCGGGGGCTCCATGCGGGACGAGCCCGCGAAAATCAGCCAGCCGTGCCGGGCGATGTAAAATGCGGTAAGTAAACTGGCGAGCGTTCCCATAACCGGCACCAACCAATAGATCACAGGTCCCTGGAACAACAGCGTGCTGCCTAAGAGGATTCCGTCTTTGGAGAGGAAGCCCGCCGACAGGGGCAATCCAGCGAGGGCCGCACCGAAAATCAGGTACACAACCAGCGTCAGGCGCATTTTCTTTCCCATTCCTCCCATCAACCGTATATCCTGCGCATCAAAATGACTCCCACTTTGGTGTTGGGCGGTGTGGATTTGGTGAATGACGGCTCCGGCGGTGAGGAAGAGGCCACACTTGAAAAATGCGTGGGTGATGAGGTGGAAAAAGGCAAAATCGGTCCGGCCCACCCCGATGCCAATGAGCATAAATCCGAGTTGGGAAATGGTGGAATAGGCCAGAACGGCCTTGATGTCGGTCTGTCGAAGCGCAGAAAGCGCCGCCATCAATGCGGTCAGGGCCCCGATGAAGGCCAAGGCGATTTGGACCTCAGGCGGGAAAAAAGAAACGGTGCGGACGAGGAGATAGACGCCGGCTGCCACCATCGTCGCGGCGTGCAACAAGCTGGATACGGGCGTCGGACCGGCCATCGCATCCGGCAACCAGACCTGGAGGGGAAATTGAGCCGATTTGCTCAATACGCCGGTGATCAAGCCAATGGCGACGGTGTAGTGCTGCCAGGAATCGAAAAATCCTCCCTCCAAAATCGACGGGCCTTCGGAAAAGCTGTAATAGCGGCGCGGGGTGAGATTGCTGATTTCACCGAACAAGCCGTTGAAGGAGTCCGGATACATGGCCAGGACCATCAACGCGATGACAAAACCTACGTCGCCGATCCGGTTGACCAAAAAGGCTTTCTGGGAGGCGCGGGCGGAGACTTCTTTGCTGTGCCAAAATCCGATGAGGAGGTAGGATGAAAAGCCGACCAATTCCCAGAAAATGAAGATGATGAAGAGGGAGTTGGCGAGGACGATTCCGGTCATGGAAAAGGCGAACAGGCCCAGAAATGCCCAGTAGCGCGGCCTTTTGGCATCCTCCTTCATGTATTCGGCCGAGTACCAATGCACCAGGAACGTCACGAAGCCCACCAGGGCCAGCATCAATGCTGAGACATCGTTGTACAGGATGCCTATTTTCACGTGGAAAGAACCGACCGAGAACCACTCTACGGTGGGTTGATTTGTCAACCAGGTGGGAATCACGGCGGAATTGCCGCTGTCGGCCTCGAACAATACGTAGGCCAGGATTGCGAAGACAGCGGCGGCCCCGCTCATGGATACGGCGATGAAATCACCGGCCTTTCCGAGCTTCCGCCCGATAAATCCTTGCAGCAAAAACGCCAGCAAATAAGCGGCAGGCACGGCCAAAGCGAACCAATGGTAGGTGGTCAGCTGCGGCTTCAGTGACTCCAGGAAAGGGGCGATATCGGGAGGATCGATCATTCGCGGAGGGAGTCAATTTCGTCAATGTTGACGGTTTTGAAGCGCTTGTAGACGTTGAGGACAATGGCCAAGGCGACGGCGACCTCGGCGGCGGCGAGGACGATCACGAACAGGGCGGCCATTTGGCCGTCGATCATATCGGGATCCCGACGGGAGAAGATGACAAAGTTGAGGTTGGCAGCGTTGAGGATGAGCTCAATGCCGAGGAGGGCCATCACAGCGTTGCGGCGGGTGATGACGAGGAATACGCCCAGGCAAAACAGCAGGGGCGAAATGAGGTAGATGAGTTCGTTGAAGCTCATTGGCGCGCCTCCTTCGCTTTGGCTTTGCGGCTCAAGTAGGCGGCCCCGATGAGGACGGCCAACAGCAGCACGGAGATGGCTTCGAAAGGCAGCAGGTACTCGGTCAGGGTCTCGGCCCCGATGCGCTCCACGTCGGTGTCGATGCCCGCGACAGGCTGGTAAGCCTTGGCGGAGGTGCTCACTGGCCGGGCCAGGTGTTCGAAATCGATGGTCCGGACCATGGCGACGAAGACGGCAAACATGCCGCCTGCGGCCAGCAGGCCGGGAATTTTATTGACGATCTGGGTACTCGGCTTGAAATCGCGGAGCTTGTGGGTGAGCATAACGCCAAAGATGAGCAGCACGAGGATGCCGCCGACGTAGACGATGACCTGGGAAACGGCGAGAAATTCGGCTCCGAACAGGACGTAGAGGCCAGCCACGCCGAACAGGACGACGAACAGGAGGAATACGGCGTGGATGATGTTGCGGGTGAGGGCCAGAAAAGCCGCTCCTCCGATGGTCACAGCGGAGAATCCCAGAAACGCTATTTCCACAATGCTCATTCTTTTCCCTCCTGGTCTTCCGGTGGCTTGCGCTTCATGATGGGTCGCGGACGTTTTTTCAGCTTGGGTTTTTCTTCTGCATCACCCGCGTTGGAATCTTGGGGGACCTCTTTGGCGATTTCATCACCTTCTGACTTCCGCTTCATGATCGGCCGGGCCCGCTTCTTTGGTTTCGCTTCAGCTTCCCCATCTTCTTGGGACACTTCAAGGTTGTCATTCGGGATTCCTTCATCCTCTGACTTCCGTTTCATGATCGGCCGAGTCCGCTTCTTTGGTTTCGCTTCAACTTCTCCCTCCTCTTTGGGCACTTCCAGATTGTCATCCGGAATTCCCTCATCCTCCGACTTTCGCTTCATGATCGGACGAGCTCGTTTCTTTGGCTTTGCTTCTGTTCCCTCTTCTTCTTTTGAATCTTGCAGGTTATCATTGGGATTCCCCTCATTCTCTGACTTCCGCTTCATCACCGGACGCGCTCGCTTTTTCGGCTTTGCTTCACCCTCTCCCTCTTTGTTCGAAACCTGCGTATCATCCTTTACAACCTCCACTTCTTCCGTTTTCCGCTTCATCACCGGCCGGGCCCGTTTCTTGGGCTTTGCTTCCCCTTCAGTTGCAGTTTCCTCTCCTTCTTCTTTATTCTTGATCACCGGCCGCTTCCTCACCACCGGTTTCTTCCGAACTGGCTTTGCGGTTTCACCTTGCTCTTCTGTTTTCTCCGCCGTCACCGGCTTTCGCTTGATGACCGGCCGCTTTTTGGCCGTTGCTGCTTTTTTCTTCGCTGCTTCCTCTTTCTTTTTCGCCAATGCCACTTCCGTCTCAGTCCGAATCTGCTCCTCTTGCTCGGGCGAGTAGGCGCCAAAGTGATATACCAAATTGTCGCGGTCGAATTCGCTGAAGTCGTAGACCTTGGTCATCGTCAGGCACTCGGTCGGGCAAACGGTCGTACAGAGGCCGCAGTACATGCACTTGCCCATGTCGATGTCGAAAACGGGCAAATGTAGCCGTTTGATGGTGCCGTCGCTGGTCCGGCCCAGGTCGCCATCGGCGCGGAACGTCTCAATGGTAATGCAGTCCACAGGGCAAATCCGGGCGCATTTATCGCAGCCAATGCAGTCCTCGGTCTCCATGTGCAGGCGGTAGCGACCAGTATCCGGCACGGGAACCTTGGCCATCGGATATTCGATGGTGATGGGGCCTTCCGTTTGCTGGAAATACCCGGGATCCTCAATGCCAAGCGGCTCGTTGTTGACGCGGGCCTTGCGCATGTGCTTGCCGGACAAGGACATCCCCTTGGCGACCGTTTTGGCGGACTCCACGATGCGGCCTACGTAGTTTTTCTTCTTGCTCATAGGTGTCCGTAAACCTCCATTAGTTTCCAAACGCCGCTGATTACAATCAATAAAAATGCAATCGGGGTCAGGGTTTTCCAGCTCAGCTTGAGCAATTGATCGACGCGCACGCGGGGCAGGGTCCAGCGGATCCACATCTGGACAAATACCGCAAAGAATGCTTTGACGATGATCCAAAACGCCCCCCAAAGGGAATAGGCAATGGTTCCGGGCGCGCCGGTGGTCAGGTGACCCAACTGGAAGTTCTTCAGCAACTCCCAATTGGTCATCTGAGCGGCTTCGGTGGGGTCAAGGGCAATGAAATTCGGGAGAGGTGTGTTCCAGGCGCCCAAAAAGACGACGGCGGCCAGGATGCCGACGAGGAACATGTTGGCGTATTCGGCGAGGAAAATGACCGCGAAGCGGAAGCCTGAATATTCGACGTGGAAGCCGCTGACCAATTCAGATTCGGCTTCGGGCAGGTCAAAGGGCGCGCGGTTGCATTCGGCGAGGGAGGCGATGAAGTAAATGAGGTAGGCGAGGATGAGGTGCGGGTAGCGGAATATGCTCCAGCTGAGAATTCCGCCCACTTCGGACACGTCCCAGACGCCAAGGAAATACACCGGTTCGGGGCTGTGGAGGCCCTGGGCCAGGCTGATTTCGGTGAGGCTCAGGGTTCCGAGCAGCATAACTGCGGCGAGAAGGGCCAGTCCAGCCGGGATTTCGTAGGAAATGATCTGGGAAACGGAGCGCAAAGCGCCGAGGAAGGCGTATTTGTTGTTGCTGCCCCAGCCTGCCATGAGCAAGCCGACCACATGGATGGATACCACCGCCATCAAGAAGAGCAGGCCAACGTTGAGGGCGGCGCCAACGAAGTCCGGTCCGATGGGAATGACAGCGAATCCGGCGAAGACGGAGACGAAGATGATGATGGGGGCAATGAGGAAAAGGCGCCGGTCGGCGTCGGTGGGAAGGATCGGCTCTTTTAGGAGCAATTTCACGATGTCGGCCACGGTCTGGAACAGACCTCGTGGCCCTACCTCGACAGGACCGACACGGTCCTGGATATAAGCCGAAACTTTGCGCTCAGCATACACTGCGCCCAACGCGTACAACGCGATGAAGGCGATGAATCCTCCGACTTTTAATATGACTGGAACGAATTCCAATTGTGTTTTAGCTCTGTATCAGCGTGCTCTCATAACCCAAAAAGGTCGAGGGTTGTTCCAGAATGGCTGAAATTAAGCGCAAATATACGGGATTTGAATCAGGAAATGGCGGAGGAAACGAAGCAGATTGGTGGGGATTTACTACCTCATAGCTCAGGCCCCCCCACTGTTAGTGTCACTGCTATTCGGATAGGCAGATTTAGCCCTTGGACTGAGTCCGCTGGATATAGGATTCCAGCGCTTGCGGGTCCAATTTGAGCATGGTGGCTGCTTCTTCTAAGGAATACCCATTCTCCATCAACAGCAAGGCACTTTTGAACTGCCCTATTTGCTCCCCTTTCTTTTTTCCCACTTCTTCTCCTTTCTCAAAACCCCTGGCCTCGCCCTCGATGAAAAAGGCATCCTCTTCTATGTTGTATGGATATACGATTGGCATTTTCTCAATCACTTCTTTCAATTCTCCATTTAATTTACGCAAACGGGACAACTTCCCCAATTGCGCCAGACTTTTTCGCAGCTGGTTTTCGGAAATTCCCAACTTTTGTAGCCGTTCTAAGATTTTCACCAGACCCTCTTTTTCATTGACCTGCCCAAAATCGCCGAATATACCCAAGACTACTTCCTCGGGAAGCTCAGATCCCAGAAACTGCGCCAATGGAAACTCCCGCAAACTGACCAGCTCAAATCCCTGAAATACCATTTGAGGAGGCAATTCAGCGGGCATCCGGGCCGGAGGCGCGCCGAGATAAATCACCACATGTCGCACCGGCAATTGATAACGCTTGTACAAAAGACTGTGGTAAAGCTGCATCCGGGCCAACATCGCCGGATCATTCGCTGATTGGAACTCGAAGTGGACCAGAAACGCGTGGGCTGTCCCGGGATTGACCATATACAGGTTATCCAGCTCCCGCTCATAGGTTCCCGTCAACCGGGTGTCCAGCCGTTGCAAGTTCTCCGCCCGATAGGCTGAGAAGACTTCGGTATCCCCCCGAAGAATTTGCTCAAATATCTCTTTGAGAATGCGATCGTAGTGGTTTGCCATGGCCTTCCCCTCATTTCCTTTGCGTCATTCATGATGAAGCAATAGTAAAGGAACGGGAACAAAAAGCGAAATATATTTGCATTTTTCTTTTTCCAAACCTGATTGTTTCCCATTTATATTATCACTCTTGTCAGCTTTTTCTATTCCGGTTTTGCTTAACTTGCACAAAATTGATTGCATGGGAACCCGACTGAATGTACACCCCGATAACCCACAGGCCCGATTGTTGGAGAAAGCTGTGAAGACCCTGGAAAAGGGCGGCATCATCATCTATCCCACGGATACGGTTTATGCGCTGGGTTGTGATATCAAAAGCAAAAAGGCCTTGGAAAAGGTCTGCCAATTAAAGGGAATCAATCCCGAAAAATCGTTGTTCTCGTGCATTTGCAGCGATATGAAGCAGATGGGAGAGCTGGCCCTGCATGTGACCACGCCAATGTTTAAGATCATGAAACGGGCGCTGCCGGGACCCTATACCTTCATTTTGGAGGCTTCGAAAAACATTCCCCGCCACTTCCAATCGCGTCGGAAAACTGTGGGCATTCGCATGACCGATCACGCCATTCCCCAGGAACTGGTGGCCATGCTGGGACGCCCGATCCTGAGCACGAGCCTCAAGGATGCTGAAGGGGTCTATGAATACGATCCCGATGAGATTTGGGACCGCTACGGCAAGCAGGTGGACATCTTCATCGATGGCGGCTGGGGCGGATCGGAAGCGTCGACCATCATCGACTTCACCGAATCGGCCGGAGAGCCCGTCGTCCGACGGGAAGGACTCGGCAACCTTGAAATTCTCCGCTGATTCCCACACTTTTGCGGCACAATCCCTTCCAAAAATGAACAAACAGGAAAACAATCCGCTGTTGGTGGGCATTCGAAATGATGTCCGGATCATGGGCCGCGTCATGCGCGAGCTTGCCCACCACGTTCTCCACGAGAAAATCTCCGAATTCCCCATGTTCATTGCCCACCAGGGAGAACTCGCCCTGGGGAGGCCGTTTTTGTCGGCCGACATGTACAAATTGAACTGGGACTACCGGGCTTCGGTCCTGGAAGAGTTGGTAAAAAACAAGATTGTGGAGCGGGAAAAAGTGGAAGAGTTTCGGGAAACGTTTGGGGATCCCGAGGAGCGCGCCTGCATTTTCGTGATCCTTCCCAATGAAAGCGCCTTTGTTTTTGTGCCCTACGAAATCGCGTTTGAAGAGGAAGAAGGAGCCTAAAATCTACCCGTTGAAATTGTTCATGGTGCGGGCCAATCCCTGGGTCGCAAACGAAAGCACTGCCTTTGCCATTTTGGGCAGATAGGTTTCATCCAGCGCGGTCATTTCTTCGGGCGGGAAATTCGCCAGGACATAATCTGCCTGTTGGCCTTTGTGAAAATCATGCCCCACCCCAAATCGCATCCGGGAATACTGCCCATTGCCCAGCACCTCCTCAATGTTCCGCAAGCCATTGTGACCTCCGTGCGATCCTTTTCCCCGAATCCGCACCTTCCCAAAATCCAATGCGATGTCATCCGTCACCACCAACAGGTTCTGAGGCGAGATTTTCTTGTCTTGCAAATGGTAGCGCACGGCCTTCCCACTCAGATTCATATATGTTATAGGCTTGAGCAGGACCAAGGTCCGCCCGGCGTGCTTGAGGGTACAGGAATAGCCATGCCGATCCGGCTCGAACTCCTTTTTCTTCTGCGCCGCCAATTCATCCACCACCATAAAACCTACATTGTGGCGATTGTCGCGGTATTCGGCGCCCGGATTGCCCAGGCCAACGATCAAAAATTTCATGGGATCGGGTTCAGAGTTGCGAGGATTTTTGCGAAACAGGGAACGGAGCATGACCAGGTATTACCAAATAGGAAAGTCAGCAGCTGATGACAGCCGCTGACTTTTATATTTTGCGTTGCGAGCTTAGGCTTCTGCCTTAGCAGCTTCCTGCTGAGCCTGACGGACAGCACGCGGAATATCAACGATGGCGACGCCCATGGAAGCGGGAGAGGTAATGTCCAGTCCCTCGATACCAGCACCGGCCACGGTGATCGTCTGACCAAGCTCGAGATTGGTGATGTCAACATCGACAAACTCGGGCAACTGGGTCACAATACCCCGGACTTTCACCCGACGGGAAAGCGGAACGAGCTTACCACCAGCCAGAACACCTTTGGAGGTTCCGACCAAGCGAATGGGAAGCTGAACTTCAACCGGATTCACTTCGTCTACCCGCAGGAAATCGACGTGCAGGATGCTGTCGGTTACCGGGTGGAACTGAGTTTCCCGAATGATGGAGGAAGTGACAGCACCGTCCTTGTCCAGGTTGACAATAAAGGTTTCGGGGGAGTGCAGCAATTTCTTGATTACCTGGTAATCGACCGAAACATTTTCGGGGTCGCCAAGGCCGTAAACGGTAGCCGGGATCATACCTTCCCGTCGAACCTTCTTGGTGGCGGCTTTACCGACGCCCTCGCGGGCAACTGCCTTGATATCAACTGTTTTCATCGCGTCTTCTTACGTATGGTACAAAGTACTGATAGATTCAAAATTAACAAGCCGCTCAAAAGCCGTAGCCATGAGCGGTGCAACCGAGAGGACCTTGATCTTGTCTGATGCCTGCTTCAGCGGAATCGTATTGGTTGTAATCAACTCCGTCATCTGCGAGGCTTCGATGCGTTCGTAGGCCGGTCCGGACAGGACCGGATGGGTCACGACGGCCCGCACTGTGCGGGCCCCTTCGCTCACCAGCAGGTCGGATGCCTTGGACAACGTCCCTGCCGTATCCACCAAGTCATCGATGATGAGGACATTTTTGTCCTTGACTTCACCGATGACTTTCATCGAAGCGACTTGATTCGCACGTTCGCGAAACTTATCGATCAGGATCAGATCACACTTGAGTGCGGTCGCATATTCACGAGCCCGTTTGGCTCCGCCTGCGTCGGGAGCTGCAACTGCGAGGTTATCGAGTTGGAGACTCTCTAAGTAAGGCATGAAAATGTTGTTGCCGTACAAGTGGTCCACCGGAATGTCAAAGAAGCCCTGAATCTGACCTGCGTGCAAATCTACCGTTACGATACGATCTGCGCCGGCGACGGTCAGAAGGTTGGCGACCAACTTGGCGCCGATGGACACCCGTGGTTTATCTTTGCGATCCTGGCGAGCGTATCCAAAATAAGGGATTACTACCACGATCTTTTTTGCTGAGGCCCTGCGAGCAGCGTCAATCATCAGAAGCAATTCCATCAAATTGTCTGCCGCCCCGAACGTCCCCTGAACTAAAAAGAGAGTATCACCTCGCACCGATTCATTGAAGCTAGGTTCTATCTCTCCGTCAGCAAAACGTGTTATGGTGATATCACCGAGGGGCGAGCCAAAGTGTTCTGCAATTTCCTCTGCTAAGTACCGCGTCGCAGTTCCAGAGAATATTTTTACCTCGGATGCCATGGGTCTTTTTTGTTGGCCAGGAAGGATTCGAACCCTCACTAACGGGACCAAAACCCGCTGTCCTACCATTAGACGACCGGCCAATGATTTTTATTGGGTCACAAAGATAGAAACTTGTTTGGCTTTGGGACAAGTTTTTCGCCAAAAATTTCTCTTCTTTTCTCGTTTTTCTTCACAACAAGCCCTCCAACTCATTTAAACGCTGAATTTCGTGGAATTGGTCGGGATTGGGGTGACGGAGCGGATTGTAAAAAACGACTTCCCAGCCGGCTTTTTTCCCTCCCACCGCATCTGACTCGTAGTTATCGCCCACGTAGAGGCACTCTTCCGGCCGCGCGCCAACCTGCCGAGTGGCATAGTCGAAAATTTCCCGCTCCGGCTTCCTCGCTCCGGCCGTATCCGAGGTGATCACCTCCCCGAAATAGTCCTGGATCCCCGAATGGGCCAGCTTGTTGAATTGGGTGTCCTTCCAACCGTTGGTGATCATGTGGACCTCATAATCGGCGTTCAGGTAGTTCAAAACCTCTTTGGCGTGCGGCATCAGGTAGGTCTTGCGGGGACAACGGTCGATGTACTCCTCCCCCATCCGGACAGTCCAGCGGTCGGTAGCCACCTGCATTTCTCCGAACGTATGTTCCCAACGCAATCTCCTCAACTCCTCCGATTCGATTTTCCGTTGCTCAAATGCCTTCCACAACGCCGCATTCTTCACGCGGTAAATCCGCAGGAAATAATCGAAATCGTGCTCCAACCCGATAAAAGGATGGTATTCCGCGAACAACTCCGCCAGGGTCTCGTGCGAACAGCGCTCGAAATCCCACAGGGTCCGGTCCAGATCAAAAAAGACGTAGCGGATTTGATTCATTAGAAAAACAGTGATTTCACGTAGTCAAACAGACGCAGGATCTGATTCCCCAGCAAGGCAAATGCGGCCGACCATACCCCCACACTCACGCCCATGAACAGCAGAATCCGGCTTCTTTTCTCCCGAAACCCCACCGCAATGATCGCGCCAATCGGGGGGCTGATCACCGGCGGCGTCAGGAAAGCGATGCCCCAGAGCCCGTACTTCCGCCAAATCCGCACAATCCGACGGGCCCGGCGGATGTTCACCGTCTTTTCCTTGCCTTGGTTGCGCCGCTGACGGCGGCGCTTCAGCCATTCCCGGATCTGGGTCCCCAACAGGGTAAAGACCGTCACACCCAGCATTCCGCCGGCGGCGAGGGTCACAAACAGTT
This sequence comes from uncultured bacterium, assembly GCA_963923035.1. GTDB lineage: Bacteria > Bacteroidota > Bacteroidia > J057 > JADKCL01 > CAWUKT01. Next base: position 33,745 of record CAWUKT010000015.1, read on the forward strand.
CCAGAAAATTGAATTTGAAGCCCAGCCCGACCCCCAATGCCGGCAACATCTTGAATGCAGAAGTGGCACTGACGCCCAAGTATTTAAGAATCAGCTGAAGCATGAAAAAGGGTGATTCGGGTTCAGAAAATCAGCCACTGGTCTTGGAGCCGTACGCCAGGTCTCCGGCGTCGCCCAATCCGGGCACGATATAGGCTTTGGCAGTAAGTTCGTTGTCGACGGCGCCAATGAACAGGTTGGCGTCCGGGATGTGGCGCTGGACATATTCCAGTCCTTCTTCGCTGGCGATCAGGCCCGCCACATAGACCTTGGTCGGCGTGCCCTGCTCCGGAATGATGGCCTGGTGGGTCAGCACGATGCTTTTCCCCGAGGCGATCATCGGGTCGACGAGGATGAGGACCCGCTCATCGACCGACGGCATGGCCAGGTACTCCACCTTGACGATGAATTTCCCGCCCCCGGTATGCTTCCGGTAGGCCGAAATGAATCCATTGTCCGCCTGGTCAAAAAAGTCCAGGAACCCATTGTGCATCGGAACCCCGGCGCGGAGAATCGATACCAGAACGGGTTGTTCGGCGACTTTCCGCACCTCGAGTGAGCCCAAAGGAGTTGTAACTTCCTGGGCCTCATACTTGAGGTGACGACTGAGTTCGTAAGCGAGGATTTGGGAGCAGCGAAAGATATTTTTGCGGAACCGCATGCGGTCATTTTGGACGTTGACATCCCGCAATTCCGCCATAAATTCGTTGAAAATAGAGTCGGTATGGCCGACTACCGTAATCTTCTTATCCATTTCACCCATAAAGGTAAATCATTTTTCTCAATGAATAAATACGGAATTGGACCGGCGCCAAAGCCCCGGAAAAATCCCTCCACGCCTTCCATCATGGACCCCTCAAAATCAAATAGCCGGCCTTTTCCCAATCCCTTCTTCATCGCCTCCCAAATCAGCCGGGTCATGGCTCCATTTTGCTTCTCCGTTGGGTTCTGAGCGGACATCAGGTAAACCGTCCGGCCTTCAAATTCCAGGAAAAATCCAGCGGCACTCAATCCCCCCTCCGGCGTCGTCATTTCCAATACATAGCCTTCCTTGTGCTTCAAGGCATCGGCCATGATTTTCCCGAGCAATTCCCCCTCTGTTGCCGTCAAAAGTTGTTTTCCTGCCTCCCCATTTCGTTTCACCAACTCCAACAGCCCTTCTCCATTGGCCGCCTCCTGCAACTGCAATTCCGACGCCTTGTTGATCTCGTATTTGGTATTCTTCCCCAGCCCCTTCCACAACTCTTGCTCACTCGCCTCCAGGTCCAGCACGTAGGTATAGCGGGTCTTCAGGGAATGACCTTGCCAGTGAAAAGGAAGGGGATAGTCGAAATGCGGGGAAAATGAATGGGCAAACCAACGGAGGTTTTCAGGCAGCGCATCGACCACGGCCTGAACCACTTTGCGTTGCCAGGAATAGCGTTTGTAGATGGAGGAGAATGAACGGGGCTCGAAACAAATGCCCCAGTACTGGGAAAATGGAGGTTGGAGCGACACGAAAAATCCCCGCCGTTTCCGCACGTGGAGCGGCATGACCGCCACCAATTTTTCCTTTTCGAAGACCTCCACCCCACTCCATTCCGGGGCCACAAGGTCCATATAATGCGACAAGGCATAGCAATTGCCCTGGGGAGAGGCCCGCACGAGCGCGTCCCACTCGTCCCGGATGATCTTCGTATGGGGTTTGAACTCAGCCTTCATCGCGTTCCAATTCGGCCAGCAATTGCGTGATCAGCGACCGCCAGCCCTGCCATTCTCCGCTTTCGGAAAACGTCTCGTTGTGCAAGATAACCACAAATTTCCCGTTGACCGACCGTACCCGGTCAATCCAGCGTCTGACGACCGGCCATGCCGCCTCCGGCGACAATCCCAGGTACTGCTGCAAGGTCCGGTCCATGACCTGCGCCGGCACAATTTCCAGCTCGGTCTGCACATTCTGTTCCAGGTCAAACCACGGATAAGGCCGCATGATGCGCGTCCGGGCGCCCGGGTGCTGGTTCAGGGCCGTGCTGTATTCGTAGCGAATCCCCAGGTCCAGCAGGCTGCGAAAAGTGCCCGGCAGGGCATAGCGCAGGTAATGTTGGCGGGAGTGGGTGACTTCGTCCACCACCGATTCCAGCAATTTTTTCTCTTCGGCGAGGAGCTGGGGTTGGTTGTAAGTCAAAAATGAGGGGTGGAGGCCGCAGGAAAATCCCGCTGCCTGAAATTCGGCGACCCGTTGGGCGTAAGCTGGCATCCGCAGGTCATAACGGCTGTCCTGGGGCGCTTGCCCATCCACCAGGAAAAACAACTGGGTCCGGTCGACGGGGCACATTTCCCGGATCAGTTCGTCGATGTCATAAGGGTCCTGGCCTCCCATCACCGCTCGCCAGCGCTCTTGGACCTCCGCCCCGCGCCCTCCCAGGAGGGCCTTGAGCATGCCGCCCCAACGGACGGCGAAGGGCTTGTGCTGGTGCTTCCAGGGATGGTCCACATCGATGGTGACTTCGTAGTCAAATGCCTTGACGGGCCGGTCCCAACCCAATTCGTCGCTCAGGGCAAAGGCCAGGTCCTCGATCAGGGCTGGATCTTCTCCGGCCGGAAGAGACGGTGCCAGCTCCTCTCCGTAGGCCCGGGCTTCCACCAGATGGAAGAAGGCCCATGCCAAGGCGTCGACCCGACGGAAGTCGGGCAGTTCAGCGGTAAATTGATCGGCAGGGAAGTCGGTGGGAAGCCCCGTTTCGAACAATTGGCCGTTGGCGGGGATGGTCAAACGGTCGGGGGACGGGGTGCCCCCGTAGTAAAGGTCTGCCGGGCCATCCAGATCGGTCCAGGCGACTTCTGCTTCGAGGATGCGCTCGAAGATGACATGGGCGACGTAGGCCAAGCGTGGCGAGGTGTGAGCGGTCCCAATGGTGATGTGTCGACCCATTGGGGGAAATTACGAAAGAATTGCCTTAGTGGAAGTGCAGAACAGTTGGGAGAGAATGGGGATGTTGGAAAATGAAAAGGCAAGGAGCCCTCTCTCAGTGACCCCTTGCCTGCATAACGCATTTTGTATGTTTTTAACCTTCTTCGGAGGAGACTTCCTTGTCGATGGTGGCTTCAAAGTGAACCGGAACCGTCCACTTAGGCCCTCCCCCCGTGAAATCGAATTTCTTCCGCTTGATTTCTCCATCCCCTACCAACTCATAGGGACCTTCGCCGGACAAGGTAAAGGTCAGCGGAACGGTATGGGTGATCTCTTTGATCGTGACTTCAGCTTCGGAGGTATAGGTGCCGTCTCCATTGTCTGTTGCACCATCCACCATCACTTGCGCCGTCGGGAACTTCTTCACGTAGAAATAATCCTCTTTTTTCTTGATGCTTTTGACCAAATCCTTCCAATCGGCATTCAGGCTGCGGGTATCGATCATGACTTCCGCCTTGATCTGTTCGGGATTCCCCTCCGGCACGACGAACTCGTTGAAGATCCACTTGTCAAAATAGAGCTTGGTCACGCTCTGGGTTTCTGCCGACATCTCGATGATCCCGGGAACGTCCTCGGGGTCGATGCTCGGCACGTCGTCGGAACGGAAGCCAAACAGGAGGACAGCAGTGCCAATCAGGGCGAAGCTAAGGATGAATACATTTTTCATGGTAGGTGGTTTATCGGAACAACTATTCAAAAGAAATTACTGTGCATCGGTTTTGGAGCGGGCAAAGTCCCAACCCAGGCCCAAAACGGAGTTGGTGAAGCGCCAGTTGACGCTTGAATTGGTGAAAATGACCACAATTGTGCCATTGTCAGGCTTGCCCTGAAAGGTCGTGTAGAAACCCGGGCTCGCGCCGCCCCAGTACAGGTCGTAGCCTTTGTGGAAGATCAGGCTCCGGCTTTTGAACTGGGGGCTGACCGCTTGCGCGGCCATTTCCTGGGCGATGAGGCTGTTGTCCTCACCCGCCGCCGCCTGGAACACGTGCGCCGCAAAGCGGGCATAGTCGCGGGGCGTGGTCCACAGCCCCGCAGACGCACGCTCGGGAAAGACCCGACGGCGGCCTTCGATTTCCGTCCCGTCCATCTCGTAGCCCACCGAAGCGCCCGGAAGATCGCCTTCCGGCACCAATTCGTAGCGGCTGTCCGCCATGCCGAGCGGGTCGAGGACTTCGCGCTGCATGATCGCGTCCAGGGGCTCGCCCCAGACATCTTCCAGCAATTGCTGAAGGATCAATTGGTTGGCGTAGGAGCCATTGCCGGACTTGTTTTCGTCCTTGAGCAGGCGAACCGGGTCATTCTGAGCCGGAGCCTCTCCGCGGAGGATCTGGCCCAGGTCGGGGAGTTCGCTGCCGGGCAGGTACCCCGATGGTTTGGAGCCAAAATTGAATTTGCGGCGGTGGAGGAGCAGGTCCCGCACGGTGACCGGATTCCGCTTGGCAAAGCCTTTTTCGGGGATTTTCCAGGAACGCAGGTAATCGTTCGCGGCGGCGTCCAGGTCGACCTTGTCGAGGGTGGCGGTGCGCAGGACCATGAAATGGACCAATGCGGCGCCCATACTGCCCACCTGGAAGCGGGTGGTGGGCGTGACCTTCACCTTGTTGCGGGTATCGGCGTAACCATGCGTGATGACCGTGTCTTCTTTCAGATTGGTCAGGACGCAGAGGGACAGTCCCTGCACCTTGGAATTCTCCATATAGGTCGGCAAATCGGTCGCCTTGCCTTCGTCATCCACGATGGTAAAAGGCGCCTGGGCCGAGGCTGCGAAGGGGAGCAGAAGAATGATCAAGGAGAGTAAACGCAGGGTCATAACGGTTATTTGTTTGAATACCAGAATGACCCAAAAGTCTGGGGTTTTGTTTGATGAATAGCCCCAAAATTCAAAATGAGGCGTCCCAAATGATAATTTGACCCAAAATCACTGACTTTTTGAGGCTAAATACTCGCGGGGGCTCATCCCGGAGAACTTGCGGAAGGCGCGGTTGAAGGTCGACTTGGAATTGAAGCCGCAGGTTTCGGCGATGGCGATGAGGGTAAGGTGGGACAGGTCGGGATTTTGCATGGCCTGTTGGACGGCTTCGACCCGGCGCTGGTTGATGAAATCATTGAAGTTTTGACCGTAGCTTCCGTTGATGACCTTGGACAGGACGGAGGCATTGGTCCCGATGCCATTGGCCAGCTCCTTCAGGGTGAGGCCCGGCGAGAGGTAGGGCTGTTCTTCTTTCATGTAGGCCTCCAAGCGTTCCTTCCATTCCAGCCACTCCGGATCTACCCCCACGGCGGCGTCCTCTTGGGGGGCCACCTGCGCGATGGCATTTTCCTCCTCCGCTTCCTCCTCCACAAAATGCAGCTCTGGCAAAATCTGGGTATTGATATGACCGGTGATGCCCAGCCAAACGATCAGCACCGCGATGGCCAAGTGGCTGTACCAATAGTCCGTATAGTCGAGGCAGCCGCATTCGAAGATCAGTTCGTAGGCGTCCATGGCCCAGGTGACCGCCAGGCCTAGGATCACTGCGTAAATCATGTTGCGGAGCCATTGGAAGCGGATGTTTTCCTGGTCGGCAAAGTGGTCGTTGAGGTAGCGGCGGTAGCGAAAATAGGACCGTAGGGTCAGGACCATGTAGGTGATCATGGACACGCTCCACAGGATGACCACGCCTTCTTCGAGGGCCTCCTCAAAAAATTCAATGGTCGCACCCTTGGTATTGAAAAATTCCGGCAGTTCCTGGCCGCGCATCCATTTCTCCACCACCAAATCCTTCACAAAAGCCGTGAAATAGATGCCGAGGAGGAGGATTCCGGGGATAAAATGGGGAAGGTGGCGGCGGCGGAGGCGAAAATCGTCGTTGGTGAGGGCTTTGAAGTAAAAAAAAATGAGGGGGCCGACGAAAAAGAGTTGGTGGAACGGGAAATAGAACATGAACGTCGTGTGGTGGTCGTGGGAATCGTACCAATCGGCGAATCCGAGCATGTACTGGGCGATGCGGAGGGTCAGGACGAGGAGCAAAAAGGCGAGCAAGCGGTCTGACAGCCGCCGCTGCCGAATTCCACGGACCATCAGGAGCCCCGTATAGATCAGGCCCTGGACGAAGCCGATCAACAAGAGGGAGCTGTACTGGGAGAACACGAAGTGCATGGAGGGGTAATTTCAACTGAAATATGCCAAATTTCAAATGAAGTCGGAAAAGAGGCGGGCGGTTTTGGGGAGCAATGAAAATTCTAATCCGGGAGAAGGCGCAGGGTGGAGGAAAAAAAGGGAGCGGCGGAATGTAAATTTTTTCCTGACCTGAAAGGCAACATTTCACGGGGTCCAGCGTACATATTTTAACCAACAGTTAAAAAAATTACAGGAATTATTAACCGTTGATCAAAGACTTTGCTAAATTTACCCTGAAATGAATGAGCGCGATTTTATTGAAAAGCTCTACCACCTATGTCTGAGTGGACCAATTGCCAAGGAGGAGTTGCGGGAACAACTCCTTCCCAAATTGGAACGGTACCGGGAACTTGCGGGTACGCCAGGTCCCGGCAAACGCAAACAGCTCCAAGAGCTGTTCCGGGAAACAGTCGAAATTATGAATGACTTTTTCCAGGATTCTGAAGCCTAAGTTCTTTCTGTGTTGGGCTGTGTGTCAGTGTAGAGGATCGGTGTGCTGCTATAATCTGAATGAATGAAATTGGATTTGTACGCACCTCAACAAAAAATAAGGCTATGAACCGACATCAAGTAATCTCCCTGCTCTCCCAGGGTGGCCCTGACCACCCTGCAACGGACGAACTGTGTGTGACAGTTCCGCCCCAACCGCCTTTTGAAACCCTTGCACTTGTCCCTTCCACGGAACATGTTGCCTTCTTCCAACGACCAACCAAGAGTTTTTGTCACCATTGTAATTAGTCTGGGCTGCTGAGTGGTAGCCCCCAACCAACCATTCCCACTTTACTTATACAGATCAAATACGAAGACAATGAATTTAGGTAATTCAATCCGTCAGTTGCGGGAAGAAAGAAACATCAAACAGCACGAACTGGCCACCAAGGCCGGCATTACCCAAACCTACCTTTCCCAAATCGAGAACAACCAAAAACGCCCCAGCCAATCGGCCCTGGACCGCATCAGCGAAGCGTTGGACGTTCCGACACCCATTCTGTATTTCCTGGCCATGGAAGAGAACGATATCTCCGAGGAAAAACGCCCCGCTTTCCATGCCATCTCCCCCCTGGTCAAGGCCCTCGTCGAAACACCCGGCGTCCCCCAGACCAACGGCAACCACTGAAGGCCACCTTCCAACGGCCCCTCCAAAATGGTATTTACAACATGAATTGATTGATGGGCGGAGTACCTACCGCAGCGACCGGGCGATCACTTCTCCCAGGTACAGCGCATCTTCGCCTACTCCGCCCATCAAACTGGAATTCATCCGGTAGAGGTAGGTCAACCCTACGAAATACAGGCCCGCCACCTTGGTCGAGACGCCCCGGCGATGGGCCGGGCGCTCATCTTCCCCCAGCATATCCAACTCCACCCAGGGATACCGGTTGCGGTAACCGGTCGCCCACACCACGGCCTGCACATCGTCCAGCCGTTCGCCTTCCTCGAACAAAGCCGTATGCCCCTCAAATCCCGTCAATTTCCCAACCCGACGCACCCCTTTTTGCTGCAATCCCTTCATGTCTTCGCCCACCGTCGCTTCATTCCGCTTTTCTTTTTGCTTCCTTCCCGCCTTCGAATCGATGGTTTTCCGCATGAGCCCACTCTTGTACAGCCACCAGTACACGTCTATCCCGAGAAATTTCCGGGGCAGATTCATGACATCCGGTCCCGCGAGGGTCACCGGGCGGGTCGCGACGAGGTCCCGGGCGATCTGCTGGCCGGAAGCGCCGGCTCCCACGACCAAGGTGGGCCCGATGGGCAATTGGTCGGGGCGGAGGTACGTCGAAGAATGGAACTGGGGCAAATCAGTGGGGACCGCCGGCTCAATCGGGGGAATGCGCGGCGTCTGGTAGGCTCCCGTGGCCAATACGACGGCCCGGGCCTGAAATTCGCCTTGGTTGGTGGTCAGGGAAAAAAGATCCCCTGACTTGGTTAGGCGCTCGACCTTCGTATGGGTCTGCACCGGCAGATCGAAGTGGCGGGCGTAGTCGCGGAGGTAATCGGCGGCCTGGTCCTTGGTGGGCATGGACCAACGTTCGCCGGGAAAGGGCCAGCCGGGCAGAGAATTGTACTTCACCGGGGAAAACATCGACAAGGCATCCCAACGGGTCCGCCAATTGTCGCCCACCTCCGGGTGGGATTCCAGGACGAGGTGGTCCTGTTGTTGCTGTTGGAGGGCGTAGCTGAGGGCGAGGCCAGCCTGACCGGCCCCAATGACGATCACGGGATGGATTCTCATTCCAAAATGCCGAGGAGGTCCAGGTCAAAGGTGAGCAGCACCCCAAAGTTGATGGGGCGGGCGGGCAGCTCCCGGCCGACTTGCTCCCAATCCAACGGATTCAGGAGGGTATTGAATTCGCGGAATTCGAATTCCTGGAAGGGAATCTGCACGTAGGGACCGAGGGACCAGGAGGAGAGGGCTTCTTCGTCGCTGCGGAAGACAAAGCGGGAGGAAAATGTCACGCCCACAAATGAGGTCCGGCGGTAGGTGAAGTAATTGGCGCGGTTGATATTGGTTTCGAGGCCGGAGCGGCTCAGGAGCCGCATATAGCCGAGGTCCAGGTTGCCGACGAGGTACCATTGGAGGTCGGGTTGGTCGACGATGGCATAGCCCACGCCGGCGGAAAGGGCGTGGATCGTGAACTTGGTTTCGCGCCGCTGAATGCCGTTGGCTTCGGCGGTTTCGAACGCTCCGCGGGCGCCCTTGGAATTGAAGGCCAATTCCAGAAACAGGCCGTCCTTACGGTAGCTGGCGGCGTAGTGAAGCCCCCAGGGCCAACGCAGCTTGCGCTGGGGACGAAAGAGGAAGCCTTTGCTGTTGAAGAAATCGACCGGGGCGTTGGCATTCTCCATGTTGAAATACCCCACCTGCGGACCGAATCCCACCCACAGCTGGGCGGAGGCGGATGAATTGGCCCCGATCCCCAATGCAATCAGGCACGCCATGCAAAATCCCCTTAGAATTCGTTTTTTATTCATAGTCCCTGTTCTCTATTGATCTCGAATCTCTCTAAATTGATCGAATTCTTCGACATTAACTACCCCAAGGGGTATAATTTTGGCCTGAAGGTTTAGAGTGTATAACTCGTCTTTTCAGATCGGGCAAAAATTCTCTAATTTCCCCTTGTCCAACATTTTAATCACCAATATCAACCTAACAAAATGGCTAGTATTTCTTCCATTGAAGGCATCGGTCCGGTTTACTCTGAAAAACTGGCTGAAGCTGGGATCAAGACCACTGAAAAACTCCTCGAAGAAGGCGCTTCCCGCACGGGCCGCAAGCACATCGCTGAGGCAACTGGCATCGACGCCAAGAAAATTCTCCGGTGGGTCAATATGGCTGACCTTTTCCGCATCAAAGGTGTAGGTGAAGAGTTTTCTGATCTCCTCGAAGCTGCTGGTGTTGATACCGTCAAGGAACTCCGTAACCGGAATGCTGAAAACCTCCATAAAAAAATTCAGGAAGTGAACGAAGAGAAGAACCTGGTGCGTCAGCTCCCCGGTCTCTCCAAAATCGAAGACTTCATTGCCCAGGCAAAAGAAATGGAACCGGTCGTCACTTACTGATCCGGGTTTCCCACTACCACACAGGCCGCTTCCCGCGGCCTTTTTTTATGCCCATTTTGGTCGCTTTTGTCTCCCACGAGCCCCTGTTCACCTATTTATTCCCTGCCCCTTTACATTATTTGTTTAAACTTGTAACTACAGTTACGAAGGGATCACCACCCTCCCACTAGATTTGTTGGCGTCTTTGATTGAAGTCTGAACTTATTCAACCATGGAGTTATTCAACTTTCTATACCAGCTTTGGCCCTGGTATGTGGTCGGGCCCTTGATCGCGTTGATCATGTTTGGCTTGCTCTATTCGGGCAAGACCTTTGGTGTTTCCAACAACCTCCGCACGATGTGTTCGGCGGCGGGAGGCGGCTACTGTGCCGATTTTTTCCAGTTCAACTGGAAAAACCAGAGCTGGAACCTCGTCTTTGTCTTCGGGGGGGCCCTCGGAGGCTTCATTGCCTACTATTTCCTCACGCCCAATCCCCAGATTGAATTGGCTGCGGGAACGACAGAGAGCCTGAAAGCGCTCGGCATGTCGCAACCGGGCGAAGCCTTTGTGCCGCCGGAGCTGTTCGGAGAAGAATCGCTGTTCAGCCTGAAGACCCTGGCCATCCTCGTCGGAGGAGGCCTGTTGGTCGGGTTTGGCGCGCGCTATGCGGGCGGCTGTACGTCCGGCCACGCCATCACGGGCCTCAGCGACCTGCAATTGCCTTCGCTGATTGCAGTCATCGGATTTTTTCTTGGCGGTCTCGCCATGACCTGGCTGTTCCTTCCCCAAATCATCGGTTAAACCCATGAAACTGCTCAAATTTGCCCTGCTGGGCATCCTGTTTGGGATCGTACTCACCAAAGGTGAGGTGATTTCCTGGTACCGGATCTACGAAATGTTCCGCTTCGACAGCTTCCACATGTTCGGCATCATCGGTTCGGCGGTGCTCATCGGCATCGGCATCGTTCAGATGATCCGCCACCGCAACATGAAATCGATCGAGGGAGAAGAAATTCATTTGCCGCCCAAGAAGCTGTCCGTGCCGCGTTACCTGATCGGGGGAACGCTGTTTGGGCTGGGCTGGGCGCTGACCGGTGCGTGCCCGGGTCCCATGTTCATCTTGCTGGGCCAGGGAATTTGGGCCATTGGACTGGTGATCCTGAGCGCGGTGGCCGGAACTTTTTTGTACGGCGTCTTACTCCCCTACCTGCCCCACTGATCAATCCATCAGCAAGATCTTTTTCCGCACGACTCCTTCCTCCGCTTCCACTGACAGGAAATAAACGCCCGCCGGAAAATCCTCCAGGTGTACATCCGATTTGAATTCGGACCAGCTCCGGACCAGGTTTCCGTGGGCATCGTGGAGGTGCATGCGGGAAGGAAAAATGGGTTGGTCGAAACGGAGACGCAGGTGGCCGGTGGAGGGATTCGGGAAAATGTCTAATGAAATGGCGGGTTGAGGTTCGTCAATGCTCACCAGGCAGCCTCCCGGAGCAACCGAATAGCACTCAAAGGTGGTGCTGCCCGAAACCAGGTTCAACGGCTTGGGGGCGGGCAACCAAGACCGATCACCAACCCCTTCGATCCATTCGTAATACCATCCCCCATTCAACTGCTTCACCGAAGTCAATTGCCAAACGGTTTCATTGCCATAGCTCATGATCGTGTCCAGGCGCAGGGTATCGATATTTTGGACGAAACTGGTGCGGATGGTGTAAATGGTATCCCCGATCGAGGCCCCGAAATCGTACAGCAACTCCGGCTGGGAATTGCCCGCCGGAACAAACCAGACCTTTTGGGTGCTGTCCTGCCGGATCAGGCCTTCCGGGTTGTTTGCCGGCCTCATCAACCGTTTCCAGCTTTCCCCCATATAGGTGCTGTCCCCGTCGATGTAAAAGTAGTGGTAGCCAATGAAGTTGCCGAAGTCGTCATATTCGAGATACCGCCAGCTCCCGGTCGTCGGAAAAGGCAATTGAGAAAAACCCAACAGGGGAAGCAGGAGGAAGACAATAGGTAGGAATTGTTTTAGCATTCCAAAAAGAAGCAAGATTCTGGCAGAAGGCCAATTCTTACCGCGCCTATTCGTTTTCATTCTTACCCGCCCAAATGCATCCAGACCGGCTCAAACAGAAAAAGAATCCCTTGGGATTCCCTTTCCATGATTCATTGTCTCAGAAGAATGCGGGGTCAAAGCTATCGCTTCCGGCGCCGTTTCTTCCAGGGCGCGTCCTGCATCCAGTCCCCCGCCATGATGCAGCCGTACGGCAGCACCTTGTCCACGACCGTCCCCAACCCAAATTCTTCCATCTGGGCCTGCACCGTCGCCGCATTCTTGTAGGCCGACGGCAGTTCGGAGATGTCGATGTTGCCGGAATAAAAACGCACGTCCAAGCCATGGGTCTCTTCCGCGAAGATTTCTTCTACGGTGCGCCCAGCCTGCGACCGCTTGTGCTGGGAGCGGCTCATGTTTCGGCCTGCCCCGTGCGGGGCAAAGCCCAGGTTCGTGGCGGTCGTCTCGCCCTTCACGATCAGCACCGGCTCCCGCATGTTCAGCGGGACCAGACGCAGGCCCTCCTTGGAGTCGGGCACAAAGCGATCGTCGAGCGGAGTCGCTCCCTTCGCGTGGTAAAACACATCGCCATCCCGGAACACAAAGTTGTGTTCATTCCAGAATCGGTCCACGATCTCCTCTCCGATGACCCGCAGAGCGGCATCGTGCAGGACCGTATGGTTCAGACGCGTCCAATCCCGTACGACTTGCAACGCCTCCCAATAGGCCCGCCCCTCTTCTTCCGCGTAAGGAATCCAGGCATTGCCCTTCTCGGTCTTGGGCGAAATCTCCTTGCGAAATGCCTCCGCAAGCTTCTTTCCCTGCTTGTACAGGTTGGCGCCGAAGCCCCGGCTTCCGTGGTGGGTCACCATCACTGTCTCGCCCGTCGATTCCAGGTACCCGACGTACAGGAAGTGGTTCCCATCGCCCTGGGTTCCCAGGTGCTTTTGGGCCAGGGACCGCGAACGCGGCGAGTTCAGGAATTGGTTCGCACGGATTCGCTCGGACAGCTCGGGCGTCAATTGGAAATGGTCATCCCGGCCACCGCCGCCAAAGTGGGTCACGGAGTGGGCGGCATCTAGTACCGATTTCGGGTCGACGTGGCCCAGGTTCGTCATCATCACCGAACAACAGATGTCCGCGCTGTGCATCGAAGGGTGAATCGCACCTTTGGTGGCGACGACTCCACCCACGGGGATCGTTCCCAAGGGCCCGGCGGGACAGGCGTCGGGCATCACGGCTCCCGTCATCACAGTCGGCGTCTTCATCAACCGCCGCATCGTCGCCTGGACACTCTCGACATTCGCAATCTCCAATTCGGTTTCCGCCCGCAGGTTCTGGTGGTAAGCCATCGGTTCGGCATGCGGATCGATGACCTGAGGGGCACTCCCGTCCAGGAATTGCTTGAGGGCCTCGCCAGTTAATCTTTGCTCGTTGGCGTGGGCAATGGCTTCTTTGAACCATTTTCCGGGGCGGTACCCCATTTCGATCAGTGTTTTTCCGGTGATGTTCATGGTCATTTGATTTGATACAATGATCCTGCCTTACTGCGCAATCATTTTGCGCAGTTCGAAATTTTTCCGATTTTTTTCCATGGCCACCAATAAACATGCCCTCATTCGCTACCGCACCATTGACACCTGCCTCAACAACCGGGGGCGGAAATGGACCCTTGAAGACCTCCGCCAGGCGTGTTCGGAGGCGCTCTACGAATTGGAAGGGAAAGACAGCTACGTGAGCAAACGGACCACTCAATTGGACCTCCAGACCATGCGGAGCGATAAACTCGGCTACAACGCTCCGATAGAGGTCTACGAACGGAAATATTACCGCTACGCCGATCCTGACTACTCCATCACCAAGATTCCCCTGAGTGAAACGGACCTCGACATCATTTCGGAATCGGTCCAGGTCCTCCGCCAATTCAAAGACTTCTCTCTGTTTGCAGAATTGAATGGCATCATCCAAAAGCTGGAAGACAAGGTTCACCGGGAGCAGCAACAGCCCGCCATCATTCACCTCGACAATAACCAGCAATTGAAAGGCCTCGAACACCTGGACACACTCTACCAAGCCATCCTGAAGGAAATCGTCCTCGTTGTCCATTACCAATCGTTCCAGGCCCGCCAGCCCCGGCCTTTCATTTTCACTCCCCTCATCCTAAAAGAATTCAACAACCGCTGGTTCATTGTGGGGAGGCAGGCGGGACAGGAAAAAATCTACAACCTCGCCCTGGACCGGATTGTCCAAATCGATCTGCGGCCGGACCTGGAGTATGACCGAAAAGATTTCAACGCCGAAACCTATTATGCGGATACTTTCGGCGTGACGGTCATGGGCGAAAAGGCATTGGTGGACGTGCAATTGGAGGTGGCCCGAAAGCATGCTCCCTATTTGTTGACAAAGCCCATTCATCCTTCCCAGCACCTCATCGAAGAACGCCCGGATGGAACGGTCGTCATCGGATTCCGTGTCCACCACAATTTTGAATTGGAGCGCTGGATCTTGGGGCATGGGCCTTCGGTCAAGGTGCTTTCGCCTCCTTCCCTTCAGCAACAGATTCGGAAAAAACTGGAGTGGGCGCTGGGAAAATACAATCCGTAAAAAACCATCGGTCCAACCCGAGGGCAGGACCGATGGTCATGTGAAGGAGGAAATGATTATCCTCCGACGATGTGGCTACGAATTTTGGCGGCCGTCGCCGCCAAATCAGATGCCGACACCTTCAGTTTTTCTTTTTCGAAATTCAAATCGCCAATCGAATTGATCGGCACCAGGTGGATATGCGCGTGGGGCACTTCCAGGCCGACCACAGCCGACCCAATCCGGGCACAGGGAATGGCTTCCTTGATGGCTTCTGCAACTACTTTGGCGAAGAGGTTCAGCCCCACGTACGTAGATTCATCCAGATCGAACAGGTAATCGACTTCCTTCTTGGGAATGACCAGGGTATGGCCTTCGGCCAGGGGGTAGATGTCGAGAAATGCGAGAAAATCCTCCGTCTCGGCAATCTTGTGGCAGGGAATTTCGCCTTGAACGATCTTGGTGAACAAAGAAGCCATCCAGACTTAAATTTCAGTTTTAATTTTCAGGACTTCCAGTTCCAACTCTCCGGCCGGAACGGTGATCTTGGCAATGTCTCCCACTTCTTTTCCCAGCAATCCTTTCCCTACCGGAGAATCAACATTCAATTTTCCTTGGCGAAGATTGGACTCGCTAGGAGATACCAACGTGTACTTCAATTCCCGGTTGGTTTTGACATTCTTCAACCAAACAGTGCACAAAATATGAACTTTGGAATCATCCAACATCGTATCGTCCAGCACCCGAGCGTGCGCAAGGGTATTTTCCAACTCTGCAATCCGGGCCTCATGCATCCCTTGTTCTTCTTTGGCCGCGTCGTATTCGGCATTCTCTTTCAAATCGCCCTTTTCCCGGGCTTCTGCGATCGCATTTGCGATGCGACGACGGCCTTCCGTCTTCATCGCATGAAGCTCCTTGTTCAGCTTATCAAGGCCGGCTTGGGTAAAATACTGTATATCCGACATATTGTCTGTTCACTTTAAATTTGCGCAAAATTAACAATATAAAATGGGTTGACCACAATGATCAACCCATTTTTTAAGTTCGAGAAGTCTTACAGATCGATGCGTACTCCGATGCTGTGCGTACCGTTGAAGGGGTTCGTCGGGCGGTAGCTGTAGTCCAGGGCGAAGAGGGAAGTGCCCCGGTCTTTGCCTGCCTTAAAGGGAACCGATACAGAAGCACCGAATGAGTGGCCCGTCCAGGCCGACAAACGATTGACTGCGTCAGTGATGTTCCGCTCGTACAGGAACGCATAACGAAGTTGCAGGTAGTCCTTGAAGCCATACTCAAAGCCAATCCCGATTTGGTCCTGGGAGAAGGCATTGGAGATGAAGGCGCCCGTGGGAGTGAAGCGGCTGTCTCCACCGAAGTAGATGTCGTAGCTCACACCAAGGCTCAGGACGGAAGGCAATTCAAAGTCTGCGGAGGGACGGCTGGCGAGCGACGTAAAGTCGGGGTCACGGTTCGTCCGGAAGGTGAGACCATCACCGCCGTAGCGCATGGTCGAACCAACGTTCCGCAGCGAGATGCCCAACTTCAGGCGATCATCGTGCTCATCATCCTTACCGAAGCTCGTCCGGTATTGTACACCAGCGTCAAATGCAACACCCGTGCTTCCCACGTCGAAAATCGACTCGTGAAGGACTTTGATGGTTGCACCAACGTAGATGTGGTCGGTGAACTTCTTACCAAAGGACAAACCCAGGTTCAGGAAGGTCGGGGTAAAGGTTCCCAAATCTCCGTTCGGGTTGTCTTCAGTCGTGAGGACAAAATCTCCCATGTCAAAGGCGGTGAAGTACAAGCCGATGACACCGGCGCGCTTCAGCGACTGAGAAATCCCAAAGCTGTTGATACCGATATCGGTACCGACCAGGTACTGGGTATGGGAGAAGACCAGCTCGGTCCGACGCGTAGCGGCCAGTCCAGCCGGGTTGTTGATCACACTCTCAATCCCGTAGGTATTGGCAACGTTGATGCCATTGAAACCGGAACTCCGGCCCCAGGAGTTGATTAACAGCTGGGTGCCACCGGCCTGCCCCGCACGCTCTGGGTTCCCTGCAAACACCTGGGTGAGTGCAGTGAGCATTACAAATCCAAAAATGAGTACTTTCTTCATGTTTCCGGTTTTTAGAATGCGTTGAGGTCAAGCTGAGGCATCGTAGCGAAGAATTTGACAATCTTCTCGCCGAGTTCAAAACCATTCACGTGGATGATGTAGACACCGGAAGCAACCGGCACACCATCTGCGTTTCTAAGGTCCCAACGCTGCTCAGGCGAGTCGGAGTCCTTGATAAAGGTCCGAATCAAGGTTCCATTCAGGGTGAAGATCTTGATGTCGCAACGCTGCGGCAGGTTGATCAGTTTCACCACCGTCTGGAGCTGAGATGCTTCGTAGGTACTGTATGCGTAGTAAGGGTTCGGAACAATGCGAACATCGTCCATCAAAGAGGCTTCTGCAACTTCACGGGCACCGGTTTGAGCGGAGATGTCAGAGGTCGAGAAGGTAAAGATGGGATAATCCATGGTTCCACCGCGGCTGGTAAAGGGCTGGTTCACGCGGAGGCGAACGCGGGCCGTGGTCGGGATATTGTTCGGATCGTCGAAGCTGAAGTTAGGGTTCAGCATCGGGGTGCCTACCCAAGCAACGTGCTTGTAAATCTGACGCATGTCCGTAGTGGTATCGCCAGCAAAGTTGTTGTTCGGGTCCATCCAGAGCTGAGAACCGGAAGGTCCTTGGCCAAACTGGTTGTAATAGTTGGCAGCTTCACCGTTGGTGAGGTTGTCGCGGAGCGACTCACAGCCATCATAGGTGAGGTCGGTCACATAGACGAAGTGGCGTCCACCAGCGGACTGGCCGTTCGGGCCGAAGCTGGAAGTCGGGTTCCACAGCATATCGTCACCGTTGTTCACCTTGTCCCAGCTGTTCTCGCCGAAGAAGATGTTCAGACGACGTCCGGTGTTGACATCAATGGCGTAACCGGGGAAGTAGCTGAAGCCTTGGTTGGCGATGCTAATCGTATCATTGGGGTTGTCGGGGCCATTGGCACCGCGAGAATCGATGGAGAGGCTCCAACGGGCACTCATCGGGAAGGCTCCGGAGCTCAACTGACGGTCGGAAGCAGTTTCAACAACTACACAACGGGACCAATCATCAGGATTGGAGGTGAAGATAATGTCAATGTCCGGGAGATCATCAAGGTTGATGGCCGAATCAGAGTTCAACGTACGGGCGTTGTTGGCCTGGGCGATTTCTACCCCAGGAGAGATATTACCCGACTGGTCGCCGTTCTGGAAGCTCCGTGCCATACAGAAAGGAGCCCATACACCACCGAGGATCGATTCGAAGTTTTCTTCAGGATCGTAAATCCGGTCAGCCTTGAGGGGGTTGGAGGTGTTACCAACACCACGGTCGGTTTCCTCAGAACCAGCCAGCAGCCAGTTCCAGATGCCCAACCCATCGTTGTCAGGGTTGCCAGCCAACCAAGCGTTCAACGGATCGTCGTAAACGATTTCCGCATTGATCACACCGTTGATGGCGGTATCACCGGAAGTCCGGGGATTGCGAACCGAGATCGAAATGCCGTGGCCTTCGACCGGGCGCTCGATTCCGCTCAGCGGAATCGGACGGAACTCTTCGCGGTTGCCAAAGGAACCGCGGATCACACGCTTGACATAAGTCGAGCGGGCAACCTGCTGAGAGCTCTCCGTCAGGAACCATTCGATGAAGGTAGAGTCAATGATATAGTTGGAAGCATCTCTAAACACAATCGTGTCTACCGTGCCTTCAAATTGATCTTCGACCACTTCCAGGCGGTAATCGCCCCCCGTGACACCTTTCGGATCAATGACCTTGACCTGTACCGGCGCGCGGCCAGCCTCGTAGACCAAAGTTCCAACAGAGTCATTGTTCAGGATATTGTTGATGGTAGCCGAGGTCAATTCAACATCGTTGCCACCGTTACCAACACCAGAGATTTGCGTGATTTGCAGGCCATCGCCATAGTCAGCGCCAACCGTGGTTCCGAAGTTTTCGAAATCAATCGGGTGAGGCATTGCGGAGGTGTTGACAAAGAAGCGGTTACCCTGGACAAACTGGCGACCATCCGAAGAGGTGTCGTTGTAAGCGTAAGCCAGGATTCCGTAGTAGTAAGTCGTATAGTTCTTCAGACGACGGTCATCGCCAGAAGCAAACTGGTCGTCCGTTACACTGATCGAGTTAAAAATCCCTTCGTTTGCTCCCTGTACCATGACTTCATCGACAATGACCGGCTGGGCAAGTCCACCGACGGTTTGCTCCGTCCGGTTGACAATCGCAGTCACATCATCCTCAATGTCACACTGGGCAACAATCCGAGCGAGGTCGGTATTGAACAGGTCACTTGCAGAAACAGAGGCGTCTCTCAGCTGATAAAGGATATAACCTTGGAAGCGGAAGAGGGAGTCAGGAGAATTGCTGGTCGCGAGAACCGGGTCAACCTGAAGGTAGGACTCATTGTAGTTGTTGTACAGGTCAGCCTTCTGATCAGGATAGGTCCAAGACAGCATCAATTCACTGTCGTATTCAGCGATGGTGAGTTCCGGTGCATCCGGACCATCCAACAACTGGAAGTCGTTGTCGAAGAGGGCCTGGGCAACGTCATCCGCAGACAACAGTTCACACACAGAACCGAGGTTATCATTGTAGAACCCACGGGCCCAAACAGCACCCGTAATAATGTCGTTCACAGCACCAGGCTGGAGCGTAAACGGACCAGCCGACTGGAGGAAACGACGGTCAAACGGCTGGTTGCCGGCAGAGGCTTCAGACCAACCGACCTGGACACCACCACAGAAACCTGCGTCACCCGGGAACATATAATCCGTTTCAGGACCGGGAGCGGTAGGTGCATAACCATTCTGGCCGTTGTCTACCATCCGGGAACCATCTTTCCAGAATCCACGGAGATAACCGTAGAAGTGGGTTGCTACTTCCGGGTTACCCCGGAGAGAGAAGTCGTTTTCATAGTAAACGAAGCGCTGCATCGGGAGACGGGTTCCGTTGTCCCCAAAAGGACCCTGGAAGAAGTCCATACCCAGTGCCGGCGGGTTGGCGCCATAACCAGCAGCCGTACCATCCACAGAGTTACCATTGTATGCGAAGCCAAGACCACGAACCGTGTCACAGCCTACATAGTCATCCGCAAAGTTTCCAATGTCGGCGTCCACCCACTGTCCCATGAAGGTTTCGTTCAGGGTGATGTTCGACTTGTTGATAACGTTGTACTTGTAGAAGGTCATGTCGTTGATCGCATTCGCAGTAGAGAATGCAAACGCCAACATCGAGATTTCAAGACCGATGGCTTCACCACCCGTCTCCGTGTGGACATCACCTTTGTCGTTGATGATCCACCAGATAGCCATGTCAGGCTCACCACCACCGTCTACGGGCTGAATGTCGGGATAGTCACCGGCTTCAGGCGTATAGGTCAGGTTGTCGCCGTCATAGTCCACAAACGGAGCGAGGGCCAGACGGTTTCCGTCAGCGTCTTCGCCGTAAGCAGGCCAGTTCTTAACGGCCGGATAGTCATCGAGGTTGACTGCGGCCCCACCACTTTCGAAAGCGGCGTAAGCAGCACGGAAGGCGTCGATCTCAGCTTTGGTGATTTTGTAGTGGTCATCCCACTGCTCACAAGTGACATCGTCAATCGCGGCACCACCATCGGTGAGGGGGCCAGGCCAGAAGTCGTTACCACTCTGGCGGTAGGTCTGAGCTGCGATGCGCAGCTGACCGGATTCATCTACACCACCGATCCAAAGGGAGCCGGCGAAGGAGGAGTGCTTGGCGGATGCAGCCTCGGAAGCGGGCAGCTTGGGTACCTCATAACGAGGCTGGCCCACGAGGTCCCACCAGAAGTCACCCCCGTTGTGGATCAGGGCCCGGACGTTGTTCACGTCCAGTTCAGTTGAGGAACTAGCCGGGGCACAAGAGGCTGCCGTACGAAGCCCTTTGTTGCTAGAGCGCTTTTGTCCGATGTTCTCCTTTCCGAAGAGATAGGAGGAACTCAGAACAGCAAGTGCAAGTAGGCTGATTCCGGTTCGGAGAATATTTTTTCTGAATTTCATCTTCATGCTATGATTAGAAGCTGAATTGGATTCCTAAACGAATACGACGCGGGAGGCTGAAGTTGTTGGGGTTATCAGCCCGCAGTTGGTACAGGTACTGGAAGGAGGTGGGGTCAATCTGAGCAGCAACCTGCTGCTGGCCGACACCCGTTGCAAGGTAACCGTCGTCGTCGGGCAGACCGGAAGTCCGGTATACGTTCAGGACGTTGGCGGTATTCAATGCGTTCAATACCTGGAGGTAGACGTTAAAGTCAAAAGCACGGCTGGTCATGATGTTACCGCGGCTGTCCTTCATCGGGTTGCCACTGTCATCCATCTTGTCCTTGCCACCGAGGATGAAGCTCTTGTCGATCTTCAGGTCGATCCGCACCTGCGGGGGAAGGCGGCTACCGTTCGGAGTACCTTCGAGCTGGATGTTCTGGTTTACACCACCCTGAACGTCTGCATTGTTCGGGAGGCTGTTCCGGGAGTAAGGAGTACCGGAACCGAAGTAAACCGTTGCGTTGGCACCAGCATTGCTGAGCGGATAGATGGTCTTTTCACCAAGGTTGATGGCCGGACCTTTATTGCGACCGAAGAAACGGTAGTCAAAGTTTCCAGAGATACGGTGACGCTGGTCAAAGTTCAGCGGAATCAGCGTACGAATGGCGGCAAAGCCGTCCACAGCGTTCAGAGCGTTCCGTGAGGAGGAGAAGTTAGAACCAGTACCATTGGCAAACTGCAGGTTGTAGCTGGCCTGGAAGCGGAGGTTCTTGACCCGAAGCATGTTCAAGGCGAAGGTGAAGCCTTTAACGGTACCAAAGTCGATGTTATCGAAAGAGGTATAAGTGGTCGGATATGCGTCCTGGAAGTTCCGGGACTGGAGCATGTTCCGCATCTCACGATAGAAAGCCGAGATGGACAGGGCCATCAGGTCGCTCAACTTCTGCTTGAAACCAACTTCGTAGTCGATGGTCTGAACCGGCTCGAGGTTCGGGTTGGTCACCTGAATGGTAGCGTTGTTGGCGAGGAAGAAGTAATCAGCCAACTGGCCTGCGAGAGCAGAACCAGATCCGGCGCCGGTCTGACCCGGACGCTGGGTAAGGACGTCGTAGTGAGCAAAGAATACAGCTTCACCGGAAATCGGGAAGGAGAAGGACAGACGCGGCATGATGGTGGTCTGCGGCGTGTAGTCTTCAAAGGATTCAATGGTGATCTCGTCGTCCTTGATGTGGGGCTGAACTTCACCACCAGAACGCAGGCTGGCAGAAGAAGTCGGGGCACCAGAGGCGTCATACCAAATGTCCGTTTCCGGATCCCGGTAACCTACGAAGGCAGTCGGGTTGGTAGCGTCGTCCATATAAGGAACCCAGTTGTTCGGGATATTTTCCGGCTGAGGAATGCCCAACAGCTGGTGGGATTCAGCAGCAGTGAAAGTCGGGAAGAGGGAGAACTCATCCTTCAGTACCTTTTGGTTGGCGTCGAAACGGTCAACCCGGACACCGACGTTGAAGATGATGTCTTCCAATTCAAACTTATCCTGGATAAAGCCGGAGATATAAGTCGGGGCGAAAGCGTTCATCGGACGGTTCAGAGGATCGTCGAAGAAGCGCTCTTCAGCCTGGCGAGAGGTCGGATTGCCCTGGAAGTCGTAACCGTAGTAGTTCACGAACTGGTTACCATCGTTCAGCAATTCATCAGCGCTGAACATATCCAGGGAGAAGGTTCCGGGATCGAGGTTGTCCACGACGATGAAGTCAGTGCCATCGACGGGCAGACCCAGCTGCGTCCGGAGGTTCCGGTCAAAGTCAGACTGGTCGCCAGCGGAGTACAGCAACGGAGCGTTCACCGTATCGAGGAAGTAACCGTCCTGGGTCACGAGGCTCCAGGTAGCGGGGTTCGGATCGATACCCGTCAGGTGACGGTTGGTGAGCTGACGCATATAACCCCAGAGGGCGCGGGCAGCAACACCGTAGAAGCGTTCCTGACGCTGTTCAAATTCAAAACCAACTTTAATGCTGTGGCCTTTGAATTCACCCGAAGCCTGACCGGTCAAGCGGAACTGCTCATAAAGGGTCTTGGTATAACCACCCTGCGCAGCGCCGGGGCCACTCCAAAGCGAGTAAACCGAAGCGGGGCTTTCACCGTTCCGAAGACCACCGTAGAAGCGGAGCAGGTCAAGGTTGTCAACCTGGTTGGTCTGGAGACCGGTGAAGGGGTTGGTGATACCGTTATTTTCGACGAAGTCGAAGATGAACTCATTGTAACCAGCCATGAGCGGGTTTCTGGAGTTCGTGGGATCAAAAGAAAGGTTGGTCGGAGAGAAACCAGCCGTGATATAATAGCCACTGGAAGAAACGGCGCTGTTGTGCTCATCGGCGTTGGCGATGGGATCGACAAAGCGGTAGATCGGCTGGAGATCGAAGTCAAATGCACCGAGGTAACCGTAGTCGAAGATGTTCCGCTGGTGGACATCGTGCATGAATTCACGCTCCCAACGGGTGTAGTCCGCCTGAATCTGGTAGTACAGGTTTTGGACTTCGCTGTCTTCGGAAGTTTGCAGGTTCTGCTGCAAACGGGCCCAAGCCCGGTACTGGCTGTTCCGCTGGTACTGGTTGGCGTCCCGCGCGAACAACGAGTTGCTCAGGCTCCACACGTAGTTATTGGTGAAGTTATAGGTACCACCCAGTTTCACGATCAGGTTGTTGGTCGGAGCAAAGTCGAGACGACCATTGACCCGGATGATTTGGTTTTGGCCGTTGATCTTCGCCCGGGAGTTCTCGATCATGTCCGGCGTAACCGTGTTGGCGCGCTGGATAAAGAAGTTGCCGGACTCGTCCAGCGTAAGAGGATTGCTACGGAAATCGTCATAAAACTCATCGCGGAGTTTAATGACACCACCTTGAGCCGGATCGTCATCCGCAGTCAACTGGCCTTCAGCGGCGATGAAGAAGCCAAGGATCGGACGCTCGTAGTTGAGCGTAGAATCGTAGCGACTCCAAATCGGACCGGAAAGGTCAAGTGAAAGAAGGTTGTAACCGTAGCCATCGATGAATTGGCTGGTCAGAATCTCAGCACCACCGGAAAGACGGTAGCTGGGAGCTGCCGTGGTGATGGAGATGATACCACCCGTAACGTCACCGTATTCTGCCGGGGTACCCCCGGTGATTACAGTAAGGTTACCAATGGCTTTCTGCGGAAGACCCGTGGTCCCCCGCACCTTGACCCCATCAACGAAGTATGTCGTGGCATTGCCACGACCACCGCGCATACTGAGGCCACCGCCGTCATCAGCCTGGTAAACCCCAGGGACGATCGCCGCCAGGGTGTTAATATTTCGAATACCAATTTGCTGCACCTCCTCTTTGGAGAGCGAGCCACCTACAGTGGTGTTGTCAATCGGGATGGTTTCAGTAATCTCGACCGTCTGCATTTCGACGCCCGTTTGAATTACCAAATCGACCGGAACCGTTTTGTTGGCCGCCACTACAATACCAGTGGCCAAAACGGTGTTCCCTGCAAAGGATGCTTTTACATCGTACGTTCCCGGGGACACAGGTGCAATGCTAAATGCCCCATCTTCTTTGGTATTCGCACCACCCTTAATGACGTCGTTTTGCAAGATAACTACCGTGGCAAATTCAACTGCGGCGCCCGTTTCGTCGGTCACCTTACCCTTGATTTTACCATCGGATTGTTGAGCAAAAGCAGACGAACATAGTAACAGGCATGCTACTACCCATAGTCCGACTCGTTTGATCATAACCGTTGAATTAATTGTACTTCCAGTTTCAGGATAAACAGGATTAAAATTAGTAAAGGATTCGCAACACTTCCAAATAGGAGGAAACAAAATGTTAGGCTCCCGATAATATTTAGAACATGAAAAGCATTCCGCGAGGATGCTTTTGGGTCGCGTTCCTTTTCTTCTGTGCCCAGACGCACTATCAAATATAGAAATCCTTACTCCTTGCACCACTAGTAATTTGGGGCTTGTATTACACAATTCGTCCCCCTATATTTCCCCTGAAATTCTACTTTTTTCCCGCATGGAGCTGATTTATGACATCCTCAAGAAGCTGAAAAAGTTCGAACTGAGGCAAATACGAAACCATTTGGCCGCATCACCCTTTGAATTTGAGAAAGTGGGGAAGCTATTCGAACTGGTTACACGGTACAAGGACAAGGATGAAGCCTTCTTTTCGAATAAATTATACGGCAAAGACCCCGACAATACGTTTAGGGTTACTAAGTCAAGACTTAAACGTCTGCTCGAAGACGTAGTGTTGAATGACAAGAGTTTGACCGGGTATTCAGCAAAATTTATCAACGCCAAGCTCCAAGCCGAAAAAAGATTGCTGCAAGGAGAGATTTTATTGGGCCGCGGCGCCTACCAGGCCAGCAAAAATCTCCTCCACCAAGTCATTGCCACCACCAAGAAATTTTCCCTCCACAACGAACGCTACCACGCCGAGATGCTCCTCCACCGAAACCAGAGTATCAACAAATCGGTCCGGGAATTTCAGCGCCATACCGAGGAACTCCTCGAACTCAACCACATCAACTCGCTGGTGAACGAAGCGGCCATTCTCCATTATTCCGTCACCAACTTCCTCACCCGGATGTCCAAGAGCGATCCGGAGACCATGCAGGAGATCCAATCAAAGATCGAACGCATCCGCCAGGTCAGCGAGGAAACCAATTCGCCGCTCGCCCAATACTATTATCTCCTCTCCAATATCTACTTCCTCCAGTACAATTTTCGCTTCGAGGAAGCCATGGAGTATTGTCGGCTCCATTTGGAGTTGGTGGAAAAAGAACCGGCGGTCCATTCCCAGCAGCGGCTGGGCAGCGCGTATTTCCAAATGACCGAGACCTCCCTCCGCAGCGGCCACCTCAAGGAGGCCCAGGAATACGGCGACAAGACCCTCGCTTTTTTCTCCCCTGAAGAAACCAACTCCCTCATTGTCCTCGGTACCGCCTTCCGCATCGCTTTTTACGCCCAAAACTGGGAAAAGGCCGAGCAGATCGTCGACCAGGCCCTGAGTCACCCGCGCTTCGAGGTCTCCGAATTCCGGGCGGCCATCTGGCACTATTATAAGACCTGCCTCTTGTTCCAGACCTCCCGGACGCGGGAAGCCCTCCGCCAACTCAACGATGCGACGGCGCTCCTGTCCGACAAGGAAGGTTGGAACCTGACCTTCCGCCTCCAAGAAATCATGATCCTGTACGAAGCGGATATGTTCGACCTGCTCGAGACGAAGATTCTGAACATGCGGCAGTTTGTGAAGCGGACCCAGAAAAACAGCAACCTTTACCGGCCGATGAAGCTGATCTCCATCCTGATGGAGTGGCACAAGAACAGCCTGAACCTGCCCGATACCGTCAAAAGCATCCAGCGGCAATTGCGTGATCTGCAGAGTTACCACGAGAACATTCCGTTTGACCCGGCGACGGGCGAGTTGATCCGGCTGGAGAATTGGATGGCGGAAAAGGTGGGGGCTTAAAGCAAAAAAATCAGCACCGCCCAGGGTTCGCCCATATAGGGGCAATTGGGGGCAAATAAACCCAAAAAGGCCCTGATAATGCCAGCATAGTAGTCAATCCGACATTTAAAAAACCCTCCTTTAGCCACATACTTCCACAAGTCTGTCAAACAATCCCGCTCCTCGGCGAGTCTTCTGAGTGTAAAAACACTTGTTGTAATTATTTCACCCTCAATTATTTAGACATGAAAAGAACAGTACGCTTTTCCCAGGCGACCTATTTCCTGGCCCTTCTGCTTGCCTTCGCCCCTTCCCTCATGCTTGCCCAGGCCTGGAACCCCGGCACAGCCTCTCCTGCCACCAATATTGACCGTACCGGCAATGTCACCATCGGCGACCCAGCGGCCGCCTTGGGTGCCAGCAATACCAGGTTGACCGTCAACGCGGGAGATTATGACTATCAGGTTGGAACCGCGGTTTTTGCGACGGCCTCCACCAATGACAAGTCTGCCATCGGCAGCGTTTCCAGCCGACTCGCACGGGCAGAAACCTACTTCGCAGCGGGTTCACTGCGGGGCGTCCAGGGAACTTCCACTCCCATTACCCTCGACAATTCAGTCGCTACCAAGGTAGGATCGGCCGAGGGAGGCTTGTTTACCGTAACCCTCGACAATCCTATTGCGGACCCTGGCACTGGATCCTATTATCTGTCCGGCGTACGGGGACGCGTGACCGGCAACATTTCCACCTACCCAGACAATGGTTGGGTCGCGGCCGTCGTCGGTCAGGACCTGATCCAAGGCAGCGAAACCTGGGCCGGTTACTTTGAAGGCCGTGGTTATTTTGAAGATCAAATTGGTGTCGGTACCACCAACCCCATCGCCGATATTGACGTTCGGGGCCGCAACGTCTTCGTTTCCCCCGATGCTGGCTCTTTCTTCCCGGAGAATTTTGCCGCTATGGGTGAACCGGGGGGTGACTGCGACCTCTTTGGATTCCGCGCCCAGGAAAACTTTGAACTCTTCATCAATATGGGTATTGAAGACGCAATGCGTCCCACCATTTCCTGGGGCAGCTCCGGTGACCTCGAACTCAAGTGTGACGCCAATGAAACTGGTTGCGGCACCAAGGTGGCCTCTTTCTCTTGCCCCGGCATGTTCACCATGCGCCTCAATGGCCCCGCTGTCTTCTCCGGCGGCACCTATACCCCCGCCGACGACCGTTTGATCCGCGACACCGAAGTCCTCGACAATTCCCTTGAACTTCTTCAGCAGCTCAATGCCGTTCGCTTTTCCTACGACAGCGAAGCCATGCCCGACTACCGCCTCTCCACCAATCAGCAGGTTGGCCTCGTCGCGAATGAAGTCGCCGAAGTGCTGCCCGAAGCCGTCCAGATCAACGACGAAGGCTACGCCGCCATCAACTACGACGCATTTGTCCCCCACCTCATCGAAGGCGTCAAGGAACTGGATCAACTGCAAGCCGCCGACCAGCAGGTCATTCAGGCCCAGGCCCTCCGCATCGAAGAGCTGGAGCAGGAAATGGCCGAATTGAAGTCCATGGTCCAGCAGCTGGTCGGCAATGCAACCAACAAAGGCAGCGCCCAGACTGGTGATGTCTCCGAAACGCCCCGCCTCGGTCAGAACACTCCGAATCCCTTTGGTTCCAGCACCCGCATCGATTACTACGTCCCCATGACGACGGAGCGGGCCTCCATCGAAGTCACGAACCTGGCGGGTCAGGTCATGAATGTCTACCCGGTCCAGGCCGGCGAAGGCCAATTGAAAATCAGCGGCAATACCTTCCCGGAAGGTGTTTACCTCTATTCCCTCCGCCTCGACGGCGCGACGGTTGCCACCCAGCGGATGGTCATCTCGAAATAATTTGGTTATAGATACTTTCTCAGGACCCGGCTTCGGCCGGGTTCTTTTGTTGAGGCGGGTTCCTAATCGGCGAATACTTCCGACAGGTCCCCGTGCAATTCGGGGAAGGTAGGCGATTGGAGGTGGCCATTGGCCAGGTGGGTCTTGAGGAGGGTGAATTTCCCGTCTTTTAGGACGTGCTGGTCGAGCCGGGCGTGGATGGGGTCGACGACCCAGTATTCTTTGACCTCGGCCTCCTGGTAGAGGTAGTACTTCGTTCCCAGATCTTTCTGGGAAGTGGAAGGGGAGAGAATCTCGATGACGAGGTCGGGGGCGCCTTTGCAACCCTCGCTTCCAATTTTTGAGAGGTCACCAATCACACAGAAATCGGGTTGTACAATGGTAAATGCCTCTGCATCTCCTTTCATGGGCAACTGAACATCGTATGGCGCAAAAAAAATCTTGCAGTTCACTGGCTTCAATTTCGGCCCAAGGAACTGGCTCAGGTTAAAAGCGATTTCCTGATGGTGCTTCGTGAGAGGAGGCGACGCTCGAATGATCTTCCCATGAATCAACTCCACCTGCTCACCCAAATCCCACTGCAAATAATCGGCGTAAGAATACTTCTTGTCTAAATCCAACTCATCAATCGAGGTCACCATAGATTGAAAATAGCAATTCTTAGGGACATGTGATTTTCTCTAGTTGGTTAAGTGTGTTTGGAGAAAAGCCCTGCATAGGATTCGGGATCGCAATTGGCCGGCAGGTAACCAACTCCACTGCTGCTTTGGTGGAAGTTACTTCCACCAACGGCCTTATAGATTGGGCAAATTGCCCCATTCAATTTTCGTGGAAGCAACTTCCACGAAAGCGACGGGTGTGAAAGCAAAGGCGAGCCCGATGCCATTCCCCAAAAAGCCCTATCTTACTTCAAACAGTGCCCATGAAACAGTTGCTTCCACTCCTCTTTCTTATGCTGGCCGTGCCTTTGTGTGCGCAGGAAGCCGTCCACGACGGCGAGATTGCGGACAATGGCCTCTACATTGGCAAGCACAGCTGGCACGATGCGGCGACCGAGCTTCCAGTGGCAGAGGTCATCTACGATCCGGGCGGGGTACTCCTCTCCTACAAGACCTGGGTCGACGGCGACATCATGGACGCCGAGGTCATGGACACCAACCGCGACCGGGAGACGCTGCCGGCGAAATTGGAGGAGGTGATCTACGAAAAAGATGGCTGGGGCATCGCCCGGTACAATGCGACGGACGCCCAGCGGGTGCAAAAGGGCCAAAAGGTGTCGGTGCGGTACAAAGGCTGGTTGCAGGATGGGACGGTGTTTGAGGATGGGATGGATCGGGGGAAACCGTTTCGATTTGTGACCGGCAAACAGCAGGTGATCCCGGGATTTGAGCGGGCGGTGCTGGCCCTGGCGCCAGGGGAAGGTGCCTACGTCGTGATTCCGCCGGCTTTGGCCTACCGGGGCAATGCGATTGGCACGATTCCGCCTTACGCGGTGTTGCGGTACCAGATTGAGGTCGTCGAAGTGAAATAAAAGCCATTTTCTCCCAAAGCCACATTTTCATTTTCCCCAGCCCGCCCCTTCATTTTCGGTGAAATTCGCCCTTTTTACCCTTTCCACCCCGTTTCTCACCCCCTCAATTTCATACGAAAATTGAAACATCCGCACGCAAATCGACTGGCTTGATAAATCATAATTTTACAGCGAAATTTGGCCCTCAAAACATGCAGGATCGTATATGGATTATCGACTGAGTCATCTCAAACAACTGGAAGCGGAGGCCATCTACATCATACGGGAGGCCGCAGCCCAGTTTGAGCGTCCGGTGTTGCTCTTTTCGGGTGGCAAGGACTCCATTACCATGGCCCACGTAGCCGCCAAGGCGTTTTGGCCCATGCCCATCCCATTTCCCCTCATGCACATCGACACCGGCCACAACTTCCCGGAGACCCTCGAGTTTCGGGACAAGTTCGTCGCGGATTTGGGTGCGAAGTTGATTGTGCGGACGGTGCAGGAGAGCATTGACAAGGGACGGGTGGTCGAGGAAAAAGGGCCCAATGCCAGTCGAAATGGCTTGCAGACGGTCACGTTGTTGGACTCCATCGAGGAATTCCAGTTCGATTGTGCCTTTGGGGGTGCGCGGCGGGACGAGGAAAAGGCCCGGGCAAAAGAGCGTTTCTTTTCCCACCGGGATGAATTCGGACAATGGGACCCCAAAAACCAGCGGCCGGAGTTGTGGAAGCTGTTCAATGGAAAAAAATTGCCGGGTGAGCATTTCCGGGTCTTTCCGCTTTCCAACTGGACCGAACTCGATGTGTGGCAGTATTTGAAGGAGGAAAACGTCGCCCTGCCCAACCTCTATTTCTCCCACCAACGCCCGATGGTGGACCGCCAGGGGGTATTGCTCGCCGAATCGGAGTACCTCACCCTCACCAGCGAGGAAGCCTACCACGAACGGACCATCCGGTTCCGAACCATCGGCGACATGACCTGCACCGGCGCGGTCGAATCGACCGCCTCGACCATCGATGAAATCATCGAAGAGGTGGCCGCGACCCGCATCACCGAGCGGGGCGGGCGCTCGGACGACAAGCGTTCCGAAGCTGCCATGGAAGACCGCAAAAAGCAGGGCTACTTTTAATCCTTATCACTCGACAACCGGGGGATTCCCCACTGAAATAACATGGATTTACTTCGTTTTATCACCGCAGGCAGCGTCGACGACGGCAAAAGCACCCTCATCGGGCGCTTGCTGTACGACTCCAAGTCCATCTTCGAAGACCAATTGGAGTCCATCGAGCGGACCAGCGAAATGCGGGGCGATGACCACCTGAACCTGGCCCTCCTTACGGACGGGCTGCGCGCCGAGCGCGAACAGGGCATCACCATTGATGTGGCCTACCGCTACTTCAGCACGCCCAAGCGCAAGTTCATCATCGCCGATGCGCCCGGACATATCCAGTACACCCGGAACATGGTGACCGGCGCCTCCAACTGCGAGTTGGGGATCGTGCTGATCGATGCGCGGCATGGCATTGTGGAGCAGACCAAGCGCCATACCTTCATCATCAACCTGCTGGGGATCAAGCACCTGATCGTGGCCATCAACAAGATGGACCTGGTGGACTTCTCCGAGGAGCGCTTCAACGAAATCCGCAACGATTTCGAGGCGTTTTCCAGCAAGCTCCAGATTCCGGACATCCGCTTCATCCCAATGAGCGCCCTGCACGGCGACAACGTCGTGGACCGCTCCGACAAGACGCCTTGGTTCAAGGGGGGAACTTTGCTCTACAACCTCGAAAATATCCACATCTCTTCGGACTCGAACATGGTCGACTGCCGCTTTCCCGTGCAGTACGTGATCCGTCCCCAGAGCGAAAAATATCCCGATTACCGCGCCTACGCCGGCCAGGTCGCGGGCGGCGTCTTCAAGAAAGGCGACGAAGTGGTCCTGCTCCCGAGCGGATTCACTTCTACGATCGAATCCATCGATTCGGCCGACGGAGAGCTCGACAAGGCCTATTTTCCGATTGCCTGCTCTATCCGCCTCAAGGACGAACTTGACCTGAGCCGTGGCGGCATGATCGCCAAAGTCGACAACCAACCCCGGGTCACGCAGGACCTGGATGTGATGATCTGCTGGTTCAACGAACAGCCCCTGCAATTGCGGGGGAAATACAGCATCCGCCATACCACGCAGGAAGCACGCTGCATCGTGAAAGAGATTTCCTACAAGATCAACATCAATACCCTGCACCGCATCGAGGATGACCTGAACATCGGCATGAACGATATTGGGCGGGTGAAACTGCGCTCTACGGTGCCGCTGTTCTGCGATCCGTACTCCCGCAACCGGCAAACCGGCTCGCTGATCCTCGTGAATGAATTCACGAACGAAACGGTCGGGGCCGCGATGATTCTTTAATCACAGGTCTTACCCATTGAAAAGACCGGCAGCCTCAGGGTTGCCGGTCTTTTTTTGCCTGAAAAATGAAGGACCTCCCAAAGGGGGAAGTCCTGCAAGCATAATAATTGTGAGGAAATAGTCTTTCTAGAAGTATCCCTTCATCTCGATACCGCGGGCTACGCGCTTGATGCCGACGATGTAGGCAGCGACACGCATGGAGCACTCGTAGCGTTTGTGGGTGTCCCACACTTCGTCGAAGGCATTCTTCAACTTGGGATCAGCTTTTTCGTTGACCTCGTCTTCGGTGTAGTAGTGGCCGCGGCGGTTCTGGACCCATTCCATGTAGGAAACGGTCACACCACCGGCGTTGGCGAGGATATCGGGAACGATGAGGATGCCCTTTTCGTCGAGGATGGAGTCAGCGGAAGCGGAAACTGGTCCGTTGGCGCCTTCGACGATGAGCTTGGCCTTGATGTTCTCGGCGTTCTCGTCCGTGATCTGGTCTTCCAGGGCACAGGGAGCGAGAATGTCAACGTCGAGTTCAAGGAGGGCTTCATTGGAAATGAGCTGGCCGCCGCTGAATCCGGCGAGGCTCCGGCCATTTTTGGCCATGTAGGAGATGGCATTTTCAATATCGATCCCGTCGGGGTTGTAGTAACCACCGGAAACGTCGGAGATGGCGACGATGGTGACGCCTTTCTCCTGCATGAGGCGGGCGGCCCAGGAACCTACGTTCCCGAAGCCCTGAACGGCGCAGGTGACGTTGTTGGGGTCCCACTCGAGGCGATCGAGGGCACACATGGCGGTGGTCATGACACCACGACCCGTAGCTGCGACCCGGCCTTTGGAGCCACCCAATTCGAGGGGCTTACCGGTCACAACGCCTGGCTCGTAGCCATAGACGCGGGAATATTCGTCAAAAATCCAGGCCATTTCGCGGGCGCTGGTATTCATGTCCGGAGCCGGAATGTCGGAGTTGGTTCCGAAAACATCCTTGAGGGCCCGGGTGTAAGCACGGGTGAGCCGTTCGAGCTCGTCCACGCTGTGTTTCTTGGGGTTGAGCATAATGCCGCCCTTGGCGCCGCCGTAAGGAATGTCCACAATGGCACATTTCAAGGTCATCCAGCCTGCCAGTGCCTGGACCTCGTCTTCGTCGACATGGGTGGAATAACGGATCCCACCTTTGGACGGCCCCAAAATGGTGGAGTGAATGACCCGGAATCCGGCAAATACTTCCGTGCTACCGTCGTCAAGTTTGACGGGGAGCGTCACTTTGATGATTTTTTCGGGTGCGGCAATCACCTTGCGGTAACGGTCGCTCAGATTCAGCAAATCGGCCGCCGAATTGAAGCGCTTCATGAGCGACTGATAGGGCGTTTCTTTGCTGTTCTCGTTCAGTGTGTTCACCGATGCCATTTCAAATAAATTTTAGGTGTTTCACAAGTTATTGATTCGGGACTTTGCCGCCAAATTTATTCGGCATGCCGATTTCTTTGCATACAGGGTCAATACCAAAATAAAATTTGGGTAGGACAGATTCAGTACTCGTTCCTCAAAATTCGCCTAAAAACAGGGAAGAAAGAAGAAAAAAATGGAGGAATCTGGATGTTCTGTCAAATCCAATTTTTCTTCCGATTTCATTTCTCCTCCCCTCCCCTTTTTCCCTGATCCCCAACCGCATTTGAAGCCATTTCCACGACCTTATCTCATTCCCTGCATTTTTTTAGCACTCCTATTTTTTCCTCTTTTTCGTAATTTTTCCCCATGAACCGTCCCTACTCCGTCCTTTTTCTTTGCTTCGTGCTCCCCCTCTTCCTCCAATCCTGCGGCAGCAGCTACAAACAAGGAACCCCGGCGGAGCTTGGAGAGGCGATTTATCTGACCCTCAAAAACAACGATGCGGAAGGCTTTGCCCAATTGTATCCGGGGCCGTCGGACATCGATGAGATTCTGGAAAAACAACAGTGGGAGCCGGAAAAAAGAGAGGAAATGAAGGAAAGAATGGAGAAAAACATGCAGGATGCCGACGCGAAGGTCAAATCCGCCTTTCTTTTTCTCCGGAAGCAAATGGAAAACGATGGAGTAGACATTGGTCAGTCCTTGTGGAAAGGGGTGGATGTAGAAACGCGCCCCGCCAAGGCCGAACTGGAATTGGTGCACCTGCGGCTGTTTTTCGAAGTGGACGGGAAAATGTACAGCTTCAAGGTCAATGACGCCGGTCACCTGGACCGGGGCTGGTTCATCAATGTAGATCCGATTTGGGTGGGGGAAGGAAAATAGTCACCGGACGCAATCCAAACACAAAAAGGGCGGCTTGGCCACCATTCGCGCGTACCGCGCCGGATTCGCTTCCCGCACCGATTCCAAGGGTGCGGGTTCCACCAGGTTCACCACCTTAAATCCCGCGTCGCTCAGCACCCGCCACATCTCCGTCAGCGAACGGCGGTAGGAAGGCATCAGAATGCCGAATTGCTTCCAGGCCTGCCACACCAGTTCGGTCTGGAAATAGTCCTGGGTCGGGCTGGACAAAAAATCCGTCATCGGATGCTGGACGGAAAAGACCAGGCGTCCCCCTGGCTTCAGCAAGCCATACAACTTGGGAAAAACGTGGTCCCAATCCTCTATGGCATGCAATACCAACGATGCCACCACCGCATCGAAGCTCCCCGCTTCCAGATAAGGCGTCTCCCCCGCAATGTCCCCCCAATGGACCTCAGCATCCGCTCCCAAGCGCTCCTTTAGCCCCTCCACCATTTGCTCACTCACGTCCAAACCGACCGGATGGGCGCCTTTTTCCCCAAGCCACTCAAAATAATACCCACTCGCGCAGCCCACGTCCAGGACCCGTTTCCCCTCCCAATCATCGCCCAGCAAACGCACCATTGCCGGCCGTTCACAGCCAGCATTGTAAGCAGAATGGGCGGCGTGGTAGGGAAAAGCATCCGCCAGTTCGTTGTAGTTCAAAGGAATTTGAGGGTGTGTCACAGCATTCTTTTTTTAAAATTATCACTCAAGATCGATATTCTATCTGCACCTATGAGAATAACGGGACAAAATATCCATCTGCGGGACCTCGAACCAAGGGATTTCGAGGCTTATCGCGACTGGTTCAGCGGGCAGCATCCCTGGATGGAACTCGATGCACCGTACTACGACAAACCTACCCAGGAAGAGGTCGAAAGTCTGTTGGAGCGGGTTCAAACCAAGTTTCAAATGGGGTACCCGAACCGGCGGCGAAAATTTCTGGCGATTGCTTTGCCAGAAGAAGACCGTTTCATCGGTACGGTCACCTGGTACTGGCAAAGCCAGCCGAGCAACTGGAAATCCATCGGCATTGTGATCTACGACGAAAGTCTGTGGGGAAAGGGGATTGGAACGGAAGCGCTGGCCATGTGGATTGATTTTCTATTTGATCTGGAACCTGACCTGCACCGACTGGACCTCCGAACCTGGTCCGGAAACTCCGGAATGATGGGCCTGGCCCTCAAATTGGGTTTTCGGGAAGAAGCCCGGTTTGTGGATGCACGGGCTCACAAAGGACAACTCTACGATGGGATGGCCTACGGAATTCTGAGAAGGGAGTGGGAAAATCGGTAGGACTTATTCCCCCGCGCGGTGGAACATCTTCACGAAACGGGTCGTGACCGCCACCAGGTCTTTCATTTCAAAGGCAATGCTGAATGAAAGGAGGCTGTTGCGGGAATTGTAGACCTCGTCCCGGATGCCTTCCGTTTGCTGCGCCAAACCTTCTTCAATGGACTTGAGCAACGCATTTTTCTCAACCACTACCTTCTGCAAGGTATCGGCGGAGATCGGCGTATTCTCCAAGGCGGCAATGACATTGCCGAGGTAGGCATTCACCTCCGATTTGACCCGCTGCAGGCGTTCGGTCTGCTCCGGTTTCAACGGCGAATGCACGTTCAGAACGTGGTCGAGGCAAGATTCCGCAATGAAATTCGTCGATTGCACGAGGTCTTGCTCGTGGTCGTAGGTCTTGAGGTACATGCGCCCGGCTTCCGTCTCTTCTTCCTTGATCCGCTTGAGGTAGTGGTACAAACTCATCCGGAAGGCCTCATTTTCCTCCGCGAGGAATGCCATGTCCTTCTGAGCCTTCCGCAACTTGTCTTTGTCTTCCGTCACCAAGCCGTCAACGGCTCCAATGACAGTCGTCCGAACCGTTTTCAAGGTAGCCACGACCTTCTTGCGGACTTCGGCTTTCACCGTATTCGGCTCCAATTCGCCGCGCTTGAGTTCAGCGGCATCCTTCAGGGCTTTCTTGCTTTCGCGCCGCCGATGGACGAGCGTGCTCCGGAATACGAGCCCGATGGCGAGGAGCAGCAGGCCAGCGATGGCGTAGATTTCGTAGTGGTAGATGAGGAAAGCAAAGGTCGCGGAAGCCGTAAAGGCAATCAGCGCGGTTCCAAACCAACCCAGGACCACGTTCACGACCCCGGCAATCCGGTAAACGGCACTGTCGCGCCCCCAGGCGCGGTCGGCGAGCGAGGCGCCCATCGCCACCATAAAGGAGACGTAGGTCGTCGAAAGCGGCAATTTCTGGCCGGAGGCGTAGGAGATGATCATCGAGGCGACGGCCAGGTTGACCGAGGCGCGGATCAGGTCGAAGGCCGGGCCTTCTTCGCCGTCGGCGGAGGGCTCCTCCGCAATGGGTTCAAAGGCCTTGTTGATGCGGGTCTGGAGACCGGCAGGCAGGACGGCGATGAAAATCTTATTGATCGAGCGGGAGGCATTGACCACCCCGCGGGAGAACATATTGGGGCGGAAGCGTTCCTGGCCTTCATCCTGACGGCCCAATTTGACTTCCGTTTCGGTCACAGAACGGGCTTTTTTCGACAACCACAGCGTCACGACCATCACGCCCCCGGCAATGAACAGGTAATACCATTCGGTGGGGACTTTTTCCGCCAAAAACTCCATTCCCAAGCCATCCGGCCGTCCCATCGCATCCCAATGCTCAAAAGATTTCAAGCCGGCCACCGGGACGCCAATGAAGTTCACGAGGTCGTTGCCCGCGAAAGCCATGGCCAAAGAAAAGGTCCCGAACAGGACCACAAATTTGAGAACGTTGATTTTGGTGAGGTTGGAAACCAGGAGGAGAATGATGGACCAGGCAACAAAAGAAACGGCCAGAACCAACACCACTTCTTCTTTGATGAAGGTCGACATCTCCTTTGTCAGGAAGGACGCGTGTTTCAGG
Source organism: uncultured bacterium (assembly GCA_963923035.1). GTDB lineage: Bacteria > Bacteroidota > Bacteroidia > J057 > JADKCL01 > CAWUKT01. The sequence goes on from CAWUKT010000015.1 coordinate 70,641, forward strand.
CCCTTCACAAACAGGAAATAGGTCATCGCCGTCAGGGCGAGACCTCCCCATACCGGAGCGACGAATCGGAGCTTTTTCTTGTATTCAAAGGAGAACAGCAGGCGGGAAATGTACATGACGATCGCGCCTACCGTGAAGGCGATCAGGACCGAGAGCAGAATGCCCGAGATGATCTTCCCCGCGTTGGCCCAATTGATGTAGTCCGACATGTGCGACAAGCCCTGGTCCATGGAGGTCATCTTGATCAGGGAGACCATCACCGCCGATCCCAGCAACTCGAAGACGATGGAAACCGTCGTCGAGGTAGGCATGCCAAAGGTGTTAAAAAGGTCGAGGAGGATGATGTCGGTGACCATGACGGCAAAGAAAATCACCATCATGTCCTCAAACACAAAGGCTTCGGGGTGGAAAACGCCTTTTCGCGCCACTTCCATCATGCCGTCTGACAATACCGCTCCGAGGAAAATTCCCACGCTGGCCACAATCATGATCACATGCCGCTTGGCCACTTTGGAGCCAATCGAACTGTTCAGAAAGTTCACGGCGTCATTGCTGACCCCTACCACCAAATCGAATATGGCCAAGGCAAATAGTACAACAACCAGTATCAGGTAGGTGTCCATTTTTTAGAAAATGAAATTCTCGGGGCAAAGTAACCAAAAGGTGGGCTGAACTATGTTACGTCAATGTTAACAATAAGTGATTGAGCCGCAATCCATGCGGTGGTCCAGGCCGCCTGAAAATTGAAGCCGCCGGTAATCGCATCCACATCCAAAAATTCCCCCGCAAAATAGACGCCTGGCAGGATTTTGCTCTCCATTGTTCTGAAATCCACCTCCTTCAGGGAAATGCCTCCGCAAGTCACAAATTCCTCCTTGAAGGTACTTTTTCCCCGCACCTCAAATCTCCCCGCCGTCAATTCTTCCGCCAAACGGTTCCGTTCTTTTTTCCCCACTTCCACCCATCTCTTTTCCTCGTCAATTCCCGCCGCCTCCACCAGCCGCTGCCACAGACGCAAAGGCAGGTTAAAATAGCTCCGCTTCGTTACCATCCGCTTCCCCTCGCGCTCCGCGAGGGCCCGCAAGGCTTCCTGCATCCCTTCATTGTGCTGCCCCGCCACCCAATTGATCCGCAACGTAAAGTTGTAGGACCGCTGCGCCAATTCCCGCGCCCCCCAGGCACTCGTCCGCAGGACGGCCGGCCCGGAAAATCCCCAGTGGGTGATCAATACCGGCCCACTTTCCTTCAACTTCGTCCCTTCCACCCGCACCTCAGCCGGGTCCACCGATAGGCCGGGGAGGCCGTGGATGCGGGGATCCTGGCAGCGGAAGGTAAACAGCGAAGGCACCGGCGGGACGATGGTATGCCCCAATTCAGCGAACATCTCCCAGAGCTTGGGGCTGGAACCCGGCGCAAACAGCACGGCATCGCCCATGATGCTTTGGCCCTTGGCGAGGTGAACCTGCCATTTTTCCCGGATTCGCTCCAATCCCACGACTGTGGAACGGGTCCGCACCTGCACGCCGGCCTGCTCGGCCGCGAACATGAGCGCCTGCACGATGCTTTCCGAATTGTCAGTGGTGGGGAACATGCGGCCATCGTCTTCCGTCTTGATGGACACGCCGCGGTCTTCAAACCAGCCGACGGTATCGCCCGAACAAAAGCGGTGAAAAGGGCCCCGTAGCGCCTTGTCGCCGCGGGGGTAGGCCTTGACCAATTGGCGGGGATCGTATTCGGTGTGGCAAACATTGCACCGGCCGCCCCCCGAAATCCGCACCTTCTCCAGCAATTTGCCGGAGCGTTCCAGCAGGGTAATGCGAAAATCAGGTCGCTGCTCGCCAAGGTTGGCGGCGAAGAAAAACCCAGCCGCGCCACCGCCGACCACAATCACATGAAATTTGGAAGACATGCGGCAAAGATAGAAAAAGGTGGGCCTCAGTAGGCAGCCAGAAAAGATTCAAGGTTGGCGCCGGGTTGGAGGCCGAGCTTCTTGCGGAGGCGGTTCTTACCCATTTTGACGGCGTTGGGGCTGACATTGCGTATGGAGGCGATTTCCTTGTTGGTGAGTTGGAGTCGGACGAGGGCGCAAAGGGACTTGTCGGTGCGGGTCAATTGGGGGAAATCGGACTGGAGCTGGTCAAAAAAGCCGGCGTTCACCTGTTCGATGTTCTCCTGGAGAAGGTCTCGGCTTTCGTTGGAGGTATTTTGGTAGGTGAGTTCGTTGACGAGCTCCTTTAGGGCACCGGCCAGCTTGTCCGGTGACAGCTGCTGAAATTCCTTGAGGCGGGTCAGGATAAATTCATTTTCTTCCCGGCGAACAGAGATGCTCAGGGCCATTTCAGTGAGGTCTTTTTTCTTCCGGCTCAGTTCCATTTCCAATTGCTCTTCCCGCAAGCGGCTATTTTCCTTCTCCGCCTCCAACAATCGCTGGTTGAATTGGTCGAGGTTGTCGGCTTCCCGCAGCCGGGAGGTTCGGCGGACCAGCAAGATTCCCAGGATGAGGATCAAAATGAAGGCCCCGGCAAGTCCGAGGTAAAGTTGGAAGCGTTGCAATTGGTTCTCGGTTTGTTCCCGGGCAATGGTTGCTTCCTTTTGCGCCATCTTCTGCTGAAAGGACTTTTCATTCTCCCTCATCATCGTATTCAGCGCCGTCAGGGCCTCGTCCTGGTAAAATTCCACGAGGTGCTGGCTCCACATCTGCCTCAAACGGGTCGCCTGGCCGAGTTTCACTGCATCGCCCGCTTCGAGGTAGACTTTTGTGGCCAGTTCGAGCATGGCGCTTTCAAAATCGTCGTGGATCACATTCCGACTCAGCGCTTCTTGCTCCATCCAGACCATACAGGGCGCCAACTCCTCGAGGGCGGCCTGCTGTTGGCCCAGGTTCCAGTAGCAGGTGGCGAGCCGAAAGTGGACCTTAATCTGGCGCCGGGGCGGGCAGTGGTCCAGGCACTTTTCCCAGCACAGCTGGTAGGTCTCCAGGGCCGCTGCGTAGTCGTCCCGGGCCTCGTGGACCATCCCAATATTGTCGAGAATGGACGGCACCAGGGACGCTTTGTAGGGCGGCCGGTCCAACAGCGGCTGCAAAATTTCCAGGGCCCGGTCAAAATTCTGCTCGGCCGCGTCCAATTGACCGAGTTCGTACTGGGTCATTCCCAGATTGTTGTAGCCGGAGGCATGGTACACGGGATTGTCCAGCTGAAGCACGTACTCGAGGCCGACCTGCCGGTAATGCAGGGCAGAATCGGCCTGTCCGAGCTTCAGGAATTCGCTGGATATGCGGCTGAGGGTATGCCAGCCGATGACATCCGGTTCGGGACTCCAACGGTCCACAAGGTCAAATTTGCGCTTGAATTCGGCGAGGGCGTAACGGTGCTGTTCTAATTTCGAGTAAAAAATAGCCGTCAGGGAATAAAAGGGGATTTTGAGGGGAATGGTATCGGAAAGGTTGTAGGCAATGGCTTCGGCTTCCCGGATGAGGTCGAGCTTTTCGCGGTAGTCCTCCAGGTCTTCCAGCACGGAAATCCGCGATAGGGTGAGGGCCAATTGGTTCTCCAGGTTGCCTTCTTCGACCGCCCGTTTCATTTCTTCCTCCAGCCGAGCTTCCCGATCCACACCTCCCCAATTGCCAATGTACCCAGATCCCTTCTCGAAGATGGAATACACCAATGAGTTCTCCGGATAGTGTTCAATCCAAAATGGATCGACCTTGGCAAACCCCATTTGCCCCCCCCAAATCAATATGCAAGCCACCAACCAATGCTTTTCTGTCATATTCCAGTTTTTAACAAAACCATCCTATTTCAAGTCTCCTATACGTCTTGTTACCCCCATTTTGTTGCCTTGTAACCCTTTTGTAACCCCTCTTTCTGCCTCAAAATGCCTCTATTGGCCGTAATATTGGCTTCACTTCTCCCTCTGATAGCTTTTTTTCGTCGACCAACAATCAATCCGCTCAAAGGCGGATACAGGACATTTTATGGGAAATCATCAAGACAGCAACTTGCACTTGTCGGACCAGCAATCCGATCATTCTGATTTTGAAACTGGAACCATGCAGCGGAGCATGATGCCGCCCCAGACGGGCGACACCCCGCCCGATGACCTGCACCGAAACATCAACCAAAGCCCCCGGGTCCAGCAACTGAAGACCTACCAGGAACGCGCCAATTCGCAGTCGCCGGGTCCGCGGAGCTTTGCGCCGGTGCAGATGCTGGAGGGAGATGATGAGGTCTCCCGGGTCCCGCCTCAAATCATGCAAGATGGAGAAATGGTGGATGAGCCTTTTCCCAACAACCAACTCAACCAAAACCTTATCACCATTCCCGAGGAGACCGATTTCGAAGAAGATGACCTGGACAACGGCGTCTCTCCCCCTCCCAGTCCCAGGCGGATACAGGAGGATGAGAAATCTGATGAGAAACCCAACGAGAACTTCAACGAATTGCTCGACGATGAAGGGGTAGAACAAGAGCAAGACCAGCAAGTTGAGCGCCCTTCTCCCTGGACGCCCCTGAATGAGGTGGACGATTCTCTGGATAAAATGAGCTACAAACGGCGGACCCTGGGCCAGAAATGGGGCACCGGCCCCAACGGAATGACCAAGCACCTCCCCCCTCGTTCGGTTTGGGGAGATCTTTTCCGCCCCTTCCACATTACCAAGATGACCCAACTTCAGATGGACTTGAGCAAGTACCTCAAGCACACGGAAGAATATCGGTTGATGGAAGACAAGATTGAGGAGTACCAGCGGCTTTACCAAAGCTATTATGATCCCAACCGCGATGTGGACAAGCTCTCGTTCAACCGTTCACTGGTAGACAACAGCCTCATCCTGGTTTCGCTTGAAAAGATGAAACAGCTGAAAAAGGAGATTTCGGAATTGGCTGTGAAGCTCCAAAAGCAAGACAATCAGAAATACCGGGAAGACGAGAACAATTACCTCATGAAACTCAGGGGCTCCTCCAATAAGTGGCTCCGGGAACAAAAATTCACCACCGACCTGCCGGGCAATGATCTGGAGAATGCCAAGATCCTCATGATGGAGCTGGCCGAATTGCTCCCCAACATGCCCGAGGACAATCCCTTCGAGTTGGTTTGGAACCGGTACGGAGAGCATAGTCTCCTCAAGAACCTCCGCAAACTGTCCTTTGAAAGCGGAGATCTGGCCCGGGTCCATCCGGAAATGGTCAAGGCCTTTGATCAATTCAACACCCACTGGTTCATCTACCGGGAGGGGGAAAAATACAAATCTCCCCAATTGCTGGCGAAGGACAAGACGGAACGGTTCAATAGCAATAAAGATGACGAGTATGACACGGAGTATGCCCTGGAAGAGGGGAAAAAATTGAGGAAGAAGCTCGAATCGATCATCCCCGTGTGGCTGAGGGGACTGAAGGAATGGGAAAACAATCCCGACCAGACGCGGAATGGAATCGAGTTCATGAACAATGTGGACCAAACTCTGCTGAACAGCAACCAGGAACTGGGTTTGGATCAGGAAAAGCCCCACCGCCTCATGATGGGCCGCCAATTCGATTGGGAGACCCAAAAGCACCTGATTGGCGCCCCTACCCTCAAGGAGACGGTCAAGGACCAGGTTCCGATCCTGTCCACCAGCGCCATCAGCAAATTGCAGGACAATCTAAAAAAGATGTCGAAGCTCGATCAGCACCAACAACCCTATCACCGAAACAACCTTAAAAAGCGCTTCGACATCGCCGGCAATATCCTCAAGTATTCCCAGGAAGTCATCGGCGGCAATCCGCAATGGACCAATTCCAAAAACAGCAATCATGGCACCTATCTCCACCTCATCGCGATCCGCGATGAAGCGATCCGGGTCCGCAACGAGATCGGCAAGGAGCTGAACGTCGAAGGATTTGACGAGAAATCGATCCAAAAGCGAGAGGAACTCCGAGGCTTGATTGACAGCGTACTCCAAGATCCTTCTTTCCATCGAATTCGGCGGGACCAAAAACCCAGTCGAAAGAAAAAGATCAAACAGGGCATCAAAGAGCCCAAGTCCATCGTGAAATATCTCCCCGTCGTCGGCAAGTACCTGGCGCTGGCCATCAACATCGGGGAGTACCATGAATACAACTCCCAAAAGGAACTGTACAGTGGATTGGCAAAGATTGCCCACCTTTCCGGGAATGAATTCCAGCGAATTCTGGCCTACGGATTGGCAGAGCACTACATGGCCAAACGGCGGAACAAAGGCATTGAATTCAGTGGCCGGGTAATCTCCCTCGGATTGGATCACTTTGGCCCCAGTATCCCCACCCCGATCCCCGATGTCTCCAGCAACTTGCTTTCCATCCAAGGCTCCAATACCACGAACACCACCACTACCAATCCGCTGACGGACCTGAGCAATACCCTGAGTTCGACGGAGCAAGGCATCAACACCGGAGTCAACCAAAGCGTCGAAGAACTGAACTCCGGTATCATCAGTTCTCCGGAAAAGGTCACCAAGAAAACCGCTAAGAAAAGCCTCCAGGAAGGGAATAAAAATCTCCAGAAGAAGAAAAAAGAGGACAGTTCGGACGAGGAGCAGAATATGTCCACCCGACTAGACCACATCAACTTCGAGGTCATGGTCAACGATGGGGACTTTATCCGATCGATGCTGATTTACCTTTCCCAGCCCAATAGCCTGGTGAGCAGCGACGAAGCCCACTCCAAATTGTGCGGGATGATGAACATGGATCCCGAGGAAAACCAGCTGAGCAAGTTCAACAAGGTGGACAAAAAAGACCGGAAACTCCTCCAAAAGATTTCCCATATCCGCCGCAAAACCAAAGGCAAATTCTCGCTGATCAACAAAGGTGAAAAGGTAGAGCGCGCCCGAAGGAATACCATTGACCTGTACGAGAAGAACAAGGATCAACTGGACAATATGGACCTGGGGATGAACATGTTGGAACAAACCAGTTACCGCAAAAACAAAAGCTACTTCCAAAAAAAGCGGCACAAATCCATGGTCACCAAAAAGCTGAAAAACAGGCTCAAGACCGGAATTCACCCCGACAAGTACATCTCCGGAAAAGATCAATTGCGCCCCATCCCCAATAAGCAGCCCCTTTCAAAGATCTCGCTGGAAGACAAATTGCAGATCTTGAAAAAGCAGTTGAACAGCAAAATGAAATACTCTCAGGAAGAACAGGAACTGCTCCAGAAAGAACAGTTCAAACTCCTGATGGAAGAACTGATGACGGTGCAAGAGATCATCATGGAAGGGCCCTTGGATGATCATCAGGAACAAGAAATCTCAGGGTTGCTGGACAAATCCCTCGAACACCTGGAAGAGGAGCAAGTCAACGATCCGATCAATCCGGAATTGGACAATCCGGAGGAACTCAACGGGATAGAACCCCTGCGGATCAACAACCTGCCGCCGATTGAGGAAGAGCCCATGGATCAAAACGGACTCGTCCCAGGACAGGTCTTGGACCAACAACAGGATGAGTTACAGCCTGGTATGGTTAAGAAGAAATCCAATTCCAAGTTTGTAGATACAGATCTGGAAGGACACGACCAAAACGAGAAAAATGACTATCAACAAGAGGATTACGATGACATTTATGATGTGATCGATGAAGTACCCATTGATGATCAAGAGGTCCTGGACGAAGAATTTGAAAAAGAGGACAAATTCTGGGACTTGAAGCAGGACGGAGTTGAAGAAGATTTGATGGTGAATGACGACCTGAGCAAGGACGAAGAGGAGGATATTGAGGTGAAGGACGATTTGAAGAAGGAGGAGGAGCAGAAAAATGAGCCCTTGGTGAAAGATGAACCGAAGGAAGTCAAGCTGTCTGAGCCCCAGGTGGAAAAGGACAAACCTCAACCTTCTAAGTCCAAGAAAAAGAAGAAGTCAGGGCAGAAAAAGTCTCCCAACAATCATAAGTATGGCTTCCGCGACCCCGAATGGAAAAAATATCTGACCAACAAGGTGAACGATGGCATTCTTGTAAATGGAGACGCCCAAGAATTGAAGACCTTTATCAACCGGATCAAGTCTAATCTCAACCACCCAGGTATGACGGAGATCATCAAACTCTGGATGCAACAGGCGGAAGAGAAACTTCAGATTCTCACATTAAATTCTCGGCCTAAGAAAAAGCCGCAAAAGAAACGGAAAAAGAACCAAAATGGGGACCGGAAGGAAATAGCAAAAATGCAAATTTAACCCTCCCCGCGGTAGGTGTCGGACTAAAAGGCTCCAACACAAAGCGCTGGTAAACAGCGCCCTAAGACTAAGACACCATTCGGTTTCTAGCAGGGTTCTAACCGAATCTTTTTTCAGAGAAAGGGTGGCACAGTGTTTTTGGGGCAAGAAGTGTCCAGTATTGTTGAATCACCGAATAGGATTTTATACACTTTTGCCGATTAAGCTCCAGCCCCCCTAACAGCTCTGAATCCAACGGTATTGCTTTGTATTACGGGTGTACCTGGAACCGTTAGGCATAGTCAAGCATATAGTCCAAATGGATGAAAAGCGAGAAAGGGATATTTTCCATTGATGGGGGTATCTAATGTTTAAAATTGCGATGCTTTGGTATAAACCCCTAGCTCATAAGAGTGGTGAATGTATAAGAACTTATCACACGATGGGGCAACAAATAGAGGGGGATAAAAAAAGACCTGATGGAAAATCAATGGAGTTAGTAATTCTAACAAGCCTTCCCAATCTTCAAACCTGATAGCACCAGAGTAGGTTTCTGAAATCTCCGATTCTTTTAGGGAGGAAATGAACGCTTCCTTTTTATCTAACAAGGAGAAAAATATATTCCTTTCCTCATCATTCGCATTTTCATCTAAGGATAGCTCGTAGGTTAATTCAACCCAGGAACAGCCTAATATTGGTGGTACCAGAAAAGGGGGCGATTCCAATGATAGCTTCTCACAAATCAATCGCTGGAGTCCGCCCAGATTCCGGGGGGCTTTTATTGGCACGACCTCAAAGGTTCCTTGGGAGCTTCGGTATGAATTGAAATCTATCCAGCCTAGCCGGTCAAAATCAACATTTACTTTTTGAAATCTCATTTTTTGATTTTGATGTTCTTCCAAGGGATGAAGCGACCAATTGGACCCTTATGCTTTCCTTCAATGTAGTTTCCAAATTCATCGGCATCCTTTATCCAATGTAGCCCCTTTGAATCCTCTTTGAAGACCTTGAAGGCAACTTCTCCATGGCCTGCAAAATCTTTACTCCACCAAGTACCATCTGGATGTTTGTATAAATTACCGTAATTACTCTTAGCTACCCTAACAGCGTTCTCCATATTGGGTTCCCATTTTCTCCGCTCCTTCTTCCCCGGCGTAAAATCCCCATCTACCACCTTCGGTGACAACTGCAAGATCCGGTAATGCCCCGGCTGGCTGGGCTTCGCCTCCTCTTTGTACCGCACCTTGTACTTCCGCTCCAAGGGCGCGAGACTGGCTTTCAGCTCTCCCAACCCACTCCCGATCCGGTCGTGCATCTCTGTGATGCCTTTGGCAAAGGCAAACGCCTGGGCCTTCTGGGCGCCGCGTCCATCGGTCGCGTCGCCCACTTCGTCGGCGGCCTCGCTGGCCCCCTTGAAAATACCCTTCGCCTTCGGCTTGAGCTTCCGCGCTTTGGAGGCGACCTTGCCTACCATTCGCACCAATCGCGGGCTTAGGCTGGTCAATTTTGCGCCCCACTTGGCGGCGGTGCCGCCGCCAGCTGTGAATATCGCGATCACGATTTCCAAGACGATTTGCCCGATCAGGTTCCCCCGGAAATGCCAACGTTTGTATTCGTCGGGGTGGCTCCAGTTGTCGGTGAAATTGTCCCATAGATCCCCCGCCATTTCTGAAATGATCCCGCCAATTTCATTCAATATGTCCCCCGCCGTTTTCCCCTCACAATACGCCTTGATGTCGGCGGCGACTTCGGGGATTGAGGCGAACAAGTCCCCGGAAAACAGGTCGCCCAGGAAGCTCATGGAGTCTTGAGCAGCATCCCACAAACCGACAAAGGTGTCGGTAATGTTCTCATAAATCCCGTTGTAGAAACCAGCGACAAATCCGGCGGTCATTTTCCCGCCTTCCACCATCCGATTCGCCCAATCCGGGCGGGTGGCAATGTCTCCGCTTTCCTGAAATGCCTTTACATAGCTGGCCCCCGGCAACCAAATATTGAGCCCGGAACGGATGCCCACCGCGCTATACTTGGCGAGGTTATCGGCGATGTAGTCGTAGCTGCGGATCGGATTGGCGTCCATCCATTGCTGGATTTTTTCTGCGTCGACGTACACGCCTTGGGTGCCCTGATTGGCGGCGGCTACGGCTACCGCGAGGGTGGCAAAGTCGTTGCCCGTGCCGATCTCATAGCGTCCGCCTTTGTGGTAGTGCTGTTCGAGGATTGTGGTCAGGTTGGCTTCGGTGACGTGGTGCAAAACAGCCTCCGGGTCGGGCATGTCGGTCCGCACAAACGTCTGACTGATCCACCCCGCCGTTCCATCAAAGGCCACCACGAAGGCCCAACCGCCCGATTGATTCTCTGCTTTGACAAATACCTTTTGCCCGACCGGAATTTGCCCCAGGACTTCACCCGACGGAATCGGGGTCTTGCGGATATTCATACCGCCCTGTGCCTGAGCGGCGGCGTATTGGTCGGCGCTGGCTGCAATGGCTCCCACTTTGCCGATGTTGGCTCCACGATAGGTTTCGAGGTCGGCACCGGTGGTTGTTCCTTCGCCTTCCTGAAAATCGATGGGCGTCCCACTCCCCGCGAGGTCGGGGATGTGCTCACTGCGTTGGACCGGGATGAGGGGATCAGCGGTCAATTGCAGGGCTGGGGGCATCATCGCTGCTGTCCCGGAGGCTTGCAACTGCAATCCTTCAGACTCGGCTGGGGCCGTAGAGTGGATGTTTTCGGTCATGGTCAACAGGGTTACGCCGACTGAACGGCGAATCAATCAATTGGTAAACACTAATGCTGTCGATTCAAAAAGGCTTAATGAAGGTTGCGACATAAAATTAGCAAGGCGCTCCATTTTGGCCAAGCGTTTCCGATGAAATATTTCCTTCCATGAAGATCCAAAGGAATGCAGCTTGAATTTCGAGCAGGTATTACATGAAGATGTATTGAAGCTATCAAAACCAGTTTTAACAGCCAAATGGCAGGTTTGTAGTGGGTCATCCAGGCATAGGCAAAACGCGAAATCTCGCGGTCGGACCCGTTACACTGCCAATGAGAATAATCGAGGCGCGAGATTCTAGAGGTTGAATTTTTTTTGCTGTGTAATCAGGGGAAAGGCTGAAAATCAATCAGACGTGTGGGGTGAGTGTGGCAAAGTGGTATATTACAAGCGGTTTATTTTTAGTCAGTACCGCGAAAACACCAGTTAAAAGGGCCTTCCCAAAGGGAAGCATTCGTCATTTGGCCCTGTTCAATTCGGTGGATACGCGGCGGCATCTTAACAGAGACGGCCTCCGGGCCACAACACGTACAGAGATGAAATTTAGAACACTCGTTGCGTTGGTTGCACTTGCAGCCTTCACCGGTAGCGTACAGGCTCACCATTCCCTCCTTGCCCCGCAATCCATCGAATCCCAAGACATTGATCCGCGCTTGCTGGATCAGATTATTGAAGCTGTTGTTTGCCAAACCGGAATGACTTGCTGTGAGGCAAGAGAGGCGTTTTATGAAGGGGATATGGAGATTGAGAAGACGGCTGACGGGTATCAAGTTCGGGTATTGGATGCTGATGGTGGGGGGGCTGTAATTATTTCTATCGAAGACAACGCTTAAACTGCAATCGCCTTATTGGGATCTTTTCCAAACTCAGATATGATTTGGGATGGAGAGACTTTTTGAATCTTCCCTTCAATCCAGAATTGAATATTGAAAAATAATGCAGATCGCTTTTCACTGCTTCGGCGTAAAAGTATAGAAAGTGCTTGTTGAGCTTCTGTTAAAACCTCCAATTCCATTCTCCCGCCTGAAAAAATGTAGTCTTTTATTACTGAATAGGTCTTTATGGGGAACTGCTCCTCCACCTCATTCAGTCTTCTTGTAAGAGAGCGGAGAGCAGATTCGGCCCGATCAAAGTCTTCCGTTTCGGCCCACACCAGGCATTTGAGTGCTTCAACCTCCCAAATTATTCTTTGGTCCCAATGGCGAGGATGAATTTCTTTGATTTTCTGAATGCAGAAAATGCAATTATCCCAATTCTCACAATGAAAGAAGGTCGAAGCAAAGAAAAAGTAGAAAATGGATTGTTCTGCTGGAGAGAAATGCTTTTTGTTCCTTTCGAATTGATCCAATCCAAATGAAGCTATTTCTTCGGAGCAATAATAGTCTGCAACATCTCTTGAGACCCTTGAAAGCTCTTTTTCTTTGAGGACTGCTTCCTTCAAGTTACTTGGCTCAAAGTCCTGTATTTCTTGCAGTAATTTGAAACAAAGTGCTTTCCTAGAGGTCGCCAAGGATAGGCTAAATAGCTGGACCAATTCTTTCAAGTACCAAAAATGAGAAGGAATCATGGACGATTTTTCCCGTGCCAGCTGAATCAATTGGTGCTGGGACTTGTGGGCACTTTCGTAATCCTCCATTAGGATTGCTTTCAATGATAGAGCTTTCAGCTTCAACCTTTTGCCCGTAATGGACTTAGGCTTGAGGTTGTCTATTTCTGTTTTAATCCTATTGGCAAAAAGAAGTCTTTCGGCAGGCTTCAATCTTAGGGCTTCCCTTCCCAACTCAATTAGGCTGGTCAATGATTGTTTTTCATCTATTAGATCGCTCAATTCTTCAATTGTAAGTACTGCTTCCGAAATGGGGAGTTTTTCTTGAAAGGAATCTACCAAACCGGCCCGAAATTGGTACAAATAGCTCATTCTTGCAAAATCCTCCGCTTCCTGAGCCATCAATAGCTGTTTTTCCAGCTCTTTACGTGCCAGTTCTGGCAAATCCATTGCCACGGCCTTTTCAATAAATGGAATGGGGGAGGTTCCAGATCCTTCATGAGCCACCAGAGATTGGATCAATTTTTCGCCCAGGAGGATTCGGTAATAATGGAAATTTCCCGATTTCTTGAACTCTTCTCCCCGAACCTTTTTCAAATCTTCTTTCGTGAGTTCAGGAGTTTTTAGAAGCCTGTCATATAGAAGAATATCTAGTGTCTTTTTACTGCCTTGAAAATGCCTTCTGAAATAGGACTTTTGATCCTTTGTCATCGACAAAACCAATTGATGGAGTTTTTCTGGGGACATTTTTCGACCTTACAATTTTCGAAGTTTTCCGAAAGGCAAATCCTTGGTAGTCAAGTATTTTTTGCAATCTCAAAATGGCAAGATTTTTCTAAGTTTCCAAAGTTGGTGGTTTTTCAAAGTAAAGTAATCACATCATATTGTCCACGCAATCAAATGGCGACGGAGACAACGAGTGTCTCATCTCACCTTGACTAAAAATAAAACCAATGAGACCGCCGCCTCCCTGATATGACCGGCACGCCGAAAGTCAGGGGTAGCAAAAACAAAGAGTACTGGAAATGTTATCTCGGTCTTTGGAGGATTGTAGGGATGATCGGGCTGCGGTCTGCTCATTTTTAGAATCAGCATTAAACCGGTCGGGGGAGTGGATGATGTAGCAGTGGTCTGCTCCCCCACCTTGTTGTCCTTGGGGACGACCGGGACAGGTATGCAAAAAGACTTTTAATCTCCTATCGGAAGTATCTCAGAAACGGGAGCGGCTTCGGTCGCTGTTGGTAGGAGAACTATGGCTAAAAATCGCAAGAGTGATGAGTTGATTGATTTTTGAAGCACCATTATCGCGTTCTACAATTGTTGATTTTTTGGGTGGTGGCCCTTTCCAAAACTGTTTTTACTACTTCGATCTTGATGCTGCCACCACCATCAGTTGGTTGATTTTTGAAGTATGGGGCGGAGTGTAGATGAATCGAATACCTCCGCCCCCAACTGACCGTTCTTTTGTCGGTAGCATAATCAAAGACTAGACGTATGGAACCCAAAAAGCTAATTATCGGTGTATTGATGATTTACGCCCATACATACTGTTTTACCCAATTTCTGCCCGAAATCCAGCATTTCGGCGGGGGCAGTCTGGACTCCGCGTGGAGCCTCAGCGATTCAACCTTCTGCAAGGGCGGGACGCTGGCCATCGGGGGGCGTTACTTCGTGCGCCACGCTCCGGGCGAGCAATGGGACAGTACGGTGGTATGGTTGGGCGGATTTCTGACGGGAAACAAATGCAACACGCTCTCTCTGAATGCAACGCAGGGAGGACAAAGCGACACAATCACGGTACAATTACCGGATGCTTACAAAGCAGATACCTGTCTGGATTTGACTTTGATCCGCTATACGTCGGGGCTGTTCGGAACGGTCCCCGCTGCGATCACCGATACAATCTGCCTGACAGGCGGCTACGCAAAATTCACCTATCCCCAGGAGACGCTCTTTTGTGTGGGCGATACTTCGCCCAGGCTCAAGTTCGATTTTCGGCCTCCGGGGAGCTTTATCAATGCAAGTGGGAATCCGGGCCTGTTGATCCAATCCAATGGCTCGGTCCCCTTGCATCCGGGGGCCGTTGGCACCAATCAGGAGATTCAACTGGTATCGGGCCATCCTGTTTGTCCCGATACAGCAAGTCTACACGTGAGCATTTCAGGAAAGCAACTTCCAAGTGTTGGTCTTGGTAGTTCGTCGACGGTCTACTGTCCATCAGGTGCGGTAGCCGTCGACACTTCCCTGCTCTGGCCCAAAGGAGGACGCTTTATTGTTTCGGCTCCGGGAATAGTCCTTGCGGATGATTCATTGGGAATCATCAACCTTGGCGCAAGTCAGCCGGGGAATTACGAATTGCTTTATTTCGTTGACGCCCCCTGTTTCGATACGGCGAAGGTTCCGATTCAAATCCTGTCCAGAGATACTGCCTCGGTCCATTATCCGATATTCAGTACGGGTGGAGTTCAAAGGCTTTGCCAGGACGATGCGCCGGTTGGTCCGGTGTTCACCTTTGGAGCCAGCGGAGGGACATTCGTATCACTTCCCAATACCCTGCAACTCGATTCGAATGGCGTCATCTACCCCGGTCCAAGCCAACCCGATCACTACTCAATCGAGTACATCACCCCCGGCCCTTGCCCTGATACTTTCCACGCGGCGCTGAACCTTCGCCTGGACACGGCCAAGAATCCCTTCTTCGATTTCATCCCCGACCAAGTGTGCGGCGATGATTCCATCATCCCTTTGGATACGGTGGCGGACTTCGGTTATCTGGAAGTGTTTCGGGGAAATCAGTTCGTCACTGCCACGGTACTCCCCCGACTCTTTGTCAAAAACTCACTGGCTCCGGGCTATACCTACCTGATTCGTCATGTACAAACGGGCTACTGTGCCGATACGGCGGTGGACTTTCTCACTGTTAAACATCCCGACACGGCGGGATTTGCCTACGATCCCGCCCTTTTTTGCCTCAATTCTCCTGATCCACTTCCCCTAATCACAGGAACGGGAGGTGGAATATTCAGTCCTGTCTCTCCTTCAACATCAGTAAACCCTAATGGGAGATTGCACCTTGCAAACAGCGGTCCCGGCCAGCATATCATCCAGTACACCACGACGGGCCTTTGCCCGGATTCCCTTCTCGATACTGTCCAGATTGAAACTTCGATTTCTGCTCTGTTCAACTATCAGAGCAATGTTTTCTGCCAGACGGCTCCCAACCCGACGGCGACGATCCTAAATGTCGGCGGAGTATTTTCCGCCGACACCTTGGGTCTGGCGCTGGACTCGTTGAACGGGGAAGTCGACCTTGCAAATTCTTCCCCTGGCACCTACGCGGTGACCTATACCTTTTCGGGCAGTTGCGAGGACACTTATACCCAAACGGTTTCGGTGCTGGCATTTGACAGCACCACCCAAATCCAATTTGCCCTGGACACTTTTTGCGTGGACAGCGTTGCCCCAATTCCTGCATTAGCAGGCGACAGTACAGGAGCCTATTTCGGAAGTCCGGGCCTTGTGTTCTTCAATCCTACGAATGGCTCAGTGGACCTCACCCGAACGCCTCCTGGCAGCTATACCGTCACCTTCGACCTCGAAAATATATGTGCGACCAACCCAACTGATACGTTGATTGTATCCAACGCCCCGGAGGTTCTTTTTTCATACTCAGAGCCCGTTTTATGTACCGGAGATACGCCCCTTGCATGTCAATCGAACCCACAGTCGTTTATTGGTGGGGCGTTCTCCGGGCCTTTGGGGATTGTATTGGATTCGGTGGGGACGATTTACCCCGCCCAAAGCCAGCCGGGAACCTATGACGTGGTGTTTATCAGTGAAGGAATCTGCAAGGCCGTGGAGTCGACCGAGGTCACCATTCATCCGCTTCCCCAAAACGTAGAACTGCACTCCAATGATACTGTCCTCTGCGCGGGGGAAGACCTACAATTGCGCATCCATGCTCCCGACGGTGTGGCGTTTCGTTTCTTCCAAAATGGAAGTCTCACCGATTCGGGAGCCATTTTTTTCACCATTGACTCCCTCCAAAATAGCTCCTCCTTCCGGGCTGAAGTTGAAAACGCCTTTGGCTGTACCGCTTCGGATTCGGTCTGGATTCGGGTCCAACCGCGTCCTCCTGTCTCCGCCCAACTGCCAGATGGAGAGGTCTCAACAGGCGGTGAGCAAACGATTTATCTGCTGATTGATTTGGACGCCACCATCGTTTCTTGGCGTCTGCTGGCTGGGGAAGCTGTCCTTGATAGCGGGATTACTTCACCTTTTTACCCTAACATGAGCTTCCCGCTCGGAGTCTCCCTCCACGAGGGCGGCCTCTCCCCGGCCATTTATTCACTCCAACTTGTCCCGGAGACAGGAGAGTGCCTTGGCGATACGATTACCGTTCCACTTGAAACACTCCTCGACCTGATTTTCATTCCCCAGGTCTTCACGCCCAATGGAGACGGCCAAAACGATTCCTGGCAAGTGAGATGGACCAGTGCCGTTGATCCGAATAACTACGAGTTGTTGGTCTTCAATCGGACGGGAGGACAGGTCGCGCGGATTTCGCCCTTGGGAGGGTATTGGGACGGAGGGAATCTGCCCGATGGAGTGTACTGGTGGACGTTGCGGGATTTATCGGGACAGGAAATCAGAAGTGGAGGATTAACGATTCGGAGGAAATGAACATGAATAAATGGCGAATTATATCCAATGACGAGGAAACCGGAGTGGAACGGGTGGAGTTTGGGCCCGACGGCAGGGGATTCTTCCACAGCAAGGAAGGCAATGGGACCAAGGCGACCGTTTTTCACTATGAAATCAGACGGGGGTTGGCATGGGTGGATTTTGAGGACCAATGGGAAACGACTGGTGGACTCATTCCGATTCACTCTGATAAGCTGTTGCTGTTTCGCATTCGGGAAAACTATCCCGAGCCGGGGACTTGGTTCACCGATAGCTATATCCTCTCCCCTGCAAATCAACGGGAAGGTAATAAGTTCCTTTCCCGGCTCTACGCCAGCGAACTTCAGACGAAAAGCCTCTGGCAGGAGCCTCACGATGGCAAGGCTGTTCGCGCAGCTATTATTGCGGCTGGCTCTTCCCAAAAGGATTGCGCTGCCCTGCTCGGAGTGCCCGTTTCAACCTTCCGAAGCTGGCTTCAACGCCCCCATTGGTTGGCCGATTACCTCGTCCGTCTCAGCCTGTTCCTGGACACCGACCTGATTGGCCCCTACCTAAAAATGTTCGATGGACAAGCCTGGGTATCCACAGCTGATCAATCCAAAGTGCTGGCCTTCAAACTGGACAACCCTGAAACTGAGAACGACAATGGAAAACAACCGCGTTAAACGTGAAGCCCGGATTTTGCTCTATGTGATCGCAGTAATTGGGATGATTGGTGGGGCCTTCCTGTTGGCAAGCGTGGTCTTTGGCTGGGAGGCTGTTTTGCTGGTCCTGATGCGGATTTGGAGGGCATTGGGGTTGTAATGATGAGCAAAACGAAATGTGAACCGGCCCTATTTTCCCTCCTGAACAACATCTACGAACTGCTAAATGTTCCTCAAAGATGCTTTGGCGAACCTTTTACCCAAATCCGTTCCTTCCATGAGTCCTAATCCTCCGATCCAATTCAACCAATTTCTCAGCCTCGCTGAGATCAACGCTTTGCTTCCCGATACCCAACTGACGGAGGCTGACCTGGACAATATCGAACGCGGGCATTTGGTCATCACCAAAACCGACAACGGACTGCGGAAGGTTCATTTGGGGAGCCTTTTGGAGCTTCTGAGACTGCATATCCTTTAAGTGTATCCATTGAATATGAGTAATGATCATGTAACGAGGAACAACGATCCGCCCCAGTTGTGGTGGCCCGACAAGCGGGAGGACATTCCTCCTGAGATTTTCGATGATTGGCCCGATGAAACCGCTGTGCCCGATATGATCGCCTTTCACCGACGTAGGGGCATTGAAATTGACCCTGCCCAGGCGCTCAAGGACATCAATACCCTGCGCCAGGTCCGTTACTGCCAGTGGCAATCCGACATACTCAACAGAGAATAAACAAGGACACGTTATAACCGAAGGATTTTTGGATTTCCGCCGTTGGCGGGTTGGTTCCGGCTGCGCTCGATTGGGCGTAGCCGGGGTTTTATTCAGGGTTACGGGTGGTTTTGGCAGGTATGAGGTTCGAATGACGCCAAATCATTCAAAAGATTGAGTCTTGCAGGAGCTACAAAAGAGGGCGAAAAAACGGTCTTCGTCCCTTGTTTTTGGGGGCTGAAACCGGCCCGTGCTGCTCAAAAACGTCGGAAATGGTGTTGAGTCTTGGGGTTCGATAAATCAAAATACTTTCTCGATTCAGGGAGCTCCCTAATTGCCTGCTACCTAGAAAAAAACAGTCCCTAGAGCGCTCCAAGCTCTAGAATCCCCCTCTCAAGTTCGATAACTGTCCGGCCAGGCATAGCTGACATGATAACGACTCAATCTAGTTTGAAGTAAAATATTGAATTTATATTTTCTGAGAGATTAGTATTCATCCATAAATAACTCAACCTGTCATGGATATAAAATTCCGAGGAAAATATAAATCGCTTTCCGACTTCGAATGGACAAATATCCCTGCACTGGCGATATTAACTGGAAAAAACGGGGTTGGAAAGAGCCAATTACTTTATCTCCTGAAAAATCAAGTCCAATTGAGAAATAGCCATGAGCACAACTTTGAGCTTGAGACGAACCTGAATGGTAATGCCATAAGCAAGGACCAAGTGGAGTACTGGCACAGTAAAGGAACCTATGAAAAAGGTGTTGGAGACTATTCTAGGAAGAGTTTTAGATTTCGAAAATTTGAAGACAGTATCGACAAGATATACAACACCCTTTTTCCTCCCAAGGATGACAAATTGAGAAAAAAAGGTGGGTTTCCTCAATTAGAGCATTCGAAAAGACGCCCTTTCCAAGAATCTGATCTTGACCCCCAAAATACGGTCCAAAAGGCAATTGTCGGAAGTATTGAGCAAGTCGAAAAAACCTCCAGAAAGAAATTAGCTGACTTTACTAAGAACGACATCGCGCTCTATTTCCCCTTTGCCAGATTCTTAGACTTGCGAAAAAGGCACCAAGAGGAAATGGGTTTCCCGGAAATTTGCTTCCACATATTTGTTCAAAACGAGATGCGAAAGGCTCAAGGAATAAAAAGCATCAGCGATCAATTGGAGATTTTGGACATCATAAACTCTTCATTGAGAAAGGCATTTGTACCATTAGAACTAAAAATTACCACATCAGGTAAACTTAATATGCGACTTTTCAATGGATACTTGAATTCTGAATTCCAATTTCGGCTATATCTATGGAATGATGAGATTGGCAAAGAATTCGATTATTATGATCTTTCCTCGGGAGAAAAGGTTTTGGTAGACCTTGCGGTTCAGAACTACTTTTTTAGGCATAGGGATGTCAAAACCAAAGTTGTGGTTATGGATGAGCCTACTGCCCATCTTCACCCCTCCATGATCAACTATTTTTTTCGTATCATTTCGAATACTTGGATTAAGGAATTCAAAGTTAGCGTAATCATCGCTACCCAATCCCTCAATACAATTTCATTGGCACCTCCCCCCCCTTATTGCAAGATCTATGAGTTGACAAAGCAGCCTACGCTAATCAGAGAACAGTCGAATCGGGACGAGGTAATTACAAGATTGGGAGAAGGGCTTATCTTCGTGAATAGGTCTACCAGGTTTGTACTCGTTGAAGGGAAAGATGATGTACCCTTCTATGAAGCCGTATATGACATCGTTAAAAGAAAAACATCTCTTAAGCCATTTACCTTTATAAAGGGGGCTGGAAAAGGAAGTGTTCACCATTGGACCGATGGACTCCAGGAAGTTGGACTTGGGGATCGATTCAGGGGCATCATCGACAAAGACCATGATTCAGATAAATTGCCTCCTCTTATTTTCAGATTGCAACGGTATTCAATCGAAAATTACCTTTTAGATCCTCTTTTGATTTGGGTAGGTTTTTTGGGGGCCAAGTACCATCCGGTTAAAATTAAGGGTTTAGAGGTGAAAGAAGGAATGGAATCTCAAATTGCGAATTTCTCTCCAGGCGAACTTCAGACAATTGCAAATGCAATGCTTGAAAAAATGGAGAATGTACTAGAGGAAAAACCTTCAGTTGAAGAATCCGAGTTACAGACCATCTATTATACTAATGGAAAAAGTATAAGGGTTCCGAATTGGCTTCTCTTTCGAAGAGGCAAGACGCTCCATTCGGAGTTTACCAGAGCATTCAAATGTAAAGAAGCCACAAGTATTGATAAATTAATCGCAAATATGTGCCGTACCCAACTCATTTCAAGCGATTTCCCCGATCTATTTGATCAGATAAATCAATGATTCTGTAATATTCCTACCTAACAACCGCCTGCATCACCTCCTATTGATCCTCTATCGTGATATTAACCCTATCCACAACTCCACCTCCCCCCAATCATTCAAAAGATCGAGTCCTGTCGGGGCTAACTCCCAAAATACACCCTGCGACTACAGGCCGATCAAAGACAGCAAAAATCAACTATTATCACAATCAAGGAGGGATTCCTTTTACGTACCAACATTTTTCTCGGTTCGATAATTCTTCTTTTAGTGTAAAGCTATTCTAGCAGCAGGCAGGAGGGGTAGGGCAACCCGCATTTGAAATCCGATAAAACAGTACAGTTGACTTTTGGTCGGTCCTAGTGGTTTTTGATGTTTCTTCCTGAATCAGGAGATGGCTTGTAGTTGTGGTTTGATCGTTTCCATCTGTTTTTAACATAGAGCAGCTATGCCCAATCGGCTGTAAAATATCCACCAAAGTCCCCCCTTTACCCAAAAGGAATTCATCCGGGCTGGTTGAAAAGGACTTTTGCAGCAAAAGAATTGAGAAAATTATCTCAGCCAACAGAGAGAGGGGGAGATTCGGGTATTGCGCGACGATCCCAATCCTTTTCCCCGTCCGAATCAATCGTCCCGCCCGGGGCGCATACAGTGCCAAAAGGTATCTGTTGACCGGTACCTCATTCTGTCCCAGCAAAGAAAGTGGGTGATGAGGAGGAATACGAAGGCATTGAAGGCGCTTCGATTTAAACGTCATCATGGGAAGCTGTTGAAAAAATAATCGGGAAAAACGGACATATCGCCTAATTTAGGGCGGTTGTCACACACAATAACCAAAGACTTGAAACTTAGTCGGAACATTCAATACGTGGTCGATGAGATCATCGATCAATTCCTATATGCGGATGATAGCAATCGCCCCTGGATCATTGGATTTAGCGGAGGGAAAGATTCCACATCGATGCTTCAGTTGATTTGGCTTGCTTTGAGAAAGATAAAACCGATGGGTTCCTGGCAGCGAAGCATATATGTCATCTGCAATGATACATTGGTGGAAAACCCTTTGATCTCCTCCTATGTAAACCAAGTGTTGGAAAAGATTCAGAAGGCTGCAATGGAGGAGGGATTGCCAATTTTTGTGAGAAAGACCGAACCTAGAATGGAGGAATCCTTTTGGGTGAATGTGATTGGCCGTGGTTATCCGATTCCTACCAATTCTTTTCGTTGGTGTACCGAGCGCCTCAAAATCAATCCCACTTCCAGGATTATCGAAGACTTGGTCGGACAATCAGGGGAAGCTATTGTAATTCTTGGAACCCGGAAATCAGAAAGTGCGACCCGCGCAAAGTCGATCAAGAAACATTCCCGTAGAGGAAAGCGCATTACTCCTCATCCCAACCACCCCAATGTTTATGTCTACTCCCCAATCAAAGACTTGATGCTGGGAGAGGTTTGGTGGGTTATCAATGCCATAGATTCGCCCTGGGGAGCGGACAATTCTCAATTGTTCCAGATTTATCGGGATGCCAGCGCTGATGATTACGAGTGTCCCACGATGGTATCCAGTAAAAATCACAAATCATGTGGGCAAAGTCGATTTGGCTG
Source organism: uncultured bacterium (assembly GCA_963923035.1). Classification (GTDB taxonomy): domain Bacteria; phylum Bacteroidota; class Bacteroidia; order J057; family JADKCL01; genus CAWUKT01. The sequence goes on from CAWUKT010000015.1 coordinate 93,125, forward strand.
CTGGGTCTGTTCGGTCGTGAGCGAAGACAAATCGATGTCGGCGCTGATTGATAACGGGTTTAGGTGGATGAAGCCCTTGCTCGATTTGCGAAACCAAATGGTGGCTGAGCGCAACACCCGGGAGGCGAGATCTCCCTTTCAGAGGAGTGGAGCAGAGGCGAAAAATGGAATGGGAACCTACGCGGAAGACTATAAAGCAGACTTACTGCGTCGTTTGTTATTGGTTCAAAAAGATTTGCAGGATACAATGCCTGATTTAGAGCTGATTTCCCTACAAGAATTGGTCGCCATTCAGGTTATTTGGCACAGAGATCTTAATTTTAAGCATGAAGTTTCGCAAATTTACAAAACCGTTTACCCTGATTCCGGAGATATGAGAAACCGTGACGAGAATCAACAGAAAGAAAGGGAGATCATGAGAGAGGTTTGTGGAGGAGACGAGTTGAAAGTGGAATTGATCACCGATTTATTAAAACTTCAGAAGGAAAAATCTCTTTTGAATCGAAAACGAGGCTTGCTGGAGGACCTCCAGGGACGCTTGGAAAAATATTTTACTGAAATCGGGCTAGGGAAAAAATGATCATAAAATCGGTTGAAATAAATAACTTCCGTCTGTACGAGGGATTGAATAAAATTGAACTCGCTCCGAGTGGGGACCGAAACGTTGTGATTGTAAGCGGGAAAAATGGTTTTGGAAAAACCACTTTTCTGATGGCAATGGTCTGGTGTCTTTACGGCAAACAGACTGTGGGAGTCGATAACCTTTACAGCAAAGAGATTGGTGGTATCAATGGATACAGCAAATATATTCGAAAGAGTATGAATTTCGCTGCTGAGAAGGCGGGCGAAACATCCTTTTGGGTAGAAATCACATTTGCAGGTGTCGGAATCAACCCTCTTGAGGGAGAAGACTCCTCAATGAAGGCAGAGGTTTCGATTCGGAGATCCTTCAATATCGCTACCGGGGCTGGAGACAAAGTCGAAATCCGAGTGAATGGAAAGAAGGATGAATTGATAGAAACTTTAAAAACTGAAAAGCTGGAGGGAGAGGAAGTTTTCATTCGGGAATTTATACTCCCCCTTGAGGTAGCCAAGTTCTTTTTCTTTGATGCTGAGAAGATCGTATCCTTGGCTGAGGTGAATTCTGACGACGAACGGCGAAAATTGAGCAAGGCCTATTCGGAGGTATTGGGAATAAAAAAGTATGAAGACCTGAAGAAAAATTTAGAGACCATCCGAGAGGGCTACAAAAAGAAATCAGCGACCAAAGAAGAGCACCGAGAATTATCAGATCTTGAAAATCAGATCAAACATCGGGAAATCGATTTGGAATCTAATAAAGATGAAATCCAGGATTTGGAAACAAAAATCTGGAAGGAAGAACAAAATGAGGAGGACTACACCCGTATGATTGTCCGGGAAGACAATTCGATGACGGAAGAAGAGTTTGAGAAAATCAAGCAAGAAGAGAAGTCCCTGATTGCACAAATTGAGCAGGTCCACGCGAGATTGAGCGATTTTTTGGATTTGATTCCCTACGGAATCGCGGGCAAGTTTCTCAATGACCTTAAAGGAGCAAGTGGTGGCGGAAGCTTCTGCTAAAAAAAACCACTTTGCTGCAAAGGTCTACAAAGACAAACGGAAACAGTTTTTGGATGATTTTGCCCGCGGGATCGCTGAAAAGGGACTTTATCTCCCCCGGGAAGATCGTAATTTCATCGAGCAAGAAATTGAAAACCTAATCCAAAAGCACTTTTTTTCCGAAGTGGAGAGGGAGGATGATATAGAAATTTTCCACGAATGGGAGGATCAGTTCGTTCGGGAATTGGAATCGATCATTCAAAAACTCCGGTCATCTTTCCGGGTGGATTTTTCGAAGCTTCATGCTGAAGACAAGACCCTTCGAACTGAATTGGATCGCATTCGGAGGCGAATTCGCGAAGCCGAGTCAAAGGTTGAAAGTGAGTACTTGAAAACCCTCAAAGCAAAGAAAGAGAAAGCCCGGACTTATAAAAAGGAATTCCAAGGACGAAAGGAAGACTTAATTGCCAAGAACACCAAGGTCGAAAGCGAGCTAAAGTCGTTGCGCCAGAAAAAAACAGATCTTTTAGTTAAGATTCAGGTGTCTGAGAAGAATAGACCGAAAGACCTTACCCTAAAGGGGCTCGTCGATGATGTCACCCAGAATATTACCCGTATTAAAGAGGAGAAGAAAAAGTCCTTGGAAGAAAGCATGTTGATTAGTTTGAATGACCTCATGCACAAAAAGTCATTTGTTCATCGGGTGACGGTGGACATTAGCCCTGAAGGGGAGTACATAGACATCAACTTACTCGATGAGAATGAGAACATAATTGACAGAAACGCTCTTTCCATGGGAGAGCGCCAGTTGTATGCTTCGGCCCTGCTGAAGTCTCTGGTTGATGAATCGGACATCGAGTTTCCGGTTTTCATTGATAGCCCGATGCAGAAGTTTGATGTTGACCACTCGGAAAATATTATCGAGCAGTTTTATCCCAACGTTTCCCACCAAGTCATTCTGTTCCCTCTGTTGGGGAAAGAGGTGACACGTTCTGAGTATGATCTTTTGTTGCCCAAAGTGGAGAGTACCTACTTGATTGATAACTACGCCAAGAATAAATCCCGTTTGGTTGCAGTAAAACCGGGCGAATTGTTTCAGGAATTTGAAAAGATGACCCATGCTGTCAATTAATATCAAAACCTCTGAGAGCAACTATGCTGTCATCAAAGAGCTAACTCAAAAGTTCCCGACTGGAACCGCTGAGAACATAGTTGCCAGGGTTGCCCTGGCATATTCTTTGGCTTCAGGGAAGACCTTTTCAATAAGTGGGAAGCCCCCCTACAACTCCAAAGGCAAAGAATACAAGGACAACGTTCTTTTTAATCCCGCCCAGAAGCGAATATTTGTGGGGCTGATCTCCCAGCGGTATGGTGTTCGTCACAATGACAATTCTATTCCCAAGTACGTTAAGTACCATATTGACCACGGTCTGGAATCGATGGCGAAAATTTTTCAGGATGCACCTGGGTATTCTCTCCTGGATTTTCTGATGGACCATCTGGATCGGGGGATTGAGCACTTGGACGAGTTGGAAGCTCCTGTCGGTCACGTAGAAAACCGGAACCAAGCCATCGTCAAAACAGATTTTTCGGAGCCGATTCTTTTGGAAATCGGTCGGACAACTGATGAGGAATCTATTCGAATCGATTTGAACAATACCCGCAAGTTCAAAAACATGCACATGGCCGTGGCGGGGAAATCAGGTACAGGGAAAACCCAATTCGCGAAATATTTCCTCCAGACTTTGATAGAGGCGACAAATGGTAAGGTCAATTTTGCATTTCTGGATTTCAAAGGAGTAAGTGCGTCCGATCGCGAGAAACTGGAACCCTTTCTAAAAGCAACCCGGACTGAACTTGTCGACTCCCCGCATACTCCTTTCCCAATCAACCCTCTGGCATTCATTGACAACGTCAACGAAAACAACCGGATTATCGGAATCAACAAATTCGTTGACATCCTCGCCAGCTATCAAAACCTGGGGGTTCGTCAAAAGCAAATTCTAAAGAATGCTGTTGTGGAGGTATTCCATGATCTTGGAAGTGGGAAATATCCGAATATGGCGCAGGTTTATGAAAAAGTGGTTGAGGAGCAAAACGGAAGGGAAGACGGATTGACGGAACTGATGCAGCGGCTCAGTGAAGTGGATATTTTTCATCCTTCTGGACGCAACAATGGAGAACGTTTCCTTAACCAAAATTACTACTTATCGTTGTCGGGCGACCTACCCGATAACATCCGCTATGCAGCGGTTTTCCTTTTGATCAATTACATCTACAATACCTTCATGAACATGGGTGATGCCCCCGTGTCTGATTCAGGACACGTTGCCATGCGGTATGTTCTGGTCATTGACGAGGCCCATGTAATCTTCAAAGAGAAAAAAGCCCGGCAGATTCTGGAGTCAATGCTCCGGGAGATCCGTAGCCGGGGAGTATCTGTTTTCCTCTTGAGCCAGGGCATTCAGGAGTTTGCCCAACCTGATTTTGACTTGTCCAGCCAAAGCGAACTGACCTTCCTGATGGATGTAAACGAAAAGTCGGATAAGCGTAAGGTGCAGCGTTTCCTCGGACTTGGTTCGAAGGAACTGGTTAAAGTCATGCGATCCTTGGAGGAGCTACAGGAAGGCGAGGCCGTAGCCCGGGTGAAGGGAATTGAGATCGGGGAGCGTTTTGTGCCTTGGAAATATTGGGAGAAGTATTGATTTATTTTTGTAAAATGTGATCTAATATGGCTGTACCCTTATCGGCAACAGACTTTTTTGAATCTAAAAAGGTCGACTTTGAAATTGAGCTGGCGACATTCAGTGTATTCCTGCCTCCTGGGAATTTTAAACTAATCGAAAAGCATTTGAAGGGGAACTCTACTTACTTGGGTAGATTTAAGTTTGAGCATTCTATTACGGATAGATTAGACAAGAAGGATAAAGGAATTTATATGTTTGTTTTAGAAGACTTAAATTCTTTTGGTCCTCAATTTAGTTATTTGTTATACGTTGGCAGGGCGCAGAAAACAAACTCCTTTAGGCAAAGATTTTATACTTACAGAGGGTATATCGGAAGCCATGAGGCACCCGAAAACTATAAGTTTATGACTAATTTCTGGTCTGAAAATACCTATATCCATTTTTTTAAAATTGAAGATGATGACAAAATCGTTGAAATTGAAAAGGAGATCGTCAGGAACCTTAGACCTCCGTTGAACAGTGATTATTTTGTCTCAAAAAGAGAGGCACCAACAAGTCTTTACGATATTAATTAGTCGGTCCTGAAAAACGCCCAATTTTCCTCTCCGTCCGACTCGCCAGGACAC
>CAWUKT010000016.1:0-96869 GCA_963923035.1 uncultured bacterium
AAACTCCGACTCTTGGCTGGGAATCAATTTGAATGGGCGTTTTTACACGGCCTCGCCGACACGGAAGTTTCTACAAAAACTAACCAAGTTTCTATGAATTATAACCAACCTTCTACCATTTCGCTCCGTTATTGCGGTTTTTGGCAACAAAAAATTGCCTATTTCACGAAATTTGCAACCCCGAAGGTAAATTTATAATTGCCCACACTCCTCCGATACCGTTTCCATTTGTATTGTCCTTCCCCCTGACCTGGTCGCCCACCTTGCAGAACCCAGGCAAAATGCAGACTTTGATTCCAGCGTCATCCCATGGAACAACTCGCATTTTCCCTCCAACACGACTTCGGACTCCCCGCGCCGCTGGTGGCCCAGGTCCTCCCCTACTACCAACCCGAGACGGTGCCCAAAGGGACCATTCTGCTGACCCAAGGCATGCACAGCCCCAAATCCTGGTGGATCCAGAGTGGCTACCTGCGCTTTTTCTCCCACTCCGACAAGAAAGAAGTCACCCACTGGATCTTCGGGAAAAACCAATTGGTGACCGACGTGGCCAATTTCTACCTCCAGGAACCGGCCAAGTGGAATATCCAGGCCCTGACCGAGACGACGACCTACTCCCTTACAACCGACGCTTACCAACAGCTGCGGCGAGATGTGGCGGACTGGGACTACTACGAAAAGCTCTTCCTCATCAAGCTCATGTCGGCGCTGGAGAACCGCGTCTATACCTTGGTTTCAATGAACGCCGAGGAGCGCTACCGCTTTCTCTTCGAGGCCGATCCCAACCTGTTCCTCGAATTGCCCCTCCAATACATCGCCTCAATGCTCGGAATGACCCCGGAAACCCTGAGCCGCATCCGCGCCAAATCCATTTCTTGATTTTTGTCAAAGGGAATCCCGGCGACCGGGGATACTTTGGGAACCAGGCTTTAAACGGCCTTTTTTCCATTGTCCATACCCGAAAATCTCCGCCCCATGCAACACGCGCAACAAATCCAGACCATCGAAGCCGTCTTTGCCCAATTGGACCGGCAAAAGCAGCGAAAAGACGCCGATGGCATCACCCAGGCCATCGATGCCGAGCGGTACACTTCCGAGGAACGCTATATAAAGGAGCGGGAGGTGCTCTTTCAGAACCATCCGGTCGTGGTGGGGGCGGCGGGACAATTGAAAAATGCGGGGGACTATTTCCTGAACGACGCGACCGGCCTGCCGATCGTGGTCATCAAAGGCCAGGACGGGCATATTCGGGCTTTCTTAAATATGTGTCGGCACCGGGGCGTGAGGTTGTTGGAGGAGGAGACGGGGAATATTCGGAAAAACATCGTCTGCCCCTACCATGCGTGGGCCTACGATACCCAGGGCTGCCTGAAGGGGGTGTTCCATCCACAGGGCTTCAGCGATGTCAACAAGGAATCCCATAGCCTGATGGAACTGGACTGCTGGGTGCGGCTGGGCATGGTCTTCGTCGTGGCCAATCCTGATCAAAGGGGCGTCTTTGATATGGATGCGTGGTTGGCGGAGGTGGAAACCATCACCGAGGGCTTCGACCTCGGCGACCTGGTGCCCTACCACTTCAGCGGGGGCACCCAGGCCTGCAATTGGAAATTGATTGTCGATGGCGCATTGGAAGGCTACCACTTCAAGATCGCCCACGCCAAGACCATTGGGCCCTATTTCCTCGACAATATGAGCCTCAACACGGACAACCGGCTCCACAGTTCGATCATTTTCCCGAAACGCGCCCTCACAAAAATCAAGGAATTGCCGCCAGAGGAATGGCAACTGCGGCAGGGGGCCAATATCCTGCTCCACATTTTCCCCAATACCATCATCCTCATCGAACCTGACCACCTCATGGTCGTGACTTCCTTCCCCATCGACGCCACCACCACCCAGTTCCGTTCCTTTATGTTGTTGCCCGCAGAACCCACGACCCAGAAGGCCAAGGACTACTGGGACCTGAACGCAGACATCTTTTGGAAAGCGATCAGCGAGGACAATGAAATGGCCGTTCTCCAACAGAAAAGTTTCAATGGGTTTTCCAAATCGCCTATGACGGTCGGGAGTTACGAGAAATTGCTGGTGCAGTTTGAGGAATTGGTGGACCGGGCGCTGGAGGGAAAAAGTCTCATGGAACTCACCTAGGCGCATTTCCCCGCTCATTTCTCTCCTCCCCCACGCATTCGAAACTCCCTGTTGGTGAGGTTACAAAGAAGCCGGGCCCGAAACCTGCTTTTTAACAAGGCATTCCTTAATTTAGCCCTGCTTATGAAAACACTTGTCACCGGAGGTTGCGGCTTCATTGGCAGCCACCTCGTGGATCTACTCCTCAGCAAGGGCGCCCACGTCACCGTTCTGGACAACCTGTCCACAGGTCGCCTCCAAAACCTCGACCATGTCAAAGGCCACGAGCGCCTGAAGGTTCACATCGCGGACATCGCCGAGTACGATCAGATCGAAGCCCATTTTGAAGGCATCGACCGCGTCTACCACATTGCCGCCCTCGCCGACATCGTCCCGTCCATCCAGCGGCCCACGGATTACCACCGCTCCAATGTCCACGGCACGATCAATGTGTTGGAAGCCAGCCGCAAGCACGACATCAAGCGGCTCGTCTACGCAGCTTCGTCCTCCTGCTACGGCATTCCGGATAATTATCCCACGGCCGAAACGGCGGAGATCCGCCCCGAGTACCCCTACGCACTCACCAAGTGGCTCGGGGAAGAGTACGTGATGCACTGGAACAAGATTTACAAGCTGCCCACCACTTCCCTCCGCTTTTTCAACGTCTACGGCCCCCGTTCCCGGACCTCCGGCACCTACGGCGCAGTCTTCGGCGTCTTCCTCGCCCAAAAACTGGCCGATAAGCCTTATACAATCGTCGGAGATGGCAAGCAGACGCGGGACTTTACCTACGTGACCGACGTCGCCGACGCCGTCTTTGCGGCTTCCGACCACGACGCGGCCATCGGCCAGGTGATGAACGTGGGCAGCAGCAACCATTATAGCATCAACCGCCTGACCGAGCTCCTCGGCGGCGAATCCACCCATATTCCCAAGCGGCCCGGCGAACCCGATTGTACCTTCGCCGATGTCACCAAGATCAAGGACACCATCGGCTGGGAGGCCAAAGTGACCTTCGAACAAGGCGTCGCGAATATGCTGGACCACATCGATTATTGGCGGGAAGCGCCCGTCTGGGACGAGCAGTCCATTGAAGAAGCCACCAAAGACTGGTTCAAATACCTTTCCTAGCATGAGAGAAAAAGTGATGACCCTGGAGGCGCTGGGGAAGAAGTGCCAGGAACTGAAGGCGGCCGGCAAGAAGATTGCCCATTGCCACGGCGTATTTGATTTGCTCCACCCTGGCCACCTGAAGCATTTTGAAGCGGCCCGCCAATTTGGCGATGTGCTGGTGGTGACCTTGACGGAAGACAAGTTCGTGAACAAGGGACCGGGCCGGCCGGTCTTCAACGAGCAGATCCGGTCGGAGACCCTGGCGGCGATCGAATACATTGATTATGTCGCGATCAACCGTTCTCCGATGGCGATTCCGGCCATCGAGGCGATCCAGCCCCAGGCCTATGTGAAGGGGCAGGACTATAAGAATGCAGTGGAGGACATTACGGGGGGCATCATCAAGGAAAAAAATGCGGTGGAGTCGTTCGGCGGCGAATTGGTCTTTACCGAAGAAATCCAGTTCAGTTCTTCCAAGCTGATCAACCGGCACCTCGACGACAAGGACACGGAGGTGAAGGACTTCCTGAAGCAAATGCGGGAAAATTTCGGCTACCAGTACTTTGTGGACCGCTTTGAGGAGATTGGGAAATTGCGGGTGCTGGTGATCGGGGATGTGATCCTGGACGAATACCAATTTGTGAGTCCGCTCGGCAAGTCTTCGAAGTCGGCGACGATCACGGCGAAGAAACTCAATACTGAAATCTATACCGGGGGTGTCCTGGCCGTCGCCAACCACGTGGCCGACTTTGTGGAGTCCGTGGACCTGGTGACCACCTACGGCATCAACGATGGCGTCAACTACGGCGATTTCATTCAGCAGAACCTCCACAAACGGGTGCGCTGGCACGGGGTCCATTTGCCCGAACGCCCCACGACCCTGAAACGTCGCTTCGTCGACAAGGTCTTCAACCACAAGCTGTTTGAGATCTACGAATACGACGATTCTCCGATGAATGAGGAGGAATGGGGGGAAGTGAAAGGGAAAATCGAAGCCCTCGCGGGCGGCTACGACATGGTGCTGGTGGCGGACTTCGGCCACAGCATCCTGGACCGGCGCCTGGTCGATTACCTGAGTGCCCTGCCGACCTTCCTCGCGGTGAATGCGCAGACGAACTCGGGGAACAAGGGCTACAATATGCTCACCAAGTACAAGCGCTGCGATTATTTCTCCATCGACAAGGAAGAAGCGCACCTCGCGTACCACGATAAGTTTGCGAACATCGTCGGGATCCAGCAATGGCTGATGGCGGAGACGCAGGCCAAGATTGGCACCATCACCCTGGGCCGGAATGGTGCCCTGGTGCGGGTCGCGGAAGAAGGCCGCTCCGTACAGGCCCCCATTCTCTCGAATGAGGTGGTCGATACGATCGGAGCGGGCGACGCCTTCCTGGCCATCACCTCGCTGATGGCACGGCTGGGCAGCAGCCCGGAGGAGCTGGCCTTCGTGGGTAATGCCGTGGGCGCCATGGCCGTGCGCATCCTGGGCAACAAGTCCTTTATTGAAAAAACTCCTTTGTTAAAATACATCAAAACCCTACTTTCCTGATATGATCCGTTCATACATGGAAACCTTTACCCGGGCGCTGAATGCCACGGTGATCACCGACCGGGAAGGCAACGAATTGGCCCATGACGCGGCCTACGCCGATCTTGCGAACTACCTCCTGTCGAAGAAGGCTTCGACCAATATGTTCCTGTTTGGCAATGGGGGGAGCAGCGGCATCATTTCCCACGCTGCGGTGGACTTCATGAATGCCTGCGGCTTTCGGGCGATGGCCCTCACCGACAACAGCCTCCTGACCTGTCAGGCGAATGATTTCGGGTACGAAAATGTCTTCCGCCAGCCGCTGAAGACGATGCTGCGGGAAGGCGATGTGGTGCTGGGCGTGAGCAGTTCGGGCAAGAGCCCGAACATCATCAACGGCTGCACCTACGCCCACGAAAATGGGGCGTATGTGATCACCTTTTCCGGCTTCAAGGCCGACAACCCGTTGCGCCAGACGGGCGACATCAACTTTTGGCTGGGGGCGGAAGATTATGGAGTAGTGGAGATTGGCCACAGCTTGTTGATTCATATCCTCACCGACGAATTGATGAAGCACCACACCAAGCCCTGAGGGGGCGGGTGTCGTGTGGGGGTCAGGTGGTATCCACCTGACAGAATTTCTTTTGCCCCGCTTTTTCTCCCTCTAATCCCTTAATTTTTATACATGATGCAGAAAGTCGGACTGGTTTGGGGCCTGGTGGTCCTGTTACTGTTGGGGATTGGCTGTAAAGACAAGCAGTATCTCGTCGGGTATTACTCGTATGAGGAGTACCAGGAGGTCTGCAAATGGGACAAATTTGTGGACGAAAAGTACACCCCCAAAGAGAAGTGGCTCGACTCCCTTCGGAGTCTGGACATGGACAGAAAGCTGTCGATGCAGCTGTTTTTGGGGTCCTATTGTCCCGATAGCAAGAAGTGGGTGCCGCGCTATTATGCCCTTGCGCCCGAACTTCCTGTCGCCAATGTGGAAATCATCAGTGTAGACACCACAAAAAAAGACGAAAAAGGTCTCTGGAAGGCGGTCGATTTAAAAAAAATCCCTACATTTATTATCTACGACGGTGACAATGAAGTGGGAAGGATCGTAGAGAAGCCCAAAGGTCGCCTGGAAAAAAATATCTTCCACATCCTGAAAAACATGTGAATAAATTTTCTTTTTAGGAAGGGGATGATATATTTGTTTGCGCCGAAACATCGAATTTGAGCTGTTAGACTGATAACTTTAGTTTGTGAAAAAGCTGTTTCCTATGAAATCTATAAAATACCTGTTGGCATTGGTAGCGGTGTGTTGGATGTTTACCGACCTCTCCGCCCAGTTCCGCAATCGCTACTTCTACGCCGGGGTATCTCTGGGTGCCACCAACTACAAAGGTGACCTGGATGATAACTTCACCCTGAAGTTTACCAAGCCCGGACTTGGCTTCGTCGGTGGATACCACTTTCATCCCCACATGTCGGCCCAGCTCGCTTTCAACCAAGGTTGGATGGGTGCTTCTGACGCCCGTGCGGCCACGGACATCCCCCGTCGGCGCCGTAACCTCAGCTTCCGCTCTCCCCTGAGCGAAGTCGCTTTCACCCTCAAGTACGAATTCTTCGGCAACAACCGCCGTTACAAATACCGTCCCGCATGGTCTCCCTATATCTTCGGTGGGATTGCGGTCTTCGCTTACAATCCCCAGGGCAAACTGGGTGATGAGTGGATCGACCTCCAGCCCCTCGGTACCGAAGGTCAGTTCCTCGCGGACTGTGGCTACGAAGATTGCCCGGATCCTTATTCCCTGGTCAACTTCGCCATTCCTTTCGGGATCGGTGTCCGCTACTCCCTCACGGAGAAGATCGACATCAGCGCTGAAATTGGTCTGCGCAAGACCTTCACGGACTACCTGGACGATGTTTCTGGTCAGTATGCCGACTACGAAGCGCTTTACGCCCAGAACCCGACCGCAGCCCTCCTCTCCGACCGGATCGACCGCGCGGTCTATCCCCAGGGTGGCCGCTTCTGGAATGGCATCCGGGGTGACAATACCCAGCAAGACTGGTACGTCATCTCCCTCGTTTCGGCGACATATATCCTTGATTGGGTGAAGTGTCCGAAATTCCGCTAGGAAACACACAATATTCATACGAAAAGAGCGTATTAGATGAGACCTAATACGCTCTTTTCTTTTATGGAACCAGAAGTATTCGATTGAGAAGTGCTTAAAATGGCGCAGGGGAAAAAGAATTGGAATTGAGAAGCTCCCACGAGGGGCTTCGAATGTCCTGTTTCTCCCAAATGGCTTTTTTTGCGGAGCCAAGCCTGTCCCAGAAGCCGCATTTCTTCGATATGTGTTGAATTCTTCGTAAATTTGCCCACCTGTTTCCTCAAATGGAAAGCCCCAAAGAACATATTGATTTGCAGGCACTTCCTAATCACGTTGCGATCATCATGGACGGCAACGGAAGGTGGGCAAAGCAAAAGGGAAATCGCCGGATTTTCGGTCACCAAAATGCACTCAAAGCGGTGCGGGAGGTGATTGAGGCCGGAGTGGAATTGAATTTGGGGTATGTTACCCTGTATACCTTTTCGACGGAGAATTGGAAACGTCCCAAGGCGGAGGTGCTCGGACTGATGGAATTGTTGGTCCGGACCATTCGCAAAGAGACGCCCATTTTGCTGGAAAATAATATCCGGCTCCGGGCGATAGGGAATATCGAGGACCTGCCTTCCCGGCCGTACAGAGAGCTGATGAAAAGCATGGAGTTGACCCGCGACAATACGGGACTGACTCTGACGCTGGCCCTCAGCTACGGTGGCCGGGCGGATATCCTCGCCGCCGTCAACCGCATTGCGGCCAAGGCGGAAAACGGGGAATTGATTCCGGGACAGATTACCGAAGCCGACCTGCGGAAGGAGATGAGTACGCATTACATGCCCGACCCGGAACTGATGATCCGGACCTCGGGCGAGTTTCGCATCTCAAACTTCCTGCTGTGGGAACTGGCTTATTCTGAAATCTACATCGCACAAAAGTTTTGGCCGGATTTCAGCCGCGACGACCTTTACCAGGCAATTTTAGATTACCAGCGCCGGGAACGACGATTTGGCATGATCTCCGAACAAATTAACACGCTATGAAACGGATCCTTTGGACCGCCCTTTTATCCTTCATTGCTATCTGTAACCTCCAGGCCCAGGGTGGGTCGGAAGAGTTCAGCTATGATTTCCCCAAGACCTATACCCTGTCCGGGTTTGAGGTAGAAGGTGTGGAGTCCGTCACCCCCAATTCTGTGATCCTGCATACGGGTCTGGCCATTGGGGACGAAGTCACCATTCCCGGCCAGGAAATTCCCGATGCCGTCCACCGCTTGTGGGACCAGAAGGTATTTTCCGACGTCGAGATCAAGGCCGACAAAATCATGGGCGATAAGCTCTTCCTGCGCATCATCGTTCAGGAGCGGCCCCGCGTATTTACCTTCTCCTTCCGCGGCATCACCAAGAGCCAGGGCGAAGATTTGCGGGAAAAACTTCGTTTCCTTCCCGGAGCGATGTGGACCCCCGAAAAGGAAAAGCGCTCCACCCGGATTGTGCGGAACTTCTTCATGGAAAAGGGCTTCTACAATACCAAGGTCAACTATGTGCTGGAGGAGGAAGAAAGCCTGAAGAACCAGAGCAAGTTGCGGATCATGGTGGACAAAGGGGAACGGATTCGGATCAATGACTTCAAAATCGATGGCAACCAGGACTTCAGTGACAAGCGTCTCGCCCGGAAGGCCAAGGAGATCAAAGAAGCCCGTTGGTGGCGGATTTGGTCGCGTTCCAAGTACGTGCCCAAGAAACTGGAAGAAGCCAAGTCGAACCTGCTCGCATTCTACCGTAGCAACGGTTACCGCGACGCCGAGATCGTCTCCGATACGGTCTACAACTACGACGAAGGATCCCTCGACATCGAATTGAGCCTCTTCGAAGGCCAGCAATACTATATCCGCAACATCGAATTTGTCGGCAACCTCAAGTATACCGCCGACTCCCTGCGGAGCATCCTCGCCATTGAAAAGGGCGACATCTACGACGAAGAGCGTCTGATGTCCCGCCTCTCCGGCGACCCCACTTCCCAAGACATTTCCGGTCTTTACCTCGACGACGGTTACCTCTTCTTCCGGGTGGACCCGGTGGAAGTCGCGGTCGTGGAGGACTCCATCGACCTCGAGCTCCGCGTGGTGGAAGGCCCCCAGGCCACGATCCGCAAGATCAACATCGAGGGCAATACCAAGACCAGTGACTACGTCATTCTCCGCGAACTGCGGACGATCCCCGGCCAGAAATTCAGCCGGGCGGACCTGATCCGTTCCCAGCGGGAAATCCTCAACCTGGGTTACTTCAACCAGGAAAACCTCCAAATCCAGCCGATTCCCGATCCGGTCAACGGAACGGTGGACATCACGTACGTGGTGGAAGAAAAGCCGTCGGATCAGTTGCAGATCCAGGGGGGCTGGGGTGGCCAGATCCGCGACCAGGCCGGCAATGTGATTGCCGGTGGCTTCGTGGGCACGGTCCAGTTGGGCTTCAACAATTTCTCGACGAAGAAGTTCTTCAAGAAGGGCGCCTGGAACCCGATCCCCGCCGGGGACGGTCAGCGGCTGAACCTCGCCGTTCAGATGAACGGGGTGGGTTGGCAGAACTACTCGGTGAGCTTCCTCGAGCCCTGGCTCGGCGGCAAGAAGCCGAATTCGTTGGGTGCCAGCGTCAACTATACCGTCAACCAGAACCGGGTCAACAACTTCCTCATGCGGACCCTGGGTACCGGGGTTGACTTCGGAACCCGCTTGAAGTGGCCGGATGACTTCTTCCGCGCCATGACTTCGGTCTCCTACAAGTACTACGACATCCGGAATGGCCGGGCGGGCTTTGGGGCCCTCGGATTTGACGATGCCTTCATCAACGTCTTCTCCCTCCGCCAGACCTTCGACCGGACGAGTATCGACGCTCCGATCTATCCGCGGAGTGGCTCCCGGGTCACCTTCTCCGTTGAGGCAACCCCTCCTTACAGCCTCTTCGGAAATCAGGACTACGAATCCTTGGGCGACGCGGAAAAGTTCAACTTCCTCGAATACCACAAGTGGACCTTCAAGGGAGACTTCTTCTTTGAAATTTATAAAAACCTCGTTCTGCGTCCCCGGATGCAGTTCGGTTACCTCGGAACCTACAATGCTGACTACGGCATTTCGCCCTTCGAACGGTACTACCTCGGTGGTAGCGGTCTCGGTCAGTTCAACTTTTATGGCTATGAATACGTAGGACTCCGTGGATATCCTGACAATGCCATCGGCCCGCGCCAGTTGGGTGCAACCGAGGCAAACCCTGCTATTGGAGGAAATATTCTGAGTAAATACACGCTCGAGTTGCGGTACCCGATTACCCTGAACCAAGCCGCGCCGATCTGGCTGGTTGGTTTCGCGGAAGCGGGCAATACCTGGTTGGGCTTTGACAAGTTCAAGCCCTTCGAACTCAAGCGTTCGGCTGGAATCGGCGCACGGGTCATGCTCCCGATGGTCGGTCTCCTCGGGGTAGACTGGGGCTATGGATTTGACAGAATCCATCCGTCCTCCCCCAACGTGGCCGGTAGCAACTTTACTTTCCTTATCGGACAAGAATTCTAAAAAAACACACACCACCCATGAAGAAGTTTGTTGGCTTATTTCTGCTGACTTTTGCCCTCTTTTCCTTCTCCCAGGCCCAAAAAGTAGGCTATGTCGACACCCAGATGATCCTGGACAATATGGAGGAGTACAATGCGGTCCAGCAAGAGATCGAAAACCTCTCCCAAAAATGGCAAGCCGAACTGGAAGAGATGTACCAAGGCATCGAAACCATGTACCGCGATTACCAAGCCGAAGAGGTCTTGCTTTCGGACGACGTGAAAAAGCAGCGTCAGGAAGCGATTTTCGAGCAGGAGCGCAAGGCCAAGGAGTACAAGCAGGAAAAATTTGGCTATGATGGTGAGCTGTACAAGGTGCAGGATGAAAAGGTCAAACCCCTCCAGGACAAGGTTTATGCTGCCATTGAAGTAGTGGCGAAAGAGCGGAAACTGGACATCATTTTTGACAAAGCGGGTAACTCCGGCATCCTTTATACCAATGCGATTTTTGACCGGACTGACGAGGTCATGAAGAAGCTGGGCCTTCAGCGTTAAGGGAAAAATTTAATGGGTAAATATGATTTTGCCCCCCAAAGCGTTAGTTTTGGAGAGGAGAGTAAAATTCCCAATCCAGTTGATTTATTTTCCAATTGTTTCGCTACCAAATTTTGACAGTAGATGAATTTTAAAACCTACATTGCGATATGCTTCTTTGCCCTGGCCGGGGTCTTTACCCTCCAGGCTCAGAATATCATCGGCTACACCAACGTAGAGTACGTGCTGGCATCCATGCCAGAGTTCAAGACGATGAACAAAACCTTGCAAACTTACCAGGGCAAACTCGCCGAGAAACTCCAGATCAAAGACAATTATGTCAAGACGAAGTATCAGGAGTACCTTCAAAAGAAGGAAGCCGGAGCGGGAGATGCTGAACTGAAAGCACTGGAAGAAGAGCTCCTGAAACTCGATGCTGAGGTACAACAGCTGGCCGCCGAACTGGACCAGCAGCTGGTGACCAAGCAGCAGGAACTGCTGGAACCCATTCTGGTCAAGCTCCAGAATGCCATTGACGAAGTGGCTGTGGCCGAAGGATACAAGTACGTCCTGAACCAGACCACGAGCTCCGGCGTTTCCACCATTCTCTATGGCCCGGAAGAAGCCGACGTCACCGAGAAAGTTTTTGCCAAGCTCGGCATCGCCATGCCCAAAGAGTAGTTTCAGACCTTTAATCCCTCATTATGAAGAAGTATGTCGTATTGTTGGTACTGATCGTCGCTGCCCTGGGTACCCAGGCGCAGAAAATCGGTTGGACCAACGTCGAGTTGATTCTGGCGTATATGCCGGAGACGGAGGAGATGGAGAAGAAGCTGAAGGGCTTCGAGGAAAGGGCCATGGAACAGCTCGAAATCAAGCAAAAATACTACCAGCAAAAAACGCTGGAATACATGGAGGCCAAGCAGGCCAACAAATTGACGCCCGAACTGGACAATGCAGCTCAGCAAGAGCTCGCCAAACTCCAGGCTGAAATTCAGGAAGGCGTTCAGAAGGCCGAGCAGTTACTCATCCAACAGCGGATGAAGATGCTCGAACCCATCCAGGTCAAGATGCAGGACGCCATCAACAAGGTCGCTGAGACCAATGGCTACGATTTCATCCTCAACAATGCCATGGGATCTGGGATCCCCAGCATTCTGTACGGGGTGGAAGCCGATGACGTCACCGACAGGATCGCTTCTGAACTGGGTATCGAAACCGAAGAGTAAAACACACAACGTAATACAAATGGAAGGAGCTTCTTCGGGAGCTCCTTTTTTTATTTACCCTTTCGTATCCATTCGATCACAAAAAGTTTCTCCCGAGCGCATTCAGTTCCGCTATATTTGCAGCTATGAAAACGAAAGCTGAGATCGTCGCCAATTGGCTGCCCCGGTATACCGGCACCCAATTGGAGGATTTTGGGAACTATATCCTCCTCACCAATTTCATCAACTACGTCGAGATGTTCGCCGAGAAATTTGGGGTGGAGGTCAAGGGAAAGGACAACCCGATGCAAACGGCCACGGCGCAAGACATCACCATCATCAATTTTGGGATGGGAAGTGCGATGGCGGCGACGGTGATGGACCTGCTTTCTGCGGTCAGTCCCAAAGCGGTTTTGTTTCTGGGGAAATGCGGGGGATTGAAAAAAGTCACCCAGCTGGGGGACCTGATTCTGCCGATCGCCGCGATCCGCGGCGAAGGGACCAGCGATGATTATATGCCCTCGGAAGTCCCGGCCCTGCCCAGCTTTCGCCTCCAAATGGCCGTTTCGGCTTCCATCCGAAAATACGGCCAGGACTATTTCACCGGCACCGTCTACACGACCAACCGCCGGGTCTGGGAACACGACGACGAGTTCAAGGAATACCTCCGTAAAATTCGGGCCCTGGGCATCGACATGGAGACGGCGACCATCTTCATGGTCGGCTTCGTCAATGGGATTCCCCACGGCGCCCTGCTCCTCGTCTCTGACAATCCCATGGACCCCGAAGGCGTCAAAACAGCTTCCAGCGACAAAAAGGTTACCGCCAAATTCGTGGATACCCACCTTGATATTGGAATTGATTCGCTGTGCGAACTACGGGATTCGGGCGAATCCGTGAAGCACCTGCGCTTCGGCGAGCGAAACGACAAATAAACCAGCTTATCCCTGACGGGGAAATTGGTTGGCGCGCAGGTTGCGCTCCGCCAGCCGCGCCGTTTCGGCGATGCGCTTGGCCCGGGTCGCCGGGCGTTTGGCATTGAAGATCCATTCCAGGATTCCCCGCCGCGTAGAGCGGGGAAACTCATCCCAGTACTTCCGCGCGTTTTCATACTGTTGGAACTCCTCCGCCAGGTCAGGCGGCACCACCAGATTTTCCACCTCGTTCAACGCATTCCACGTCCCCGTCTCCTTGGCAATGCGGACCATTTCCAGGCCCGCCGGCGCCATTCTCCCCTCCCCTTCCAGCCGCGCGATCTTTTCCTTGTTCACCCGACTCCAATTGCTCTTCGCATTCCGAGGCGAAAAATACTGGAAATAACTCTGGCCATCGCGCTTGTTCGGCTTGCTGTCCACCCAACCGTAGCACAGGGCTTCGTCCACCGCTTCCGGATAGTAAACGCTCGGCGTTCCGCTGTCATTCTTGTAAATGATCAGCCAAACGCCCGCTTCCGAAGCGTGGTGGGCATCCAGCCAGCCCCGCCAACTGGCAGCGCTGTCCGCGTAAAATGTGGGGCGACCATCCTTTTCCATAGTGGGAATTTATCCAATTCCCCCGAATCAGTCCTGCTGTTCCCCCAAAAACCGGTGGATGGCCGCGAAATCCTGGCGGGCTAGGCCATTGGCCTTCGCGAGGGCGTAGAGTTCCTTGGCCAGACTGGCCATCGGGAGGGCCTGGTCATTCTCGTAGCCCGTCACGGTCGCCAGGTGGAGGTCCTTGTACATCCATTCCAACGGAAACTGGACTTCGTAGTCATCGGCCTGCATCATTCCGGCCTTGATCTTCAGAAAGGGTGCGGATACCGCCAACCCAGGCAGTACTTCCAGCAACATTTTCTCGGGAAGGCCCATTTTCTGGCCCAGGTGAACGGTCTCGGAGTAGATCAACATGGATTGGGCGAGCATGGAATTGACGAGCATCTTGAAGGACGCTCCCATCCCGGCTTCGCCCAAGTGGATGACTTTGGCGCCCATGTGGTCCATGAAGGGACGAGCGGTTTCGACATCTGCGGTATCTCCGCCTACGAAAAAGGCGAGTTGGCCGGCTTCGGCGGTGGGCTTGGTGCCCGCCACCGGACTGTCCAGGAACCGGATGCCATGGCGTTCGGCTTCCGCCGCGGCGCGGCGGCTGAAGGAAGGATTTACCGTGGTACAATCGGCCCAGAGGCTTCCCTTGGGGGCGTTGGCCAGGGCACCTTCGGGGCCAAAGAAGATGCTTTCCACGACTTCGGGGGTGGAGAGCATGGAGAAAATGACGTCGGCGTGCTGGACGGCGGCGTTGGCGGTGGGGGCAGCGGTAGCGCCCTGGGCGACCAGGAACTCGACGGGTTCCTGTGACCTGTTGTAGACCGTGAGGTCGACGCCATTTTTCAGGAGGTTGTGGGCCATGCGGCGGCCCATGATGCCCAGTCCAATGAAGGAAACTTTCATGGTGAAGTGATTTTGATGGTGAATGTGGTGGGCTTGGCCCGCGAACAGATCAAAAATGGGAGCTTTTCACCTGAACCGTTATCGGAAAACGTTCAAAGTGCAGTTTTTCGGTCAAAAAATTATGGGGATCAATCGGTGCGCTGGAACTGCTTGGGTGTGCGCCCAAATTGCTTTTTGAATTCCTGGATGAAATGGGAAGGGTTGTCGTAGCCAATGGCGTAGGCGATGCTGTTGACGTCCTGGCGCACGTCCCGGAGCAGTTCGCTGGCCTTTTCGAGCCGTCGGCGCGTGATCCATTTTCGGGGCGTCGTCCCGAACCGTTGTTTGAATTCCCGCCGAAAGGTGGATTCGCTGCGGCCGGTCAGGTAGGCGTAGTCGCGGATGGTAAGGGGCTTGTCAAAATGGTCCTGCATGAATTCCCGCAGGGAGCGTTGGGGACCAGTTTCTCGTTGGGCGAGTTCGGAAAACATGGCCGGCTGCTCGGCGAGGAGAACGGTGAACCATTCCTTGAGCTTGAGGGTCCAGACGGGCGGGGGAAGCTCAGGGGACTGTGCGTAGAGGGCGTGGAGCGATTGGACAAAGGGTTCGGCATAATGGGGAGCGGAGAAGGTCCAGACGGATTTGTTTTCCTTTCCTTTTCCCACTGCCTGCCAGCCCATTTCTCTCCATTCTTTCATCCATTCCTCCCCAAAAAACACCAACAAGGCCCGGAACCGACCACTGCCCGAGATTCCATCGTGGACAGTGTACAACCCTTTGCGTAGCAAAACGCCCTGGCCGTCCTGGATGCGGGCCATTCCTCCATCCACCATTTCGATCCGCTGTTCCCCTTCCAATACCACGGATACCACATGGTCAGCAAGATAACTCAACTGCCCCGTGAGGTCCTCGTCCAGGGTCTTTTCCATCAGGGTCACCCCCACCGCGCGGTGGTAAACCCGGACAAAATCGGCCTGGAGCAACCTTTCGGGGAGCGTACGCATCGATCAGGGGGTAAAGTCTTCGAAAAAACAGCTTCGGCAACGGGGCTCATAACTTTCCTTCTCGCCGAGCAAAACCTGCCCAGACTGGCCGGTCAGACGGAAAGAGTGGTTGGCGAGCGAGCCGCACTTCTGGCAGATAGCATGGACCTTCGTGACGAACTCCGCATTGGCGAGGAGCTGCGGCATGGGGCCGAAAGGCTTGCCGGTATAATCCATGTCCAGCCCGGCGACGATGACCCGGGAGCCACGATTCGCGAGCGTCCGCACCACTTCGACGATGCCTTCGTCGAAAAATTGGGCTTCGTCCACCCCCACGACATCCTCATTCTGGCTCAACAACAGAATCTGCTGGGAACTGGAAACAGGCGTTGAATTGATTTCGGTTCCTTGGTGGGAAACCACCTTTACATCGTCGTAACGGGTGTCAATCGCAGGCTTGAAAATCTGGACACTTTGGTTGGCGATCTGGGCCCGGCGCAATCGACGGATCAGTTCTTCCGTTTTTCCGGAGAACATACTTCCGCAGACGACTTCGACCCATCCGGCCTTGCGGTTTGCTGAGTTAAATTCGATGAACATAATTCTCGTTCCGCTAAATTAAGCCCGCACCAACCAAGGTTCAAAACCGAAATTTTCCACCATCTTTGGACAAGGCTGGTGAACAAAAATAATTTCGTGGAATAGTCCCATTCAGGTCAAGGCAGTCGTTTTGAAACTTATTTATCAGGACCAAACCTTTCTTTTCCGCGATAGTTTTAGTTATTTAGAACGTTTCTAAATTAGAGATCAAAATGGAGCCGGTAAAAGTTGTTCTTGCGGATGCCCAGTACCTTGCCCGGGCTGGTTTTCGTCACCTCTTTTCGGATGAAGAGCGGGTGATGATCGTGGACGAGGCGGCGACTCCGGCCCAACTGGAAACCATTGTCCAGGCCCAACAGCCGGACATTGTGGTGTTCGATTATTTCAACTCTGAGCACTACGACATCCAGGACATTTGCCGCATCAAGGGCATCGCTCCCAATACCCGCTTCCTCGTTGTCACGGCCGACCACGACAAGTCCAATATCTTCAAGGTGTTGGAATGTGGGGCCAGTTCCATTTTGACCAAGCACTGCTCCAAGGATGAGATCATCAATGCGGTCTACGCCACGGCCCGCAAGGAGAAGTTTTTCTGCAACAAAGTGCTGGACATCATTTTGGAGAAGCACCTGGGACAAACCGAATCCAAGGAAAAGGAAGCCAATTGTGCGCCTTCCAGTTTGACGGCCCGGGAATTGGAGGTGGTGGAATTGATCGCGCAGGGGGTGACCACGAAGGCGATGG
The DNA here is from genome assembly GCA_963923035.1 of uncultured bacterium. Lineage (GTDB taxonomy): Bacteria > Bacteroidota > Bacteroidia > J057 > JADKCL01 > CAWUKT01. The sequence goes on from CAWUKT010000016.1 coordinate 16,885, forward strand.
CGGAGCAATTGCATTTGTCCACCCACACCATCTATACCCACCGGAAGAACATCATGAAAAAACTCGGCATCAATTCCGTTTCCGAGTTGATCCTGTACGCGCTGAACGCCGGGATCGTCAAATCCAGTAATTCCAATTGATTTTTTTATTCTCCCCGCCAGAAGACCGATGAGAGGATTCGGTCGGTGTAGGGATAGGCCCCTTCGATGCTGCGGGTAGAAAGATCGATACGCACCAGGCTATCGTTGGTCTGGGCGAAGAGCTTGCTTTCAAAAAAGTCAACCCCAAACGAACTGGCCTGGTCCTGAATCACCTGGTTCCCCGTTTGGACTTCATTTCCCACCAAAACCACGTCCTGCAACCACTCCTGCCCAAACCGCGCCTCAAAATAGGGCGTCCGGGCAATCTGGGAATAATCCACTGCGGTTTCGTTGCGGGCGGTGAGGTAATCGGCTCCTGAGACCAGGGCCGTATAGGCCTGGCTTCCGTCGTGGGTCACCAGGTCGATGTTGTTGAATTGGTTGAACTGCATGAATTGAATGGGGAACTCAAATTCATTGCGGGAGCGGTCGGCCAGGGCGTGCTCGTCAATGACCCAAACATCACTGGGGCCGACCTGAACGAAGAAAGTACGGCTGTTGTAAAGGATGCGTTGGGGCGGGGCGGGAAGTTCAATGGCAAACAGCTCTTCCTTGCGCCGGTGGTACCAGACAAGGCTGTCCTGAGTGGAATCGGCGATCACGATGTAGCGGTCTCCGACCGCAAAAAAGTGGGGGGCCACCCCCGTGGTGATTCTGGCCTCTTCGGCACCTGTTTCCGGGTCACCGGCCACCAACAAGTTGGAGTTGATGTCGCCTACCCATACGCTGCCTTCGGCAAGCACCATCGTACTGAGTTCGCCGGCGCCAACCTTGAGCCGCGATTGCCAATCCAACTCCAATCCATCCGGCGTCCACTTGGCCACGCCCCGTTGGCGACTCAGGCTATCTTCCCCCAAAAAAAAGCCGGCTTTGGTTTCGATGGCGTACTCGCGGTCGTCATCAAACCCACATCCGGGCAGCGCCAGCAAGCTGGCGGCAAGGAAAAGGAAGATCCATTGCTTCATGGATCAGAAGGTAACGCTTTTTTTGATCTTTTTCTTTCCGCGCTTGACGACCACATTCGCTTTTTGCCCCTTCTCAAACTTGCTCAGGGCCTCCATATAGTCATAGATGTCCCCGATTTCCATGTCGCCAATCTGCACGACGATGTCTCCATTCTCCAGGCCGGCATTCGCCGCGGGGCGGTCGTCGATGACCGCATCGATGCGCATCCCGGAATCGGCGTAGGAATAGTCGGGCATCACTCCCAAAGTGACCTTGAAAGCCGCTGCCTGGCGCTTGTTGTCATCATTCTTGGTCGCCGTGAATTCCAATTCTCCGTCATCGTCCAGTTCCTCGATCAGTTTGACCACGTAATCGGAAATCTGAAGGATGCCCACATAATTCACCAGGTTGGCATCGTCGGTCGGCTTGTGGTAGTCGTCGTGGGCTCCGGTGAAAAAGTGAATGGCGGGAACGTCCTGGAGGTAGAAAGAGGTATGGTCAGACGGTCCAACGCCGCTTTTGGTCTTGGCAAGGGTAAAACCCAATCCTTCGAGGGCTTCAAATGCCGGCTCCCAAGCGGGCGAGGTCCCCGTTCCACTCAACGCCAGGTTTTTGCTCATCTTCAAGCGGCCAATCATGTCCAGGTTGATCATGTAATTCATCTCCTCCACGGGAATGGAGGCCGCTTTGACATAGGCTTTGGAACCCAGCAGGCCCAATTCTTCACCACTGAAAGCGAGGAAAAGGTAATTGTTGTTCTTGGCAGAGGAGCTTTTCAGGGCCTCGGCGATGTAGAGCATCCCGGCAATGCCACTGGCGTTGTCGTCGGCTCCGTTGTGGATATCGGTCGAATTGGGATCGAGTGACCCGGTGATTCCATGGCCCAGGTGGTCGTAGTGCGCTCCGACCACGACCGTCTGTTTGGCGCCATTGTCGATATAGCCCACGACATTCCGTCCGGTCCGGGCCGCACCTTCTTCGGCGGAGGCATGCGGATTGTTGCTGAATTTAAATTCGAAATCCTGGTACCAGGAGCCATTTTCGCCTTTGGGGCTCAGGCCAAGGGCTTCGAAACGGCGGGCGATGTACTCGGCGGCCAGACGTTCGTAGTCGGTCCCGGTCTCACGGCCCTGGAGGTAGTCCGAGGCGAGGTAGACCACGTCCACCCGAATCGGGTGCAGGGCCCGCATCATGTCCTGGGCGATGGCCGGCAAACCCAGAGAAAGGCCGAGGAGAAGGACCAGAATATATTTTTTCATGAGTAGATGCTTTCTTTCGGGCAAATTTACACCACAAAGGCGAATTGCAGGGACTGATGCTTACTTCTTTTTGGGTCGAAAAGCCTGAATGATCTCAGAATTCGTCTCGAGATAGGCGCCCCCGATGAGGTCGATGCAGTACGGGATGGCGGGGAAAACGGCATCGAGGCATTCGCGGATGGCTTTGGGCTTGCCGGGCAGGTTGACGATGAGCGCCTGGCCCCGGATGCCCGCCGTCTGGCGGGACAGGATCGCCGTCGGAACAAATTGAAGGCTCGTGGCCCGCATCAGTTCGCCAAATCCAGGCATCATTTTTTCACACACTGCCTCGGTTGCCTCCGGCGTAATGTCGCGGGGAGCCGGGCCAGTCCCTCCTGTGGTCACCACCAGGGAGCATTTTTCCGCATCCACCAATTCCACCAACGCCGCCTCGATCTGGTCTTGTTCGTCCGGAACCAACCGATAGACCTTCTCCCACGGACTCGCCAGGTAATCGTTCATCGTCTCCTCAATTGCGACCCCGGAGCGGTCCTCATAAATGCCCTGCGAAGCCCGGTCCGAGACCGTCAGAATTCCAATGCGTGCTGTTTCCATGCTTCGAATTTAAGGTGGATTGGCGGGAAAAAGGAAACCTAAATCCGCTGAGAAGGCATTGGAAGCATTGGAGTTATAAATTCTATGGTCGTTTGAGATGCGTTCCGCATTTTTCCTCCCCTACCTTCGCGGCTTTTTTCTTTAAATTGAGGCATGAAGCGAATTTTACTATTGGCTCTCCTCCTGGTAGCCGGCCTTTCCCCTAGCTTTTCCCAACCTCTGAGCCTCGAGCGCACGGTTCAGTTCGACTTTCTGACCAACTCCCTCGGAGAAGTGGGCTCCTCGGATACCTGGGGCTGGGTGGACTCGGTGGGCACGGAATATGCCATCATCGGCAACTACAATTCCGTGGCTTTCGTGCGGGCGTCGGACGGCTTGATTTGCGATTCGATCCCAGCGGCCGACCAAAACGACGGCTATTACCACCGGGACATGGTGACCTTCGGCCATTATGCCTACTGTGTATCCGAAATGCAGGGGACGAATGAAGGCCTGATGATTTTTGACCTGCGCCCACTGCCGGATAGTGTTCGCTTCGTAGGCGCCTGGACCGACAATGGGACCATTGTCCGCTCCCACAACCTCGACATCGATCCCACCTCCGGCCATTTGTACATCGAATCCGATGGTACCCAAGGCATCGACATCGTAAGCCTCGCCGATCCGGAGGCTCCGGTCCGCGTGGGCTTCATTCCCGCGCCGGGCATCCATGATATCCACGCCCGTGGGGATACCCTGTGGACGGCCGAAGGAACCGCCCGGAAATTTCGCGTCCTGAACGTCGCCGACAAGGGCAACCCCATCATCATGGGCGAAGTAGCCAGCACGACCTTCGGCTACTGCCACAATATCTGGCCGAGCGACGATGGCCGCTTTTTCTTCACCACTGAAGAGACGCCCAACCGGACGGTCAAGATTTGGGATGCCACTGACATGTCCAATATCCAACAACGGGGTGCTTACCTCGCCACCAACGGCCTGGCCCACAATGTCCACGTCGAAGGCCAGTACCTGTTCATCAGCCACTATACTTCCGGCGTGACGGTCGTCGACTGGAGCGATCCCGACAATCCAGTCGAAGTCGCGGCCTACGATACCTACCTCCCCAATGACGGGGCGGTCTTTGAGGGTTGCTGGGGGGTGTCTACGCCCTCTCCGAGCGGTCGGCTCTACGCCAGCAATTTTGAAGGCAAGCTGACCATCCTCCAATGGGACCCGAACGCCGTCGGTGTCATCGGTCCCGACCCCGCCGACCTCCAGGCGCCCTATCCGACCTTGTTCGACGAAGTCCTCCACATTCCGGTGGAATTGGACGGCCCGGCGGCCGTGGAAGTGACGGTCTGGGATGTTCAGGGCCGCGCGGTCGCGCGCCCGTTCGCCGGTGAACTGTCCTCGGGACGGTTTACATTGCCGTGGCGTCCCGCGTCGTTGGGCGCGGGGGTGTATGTGGTACGCGTCAGCGTGGGGGATGCTGTTGGGACTTGGCGGGTGGTGCGTCAGTAGGGATCATTCCCCTTTCCGACGCTCCTTCTTCTGCACCTCCTTCAGATCGGTGACCCCGCCGGCCACAATGAATTTCATCAGTTCCGCGGAGTCCACGTCCGGAAGCGGCGTGAGCCGGTGCGAGGACACCACAAACAAATTTCCCGAAAGCGAATAGGAAAACGGTACATAGACCGTCACTTTGCCTTCGAAGCCTTTGCCCAACATGTCCAGCGATTCCGTGGTCACGAAGCCGAAACGGTGCTGGTCGGGGCCACTTTCCAGCATGACGGGCTGGGAAAAGCGGCGTTCTTCGCCGATGAAGGCCTTGGTGAGGTCCTTGATGGAGGTATAGACGAATTTGAAAAAGGGCGTCCGCACCAGGATTTCCTCGAACATGTTGAAGAGGGGGCGGAACAAGAGGAGTCGGGTGGCGAGGCCGATGAGGAAGACGCCCGCCAGCATCAGCGCCAGCGTGAGCCAGGCGCTGTCAAAAATCCGGTAGGAATCGATCAGGTTGTAGAGGTATTGACCGGTGAGGAAAACCGCTACCAGCGGGACCACAAAGATGATTCCCCGCAAAAAGACGCTGATCAACTGGTTGAGGTAATCACGCATCCGACTGTTGTTTGAGGAGGGCTTCCAAGGCAGGTAAAATATCCGGGAGGCGCTTCAGGGCCGCTTCTTTCCGCAGGAAGGCCCGCGCATCATCGGCCACCATGCCCCCGTAAGATTTCCCCCCTTCCAACGATGACATCACGCCCGCTTTTCCGAGGAGGTTGGCGCCCTTGCCAATGGTCAGGTCCTGCACGACGCCGACCTGACCCCACAATTGAACGTCGTCTTCAATGGTGACGACGCCGGCAATGCCGACCTGCGACGCGATCACGCAACGCTTGCCGATCACCGTATCGTGCCCCACCTGGACGAGGTTGTCCAGTTTGGTATGGTCACCAATCGACGTCACTGCGGTCACCCCGCGGTCGATCGTACAGTTGGCGCCGATGTCCACCCAATCGCCCAGAATCGTTTCCCCTACACTCAACATCTTGTCCCGGCGGTCCGGGCGCTTCTTATAATAGAAGGCCTCGGAGCCCAGAACAGCACCGGCTCCGATCGTACAATTCGTACCGATGGTCGTATGGGAATAGATCGTCACGTTGGGGTGGATGATGGTCCCATCCCCAATTTTGACGTGGGAGCCAATGACCGAGTTGTGGCCGATCTGGATGTCTTTTCCCAGCTCCACGTCCTCTCCAAACACGACATTTTTTCCCAGCGCCAACCCTTCACCCCCCGAATAATCGCCCGCCACGTCCTGCCGGGGAAGGGCGCCATACCGCTCCGAAAGCCGGTTGAAATCGCGGAACGGATCGTCGCTGACCAGCAATCCTTTGCCTTCCGGCGCTTCGACTTCCTGGTCGATGAGGATGGTGGTAGCAGCAGAAAAAAGCGCCTTGTTGTAGTATTTGTGGTAGTCCACAAAGCACAAGTCGCCGGGTTCTACCCGGTGAATTTCGTTCAGGCCGAGAATCAGATGGTTGGGGTCTCCGACGTATTGGCACCGGAGAAAATGGGCGGCTTCTTCAAGGCGTAGAGGGGCAGGAAATTTCATAGGATGGATGATGAACGACAAATATAGTGGCTGGCGGGTACCAAAGGAACATTCAGTCCATGATTTCGTTAGGTTTGTGCCTAACAATTGTTCGTGAGGGAGCAATTGTCATTTTAACACTAAGGTAGCCTTCTTTGGTCCTCGAAATCCGTCCATTCATCAGATGTGCTTGTCAATCAGTCGAAAAGCACCAACCCTCCGAAAGGGATTCCCGTAATTTTACTCGGCATGCAGCTAAAAATAGAAAAGATCAAACGACATGAAAGAAACCCCAAAAGTAAGACACAACGGGGGGGCTGAATCCCTGCTTTACCAGCTCGGCCATGCCGTCATTGTTGTGGATGCTGATCACCGGATCAGCTACTTGAACGAATCCGCCGAGCAATTGCTCGGCCTTCCCGGAGCCGCCGCAGTCGGCGTCCACCTGGACCAGATGGTCCGCTTCTGGGACGAGACCTCCGGCCAGACGGTGCGGCTTCCCCTGACCCGGGTCGCCGAGGCCAAGGAAGCCTATGTAGCGGACCGCCAGCTCGTGCTGGAGGTCCCCGAACAACTCAACCGCCGCGTGGCGGTCAGCGCCAATCCCATTTTTGGCGTGCCGGCCGAAGGCGTCGCGATCGAGATTTGTGACAATTTCATTGAATCTGTAAATGCAGGAGCCCCGATGGAAGAGGAGCCCAATCTGATCCCCGATTTCTTCTTCGTGAAGAAGGACGGTTCATTCATCAAAGTCTTGGCGGAAAAGATTCTGTGGATTGAAGCCATGGAAAACTACGCTGTCCTGGTGACCGAAGAAGAGCGCTTTGTGGTCCATTCAACCCTGAAAAAGCTGGCGCTTCGCCTCGCTGAGCTCGGCTTTATCCGGGTCCACCGGTCCTATATCGTCCCGGTTTCCAAGATCGATGCCATCGAGGACAACCGACTCCATATCGGTGAGAATGAGGTCCCTATCGGCAAGTCCTACCGCTCCAATTTGATGCAACACCTCAATTTTATTTAGAACGAAAACATGGATCAGCTGGTCATTGATCAAACTTTCCCCGGCATTGATCCAAAAAATGAATATCAGTGTGTTTTTGGTGCCATCTTGTGGCACGTGAATTAGAAGGTCGCATAATCAATTGATACATAGCTCGGAAAAATGAGTGGAATGTACAACTAGCATAAGATTACGGTTGGTTATTGAATTTGTAGTGAAGATGGACCCGCAGGGTGATTAAATTTAGTTTTGGTTTTAGTTGGTAAGTTGGTTATACCGGTGCCCCATTGCGGGCACCTTTTTTATTTCTCCCGGCAATTTTCCATTCACCCTTCCATTCCGACCGTTGAGGTGTCAGCCAACTGTCGATCAGCCCTTTCCCCTTGTTTTACCGTCCGGTCTGGGTTAACTTTAATATTCATCTGATTTAACCAGAATGGCAAGCACCAAGCGCTGAATTGTATGCTGCGTCGACTCCTAAGTTTATTGCTCCTTGTTGCCGCTCAATGGTTGGCCTCGCCCGTATGGGCCCACGAAGAGGAGGCCTCCCCGGTGCGTTTTGTGGAGAACAAGGGGCAGTGGGAAAGCCATATCCTGTACACGGCCGACTTGCCGGGCGGACGCGTTTATTTCGAAGCCGATCAGCTCACATTCGATTTTTGCGACTACTCTCAACTCCACGACCGTTGGTTCTTCCGCAAACCCGGTGAATCCGGCGAGTTTCCCATCGATTGCCATTCTTTTACCCTGACTTTTCCCCGCTCCAATTCCCAACCCAATATTGTCCCCCACGACCCCGAGACCTGGTACCACAACTATTTCATCGGCAATGATCACTCCAAATGGGCCTCCGATGTGAAAGTGTACCACGAATTGAGGTATGAGAACATCTTTCCGGGGATCGATTTTGTGGTGTATGGAAAAGAAAATAGCCTCAAATACGATTTCGTCGTCCACGCAGGGTCCAATCCCGGCGATGTCCGTATGAGATTCACCGGCCTCGACAGCTTGTTCCTCCATAAAGATGAGCTGCATTTCAATACTTCGGTCAACAAAATCATCGACGCCGCGCCCGTTTCCTTCCAGAATGGCTCCGAAGTGGCCACCCGTTACGCATTGGAAGGCAATGAAGTCGCCTTTTCATTTCCCAATGGCTATACGTCCCAATCGGATTTGACCATTGACCCGACCCTCATCTTCTCCACCTTTACTGGCTCCACCGCCAACAACTTCGGTTTTTCTGCCACCTACGACGACGCGGGCAACCTCCTCGCCGGGGGCATTGCCTATGCGACCGGCTATCCCACCACCAACGGAGCCTACCAGACCTTTTTTGCCGGTGGATTTGACGTTTCCATCTCGAAATTCGACGATGCCGGGGGCCATATCTGGTCCACCTATATCGGGGGCAACGCCGCCGACCAGCCCCATTCCATGATTTGCAACCCGAATGGCGACCTGTTCTTCATGGGCCGTTCCAATTCCAATGACTACCCGGTCACGCCCGGCGGATACTCCCAAAACCTGGCCGGCGGCTATGACATCATCGTGACGCGGCTTTCTTCCAATGGGCAAACCCTGATGGGCTCGACCTATATTGGCGGCTCCTTCGACGACGGCCTCAACATGACGGCCAACTACCAGTCGATCAGCGTCAAATACAATTACGGGGACGATGCGCGGGGGGAAATTTTCCTTGACGACCTCGACAATGTTTACGTCGCTGCCTGTACGCGTTCCAATGACTTTCCGACCACTTCCGGCGCTTTGTCGTCGACTTTGGGCGGCTCTCAGGATGGTTGCGTATTCAAAATGGAACCCATGCTGTCCAACCTCACGTGGTCCACGTACCTCGGTGGCAGCAACGACGACGCGGCCTATTCCGTCAAGGTCGACGCCAATTACCAGGCCTATGTGGTCGGGGGAACCCGCTCCACCAATTTCCCGACCACGCCGGGGACCATCGCTCCGAATGCCCTCGGGGGCATTGATGGCTTCATCACCCATCTCAACGATGGGGGAACCGGCCTTGTCGCCTCGACCTTCATCGGGACAGCCGACTACAACCAGTGCTATTTCGTCGAGTTGGACCGGGACGAGGATGTGTACGTGGTGGGGCAGAAAAAAGGAGCCTGGCAGATTACGCCCTCCACGATTTGGCGGACGCCCAACGGCGGCGGTCAATTCCTCATGAAATTGAATTCCGACCTGAATACCGTGATTTACTCCACGGAATTCGGAACGAACAACAGCGCAGTCAATATCTCTCCGACGGCCTTCCTGGTGGATGTGTGTGAGTTTGTCTATGTGAGTGGATGGGGCGGGGCAACGAATTTTGAAGGCTTTACGACGGGCCTGCCCGTCTCGGCCAATGCCTACGATGCCACCACGACCGGCAGCGATTTGTACATCCTCGTCCTGCAACCCGACATCGTCGGGATCGAGTACGCCACCTTCATTGGCGGTAACCAGAGTGCCGAGCACGTCGACGGCGGCACCTCCCGCTTCAACAAGCGGGCCGAAATCTACCAATCGGTCTGCGCGGGCTGTCAGGGCAATTCCGATTGGCCCACCACCCCGGGCGCATTTTCCTCCACCAACAATTCCGGGCTCTGTAACCTTGCCTGTTTCAAGCTGTCCCTGGATTTGCCGGGCGTTGTCGCGGACTTTTATCCCGATCCCGACACCATTGGTTGTGCCCCTCAAGAGATTCAATTCAACAACTTGAGCGCGGGCGGCAACCTCTATTTCTGGGACTTTGGCGATGGCGGAACGTCTTCGGACATCCATCCAATCCACATTTTCCAAAACCCCGGCACCTACGAGGTCCAGCTCATCGCCATCGACTCGAATACCTGTAACGTGGTGGATACGGCCTACCGAACCATCACCGTGGCTCCATTGCCCATCGCAACGGTCACCCCCGATACATCCATATGCGAAGGCGAAAGCATCACCCTGACAGCCACGGGTGGCCTTTCCTACCAATGGCAACCACCTCTGTTTCTGAATAATCCCGTGGCTCCCACGGTCACTTCCACACCCACGGCCACCATCACCTACAACGTGATTGCCACCGGTTTTGCGAATTGCAGGGATACCGCCCAAATAACTGTCGGGGTCTTGCCCCGCCCAGCCGCCCAGGCGGTCGGCGATACGCTCATCTGTCCCGGGGACAGTGCGGCGATTTCCGCCTCCGGCGGTGTCAGTTACGATTGGTTCCCCAATGGCGGCCTCGCCAATCCCAATGCAGCGTCTACCCTGGCTTCGCCGGGTGGCACGACCTCCTATTTCGTCGAAGTGACCGGCGCCAATGGCTGTACCGAACTCGATACCGTGACAGTCGAGGTCTCGCCCATCGATGCGAATGCCGGTCCGGACTCCGATCTGTGCATCGGGGATTCCCTCCAATTGAACGGGAGCGGGGGTTCCACCTTCGCCTGGAGCCCGCCTACGGCCCTGAACGGAACGGCGATTTCCAATCCGTTTGCCTCTCCGACAGCTACCATTACCTATACCCTCGTCGTGACCGATCAGTACGGCTGCATCGACGAGGACAGCGTCGAAATCCTCGTCCGCCCGCTTCCGATTGTGGACGCTGGCTCAGATGAATTGATTTGTGACAACGATTCGGTGCGCTTGGGCGCTTCTGGTGCGCAGACCTATTCCTGGTTCCCGCCGACGAACTTGTCCAATCCCAATTCCGCCGATCCCTTTGCGTTCCCCACCGGAAACGTGACCTATACGGTCACAGGAACCGACCAATTTGGCTGCGTGAACTCGGACAGCTTGTCCATTGATGTGATTCCAGCGCCTTTGGCGGTGGCGATGGGCGATGCGATCATCTGCGAAGATTCGACCGCGCAGTTGAGCGCGACGGGTGGGATTACCTATTCCTGGGCGCCGGGCAATGTCCTGGACAATGCGAGTTCGGCGACGCCGGTGGCGACCCTGGCCAGCTCCACCCAGTTTGTGGTGACTGTGTTCGCAGCGAATGGCTGCGACGATACCGACACCGTCCAGGTAGACGTGACGCCCACACCTGTGGTCGACATCATTGGCCGCCCCATCATTTGCCTGGGGACTTTCACTACCCTGGAAGGAACCGGCGCTGATTTCTACGAATGGAATACTGGCGAAACCACCCCGTCTATCCGGATTGAGCCAGATAGCACCACGACCTATACCCTCGTCGGGTATGTCGACGGCTGCCCGAGTTTGCCCGAAGATTTCACCCTTCAGGTGGACCGGGACCTGCCCACTGCCAGCTTTGAAGTCAATCCTGATTCCGGCTGGATTCCAATGATCACCAATTTCACGAACCTCAGCACCAATGCGTCCAGCTTCGATTGGGACTTTGGAGACGGGAACGGCTCCAATGCCATTGCCCCGACCCATACCTACCTTGATACCGGTCGCTTTGTCATTCAACTCATCGCCTACAACGACAACAATTGCCCGGATACCACCCTGCGGCGGGTCATTGTCGGCGCGGATTTTTCCATCTTCGTCCCCAATGCCTTCACCCCGAACGGCGATGGCGTCAACGATTTCTGGTCCACGCCCTGGTTTGGGGTTCAGGAATTCCACGTCATGCTGTTTGACCGTTGGGGCATGTTGATTTACGAGAGCTTTGACCCGAATTTCAAGTGGGACGGCTTCTACAAAAACGACGAGGCCCAGGAAGGGGTCTATACGTATGTGATTGAAGCGCGGGGGTATGTCGGGGAAAAGGTTCGAAGGGCGGGCACGGTCACCTTGTACCGTTGATTTTCCCTGCTTTTTCCCACCAACAATTTCCATTTTTACCAGTTCCAATGACGATGCGGTTTTTGCCTTACATTTGGCCGGTACTGTGTTTATTTGCCTGTACCGCACCCACTGCCACCGATACAAATCACATGGAACACGCCCACACCAACGCCCTCGTCCACGAAACGAGCCCTTACCTCCTCCAACACGCCCACAATCCCGTCAACTGGTACCCTTGGAACGACAGCGCCCTGGCGAAGGCCCAGGCCGAAAATAAGCTCATCGTCGTTTCGGTGGGCTATGCCGCCTGCCATTGGTGCCACGTCATGGAACACGAATCCTTCGAGGATTCGACGGTGGCGGAAGTGATGAATGAGCACTACGTTTCGATCAAGGTGGACCGGGAGGAACGCCCCGACATCGACCAGATCTACATGACGGCGGTCCAATTGATGACCCAGCGCGGCGGTTGGCCCATGAATGTGGTGTGCCTGCCCGACGGGCGTCCGATTTGGGGCGGGACCTATTTCCCCAAGGAAAACTGGATCGATGCCCTCTTGCAGCTGAAAGATTTGTGGGCCAATAAACCCGGCGATGCGTTCCGCTACGCGGAGTCCCTGACCGATGGCATCAAGCGCGCCGAAGAAATCATCTCGGTCAAGAATCCCCAGCCCTTTGCGGCCGAGGATTTGGAGGCCGTGCTGGAACCCTGGCGGGCTTCTCTGGACCTGCGCCTCGGCGGCCGCGGCCAGGCGCCCAAGTTCCCCATTCCCAACAATTGGGAGTTCCTGACCCGCGTCGCCCAATACGGAGACGAGCCCCACGTCCAGGAAGCAGTGGACATTACCCTAAAAAAAATGGCTTGGGGCGGCATTTACGATCAGTTGGGCGGTGGATTCGCGCGCTACTCGGTCGATCCCTATTGGAAGGTGCCGCATTTCGAAAAAATGACCTACGACAACGGCCAATTGGTCTCGTTGTACGCCGACGCCTACCGCCGGGACCCGCAACCGCTCTACAAGGAAGTGGTCTACCAGACGCTGGAATTCAACGATCGGGAAATGACTTCGCCGGAAGGTGGCTTTTATTCTTCTTTGGATGCGGACAGTGAAGGGGAGGAAGGAAAATTCTACGTGTGGACGAAGGCCGAAATTTATGCGCTGTTGGGAGAGGATGCGGCGTGGTTCGGAGATTACTACGGCGTGACGGAGCGGGGCAATTGGGAGCATCGAAACAATGTCCTGATCATCGATCAGACGAAAGAGGCGTACGCGGAGAGTTTGGGTTGGTCGGTGGAGGAGTTTGATGAAAAATTGCAATCGGCCAAGGCCAAATTATTTGAGGCGCGCGCCGAGCGCATCCGACCGGGCCTGGACGACAAGATCCTCACCTCCTGGAATGCCCTGATGCTGAAAGGTTATGTGGATGCTTATATTGCCTTCGACGAGCCTGCATTTCTCGAAACCGCCCTCCGCAACGCCCATTTCATCGAAGACAAGCTCCGAAACGGCGACCAATTGTTCCGCAACTACAAAGAGGGACGCGCCACCATCAATGCTTTCCTCGACGACTATGCCCTCCTCGCGGACGCGTACCTCCACCTGTACCGCGCGACAGCCGATCCCCACTGGCTGAACCAGGCCCGCGGATTGATCGATTATACCTTTCTCCATTTCTATTCTGGAGAGAGCCAGATGTTCTACTATACCTCTGACCTCGATCCCAAGCTCATCGCCCGCAAGATGGAGGTCATGGACAATGTGATCCCCGCTTCCAATTCGGTCCTGGCCAATACGTTGTTTGAGCTGGGCCATTTGTTTGGCGAAAAACGCTACCTCCGCACGGCGGAACAGATGCTGCAAAATGTCCGCGCCGACATGCCCAAGTACGGCTCCGGCTATTCCAATTGGGGTTTGCTCCTCCTCAAATACCTCCACCCCTACCGCGAGGTCGTGGTCGCCGGTCCCCATTCACATGCATTTCTCCGGGAATTGACCCAACACGATGTCCCAAATGCCTTGTTCGTAGCGGCTTCGGAGGCCCAGGCAGGACAATTGCCGCTGTTGGAGGACCGGTTTGTGGAGGGGGAAACGCGGATTTATGTCTGCGAAAACAATGTGTGCCAATTGCCGGTGACGACGGTGGAGGCCGCTTTGAAGCAATTGCAGCCGTAGGATCAGGCCCGCTTGGGCAGAAACGCCGAAAAAATCAGGAATTGGCCGGCGTAATAGGTGGCCATGATAAAGTACTTGCTCCAGCTGATGGGGACGAGGAACTTGTTGATGGCGATCATGGAGTCGGACAGCATGAAAATGATGGCGCCAGCGAGCAACCACCAGGGACGCTCGCCCTGCCAGTTGGCGGCCGTGAGGCCCATCGCGAGGATGGCCGTGATGTAAATGAATACTGGGAGTCGCATCTCTCCCAATCCGCTGTACAAGCGAACGGCCATACCCACGGCGAAAATGGCGAGGAGAATCATGACGGGGAGTTTGTTGGGGCTAAAGGAAAAGTCCCGGGCGAATACCACCACGTACATGATGTGGGCGAGGAGGAAAAAAGAAAGGCCCATGATGAAGAATTTATCGCCTTCAAAGCTCAGGCTGATGTCGCCGCCCGCCGAGAGGAGAAAGCCAATGGCCATGAGTTTCCCGGTGACGCCGGGAATGGTGAACCAGGCTGTGGCGGCGAGGAACAGGATCGGAAGGGATTTCAGGGCAAAATCACCGGGGAAAGGGAGCAGGTGAATCACGGCGATATAGGCCAGCGCGGGCAACCAAAAGGCCAACAAAAGTCCTCCCGAACCGAATTTGAGCGACAGCATTTCCATAGATAAAAGTTCTGCTTTCGTGGCTCCAATTCCAAATGGCAGGTAGTAGCGACACAGAGAAACCAATTCATTTTACCGCTTCAAGCATTTCATTTCCCTGCTTATTTCCTCCTCTCCCGCTAACAAGTCGTGAAAATTTGCCATTTGCCGGTGGAAATTTAAAAACCCCCTTCCGATTTGCTAACTTTACCGAGATGCGGTTACTTGATCGGCTAAAGGAACTCAAAGCAGCGGGCAAAAAGGCCTTTGCAGTCCTCATTGATCCGGATAAAATCCGGAAAGAGGATTGTCAGCCCCTCGCCCAACGCATCCAAAGTTCCGGGATCGATTTCATCTTCGTCGGCGGCAGCCTCCTCATGAACGACAACCTTCAGGTCATCGTTCCTGAGCTCAAGCGCTTCACCGACACGCCGATCGTCCTTTTTCCCGGCAGCATCTACCAAATCACCCCCGACGCCGACGGCATCCTCTTCCTCTCGGTCATCTCCGGCCGCAACCCGGAAATGCTCATCGGCAACCATGTCGTGGCGGCCCCGCTCATCAAAAACAGCGGCCTGGAAGTGCTTCCGACCGGGTATATCCTCATCGATACCGGCCGCACCACCTCGGTCCACTACATGAGCAATACCCAGCCGATTCCCTACGAAAAATCGGACATCGCTGTCTGCACGGCCATGGCCGGCGAACTGCTGGGCCTCGGCCTGATCTACCTCGATGGCGGCAGCGGCGCCCAACAGCACATTTCGACCGAGATGATCTCGGCCGTAGCGGGTGCCATTGACACGCCCCTCATCGTTGGCGGCGGCATCCGCACCACCGCCCAGGCTTCCGCCGTCCTCAAGGCCGGCGCCGACCTCATCGTCATCGGCAACGCGATGGAAGGCAACGCCGATCATCCCCTCTTCTCCGCCATCCCTGAGTTAATCGCCACCTTCTGACCATGTACATCGCCACTTCCGACCAAATTCGCGAAGTTGACCAGCGAATGATCGAGGGACTCGGATTTCCCGGCTTGTTGCTGATGGAAACCGCAGGCCGCAAATCAGCTGAATACATCCTCCAACGCTTTCCCCAATTTCAGAATGTCGTCATCCTCGTTGGCCCCGGCAACAATGGCGGAGACGGCCTGGTCATAGCCCGTTATTTGGGTTTGGCGGGGAAAAATGTTACGGTCTTGCTGGCCAAGAAAGGAGAGGCTTTCAAGGGAGATGCTGCGGAAAATTTCAAGGCGCTGAATGGGGCGGGAGTGGAAATTGAGCTGTGGAACGAACAACAGATCAAGCCCGATCGCCTGGTCGTGGATGCCCTGTTGGGAACTGGCGTCAAAGACAAATTGCGGGGGCCGATTGCCGCTATGGTGGAGGCCTGCCGGCTGCATGCCGGTCCCATCGTCGCCATTGACCTGCCCAGCGGCCTCAATGCCAGCACGGGCCAGGTCATCAATGAACCGGCCCGCGCCACCTGCACGATCACCTTCCAGTGCGCCAAGGTCTGCCAGCTGGTGACTCCCGCCGCCAATTACTGCGGCGATCTGGTCATCGCCGACATCGGCATTTGGGACCATGTGATGGATAATTTGGGCTTTTCCCGCCGCATCACGACGGCCGACCATTGTCGGCGGGTCCTGGGCATGCGGCCCCGGGACGGCCACAAAGGCACCTTTGGCCATGCTTTGCTGGTCGGAGGGAGCTCCCGGTACGCCGGAGCCCTCGCTCTGAGTGCCCATGCGGCTGTCCACGTCGGCGCCGGGCTGGTTTCAGCCCTGGCCCCCGAAGCCGTTCGCCAGGCTTCCCTGGCGATGGGGCCCGAAGTCATCGTCCAGGGATTGGAGGGGGAAGAATTGACGCCGCTCCATTTGACCGAGTCCCAACACTTTATCACGGGTAAAACCCTCGGCATTGGGCCGGGCATGGGACAATCGGGTGCGACCCAGAACTTCCTGTTGGGCCTGCTCCGCCAGCTTTCCGGGCCCGTTGTCCTCGACGCCGACGCCCTGAATATCCTGGCTGCCATGCCCTCGGCCTGGGAATTTGTACCGAAACATTCCATCCTCACCCCCCATCCCGGTGAGATGCGCCGGTTGATCGGCCGCAATCAAATCAATGATTTTCGTCTGGAAATGACGGAATTTCTGGCGGATGACCGAGATTGCATCCTTGTGTTGAAAGGACAAGGCACCATTGTAGCGGCCCCAAGAGGGGATACCTACGTCAATCCGACGGGAAATCCCGGCATGGGGACCGGCGGATCGGGCGATGTGCTGACCGGCGCGGTGGTGGGGCTGTTGGCCCAGGGCTTGTCTCCGCTGGATGCAGCTGCGGTCGGGGTATACGTCCACGGGCTGGCCGGGGACCGGGCGGCCCGCAGGTATGGCGAGGCTGGCGTGACGGCCAGTCGCATCATGATGGAACTGGGACCTGCCCTTCAGGACATTTTACAAGACAATTTCACCGAACCAAACTACCAACAAATATGAAACTCGATTTCGGGTTGATTGGCAAAAAACTCAGCCATAGCTTCTCCAAATCCTATTTCACCAACAAATTCCAGGAAGAAGGAATTGAAGGCGCTTACCACAACTTTGAATTGCCGTCCATCGATGGATTTCCCGATCTCCTCGAGGTCCACGACGAATTGCGCGGCCTGAATGTGACCATACCGTACAAGACGGAGGTCATTCCTTATCTGGACGAAGTCAGTGAGATCGCTGAGGCGGTTGGAGCTGTGAATACCATCCGGGTGAAGAATGGCGAAACGAAGGGATTCAATACGGATGTGGTGGGATTTCGCGATTCGTTGTTGGAGTTTTACAAGGAATTGCCGGGGGGAAAGGCCTTGATTTTGGGCACTGGGGGCGCTTCCAAGGCCGTCTTGTACGTATTGGAACACTATTTCCAGTTCGACGAGGTCCGTTTCGCTTCCCGCAATCCTTCTTCCCCCGACCATATCAGCTACCCTGAATTGAACGATACCGGACTTGACGATTTCCGTCTCATCATCAATTCCACCCCCGTCGGCATGTATCCTGAACAGGGCCAATTTCCCCATTTGCCCTACGAAACCCTCCGCCGCGACCACCACCTGTACGACCTGATCTACAATCCAGGCGAAACCGAATTCCTCCGGAAAGGCCGGGAACGCAACTGTCGGACCGTAAATGGGATGGATATGTTGATCCGCCAGGCCGAGGCCAGTTGGCGGATCTGGAGCGACTCCTAATCCAGGTTGTCCTCGATATACATCAGAATTTTTTCGAGCAAGTGGATTCGGTCCTTGCCCCGCACGTTGTGGGCGTGGTTTGGGTACACGAAATAATCCAACTGGACGCCTTCCTCCACACATTTGTCGATGTACATCAAGCTATTTTGCCAAACGACCACGTCGTCATCTGTGCCGTGGATCAGCATCAGTTTCCCTTCCAACTGGTCCACATAATTGGTGAGCTTGGACTTTTCGTAGCCCTCCGGATTCGTTTCGGGCGTGTCCATGTAGCGCTCGGTGTACATCACCTCATAGAGCCCCCAGTCAATGACCGGACCACCCGCAACGCCCACCTTGTAGGTGCCCGGCGTCCGCGTCATCAATGACGTCGTCATGAATCCGCCATAGCTCCACCCGTGGATGGCCAACCGGTCCTTGTCCACATAAGGGAGCGACTTGAGGTGCTTCACCCCTTCCAATTGATCTTCGATTTCGATGGTGCCAAGGTCCCGGAAGGTCGCCTGCTCGAATTGCATGCCCCGGTTCGAGGATCCACGTCCGTCCACCGTGAAGACAATCATGCCCTTGGCGGCCGCCGTGTGCATCCAGGGTGCCGCAGCGGCCCCGTAGACGTCCCGGATCAATTGGACGCCCGGTCCATTGTAGACATAGGTGATGACGGGGTATTTCTTGTTTTCATCGAAATCAGGCGGCAAAATCATCCGGCACCACAAGTCGGTCTCGCCGTCGGCCGCTTTGATTTGGAACAGCTTGATCTGTCCCATCCTGAATTTTTCGTAGGGGTCCAGCGCATTGAGGAGTTCCCGAACCTGGCTGCCATCCTTGGTGCTGCGGATGGAAATTGTGCGGGGAACGTCGCGGCTGGTATAGGTATCGAGGTAAAAAGACTTGTCGGGAGAAAGCTGAACCGAATGGAATCCCGGCTGGTCCTCGTTGAGCACCACCATCGTCTTTTTCTTCAAATCCACCTTCATCAAATGCTGCCCAATGCCCTGGTTCGTGGTGCCGGAAACGTACAGGTACCGCCCCTTGGAACCAAATCCGTGAATGGACGTAACGTTGAAATCGCCCTGGGTCAATTGGCCGAGGAGTTCGCCATCGGAATTGTAGTGGTAGATGTGGTTGAAGCCATCGCGGGCACTTTGCCAGAGGAATTCTCCCTCAGCATCGGGCGCAAACATCGGCGCGTGGAGCGGTTGGATATACTTGTCGTTTTTCTCGGAGAACAAGACGCGGTCCAGTTTTCCACTGACAGCGTCGTAGCGCTTCATCTCCAAGGCATTTTGGTCCCGGTTCAGTTCCGCGACGTAGATGGATTTGCCGTCGGGGGTCCAGGCGATATTGGTGAGGTAGTGCTCGGGATCGCCGCCGGTTTCCAGGAAATGGGTTTTGCCACTGGCGAGGTCATAGATTCCGAGGGTGGCGTGGTGGCTGGGCTCGCCCGCGAAAGGATAAGCGACGGAATTCGGGCCGGCGGGCTGCTTCCGCAGGTTCATGATCGGATACCGCGTGACCATGGTTTCATCGGTCCGATAAAAGGCGACGTGCTGGTGCGTAGGTGACCAGAAAATGCCCTTGCTGATGCCAAATTCGTAGCGGTGGGTGGCTTCTCCGTTGCGGATGGACTCGTTTTCTTCCTTGGTGACAGCGACCTCATTCTGCTTTGGAGTGGAGATGAACAGGTTTTGGTCGATGGTATACCCGACGAATTCACCGTCCCGGTCCATGGAACCGGCTCCAGCCGGATAACCTGGCCCCACTTGTACGGTCCCCGCCTGGATGTCATAGGTCAGGACTTTACGAGACGCCGTGAACCGAATGGTATTGCTGTCGAGGAATTCCATCCAGGGAAGCCGCTTGAGTTCTCCCAAGTCCTTGGCCTTCAGAGCGACATTGAGTTGGGACAGGAAAAACAGGATTTTGGAGACATTTTCTTCGGCGGACTGGTAGACAAATGCTGGATCGTCCATGTCATTGTCGGCCCAACCCAGGTTCTCGGTGCCGGGAATCCACTGCAATTGAGACAGGCGCTCCGGGGCGAGTTCAGCGCGGCGGAGAATGCCATCTTCCAGGGTCAAAGGAGCCTTCTGCGCCCAGGTGGTTCCGGCCAGGAGCCACAAACAAAGCCATACAACGTTTTTCTTCATGTCCAATAATCCAAGTTTGAATGGGTCCCAAATTAGAGAAAATTTGAGTAATGAGAGGGAAAATGGGAGATTGCAGGATGAAAATCGGCGTCATTTCGGATACCCACGGGCTGCTTCGGCCCGAAGCCCTGGCCCAGTTGGCGGGAAGCGAAGTCATTTTGCATGCGGGGGATGTGGGAAAAGGTAATATCCTGGCGCAATTGGGGGAATTGGCTCCGGTCCACGCCATCCGCGGGAATATTGACCGGGATGAATGGGCCGCCGATCTGCCGCATCGGCTGAAAATCGAATTGGGGGGGGTGACTTTTTTGATGCTCCACGACCTGAAGCAATTGGATTTGGACCCGAAGGAGGAAGGCATTGACGTGGTCGTATCGGGCCATAGTCATAAGCCCCGGGTTCACCAGGAAGGCGAAATCCTGTATCTGAATCCGGGGGCCGCGGGCCACCGTCGTTTTTCATTGCCCATCACCCTCGCCCGGCTTGACCTCCAAAACGGAGTGGCAGAAGTAGAGATTATTGATTTATTTGCCTAACTTATTTTTTACGACTCACTTATTACGGTTGACTATGAGAAAAATACTACTCACCTTTTTGTTGCTGTTGGGCCTCGGTTCTTCGGCAATTTATGCCCAGAATTGTACCCCAAATCCCTTCATTGCTTTGCTCGGCATCCCGGGCGTTTATCCCAATCCGGCCCAGGATCCTGATCTCCCGGACGGCACCGTAGGACAGGCCTACTCCACGACCATCACCGTGCTGGTCCTCGGAGATACGACAATTGACCTCGGCACCATTCTCCCGATTCCGGCTCCGACCGTCAATGTAGACGTCGATGCCCAGAGCGTCACCAATGTCAGCAATCTCCCCGCCGGCCTGTCCTATGCCTGCGATCCCCCGACCTGCGTCTGGCAGGCAGACTCCATCGGTTGCCTGGTCATCCAGGGCACCCCGACTGCCGCGGGAAACTTCGAGCCCAACCTGGAATCTTCCTACGGCCTCGTAATTCCGAACACCATCCCGGCGCCCTTTGGCGGTTCCGTTCAGCAGCTGCCCATTCCCGGCCTGACCTATAACCTGGTGGTCCAGGACAACAGTGTCGGCATGGAAGACGCCGCCAACTCGGCTTTCGGCAGTGTGAGTAATGTGCCGAACCCCTTCACGGGTTCCACTGAAATCCGTTACGAGCTGCTCCGTCCGACGACGGTAGACTTCGCTGTGACCGATCTCACTGGCAAAGTGCTCCGCCAATCTACCCACCGGTCCGGCATTGGCGCCAATACCATCACGTTCGATGGCACTGGCTTCGCCCCCGGGGTGTATTTCTACCGCCTTTTCGACGGCTCCCGCGCCGTGACCCGCAAAATGGTCATCGCGGACTAAGGTCCTTCGAACATACAATTTAGCGCCAGCGTCCGGTTCCAGGCGCTGGCTTTTTTGTGGGGGAAGTGCAACCGTCGCCCCTGGCTTTGGTCTTTTGTGAAATCGGGGCTAACTTTTGCCCTATGAGTTTGCTCCAGCAACTGGGGGAATTTGGTTATATGGCCTTTCGGGTGACGGGAACCTTGCGGTACGCCATCCAGGACCGGCGGCGTCTGGCTTTCCAGATGGACCACGTCGGGGTCAATTCCATTCCTTTGGTGATGCTGGTAGGATTCTTTGCCGGAGCCATCATCGCGTGGCAAGGGGCCTATCAATTTCGGGGAATGGTTTCCCTGGATGTATTGGGAGGTCAAGCGACGCGGGTCATTGTGATGGAAATGGGTCCGGTGCTCACGGCCCTCGTCATTGCCGGGCGGATCGGAGCCTCCATGACTGCGGAAATCGGGACCATGAAAGTGACCGAGCAGGTGGATGCGCTTCGAACAATGGCGCTGGATCCTGTTCGATACATTGTACTGCCCCGCTTTCTGGGGCTGAGCCTGATGATGCCAATCCTGACTTTGTTCGCAAATCTGGTGGGAGTATTTGGGTGTTACCTCGTATCGAACTATTTTCTGGACATTACACAACAAACGTTTTTTGACTCCATCAAGACGTTTTTTCAGGTACAAGACCTTTCTGGCGGACTGATCAAGTCGTTTATTTTTGGAATGCTGATCAGTCTGGTAGGCTGTTTCAAGGGTCTGACAACCTCCGGAGGGGCACGAGGCGTCGGGCGGTCGACCATCGTATCCTTCGTATTATCAGCCATATTGATCCTTATTGGGGACTTTTTACTGTGGCTAATTTTGTTTTAAATGTTTTGAACGGAGTCGTGAATTTTCTAAGTTTGTTCTTACGATTGTTAGTTTTAGGACCCAGGATTTTGCATATCCTCCCACTCACACGAATCACTATGGTAGCGAACCGTATTGCCTTTAGTTCACTCCTGCTGGTGCTCGCCATGATCTTTGTGGTACCCTCCAACGGGATGGCCCAAAAATCAGAATTCAAAGGCGACCCCGAAAAAATCATGCAGGAGGCGAATTCGCTTTATGCCCAACAGCGCTTTTCCAAGGCGAAAGAAGCCTATATCGAAGTTCTGAAGAAGGACCCGGAAAACTTCCTCGCCACCATTCGGGTGGGTAAGTGCTCCTACTTTATTCAGGAATACGATGATGCCGCCCGTTACTTCGAGAGCGCCCTCGAAATCGACAAGACCCGTAACGATACGGTCTTTTTCGAATTGGGGATGACCTACCGGGTACTGGACCGCCAGAACGACGCCAACGAAATGTTTGTGGAGTTCCGGAAGCGTTGGAAGGAAAAGGATGAGTATGCAAAACGGGTCAAACTGGAAATCGAAGGCACCAAATTCGTAGAAAAGCAGCGGGAAGAAGACCCCAAATGGCGGGTCAATTGCCTCGACATGAACTCGGCGATGGGCGACAACTTCCCCTCCGTCATGTCTCAGACCGAGGACGAAGAATTCCTGGTCTATACCACGAGTGCGACGGAGTCCAAAGGCAGCGAAATCTTTGAAGCCTACAACGAAGGCTATTCCGATCTCTGGATTGCCAAGATCGAAGACGATACCACCTTCGGCGAAGGTGAACCCCTCGGCAAGAAGATCAATACCAAAGGCAACGATGGTAACGCGACCTTCTCCCCCGACGGCATGACCATGTACTACTCCATCTGTAACCAGGGCAAGCTCGGGTACGGATGTTCGATCTACATGGCCAAGTACGATCCCCGCAAGAAGAAGTGGGGCAAGCCGAAGCTCGTTGAATCCCTCCAGGGAACCAACGAAGTGGTGGTCAACAGCCGGGGGAAAGTCAAAAAGGTACCGACCTACGACGTACATCCCATGTTGTCCGAAGACGGCAATACCATGTTCTTCGTGTCCGACCGCGCCGGTGGCGAAGGTCGCCTCGACATCTGGTACGCCACCAACTACGGCGAAGGCGAATGGTCTGAGCCCATCAACGTTGGTGCCCGCATCAACAGCCCCTTTGACGATATCTCTCCCTTCCTGAGCCGCGACGGCAATACCCTTTACTTCTCCTCCAACGGCCGGGTTGGCTTCGGTGGATTTGACCTGTTCAAGAGTGAAGGCGGTATTGGTTCCTTCGGCGAGCCGGAAAACATGGGCGCTCCCATCAACTCGACCTACGATGACCTCGCTGGGTTCTGGAGCGACGACGATTCTTCCGCTTACTTCACCTCCAACCGGGTGAACTGTGTTGGCCGGGACGATATTTACTGGGCCAAGCAAATCGAAGCCCTTCCGCCGGAGTTTGCGGTACACGGTATTGTCCTCGACAAGAAGACCCAGATGCCGATTCCGTTTGCGACCGTCATCCTCTTCCAAAAAGACTTTGAAGGCGACCTGATTCCGCTGGATACCTTCCGGACCGATCAGTCTGCCTCCTACAACTTCCAGCTGGAAGCCGATACCGATTACAAGATTCTGGGTAACGCCCCCGAATACCTGGCCAACGAAGAGAACCTTTCCACCAAAGACATGAAGGAAAGCGTCGACTTCGAGGTCAACATCAACATCGAACTTGAGCGGATTGAAATCGAAGTGCCGATCGTCCTGAACGACATCTACTATGACTTCGACGAATTCTTCCTGCGTGATGATGCCATGTCCGAGTTGGACAACCTGGTCAAGCTCCTCAACCTGAACCAGAACATCACCATCCGCGTCGGATCGCATACGGACTCCAACGGTTCCGAGGACTACAACAAGAACCTCTCCGAGAACAGAGCCCGCGAAGCTGTGCGGTACATCATCGAAAACGGCATCAGCTCGGATCGGGTTGAGTGGTTCGGCTACGGTGAATCGGAACTGATCTACTTCCCCGAGAAAGATGACCGGGAAGAGCAGCTCAACCGCCGATCCGAATTCCGGATTCTCACCATCGACTACGTTCCCAACTGATTGGGTTGCAATAAAATTTAAATGGGACGGGGCAAATAGCGATATTTGCCCCGTCTTTCTTTTTGGGGCCTCGCCCCCACGTACAATTGAACCGTCATGAAGACCGATAAATATGCCAGCCGGGGCGTCTCGTCCGGCAAAGAAGAAGTCCACGCTGCCATCGCCGGCCTGAGCAAGGGCCTCTACCCCAACGCATTTTGCAAGATCGTCGAGGACCTCGTTGGAGGCGATCCCGACTACTGCAATATCATGCACGCGGATGGCGCCGGGACCAAATCATCGTTGGCGTATGTGTACTGGCGGGAGACCGGCGACCTCGACGTCTGGAAGGGCATCGCCCAGGATGCCATCGCGATGAACACCGACGACCTGATGTGCGTCGGCGCGACCAGTGGGATCCTCACCTCGAATACGGTGGGCCGGAACAAGTACAATGTGCCCGGCGAAGTCCTGAAGGCCCTCATTGAGGGCGGAGAGGAGTTCCTCGCCTTGCTGCGGGACCACGGCGTGGACATCCGCAGTACGGGCGGTGAGACGGCCGATGTGGGCGACCTGGTACGCACGATCATTGTAGATTCCACCGTCTTTTGTCGGATGCCCCGGGCCAAGGTCATCGAGAATGCCATTCGTCCCGGCGATGTCATCGTGGGATTCGCCAGCGACGGGCAGGCGAACTATGAGACCGCCTACAATGGCGGCATGGGCAGCAATGGCCTGACCAGCGCCCGCCACGACCTGTTCAACAAGATTTACGCGGAGCGTTATCCCGAATCCGTTGACCCCAAAATGCCCTCAGACCTCGCCTATACCGGCCCATTTCAGGTCACCGACGTCGACGAGGTCCTGAATATTCCCGTGGGAAAAATGGTCCTCAGCCCTACCCGGACCTATTTGCCCATCCTCGTTCCCATTTTCCAACACCACCGCTCCGCCATCCACGGCATCATCCACTGCTCCGGCGGCGCCCAAACCAAGTGCCTCAAGTTTGTCGACAACGTCCACATCATCAAAGACCACCTCTTCCCGACTCCCCGCTTATTTGACCTCATCCAAACCCACAGCGGCACCTCCTGGGACGAAATGTACCGGGTCTTCAACATGGGGCATCGGTTGGAAATGTACGTGAAGGAAAGTGCGGCGGAAGAATTGATCGGAATTGCGGGAGAATTTGGGGTGAATGCGCAGGTGGTCGGACGGGTAGAAGCAGCGGAACAAAAGCAATTGACGATCCAGAGCGCGGCGGGAACCTTTACCTATTCTTCGTAAACTTCCCCAGATAGTACCAGGCTGCGGTCGCCAGCGAAATGAAGCAGGTCAGCCACAAAGCGAGGTGGCCCAGGAAATCCCCGTTGCGGGCGTAGAAGGTCGTGCCCTCGTGGAGTTCAATGGTCCGGTCCACCGTCGTCGGCTCCCACCACGACGTCTCGTCGTAGAAATTCCCGAAGGGATCGGCAAACAGGGAACGGCCCGTATTCGCGGACCGCACCACCCAGCGACGGTTCTCGATCGCCCGCAACGCCGCAAAATGCGCGTGCTGGATATACCCACTCGTATTCCCCCACCAACCATCGTTGGTGATAATCGCCAGGAAATCCGCGCCCCGCAGACTCGATTTCCGCACCAAATCTGAGAATTCACTCTCGTAACAGATCATCATCCCCACTTCCACGCCAGGAGCCACCTCCAGGTTTTTCAGGGAGTCTGGCAGGCCATAACCGCCCATCCCCGTCCCCAAATCCATATTGTACTCCTTCAGGTCATGCAGCAATTCCAGGAAGGGCATGCGCTCCACCATAGGCACCAACTTCGATTTCTGGTAGCTCTCCGGCATTTTCCCCGGCCGCAAAACCGTCGCACTGTTATAACTGTTCATCCACGTCCCCTGCACCGTCTGCCGCGCACTCAAAGGCGCTTCCTTCTCCGTCAAAAACATCCGATACTCCTCAAAACCCGTCAAAACCGGCACGCCCAAGGTATCCGCGATGTCCCACAGCGGCCGCATGATGCGGTTTTGCCGCAAGCCAATCAGGTTGAAGCGGCGGGGAATCGCAGTTTCGGGCAGGACCACCAGGTCCACGCCGTCCAAGGAATCGGCCAGGATCAACTCCCGGAAATGCTGGATCTGCTCCTCTGGCGTGAAATAATTGTACTTGAGATATGGATCGATATTGGGCTGGACAATCCGTACCGTCAATTCGCCGGTCGGTTGGAGGATGGGGCGGTTGGAATTCGTGAGAATGGGGTATAAAATCAGGGGCAAGGCCAGCCACAGGCCGGCCGAGATCGCAAAGCGGGGGACCCGCTGACGCTTGTGGTAGATATTCCGGTAGGCGCTGTAGATCAACACATTGGCCACCAAAATGTGCATCGAGACGCCCAGGACGCCCGTCCATTCGGCGTATTGGATCATGGCCGGCCACGGGCTCAGCGCGTGGCCCAGCGTCAACCAGGACCAGCTCAGGTCCCAATTGAAGTGCAGGTATTCGAAGGCCAGCCAGAAGACCACGAGACTCGCCGCCGACCAAGTCGGCGTCAGGACGTGGCGGATCCGCGAAAACAACTGGAACGGAATCGACATCAACGCCGGATTCAGCGCCACCGCCAAGATGCCCGCCGTGGCATTGACCAGGGCCTCCACAACCGTACTCGCACCCAAAGCCGTCATCACCAGCCAATAGCAGCAGCAACCGTTCCAGATGAGGAAAATGATATAGGTATAGCGGTAGAGCTGGGCGTTGCCGGAGATGAATTTGCGGCGGTAGGAAAAGACCTTCAGGCCCCGGGTGGGGCGCCGCCAGATGAATTGGAGCGTGATCAGGCGCCACGAGACCGTGGCGAGCGACTTGAACGGACGGAAAACCTTGTCCTCGGGCACCTTGATCGGCACCACATCCCGCTCAAACAGAATGAAGATCGGGACAAATGCAATGAAGATGAGGAAATGAAAGGGCAGCGGGGGAAATGAAGCCGCCAACAATACCGCGGTGAGCAAGACAATCCCGTAGGGCTTATGCCTTGCCAGCCAATACAACGACCATTTCGCCTTTGACGGTACCATGCTCAAAATGTTCCAGGACCTCTTTTACCGTGCCGCGGACATGCTCCTCATGCACCTTCGTCAACTCCCGCGCGACACTCACCTGCCGATCCGATCCAAAGGAAGTTACAAAATCCCGCAGGGTTTTGAGCAATCGGTGGGGAGATTCGTAAAAAACCATGGTCCGCGTCTCCTCCGCCAAAAATTTCAAGCGGGTCTGCCGCCCCTTCTTCTGCGGCAGAAAGCCCTCAAACACAAAGCGGTCGCAGGGAATGCCACTCGCCACCAGCGCCGGCACAAAGGCCGTCGCCCCCGGCAGGGCCTCCACCGGGATCCCGCGGGCCACCGCCGCGCGCACCAACAAAAAGCCCGGATCTGAGATCCCCGGCGACCCCGCATCCGACGTCACCGCCAAGGTCAGGTCCTCCGACTCCACCCGGTCCAGCAACGGCTCCACCTTCTTGTGCTCATTGTGCAGGTGGAGCGACGTGAAGCGGGCTTCGATCCCGTGGTGGGCCAGCAACCGGCCCGTCGTCCGGGTATCCTCCGACGCCACGAGGTCCGCTTCCCGCAGGAGGCGCAGCGCCCGCAGGGTGATGTCTTCCAGGTTCCCGATCGGCGTCGGGATCAGATAAATCCTTGCCATGACTCAACCACAAACGACTCCGGCCTCTTTCAGGCGGCCCGAATCCGATTCAAAGAAAAATTCCAAAACGCAATAGACCGTGCCGTCTGGGATGGTTCCGTCGACACATTCGGCCCAGTAGTAGTAGCCGTAGACCTTGAGGCCGTTGCGGACCTGGGTGAATTCTGGTTCCCCGAGGCGGTCTTCGATCCCGTCGGGGCTCACCTGCGTCCCCTGGAACGCCTGGGCCAGGGCCGCGCCCATCTCATCGGTGCGCACGCCGTCGCAGCCCATCCGGTCGCTTTTCCATGCCTGGGCCCTTGCCTCCGTGGCCGGGTCCAGCTTGAGGCTCCGCGGGCGATTTTTACAGCTTGCCAGGAGCACGATCACCCCGATCAGGAGCGCCCATTGTTCGATTTTTCTTCCCATTTGCCCAAAAATACAAATAACTGACCATAGTCATATCCATCCTTGACGCTCAACATCTGGGATCTAAATCCCCTCGTGCATATTTGTTGCAAACAATAACCCAATACAATAGGAGTAGTCATGAAAACTAATATCAGCATCTACGATAGCGCAATCCGCCTCTTCATCGCCATCATCTTCGGCGGAATCTGTGGAGCCTTTGGCTGGGCCATCGGTGTACTGGCCGTCTACCCCGTCGTGACTGCATTGACAGCCTTCGACCCCATCTACAAGCTCCTTGGCTACTCGACCTCCACCATGGAAGAGCATCACAATGAGCCGGCCAACAAAAAGCCCCAAATCAAATCGGTACGTCCCAAGATGCAACCGATTCAGGGCATCAAAAAGTCGGCTTAACAAAATAAATAGTGTTTAAAGTTGATTTAGGTAATTTGATTTCTCATTCCCCGGAGAGGGCTTCTTCTCCGGGGATTCTTTTTTAGGTCATTTTTAATAGGGGGAATCCCCTCCACGTGGCCACGGGAGGGGACCGCGCTATCCGCACTCAATCCCGCCGCCTCCAGGCCGGGGATTTCAGACAATTGCTCCTATCGCTTTCCCCTTGGGTCGACCTTTCTCTCCCCTTTTCCCGTCCCTATTTCCTCCTTTCCAGCTGTAAACAAGGCCCTTTTTCCCCGTTCATTTTCCATTCTCTCCCCCCTCTATTCTCCATCTCCCTTCCCCCTTCAATCCGCGTCTCCCATTTGCCCCCATTCCACTATTTTTTTCTTAACTTGCACGCTGATTTAAACCATGTAGCTTAATTAATAATGGGTTCTACTTCTGATATTCGTAAAGGTCTTACCATCCGCTTCAACCACGATATCTACTCCATCGTAGAGTTTTTGCACGTGAAGCCCGGTAAAGGTGCCGCATTCGTCCGCACCAAACTCAAGTCCCTTACCACCGGAAAAGTGCTGGACAATACCTTCCCCACCAGCGCCAAACTTGAAATTGTACGGGTGGAACGTCGGTCCTACCAGTACCTCTACCGCGAAGGCGATAGCTTCGTCATGATGGAAGAAGAGACGTACGAGCAAATTCCGGTTCACGAAGACAAAATCCCGAATCACCAGTTGATCAAAGAGGGAGACAAGGTGGAGATTCTCTTCAATACCGAAGACGACAATATCCTGTCGGTCGACTTGCCCCAAACGGTCGTTCTGGAGATCACCTACACGGAACCTGGTATCAAGGGCGATACCGCTACCAACACGCTTAAACCAGCAACCGTTGAGACGGGCGCTGAAATCCGCGTTCCCCTGTTCATCAATACCGGAGACTTTGTCAAGGTGGACACTTCCTCCGGTTCTTACATGGAACGTGTCAAAAAATAATTTCCGAAACCAAAACCGAATCCCCCATGGACGTTAAAGAAATTCAGGACCTCCTGAAGCTGATCAATAAATCCAATTTGACGGACGTCGAAATTGAGCAAAAAGATTTCAAACTCCGGGTTCAGCGTCGTTTGCCGGAAAATGTAACCTACAACATGGTTCAGCCTTCCCAGCCCCTGGTCCAACCTGTACAGCCCATGGCTGCTGCCCAACCGGTTGCCGCGGCTCCCGTGGAAGAAAAAGCTGCCCCTCAGAAAGCGGCTCCCAAGGAAGAGGCCAAGGAAGAGCCTGCTGCCAACCTCAAAGAAATCAAGGCCCCGATCATCGGGACCTTCTACCGTTCTCCCTCCCCGGATAAGGGTCCCTTCGTCAAGGTCGGAGACATGGTTTCCAAAGGCCAGGTGCTCTGCATCATCGAGGCCATGAAACTCTTCAACGAAATCGAATCCGATTTCAGCGGTAAGATCGTCAAGGTCCTCGCCGAGAACGCCCAGCCGGTTGAGTACGATCAGCCGCTTTTCCTCATTGAAGTAGTATAATTAACCTCACTGCCTTGTTTAATAAGATACTCATAGCGAACCGGGGCGAAATCGCCCTACGGATTCAGCGCACCTGTCGGGAAATGGGCATCAAGTGTGTGGCGGTGTATTCTTCCGCTGACAAAGATAGCCTCCACGTCCGCTTCGCAGACGAAGCTGTCTGCATTGGTCCGGCTGCTTCCAAAGACAGTTACCTCTCCATCCCCAATATCATCGCCGCCGCCGAGATCACCGGCGTCGACGCCATCCACCCTGGCTACGGCTTCCTCAGCGAAAACGCTGAATTCGCCCAGGTCTGCTCGGATTACGGCATCAAGTTCATTGGGCCGTCTCCCGAAGCCATCAATGGCATGGGCGACAAGTCCAGTGCAAAAGCCACCATGAAGAAGGCCGGGGTACCGGTCGTTCCGGGTTCGGACGGGCTGCTGCGCGACCTCGACCACGCGAAAAAGGTTGCGGCCAAGATCGGATATCCGGTCATGATGAAGGCCACCGCTGGCGGTGGAGGTAAAGGCATGCGCATTATCTGGGAAGATGCCGAGCTCGAAGGAGCCTGGGAATCGGCCCGTCGGGAGGCCGCTGCTTCCTTCGGCAACGATGGCATGTACATGGAGAAGTTCATCGAACAGCCCCGCCACATCGAAATCCAGGTCATCGGCGACCAATACGGCAACGTATCCCACCTCTCCGAGCGGGATTGTACCATCCAGCGTCGTCACCAGAAGCTCGTCGAGGAAAGCCCCTCGCCGGCTCCCTTCATGACCCACAAGCTCCGCAAGAAAATGGGCGATGCCGCCGTCAAAGCGGCCAAGTCCGTGAACTACGAAGGCGCGGGCACGGTAGAATTCATCGTTGACAAGAACGGGAAGTTCTACTTCATGGAGATGAATACCCGGATCCAGGTCGAGCACCCGGTGACGGAAGAAGTCTTCAACTATGACCTGATCAAGGAGCAGATCAAGGTCGCAGCGGGCATCGAAGTCAGTGGCAACCACTACTTCCCCGGCGAAATCCACTCCATGGAGGTTCGGATCAACGCCGAGGACGCCTACCACAACTTCCGTCCTTCCCCCGGACGCATCGATCAGTACCACCGCCCCGGCGGCCACGGTATCCGCGTCGATTCGCACGTCTTCGCCGGTTACGTCATCCCTCCGTTCTACGATTCCATGATCGGAAAGCTCATCGTGACGGCCCGGACCCGCGAAGAAGTCATCGCCAAAATGCAACGCGCCCTCGAAGAGTTCATCATCGAAGGCGTTGAAACCACCATTCCTTTCCACCAAAAGCTCATGGAAGACGAAGTGTTCCGGAGCGGCGACTACTCGACCAAGTATTTGGAAGAGAGCGAGTTCATGGAAAAGAAAATGGTCCGCTAAGGAATACACATTCAACAATATGCCCCCTTTCGCCCGGTGCGAAAGGGGGTTTGTTTTTTTAGGCCTGCTCGGGAACCAGTTGATCCTGAACAAATGCCCGGAAGGATGTCGCGGGCTTGCCCGTCAGCCGGGTGAAGTCCGGCGATACGGGGGCAGCCATGCCTTCCCGCAGGATGAAATAGACGGCCTTCAATTGCTGGATGGCCGGCTCCGGCAACTGGTACTGGCGGAGCTGGGCCTCGTACTCGGCTTCCGTCGGGTTCAGGTAGCGGGTCGGACGACCGGTTACTTCGCTCAGGATGGCGGCAATCTCGGTCTGATCGAGCGCTTCCGGCCCGGTCAGGTCGTAGGCCTGCCCGATGGCATCGGGGCTTTGGAAGGCGGCCCAGGTGGCTTCGGCGATGTCCTTGACATCCACATAACTGGCCTTGGCGTCGCTGGCCGGCAGGAAGATGACTCCGTTGAGGGTGGCCTCGCGGTCGTAGGTCAGGTAGTTCTGGCTGTAAAAATTGGGGCGCAGAAGGGTATAGGCGATGCCCGATTCCATCAGGGCCTGCTCGATGGCGAAGTGTTCGCTTTCGGGATTGTACTGGGTGCCCATCGCGGTGGAAAGTACGATGTGCCGGACGCCGGCTTGGCCGGCGGCCTCGATCAAGCGCCCGAAGGCTTCGGGTGCCTCTTCGAAGAACGGCGGCGTGATCATGAACACCCGGTCGATCCCGCCGAAGGCGGGGCCATAGCTTTCCGGCTGGCTGTAATCGAGCCAGCGCTTTTCCACTTCGGCTCCAAAATCAGCTTTGTCCAGGTTGCGGACCCCGGCGGATACCCGTACATTTTCTTCTTTCAAACGGTCAATGACGGCCTTGCCTACGGTGCCAGTGGCACCGAGGACCAAAATATGATCACTCATAAAACGTGTTGTTAAGGGTTGAAAATCTATGTCTGTGCTACGAATCTCAGGCTTGCCCTTCGTTTTTTCAAGTAGTTTACTTATTGTTACATAGTAACCAAAAGGAGACTTTTTGATGGGAAACGATTTTGACCGCAAACTTTTTGACCGGGATTCTTGCCCTGTCGCTTCCACCATGTCCCTGATCGGGGGAAAATGGAAGCTGGTGATCTTGTATGCGATCTACGGCGGGATCAACCGATTCGGCGCGATCCGCAAGGAGATCCCCGGACTGTCCAAGAAGATGCTGACCAAGGAACTGCGGGAGCTGGAGCACGATGGTCTGATCGAGCGGATCGTTTTCCCCGAAATTCCTCCCCACGTCGAGTACAAATTGACCGCCAAAGGCGCTTCGCTGGAAAAGGTCACCGATGCCCTCCGCGACTGGGGAGCGGAATGGCTGATGGAGAAGGACGAAGCGACGGTGGTGGAAATGGAAAAAGCGGGGTGAGGGAACAATACACTGCTTTCCTACGTATTAAATTGTAAGTGAGTGAAAATTCACTTATTTTAGATCAAAACACTAACATTATGAAACTCTTTTCTAAAGGTGGGGGAACCACCCGCTTCTGATTCACCCTCTTGCAACCATTACCAAGTCCAAGCAATCTTTATACGTTGAGATAGCTTGGGCTTTGTCATTTCGAATACAACCTTTTTCCCTCCATTCACCAATTCAGGTTGGAAATTTTTAATCGTCTCCGAGGAAAGCGGGGATATTATGAAAGCATGGCAAGTTTTTGCGAGCCGATCATCAGGAAAATTTATTTCCAGGATATAATTGTCAATAGGATAGAAAGGTTCCAAAATCCAAAACTCCTCTTCATCTGAGAATGAGAAGAGAAAACGACAAGAGATTCGCTTCTTGAAAATCTCTCCTTTGCGTGAAGTTTCCGGAAACTTTGATACGACTTTGTAGGTCCCTTTGAATTCAGGTTCATCCTGCTGCAAAACTCCTTTGTCTATTTTCCAAGAATCTTCATCAATCATTCCATCTGTCGAAAACCGGTCGATGTGCTCTACCATCCCAGTTCTCATAAATTTCATCTCAACTTCCTTGACCACTTCAGCCGCTTCTCCTCCGGGATCCAGAAGAGAGAGCGTAACACGGGTATTTAGTATTTGAAAATCATACTTTGGCCTGCGAAAAATAATCAAAACCACCACCGAGGCAACTACGAGAACCCCTAACAAGATCCAAATCCATCCCCCCAACTCTCTAAAAAATTGGAGGTAATTGTCATTAGTCCCCAGTTCAGCAATCCCCTTTAAAATAGCGACGATTCCAGCCCCAATCCCAATAATGGTTCCAATGTTACGTATAGCAGAAATATTCATTTTGATCCGTTCGGAAGATTGAAACTAACAATAAATAGCAATCCGGTCAAAAAACACCCCCCGATTATTTCCTACCTTTGCCCCATGATCCAAACCCTGACCCCGACCGGATTCAAGGACTACGAACTCATCGATTCTGGCAATGGTGACAAGCTGGAACGCTTCGGCAAGTACACCCTCTGGCGGCCTGAGCCACAGGCCGTTTGGGAGCCCGCTTTGCCCGAAAAAGAATGGGCCAAGCGGAGCCACGCCCGGTTCATCCCCGATGGGAGTGCCGCCGGCAACTGGGACCGCAATCCCCAAATGCCCGACCAATGGTTCGTCCGCTACGAAAACGGGGGCCTGAAGCTCAAGTTCCGCCTGGGACTGACCCGCTTCAAGCACGTCGGGATCTTCCCCGAACAGGCCGTCAATTGGGATTTCATCTACCAGCGATGCAAAAGCATGGAACGGCCCAAGGTCCTCAACCTGTTTGCCTATACCGGCGGGGCCAGCCTCGCCGCCCGGGCGGGCGGAGCCGACATCACCCACTGTGATTCGATCCGACAGGTCGTCAACTGGGCCAATGCCAATATGCAGGCCAGTCAGCTGGGGGACATCCGCTGGCTCGTCGAAGACGCCTTCAAGTTCGTGAAACGGGAAGCCAACCGCGGGCGCCAATACCAGGGGATCATCCTGGACCCGCCCGCCTGGGGCCACGGGCCCAAGGGCGAAAAATGGAAATTGGAGGACATGATCAACGAACTCATTTCCCACGTCGCCGCCATCCTCGCCCCCTCTCCTTCTTTTCTCGTGTTCAATGCCTATTCCCTCGGCTTTTCCCCGCTCATCCTCGAAAATCTCATCCACACCCATTTCTCCGCCAAACCCTGGCAGCAACTGGAACGGGGAGAACTGTTTCTAAAGGAAAAATCGGGGCGGAGATTGCCTGCGGGAGTGTTTTGCCGCTTCTACAACGACAAGTAGAGCCTTAGCCTTTGGAACTCGAGGTCGGTGATTTTTTCCATTCTCTGTAGACCAATTCCAACTCGTCGTAGAACTCCTGGCCGAATTCGCGGATGATCGGGGTCTTCAGGAACCGAAACACCGGCAAGCCCTTTTCTTTGCCGTTTTCGCAGGCTGGGGAGCAGATGTCCCAGCGGTCGTAATTGAGGGCGACGGTCTCGGAACCGGGAAAGTTAGACACACGGAGGGGATACAAATGACAGGAGACGGGCTTGCGGAAATCGGTTTTGCCTTCCATCCACGCCTTCTCAATGCTGCAAAAAGCCGTTCCGTTCTTGAAATAGGCAAAGGCACATTCCTTCCCGCGCACCAGCGGCGTTTCCAATTGCTTGGTTCGCCCCCGCTCCACCCAAGCGCCCTGCTTTTCAATCGACCGTTTGGCCCGGTCCGAGAGGTATTCCGCCACCACGGGGACTGCTTCTTCCATCAATTTTTTCTCCGACTCCTTTAAAGGAGCCCCAGCATCTCCCTCTACACAGCAGGCCCCTTTGCAGGCCACTAAATTACAGGCAAACTCCTCTTCGAAGAGGTCCAGCGAAACCAGCTTTCCCTGAATTGCGATCATGACGTTCTATTTGATCACGGACGGGCGATCCACCGAAGAAAGGTGGTGGAGGCCCTTTTTCCGTAGCAATTTATTCAGTTTCTTTTGTCCGGCCTGCCCCTCCCGGATCGAATACGCCAACTCTTCGGGCGTCAGCAATACGACCGCCGCCAGCTTAATCTTGGCCAGGGGCATCGACAGTTCCGGGGTAATGGACTTCGGCTCAACCCCTACCAGGACGCCCACGTTCTCATTCTCGTTGAGCATGTGGGAAGGCGCATTGACCAATTGGAGTTCCATGGAGAAAAAGCCATCCTCGTCCAGAATTTGGCGGAAGTCCTTTTTGTGGGCCGCCGTTTGGGCCACATTGTACAAGGTCTGGAACAACCAACTCGCCTTCAAATCCTCCCAATTCCGCTGTCGCAGATCCTTGTCCCGGGTCTCCATGTACAATTCCAACCCGAATCCCTGTTTGCTCTCATCATCCCCCGGAAATGGATCGGACAATCCATCACTCGCGATCAGAACGCTGTTGCTCCGGTCCACCCGCACGAAAGAAGGCCGCATGGCCGGCCACTTGGGACCGCCCATGTACATCGGATTGTTCAGCGTCGTGAGGACGCCGCTCTCCAATTTGCCGTAGCGCTTCCAGAACTGTTGGCGCTTGCGGATGCTTTTCTCCAGCAAGGCGTCGTCCTTGGAGGAAGTTTTCTCTTCTTGATCGGGAGTTGAAGTGGATTCAGACATGGGTAAAATTTGCTTCAAAGCGAATTGAGCCGCTTGGCGTGGCTTGACGCAGTGAATTTAGCATTTTCTCCTTCTACTTCAGCGATCTGAATCAAAATCGGTCGATCCCCGGGCTGGATTCGGAAAGATTCGAGGGGCAAATCCAATGCCCGCGCTCCATTCAAGGTGGCCCATTGAAGCAAAGTGGAAGTAGAAAGGTCCTGCTGTTCCTGGAGCAAGCGAATCTCCGCCAAAATATCCAGGGTATCGTTGCCGGCCAGGCTGTCCGTCCCGATGCACACCCGCTCCGGCGAGCGGGCCAGCAGCGCCCCGGAAGGAAGCGTCCCGTGAATATATTCATTCGCCTTGGGGCAAAGCACGAAATAGGCTTTCAGAAACCGATCGGTAAGGGTGCTCCACTCCTCCTCGGTCATTTCCACGGCGTGGACCAGCAACAGGGGAATGTCCGTGGGCAATCCCTCCGAGACAAAGTCCAGGACGGAGTCGTATTCGTTCGGGGAAAAAGGCAGGCCCCAGCGGCGGAACAGGTCAAACAGCGGCCCTTCCAACTCCTCGAACAAGGCCCTTTCCTGATCCGACTCCAAAAAATGAAGGCTCAATGGAACTTCCCGGTCGGCCAGGTGCCGGTACAGCAGGTCCCGCAAGCGCGGCGACATGGAATAAGGCGCGTGGGGCGTTGGGGCGGATCGGGGGCCAAATTGGGCGGCCAGGTCGCAGGCCTGCTCCACCAATTGGTCGGCCCGGAGCGGGTCCAACCCGAAAACCTCGCAGAAATTGCGGAAGTACATCGTCGGGTATTCACGCTTGACGGAAAGGGTGGATGGACCATTGCAAATGTCCCCCACCGCGGCAATGCCCTTGGCGTGCATGCCCGCAAGGGCATTCCGGGCGGCTTCGACCCGTACCTCATCGGAGAAGTTGTTGCGGATGCCTTGCAGGCGCTCCACGAATCCGGCCATGCCGGTATGCCGCGGGATCTGCCCTTCCAAATAGGACAGTTCCAGGTGGCAATGTGCGTTCACAAAGGCCGGGGAAATGATTCCTTCTACCGGGATAGCTCCCGGTACTTGGCCAGCCAAAAGCTCTTTGACCGACCCGTCTGGACCCAATACCAAGCTGTGGTCCCGGTGCAGGCGGGTCCCATCAAAGATAAAATCGGCGAAATACGTTGGCATGGTGGCGGGTTATCCAATTCCAGTTCCGCGACGGAAAGCGTCGCGACGGGCCCGGGGCAGCATCTCATCGAGGCGGCTGATGGCCACCTGCAAACGGGGCACATCGTTTTCCTCGGCGGCCTTCTCGCCGTTGGCGATGTGCTCGCGGGCGGCATCCATGTCGGGATAGTCTTCCCGCATCGCGTAGTAGGTATAGAACATCGACTTGAGGAATTCCGGCACGCGCCAGCGAATCCGGTAGATGAGATCGCGCAAGCGATCGGACGCATCTTTGATGCGGTGGACATTGTTCGTCCGCAGCACCTCTTTTTCCGTCGACAGGATGTCTTCGAAGCTGTTCTTTTCCCCGTCCGTTCCGTGCTCCTCTACCCAACTCCGGCATACCCGCTTGATCTCGAAGAACTCGATCTTCACATCGTTGATGGCATCGTCCTTGGTCAGGTTGGAGAGTTTTTGCGCGAGCTTCCGCTTGCGGTCTTCGTACTGGAATTTGGCGTCGGTCACATCGTCCTCGGCCAGCCCTTGCAGGTTTTCCAGCAGGATTTCGAGGTCATCTTTCAGTTGGACAATCTCAATTGCCCGCTCAAAATCTTCCTCTTCTTCGATGCGTTCCCGCTTGAGATCGGCCTCGTCGATCAACAAGGCGACCTCGTCCCGGAGCTTGCCCAGGTGGACCTTGCGCTCCGAAGCGGTGAAGACGTTCGTGAACTCCTGATCGGTCATCAGGAGGTAGGCAGAAATCCGCAAATCCCGGCTCTCGGAGATTTCCAGGGTGATTTCTACGTCGGAGCCCTTGACCAGGTCCCGCTCCAGGTCGTCGCCGGTCACGGCGATGAACCCAATGGGCTGGTTCACACTCGGGAGGGCACCTTCCGGGCCTTCCAGAACATTGATGATGATCTTCTCGTCCTGGCCCCGGCGAATGGTCTTGGTGATTTCCTTGGTGAGGGTCCGCCGCAGCGGCAGGATCTCATTTTTCCGGAACACCACCTCATTCTTCGTTTGTTTCCCCTCCACATCATCCACCTCAATGCAGATATCATTCGGCAGGGGCTGTCCCGTAACGCTGAATTTGCCTTGCGCAATGCCAATCTGAGGCAGGTCGGCCACCACCGGATTGTTTTGGGCGTCGTAAATGGTCAGGTTGAAGTAGTTGTAGGCATTTTCTACGAGCGGCAAGTCCTCCTCGATCCGAGCCTTTAGCTCCTTCAAGCCGGAATCAAATCCCCGATCCTCCCGCACGATGCGGTAGTACAAGCCCGCAATGGCGCCTTTGATGACGGCCGTAAAATACTCGGCCTGACCGGTCGAATTCTTCTGGTAGGCCATCTTGACGTCGAGATCAACGGTCCGGGTGCCTTCCTTCGCCGGTCCTGTTTCCTCGCGAAGGGTCCGGGTCGCGGCGTAATGGGCAGCGCCCACGCCCACTGCGGTCGTAGGATCGATATTGCAATTGACGTCGACGCTCAGTTCGGCGCCGATCCGCTGGCGGACCCGCGGAATGAAGGTCGATCCGCCCACCATCAGGATGAACTGGAGGTCGTCCGTGGACAGGTCGTTGCGGGCCACGATGCGGTGGATCATCTCCACCGTCGAGGTGATATAAGGATCGATCAACGCTTCAAATTGATCGCGGGAAATCGTCAGGTAAATGTCGAGGAGTTCGCCTTCGTCGTCTTCCACCTCGAATTCGATGTCGGCGGTTTGGTGGCTGGACAACAGGATCTTGGCCTCTTCGACCTTGTTCTGCAATTGGAACCACAGACGGTTGTACTTGCCGGAAGCACTTTTCATTTCGGCCAGGAGGTTCTCGAAGGTGCCCTCCTGCTCCAAATGCGGCACCACCAGGTGTTCGGTGATGAGCGCGTCGAAGTCAGTTCCGCCCAGGAAATTGTCGCCTTCGTGGTCCAGGACCCGCATTTCGCCTTCCTGGATGCGGACCAGGGCCACGTCGAAGGTGCCCCCGCCCAGGTCGTAGACGAGCCACTGCCCGTCCCGCAAATCCGTCCGCTCCTCGTTGCGGTTGACGTAGGCCAGGCTCGCGGCAATGGGCTCCTGCAACAGGACCACCGACTTGAAGCCGGCCTGGTGACCGGCCGCCTTGGTCGCATTGGACTGGACTGTGTCGAAGCTGGCGGGGATGGTTACCACCGCCGACGATACTGTCTCGCCGGTATGGACAAAAGTCTTGAGTTCCTTCAGGACCTGGGCGCTGAGTTCCACCGGGCTGACCGTCTCACCGGTCGATTTGATGGGATAGCGGACCGAAGTCCCCATTTTCCGTTTGAAGGAACCGACCACATTCTCCGGGTCCCGTTCCATGTATTCCCGGGCCTTGTCGCCGACGAGGATGCGCTTTTTTCGGTAGGCCACGACCGACGGCAGGGTTTCTTTTTGGCTGAGAGGGCTGCGAAATATGTCGACAATGCCTTCTTCGCACTTGGCAATGACGCTGTTGGTGGTGCCAAGGTCGATGCCGAAATTGATGGTGTTGGACATGGGAAAAGGGGTAGGGAAATGAAAATCAGGATTGGGCTTCGGCGATGACCACGGCCTTTTGGACAATCATGGCCACGGCGCCATTGCGGAGGCGGATGATGGGCTTGACCACATCGGTGATGACAAGGTTCTCGCTGGAATCTCCAGCGATATTGGCCTCACAATCGGTGCGGGTCTCGTTGTAGGGCTGTCCCATCGGATCTTCAATTTCCAGGCCCATTTCAGCAAATTTATTCTTCATCCGATCCAGATTCCTGCCGAGTGAATTCTTCTCAGTCAATCGGTTGACCTTGCGTTCCATGTCGTAGACCTGGTTGATCAGGTACAGGAATTGTTCGGGAACATTCGGTAAGCTCATACAGCAATTATTTCGTTTCGAGGGACAGCTTCAGGTCGGAACTCAGCGTCATCACTTTCCCAATCCGCTTGTTGTCCACCTCGAATCCCTCGTCTTTTTTCGTCTTAAAATAGGTCATCCCGTCATTGATGGTCTCCACGCCCTCTTTCGTCATGTAGTGGGGATGGGCAAAGGCTCCCATTCGATCATCGAAGTAGGACATGACCACTGGAGACCAATATTTCCCCAGGTACAATTTCACCCCCATTGAATTTTCCGGCACCTCACGCCACTCCGCAGTTTCCCCGGCCGAAACAAAATAATGGTACTTGATTTTTCCTTCCGCCTCATCCA
Source organism: uncultured bacterium (assembly GCA_963923035.1). Lineage (GTDB taxonomy): Bacteria > Bacteroidota > Bacteroidia > J057 > JADKCL01 > CAWUKT01. The sequence goes on from CAWUKT010000016.1 coordinate 57,555, forward strand.
CCAAAAACACCACGGCATCGAAATCGGACCGATTACGGAATTGGATGCGCGGCACCCCAAACCAGGTCAGGTCAAAGCCAAAAATTTCGTCGTGGTAGGGGGACGTCGTATCGGGCCGTATTTTCACATCATCAATTCCTTCCCCATTGTCCCCGGCGATATAAATGTCCGTAGCATAAGCCTCAAAATCGGCCAGAGAATCGAAGAGGTAATCCTGGGCATTCAGGCTCCGGGTCAGGGGATCAACGCCCAACTCAATCGATGGGATATCGATCTCCGGGATGTCAATCTTGGTAATGGAATCGATGTCAAAGGAATGGCTCCGTCGGGGACGGTCGCACAACCGGAGCAACGAAACGGCTCCGATGATCAGGAAGACCGCAATCCACCAGCGGTTGCGGCGGCCTACATGGGGTTCCTCCGTGCGCTGGGTATTCTGCTGCTGGTAGCTCTGCTCCGCGTAATTGGACTTCGGCTCCGACTCCTTCGATTCGGTCCGGGTCCAACGGCTCTGGTCCTTCTGTCGCTTCCGCCGCCAGAGTTCCACCTTCAGGTAGTTGATGTACTCGGCCGTGCTCAGGTCCGTGTCCAGCTCCGCGGCCACACAGATGACCGCATAAGCGGTATGGGTCTGGTCCAGCTTGTTCTCGTACGTCTCCGCCAGCTTGCGGAGCGATTCTGCGTAGCGGTTCCGGACATGCTGGTAGACGCGGGGAAACCGGTTCAGGAGCTTGATTTGCTCCAATTCAAACAGGTGGTCCACCCGGGCCTGCCGCAATTCTTCCGGCCGGTCCACCAGCTGGGAGATCTCTTGGGCGTACTGGTTGAAGTACCGGATCGCGCCCTTCAGGGCGACGTCCATGTCCCAATCGGTGATCAGGTCCAGGCGTTGGAGGATGAGCGAGACCTCAGGGCGACGACCCTTGCGGATGTTTTCGCTGAGGTGCCGATCGTAGATCGGCGCGAGTTGTTCGCTCAGGAACTTGCGGAATTCAGCATCGCCGAGGTTTTCGGCTTCGGGCAGGTACCGGAGGTAGCGCAGCTTTTCTTCCCGCAGAAAATCCTTCAACTGCGGATTCGCGTGCAGGTGCCAGTGGTGGGATCGCTTGATCGGATTTTCCAGTTCCTCCAACAGCTGAAGCGCCGTCGCCTTGTCCAATTCCGCCCCGGCCTTTTTGATCACAATGTCATCGCTCAATTCAAACTCTGCCAGAATCTTTTGCCGGGCGCGTTTCAGCACCTCTTTGGTCACCTCAGACGGGGCCTGGACATTGAGTTGGAAGAGTTCGTATGGGTCGATGTAATGCATGAATAGGTCGGGGGCCTGTTTGCCTTGCTCCGTTTCAAAAATAAGCAAAGCAACAGGATTATAGAAGGGCAAATCCGAGGAGGAAACCGCCGGAAAACAAAAAGGCCGATCCTTGCGAACCGGCCTTGATTGCTACATGATTCGTGTTACTTCTTCGTGGGTCGCTCAAATGTGTACGAGACACTGAGCGAATAGGTCCGTCCGAGGCGGAAGCTGGAGTAAATAAAGTCCGCATCGTTGAGGGTGTGGATCTGGCGGTACTCCGGGTCCAGAAGGTTCCGGGCCCGGAAACGCAGGGCCACTTTGCCGAAAGATTTGGCGATTGAGAAGTCCAGCCGGGGCCGGGGCTGCTCAAATACGTTCGGGGTACCCCCCACACTCACGTTCGAGATGCGCGGGCCAAATACGTTGAAGTTCAAGCTCGTGTTCAGGCCAATGCTGTCATTGACGTAGGCCAATTCACCGTTGATGGTATAGGGCGACTGACCGAACATCGGACGGGTCGCGGGAGCATCTTCATCCAGGGTCCGGATAAGGGCCAATTCATCGGGGTTGATGTCCAGCTGGGACTGGATTAAGGTCAGGTTGGCCGCGGCCCGGAAATCGCGCAGGGAATTGCTGATGAAGCCAAGTTTCTTGCGGAATTCGAATTCGGCGCCGTAGAGCAGGGCTTCCGGTACGTTCCGGTAGTTCAGCTCGACGTTCTGGGCGGTCGGATTGATGACCCGTTCAATCGGGTTTTGGAAGCGCTTGTAGAAGACGCTCACCGAGACGATCTCACTGGTCGTCGGGAACATTTCCCAACGCAGGTCAAAGTTGTCGATGTTGGTCCGGCGCAGGGTATCGTTCCCGATCAGGACGAAGTCTCGGGTAAAGGCGAAGCTCGCAAACGGCGCCAGTTCCCGGAAAGTCGGACGGGCCAGGGTCCGGGAGTAGCTCGCCCGGATGTTCATGATGTTCTTCAGAGAATCCTGGTTCAGCGAGTAGATCAGGTTCACGGAAGGCAGGAAGTCACCCGCATCGACGACACCCGGAGAGAGGCTGGCGTCGCGGCTTTCCACTTCGATATTCGTCAGCTCGTAGCGGCCACCGGCAATCATCCGCAGGCGCTCGGTCAGGTTGGCTTCGGCCATCGCGTAACCGGAGTAGACGCCCTGACGGCCGCGGTAGCTGTTCTGGGGCTGGGTGGCGTCGATCATGTACAGGCCGTAGAGGAACAGGCCGTTCTCGTTCGTGTCCACCACGCCGATGTTGTCATCGGCAAAGTAATCCGCATCGTTGCCATTGTAAGGCGTCGTGGCGCTCCCGATCCGGAAGTCGTAGATCGCTTCCTGGAAGTCACGGGCCTTGTACAAGGCCGAACCACCAAACTTGATCTTGCCTTCCTGGCCGGTCCAGCCTTCGAAGGGCAGCTCAAAGTGACCTTTGAAGTCCAGGTTGTCCTGGGTCATCTTCCGGAAGAAGCGGGTCGGAACGCGGTAGAGCGATTCCTGGATGAGGTACAGGGTATCGCCCTGGTTGTTGATTTCGTAGTCGTTGCTGAAGTAGCGCAGGTCCGGCTCGTCCTGGGAAGTGCGGGTATAGGCACCGGCCCAGTTGAAGCCGAGGCGGCCAAACTTACCGGGGCTGGAACCGTCGCCAAATTTGTGGAAGCCAGAGAGCTGAACGGCATCCATGGAACGCTCGGTGTACTGAATGACGCGCGTTTCAAAGGTCAATTCGGGGTCGGCTTCCGGAATGGAACCGGTCAGGAAGCGGGCATTGCTGGTTCCGCTCTGGTTGTGGAGGAAGTTCAGGCGCAACTGCTGGTCACGGCCCACCACATAGGACAGGCTTCCCAGCGCTCCCCACAACACGTCGCGGGTGGCACTTTGGTCGCGCAGGTCCAGCAAAGGCGTCAGGCTGGCGGTATTGCTGGTATTTCCGGTCAATTTCCACCGGGCGGAGATGCCATTGTCGTAGTAGCTCTCATTGTTCCGGTAGGAAATGCTGGCCACGTAGCCCAGGGGACGTCCCTTCAGGAAAGTCTGGTTTCCAATGGAGAAGGAGTGGCTGTGGTTAACACCCGAGGTCCGGTTTTGGGGGTAGACGGGGGTGGAAAAGGCATTGGAGGAAGAATCAATGACCGATGCCACGTTGGGGTCGCTGAAAGAAGGACCGGCCGGGAGGGGCGTATTCGGGTCGGCAACGTAGTCGGGAGCCGCCCGGGTGCCATCGTCGATGCCCAACCAGTCGAAGCGGCCGCGGGTACCTTCGAGAAAGTTACTGTTGAGGTTGGCCTGGGGGTTGAAGCCAAGGGAAGAAGAATAACGAACGGTGAAGTTCGTGGGAAAGTCTTTTGTGGAGATCTTGATCAAACCACCGGCGAAGTCGCCGGGAAGATCGGGAGAATAGGTCTTGTGCACCACGACATTGTCGACGAGGTTGGAGGGGAACATGTCCATCTGGACGGAGTTCCGGTCCGGGTCCAGGCCGGGAATTTCATTGCCGTTGAGGAGGGTCTTGGAGTAGCGGTCGCTCAGACCGCGGACGTAGACGTATTTGCCGCCTTCAACGGTCACGCCCGTCACCCGCTTCATGGCCGAGCCGACGTCGGAGTCACCGGCCCGGCGGATGTTCTCGATGGAGATCACATCGACCACGCTGGTGGAACGGCGCTGGAGGTTGAGGACCTGGGCCTCGGAATTCCGCTCGATCTTGGAGTAGATGACCACCGTTTCCTGCACATCCGGCTCCAATACGCGGTCCAGGGTCAGGTCCTGGCCGGCGGCCACTGTGACATCTTTGACGGTGTCCGTCAAATAAGAAACGTAGGAGTAAATCAAGGTATAGGTGCCAGGCTGAATGGGCATGATGGTGTATTCACCACTGTCATCGGTATAGGCGCCACCTTTCAGGGTTTCTCCGTCCATCAGGCGAACGGTCACCCCCACCAGTGCCTCCTCGTTCTGACCATCAATCACCCGGCCAGTAATGCTTTGTCCGGCCACCCATTGAAAGCAGGTGAGCAGCGCCAGAAAAGCAAAAGTAGTTGCAGTTTTTCCTCTCATAGTACATGAAGTATGACAACTGCAAAGTTCAGTTTGGGGTATTAACCCAAAATGATTGGGGAGGAAAATCTACGTTGCACCCATTTCGACTCCGTTAACATTAAATTGATGTGATAACGTCCCTTGTACAATTTCTCCCACCTGCCATCTGAATGGATTCAGATGAAATAGCAAAGGCCACTCCCGGGGAGTGGCCTCGCAACATTTTTTCCTGAAAACGGGGTCAGTTCAGCTTGCTCACCTTGACTTCGACGACGGTGCAGGAAGCATCGCAGGAATTGGTGGTGTCAGCACACTCGATCATGTTGCTGTTCCAACGGATCCACTGACAGGTGCCATTGCCGTCGCAGCCACAGACATATTTACCTACCTGGGCATCGGCTTCTTTGATTGAAGACCCACTTTGGATCACCAAGGCTTCCGAGCTGGAATTGTCTTTGGTCAGGACCAGTTCATAGCCCTCTTCGACCACGAGCTGATTGCCTTCAATTCGGACGACCGGGGCATCAGAGGTATGGGCGTCGGCGAGGACATCATCCGATTGGCTACACGCAACGATGAATGCCAACATCAGGACAGGGGCGATCAGTACGAATAATTTTCGCATAATAGGGGGATTTTTGATAATTAGGTAACTGATTGAATTTATTGAGAATAAATCTAGCATTCTTGTTTACCAATCTCAACAAAATCACGCCGATTCGGGACATTTGACCCAATCGGAGAAATAGCCCTTGTTGAACATTTATCGCCAAAATTCTTGGCGTCCTTCAACCCTTTGCATTGCCCCTTTGAGGCCATTTCCACCGCCCACATTTCCCCGGTCCCCATTTCTCCGTTTCCCCTTCTCCCACTTTGTTCAGGCTTTGCCAATTCCCATTTCACAATCCCCCCTCCCATTTCCGGTCTTTTTCCCTTGTTCTACCCCCCAATTGCCCCGAAACGACCAGGACAAAAAGAAAGGGACCATCCCGAAGGACAGTCCCTGATATATGGTGGGTTGATTGGACCTGCTTAGAGGATACCCTGCTCAGAGGCAGCGGACCAGCCCTGGAGCCAGTTGTCGCTCGGGCCGAAGGCACCACGGTAGGTGACTTGGTCGAACCAGATGACGGAAGGCTGCTGAGCGCCGGAAGCCGCAGCACCGGTCGGAGTTACAACCGCAGTGGAGCCGTTGTAGGTAACGCCGGGGTCAGAATCAAAGGTATTGGACGAGCCGAAAGCAGCGCGGATAGCGGTATTGGCAGCGTCAACATCAGCCTGGGAAACGATGGTGTCGCCGGCGTTGATCTTGAAGCAAGCGTCAACCGTGGTGGCACCAGAACCGCCGATGTTGTAGAAGAAGTTGTCGGAGAAGATGATGTTGTTCTGGGTGAACTGGTTGTAAGCGTCGTCGGGACCGGAGAGGAGCTCGATGTCGATGCCGTCTTCCTGGTTGACGAAGATGGAGTTGTAGTACTCACCACCAGCGTTGTCGCGGATGGTCATGATGTCGGAACCAGCGGAAACACCACGGCCGATATAAGTAGCGTTGGAGATAACCGGCTTGGCGAAGGGAGTACCGTTTTCAGGAGAGGTACCACCGTCGTGCTCGCCGAGGTCGCCACCGATGGTCGGGTCTTGGAGAGCGAACCAGAACTGGCCGTTGCCAGTGAAGCCCTGGTCGTAGTCGTAGGAGTCGTCGCCACAGTTGATGGCGGCCAGCCAGCGGCTGTTAACGGTTCCACCGAACCACTCAAAACCGTCGTCTTTGTTGTTGAAGACTTCGATGTGCTCAACTACGGTACCGGAACCAACACCACCGAAGGTGACACCGTTGATTTCGTTGTCAGCACCAATGTTGGAGCCACCGTAACGGACGGAGATATAACGGAGGATACCGGAATCGTCGGCATCATCAGTACCACCGTAGAGACCACGGGCTTCGGAGGTCGGGAGACCTTCGATGGCCTGCTCGCCGGGGTTGGTATTCAGGGTAGCATCGCCGAGGATGATGAGACCGCCCCAGAGACCACGCTCAGTTGCGGGGATGTCGTTCGGGTTGGTGACGTCGTCTTCTTCAGCGGTGAAGATGATCGGCTCAGAAGCGGTACCTTCAGCGATGATGCGGCCACCACGGGCAACAATCAGAGCGGAAGCAGCAGCGCCGGTGCCCGGCTTGCCTTTGATAACGGTACCAGCTTCGATGGTCAGGGTCTGACCATCGTTGACGAATACAAATCCGTCGAGGATGTAAGTCTTGTCTTTGGTCCAGGTAGTAGTACCAGTTCCATTTCCGTTGTCCACGATGGTTTCGTTGGAATCGAAAATACAAGATCCGTCGTCATTTTTGGCATCGGGATCGTAGTTGACTGCATTTACGTCAGTACAACCCTCGCTGCGACAGCCCTGGAGAAACAGGCCACCAGCCAGCACGGCCAGAAGGAGGATGTGGAGCTTCAGAGATTTCATGAAATTTTTCGGATTAAAACAGTTTTCAGTTCTGGTGCTGTTCTACGCCTTCGGCGAAGGCATAACTCAACAATACAAAAGAACCTTAGAGAGGTAATCTTGAAATAAATTCAAATTGAACAATCCAAGAACTAAGCCGGCTTTAATGTTGAGTTTTTGTAGCGGACGGAGGGGGCCGTTCAACTTAATTTAACAGAAAGGGAGTGCCAAGGGGAAAAGAGAGACGATTGGTTCCGGGCAATCTCAATCGATTTTGGCCAGGACCGTGACGCCGCCCCGCACCGGCTCGTTGAGGTCCACCTGGATTTCAGCGTCCAATGGCACCAGCACATCGATGCGGGATCCGAATTTGATGAAGCCCATTTCCTGACTCTGCTCCACCTCATCGCCTTCCTTGATGTACCAGCAAATTCGGCGCGCGACCGCCCCGGCAATTTGCTTGAACCCCACCTGCCACTTGTCATTCTCAATCACAAACATGGTTTGCTCATTCAGCTGACTGGACTTGGGGTTGTAGGCCACGAGGTACTTACCAGGCTTGTAGTGGTGGTAAGCGACCCGGCCCGCAATGGGATTGCGGTTGACGTGGACATTCAGCGGCGACATGAAGATGCTGATCTGGCGCACCGGTCCCTTGAAGAAATGGGGATCGTTGATTTCTTCCATGACGACGACCTTGCCGTCGGCCGGCGCAATGATCGCCCCCGGATCGGTTTTGGTATCGATGTGGGGATTGCGGAAGAAATTCAGGACAAAGCCAAAGAAGATGACCCCGGCCATGGCCAGGATGATGCCCACGTACCAATAGCTGGTCGTCCGGAGCCAGGGAAAATACAAGGCGGACCAGATCGACACCAATATCAACAGGGATACGGGGATGATGACTTTTCCTTCGCGGTGCAATCGCATCATGGTTGCAAAATAGGAAAAGTCAGGGAAACGCAGCGCAACGGGGGCTCAATTGGGCAAAGTCGGCTCTTCCAGGCGGCAGATTTCGAGGAAATGGGCCTCCATGCGGGAATTCCAGTCGGCGAAAGTATCGCCGTGGTAGGCGCGGAGCTTGGCTTCGAAGGCCCGCATGTCCTGGACGTAGTTGTTGAGGGCCTCATCGTCGATGCCATTTTCCACCGTGGACTCGGTGATGGCGTTGGATTCCTCGCAGAGGTATTCCGCCACAGCCTCGGCATCGCCCAGGTTGGGTTCCCCGCTGCACGCGGCCATGATCAGGGCGAGGGGCAGGAAGAGGAGCCAGCGGAAGGAAGTGGACAGGGAGGAGGGTACGCGGGAGATCATGGGTAAAAATAGGAAAAATGTGGGAGGTGGGCTATTTACCCAGTTGGAAGGCCAAACCATAAACCAGGATGGAGTTGAAGCGGGACAAATCAAACAAATAGACATTCTCGAAGCGGTATTCGAGGCCCACGCTCGTATTCAGGTGGGTGGAGACCGCAAAAGATACCTTGGGTTGAAAGATGAACAAATAATCGGAGCGCTCCACCAAGGAATGGCGGTAAAAGAAGTCATTGGCCAAGGCGACCTTCCCTTGGAAGAACTTATTTTCGTGGGTCAAACGAAACATCAACAGACTGCGCCGTCTGATGGGACCCAGCCTGGGGCTATTTTCAAACTGGCTTCCATTGTAGTCCGTGTAATCATACCCTGCCCCCACATCCAGGCGAAAAGAATGCCCCTCCCAGCTTTTGACACTACTCAGGCCTCCTCCAAAAAGATGCCGGGCATTTACCCTGAACATTAAATTGTTGTCGTAGTGGTAGAAGACCGTGGGGAAGAACAATTTCTTTTTGTTCAGCCAGGAGGCTGAAAACAGCTCGTACCAATTGTTCTCGACCTGGGCATTGCCCGTTCTGTTGAAGCGGTAGCTGGTCGAATTCTGAAAGCTCCAGCGCTTGTTTTCCACTTTGAGGTCCAGCGAATTATTGAATACCAACTGCTCAAAAGTTCCACCGATGAGCCGACCGGAAAGGTCGAGCCTCAAATCATAGTGGAACTGGCTGCTGTCACGCTGGCCCATCAACTCCTGCCCATTCGACGCCAAACAAGCCAGGACAAAAAGCATACCTATAAGGTTTCGCAAGATCATTCTCTCGTGGTTTAAAAACAGCAATGGTCTGCAAACTTTAAAAAGTGCAGACCATTGCCCGTGAATGGCTCGGTTTTATTGATCGGACTCGGAGAGCGCCTCAATCACCAACTGTGAAAACAAGTAACTGCTGTGTTGCTGCTGGCCGGTAATCAGCCGCCCATCGCGGATCGCAAAGGGTTCCAGGGGACCCGCGGCCTCGTAATTGGTGTTGGGATTCTTGCGGGCTTCCGACTCGATGGTATAGTCATTCAACTTGAATCCGGCGGCCTCATTATTCATTTTCTCCTCGGCGTCACAGTATCCGGTCCAGGTCTTTCCATCGGCCAGCATGGTGCCATCACTCAGCTTGGTCCACAGGAGCAGGCTCGTTCCGTGGCAGAGCATGCCCACCACTTTTCCTTGCTCGTAAAAATCGGCGATGAACTGGTGCAAGGCTTCGTCGTCTTTGAAGGTCACCAATGGGCCACCTCCACCGGCCACACAGACGGCATCGTACTCGCTGATGTCAATGTCAGCGATCGCCTTGGTGTTTTCCATCAACTTCCCAAACTGCTTGTGGTGGCTGAAGCCTATGGTCACGAGGTCATTGGGATAGATGGTGTACTCACTTTCCGGATTGGAGAAGCCGTCAAATTCGACCTTTCCACCCTTGGAAGAAGCCAGGTCCACGGTATAACCGGCCTGGACAAATTCGAAGAAGGGGCGGGTCAACTCTTCGGCAAAAAAGCCCACCGGCATCTCCTTGAGCGTTCCCGGATTGGAGACCAGGTAAAGGATCTTCTTCGCGGGATACTTATAAGGTGCGCGCCTTCTGATGACCTCATCGGCCGGGTTTTCCTGTTCAATACTGTTGTCTGCATTCGAGCTGGAGGTTTGACTCCAAGCATAAGTGCCCGTCAGCAGGAGTAAGCAGAGGGCCAAAACCGTTCCTTTGTAAATTCTATTGATCATTTTGCTTTGGTTTAATCCATTCAATTATGGGGACAACACAAAGCTATTTCCTCGAAAAGAGAGATAATTAAAGATACCACGGAAAGACTTATGGAAAGTCCAGATGCGGGTTCGTTCTTGATGGAGGTGGGGGGCCTTGCCAATGGAGTCCCGGCTAAACGAGGGGGCACAAGCATGGATGGCGGCTCCCTGGTTCCCTTCCGGTACCATCCCCATCTGGCCCGAGGGTCGGCCCTTCCACCCGGGAGCCCGATCTTTCTACTCAAGAACTCGACCTTTCCACCAAAAGAGTCGACCATTCTACCCAAGAGCTCAACCTTTCCACCCTGAAGCTCGCCTCTTCCCCCCAAGAGGTCCGCATTTCCATCAAATTGGTCCGACCTTCCACCAAAAACATGGAAACTTAGGCCCCATTTGTCGAAACTTCTACCAGTGACACTCCCCTATCGGGCACGAACTGTAGAAACTTCTACACTTCAAGCCCAACTTTCCACCAAATTAATGGAAACTTCCGCCGCCGACACGGAACTTTCTACAAAAACTAACCAAGTTTCTACCATTCCTAACCAACCTTCAAGCAATTCGCTCCGTTATTGCAGCTTTTGGCAATAAATGCTTGCCTATTTCATTCAAAATCGAACCACCAAGGGGCAACTATTAATTGCCCCGGCCCTTCCCTTTTTCATTTCCCCCCGCATTTTCCCCTTCCATTTCCCTGTTCTTTGCTCCCCTCCTCCTCCATTTCTCCCCAATTGAAAATCAAAAGTTTGAAATGTGCGACTCATTCCAATCCTCTCTGTATCTTTGCGGTTATGACCGAAAAGACCCACAAGTCAGGATTTGTAAGCATCATTGGGAAGCCGAACGCCGGCAAGTCCACTTTGATGAATGCGTTGGTGGGAAAAAAACTGGCCATTACCACGCCCAAAGCCCAAACCACGCGGCACCGCATCCTCGGAATTGCCCACGGGGAGGACTACCAAATCGTCTTTTCGGACACCCCCGGGGTCATTTTGCCCCAGTACCGCCTCCACCGCGTCATGATGAATTCGGTCCGCGCCTCCATGGAAGATGCCGACCTGATCCTGCTGTTGGTGGATGTGAACGAGAAATTTCCCGAGGACCTGATCTACAAACTCGCCAACAAAAGCGAGGTCCCGGTGCTGCTCGTCCTGAACAAGGTCGACCGCTCGAATGAAGACAAGGTCAAGCAACGCCACGCCGAGATCACCGAAAAGGTCAAGGTCGCGGGCGCCATCGGCATTTCGGCCCTCCACGGCTTCAATGTCTACCACCTCAAGCAAATGATCGTGGAGATGCTGCCGGAAGGTCCGCCCTATTTCGATGCGGAAATGCTATCTGACCGGCCGGAGCGCTTCTTCGTCTCCGAGATCATCCGGGAAAAGATCTTCATGCTGCTGAAGCAGGAACTGCCGTACAGTACCGAAGTGAGCATTTTGCAGTTTGAGGAAAAGGAAAAAGTTACGGTGGTCCACGCCGAAATCCACGTCGCGCGGTCCTCGCAGAAGGGGATGGTCGTGGGCAAAGGGGGACAAATGATCAAGAAAATTGGGCAGTTGGCCCGTCCGGACGTGGAAGCGTTTCTGGGGAAACCGGTCTACCTGGACCTGCGGGTGCGGGTCGCCGAAAATTGGAAGGACAATCCCTTTCAGCTCCGTGGATTTGGCTACGGGGAACAATAAAAAATACCGAACACCGAGAAATACACAGCGATATGAGTGGAATTGTAGCGATTGTTGGCCGTCCGAACGTCGGAAAATCGACCCTCTTCAACCGGTTGGTGGAAGCACGGAAGGCCATTGTGGATGACCAGAGCGGGGTGACGCGGGACCGCCATTATGCCACAGCAGAATGGACGGGCAATCACTTCACCGTGATCGATACCGGCGGCTACGTGGCCAATTCAGACGATATCTTCGAGGCGGCGATCCGCGAGCAGGTCCACATTGCGATGGAGGAAAGTGACGCCATGCTGTTTGTGGTGGACGTGACGACGGGGCTGATGCCCCTGGACCGGGAATTCGCCAACCTGGTGCGGCGGAGCAAGAAGCCGGTGTTCCTAGTGGCGAACAAAGCCGACAATTTTGACCGCGAAGGCGGCATCTACGAGTTCTACGAACTGGGATTGGGCGAGCCCTATCCGGTGTCCGCCATGAACGGGGCGGGAAGCGGTGAATTGCTGGATGCCCTGGTCGCGAGCTTGCCCGAGCCGGAAGCCGAAATCGTCGAGGACAATGTGCCCAAGTTTGCCTTTGTGGGCCGCCCCAACGTGGGCAAGTCAAGCCTGGTGAATGCTTTGCTGGGCAAGGACCAAAATATCGTGACGGACATTTCGGGCACGACCCGGGATTCGATCTATACGCGCTACAATGCCTTTGGGCTGGACGTCTACCTCGTCGATACGGCCGGGCTGCGGAAAAAGGCCAAGGTCAAGGAAAACGTCGAGTTCTATTCGACGATCCGGTCGATCCGGGCCATCGAGGAATGCGATGTGGCGCTGCTGATGATTGATGCGGAACACGGAATGGAAGCACAGGACCTGAATATCCTCCACAATGTGGTGACGAACCGGAAGGGCCTGGTGGTCTTGGTGAACAAATGGGACCTGCTGGAGAAGGAAACGAATACGGCCCGCGATTATGAGCGGGTGATCCAGGAGCGTTTGCAGCCCCTGAGCAATGTCCCGGTCGTTTTCATTTCCGCCCTGAACAAACAACGCATCCTGAAATCACTGGAGGTCGCGGTGGAGGTCTACCACGAGAAGCAGAAGAAAATCCCGACGTCTCAGTTGAATGAGGTGATGCAGGAGGCCTGGGCTGCCCACCGCCCCGCAGCCGTGCGGGGGAAATTTATCCGCATCAAATACGTGACCCAGATCCCGGCGAGCGTACCGACCTTTCTCTTCTTTACGAACCATCCCAAATTGATCCAGGAAAGTTACAAGCGCTACCTGGAGAACAAACTCCGGGCGGTCTTTGGCTTCAAGGGAGTGCCGATCAACATATTTTTCAGGAAAAAGAGCTAAGAACTTACGTGCCGGATTGGGCTGATGGGAAAAGAAAAAAGGCGGACCGTGGCGTGCAATCTTAGCTGGATTTGGAAAGGTGGAAATGCCAGGGTCCGCCCATCACACCGTTGGTTGAGTCGTTAAAACTATTTTTGATCTCACGGAGTGAAGGTGATTTAAAATCACAAAAAAAGGTTTGTAGTTATGGTCTTTTATAAATCAAAGTAGTAAAAACAGTATGCGTGGTTGGTGTTCCAGCCCACGAGAGTTAATCGTGGGCTGGACGGGTCATTAATTTTATCCGTAAAGAACGTGCTGAATAATTTCTTGACCAGTGGCCACCAACGTAGGTGGTGGCGAGTGTATCACAATGATCTGAGGGACTGATGGTTCAAGCTGTCAATTCGAATCCCTCGACGACCATTTGTTTAATTCATTTCCAATATAACACGGGGTGGACTTGCGGATGAGACAAGATTTTTTGATTTTGTAATAAATCATCACGACATTAATGATCGAAAACGACTGATCTTCAATTGGTCCCGCAAAAAGAATTGTAATAGTTTCACAGGCACTTATGACAGCTGAAAATCTGTATTTTTTGGTTCATTCCCTGACAAAGGAACAAAAGTCGAAATTCACCCGGTTTGTCAAAGGAAATCGCAAATCTTTAGACCTGGTACTTTACGACCGAATTCTGGCCGCCAAGTCACTGAATGAAAAAAGCCATGCGAAAATCCGGGGGAAGGAGTTTCGCAATGCTACCCAATACTATTTGTACCGCTGCAAGCTGGCTGAGCGGATCATCCAGAGCCTGGTCATGTACGGCCAAAGCCGGTTCGATCCGGCTGAATTCATCCGCAAGGCCGTCCAGCTGGACGCGGTAGAGCTGGCCGACAAGGCCTGGCAAGAAGAAATCGGCAAAGCCGAAGCCATTGAAGATTATTCCCAACTCGTTTTCCTCCACGACCTCGCCCGCGAACTCAATTCCATCTACAAAGTCGTTTTCAACCTCCCCGAAGGCCGCCTGTCCCGTCGTGAGGTCCGTGAACGCCAGGACATTCACTTCGAATTCGATGGAATTCTGGACCAGATCAGGGACGCTTTCCGCAAGGACTACGACAGCAAGCAGATGACGGCTGCGGCCCTCAATGACCGGGTCCAGCACATGGAAAAGCCCACTTTTCGGGCGGAAGTCATGGCGATGAAGGCCCGCGTGGGTGTCGCCCTGCTGAAAGAAGACTACGATCAGACGGTCAAGCTACAGGGAATTCTCGTCGAGCGCATGGAAAATGCGCCCTACGAATACCCGGTGGCCCAGCTTGTATTTGAACATACTCAGATCATTCGTCTTGCCGTTCGCGCGAACCAAAGGGACGAATCGGTCCGTTATAACCTGCGGCTGTCCCAATTGGAGGCCACGAGCCCCATTGAAACGCGTATTGTACGCACAGAATCCATTCTGAACCAGTTTACCCTGGGAGAATACTATGCCAACCTGAATCTGATTGAGGAAGGATTGGAGGGATTGGACTCCCATCCCGATTACTTTAGCGAGGGCCGCCACGCCTATTTGAAGATGCTGGCCGCGCTGGGGTATTTTTACCAGGATGAGCACAAGAAGTCCATTCGGTGCTTGAATAAACTCCGGTCGATTCCGGCCAAAAGCCGGCATTTATTGAGTTGGGAGCCAGAAGCCCTTCTGGCGACGATTCACTTGGACCGGGGCAATATTGATGTCTTTGATTCCTTGATTCGCTCGATGAGCGCGACCACCGAAGATGAGACGGGTCAGTATCCGCGCCAGGTCATCAAAGTCCTGCGGCGGATTTCGCAAGTTCCGGTCTCTGAGCGGGCATTGGTATATGAGAATGCCTTCCAGAGCTTCCAAAAGCTGCTCCTATCACCTGCTGAACAGAGATTGGCATCTCGTTTCAACATTGCCTTGTGGCTGGAATCAAAAGTAAAAGGGGTGTCGCAAGCCTCCCTGATCAGTGAAACTGGCAAGGCCAGTGTCATGCCTCAGGCGATTGCCCAATGAGCCAACTAAAATAAAAAGTCGTTTTTAGAAGTTTTCTTCGCAGATGTCTACGATGCCACCACCGTGGTCTGCGGAGAGGTATACCCGGTATCCATCGTTCGTCTCTTCAATGGCCATTTCGCCTTTGACGAAGGACTCCTGGAGATCAGAATCGGTGATACCCGTCTTTTGAGAGGTCTCAGTGATGACTTCACTGACTTTCTGGTTGGTGAGGCTGGTGGGACCAGTCGGATTCGATTGACCAAATACAGAACCTTGGAAAATGAATCCAACCGAAAACAGCGCAATAAAGAATAACTTTTTCATGATCGTTTCAATGTGATACACTATAAATATACAATTTTGAAGGGGACCTTGCTTGAAAGATGCGAACAGGTCACGCAATCAAAGGGGTTGAGTTGTCGCTTTCAGTTAGTTTGACGCTTGAAACCAAAACCCTAATAAAAGCATGATCGGGCATGGAAGCAAATGAAAGCCAGTTGGGAAATTGACAGCAGGGGTACTCAACAGACTGTTGAACAACAGCAAAAAGTTATGTTTTTATGGTTATTGTTGCTTTTTTCCCCGGTTTCTATTGCCTAAAAACAGAAATGGCTTTTTGGAATTCAGCTTCAGGAAAATAAGAAAAATATCGTCCCCACCCTAATCCAACTCCAAGGATATGAACGCTTTGTATTCATCTATCACTTCCAGCAATTCCTTCCAAAAATCCTCGGCCTCCAATTCGCGGCTGGACTTCTCTGCATTGCGCCATACAAGTCGGTAAGGGCGTTGGTCGGTATTGAAGCCCGACAGCAGCAATTCCCCGAAGGCATTCAGCGTATCCCCGAAGTAATCCACCCAGATGTACTGACTCCGCATGTGCGCGAAGAAGCTGTCTTCATCGTGGAAGTTATTCCCATCTATGACGAATACCGGTAAGGACGTTTCCATCCTGGTAAAGATACATTATAAAAGAAGCGGGCGCCCTGAGGACGCCCGCGCCATAGTTATTGTACGGTATCAGAAATGCTTATTTTCTTTTGTAGGCCACCACTCCCAAGGGTGGGAGGTTGACCAGGGCCGATTGCTCCTGCCCGTGGAAGGGCTCCGCTTCGGTCTTGAAGCTGGTCCGCGTGGGGAAGCTCGATCCGAAGTAGGACTTCTTGTCGCTGTTGAGGACCCGCTTCCATTCACCTTTGGTCGGCACGCCGACGCGGTACTTCTTGTGGGTCTGGGGGGTGAGGTTCAGGATCACCAGGATGTCGTCCTTGGGATTGTTGCCCCGTCGCACAAAGGTGATGACAGAATTTTCGTGGTCGCTGTGGTCAATGAATTGGAAGCCGTCCGCGCTGAAGCTCTTCTCGTAGAGGGCCGGTTCCTTCTTGTACAGCTTGTTCAATTCCTTGACCCATTCCTGCATGCCTTCGTGGGGCGCGTACTGCAGGAGGTCCCAGTGGAGGGAGTCTTCGACGTTCCATTCCCGCGTCTGTCCAAACTCACCGCCCATGAAGAGCAACTTGGTCCCCGGATGCGTGTACATCAGGGCGTAGAGCAGGCGCAGGTTGGCGAAGCGCTGCCATTCGTCACCGGGCATCCGGTCGATCAGCGATCCCTTGCCGTGGACCACCTCGTCGTGCGAGAGGGGCAGCATGAAGTTCTCGGTGAAGGCGTAGTTGATGCTAAAGGTCAACTCGTTTTGGTGGTGCTTCCGGTAAACGGGGTCTTTCTTGAAGTACTCCAGGGTATCGTTCATCCAGCCCATCATCCACTTCATCCCGAATCCCAGGCCTCCCAGATCGGTCGGGCGGCTCACCATCGGCCAGGAGGTGCTTTCCTCGGCGATCATCTGGATGTCGGGGAAATCGCCGTAGACCGCGGCATTCATTTCCCGCAACAGCGAAATCGCTTCCAGGTTCTCGCGGCCACCGTGCTCATTCGGAATCCATTCGCCGTGCTCCCGGCTGTAATCGAGGTACAGCATGGAGGCCACCGCGTCAACCCGCAGGCCGTCGGCGTGGTACAGGTCCAGCCAGAAGCGGGCGGAACTGACCAGGAAGGAACGGACTTCGCTCCGGCCGTAGTTGAAGATATAGCTCTTCCAGTCGGGATGGAATCCCTTCCGGGGGTCTTCGTGTTCGTAGAGGGCCGTTCCGTCGTAGCGGTACAGGCCGTGCTCGTCACCGGGAAAATGACTCGGCACCCAATCCAGGTATACCCCGATGCCCGCCTGGTGGAAGGCATCGACGAGGTACATGAAGTCTTCGGGGCTGCCGAAGCGGGAAGTGGGCGCAAAATAGCCCACGACCTGGTAGCCCCAGCTCATGTGGTAGGGGTGCTCCATGACCGGCATGAACTCTACGTGGGTAAAACCCATCTCGGCGACATACGGCACCATCTCTTCCGCCAATTCACGGTAGGTCAGGGACCGAAAATCTTCGTCCACATTGCGTTTCCAGGAACCGAGGTGGACTTCATAGACGGAGACGGGCTGGTCAAGGCCGTTTTTCTTGCTCCGCGACTTCATCCACTTCTTGTCTCCCCACTTGTAATCCAGCTCCCAAACCACCGAAGCGGTGCGGGGCGGCTCTTCCCAGGCCATCGCGTAGAGATCGGATTTCTCCAACTGGTAGCCACCGGGCGTGGTGATGCAGTATTTATAGACTTCTCCCTGCTTGAGTTCGGGAATGAATCCTTCCCAGATCCCCGAGCTGTCCCAACGCGGGTTCAGCTGGTGGGACTCCTTGTTCCACAGGTTGAAGTTGCCGATGACGCTGACTTTGGCGGCATTCGGGGCCCAAACGGCAAAGTAAACTCCTTGCTGTCCATTGACTTCGGTCACGTGGCTGCCGAGCTTTTCGTACAGACGGTAGTGACGTCCTTCACGGAACAGGTGGATATCAAATTCGGTGAACAGGCTGTATGCCACCACCGGAGAAGTAGTTTCCATGGTAGGAAAATTAGTCATTGTTCAGGATTTGGTTGAGGCCCTTGAGGGGAATGATCACCCAATCGGGCCGGCTGTTCAATTCGTAGCCCAGCTCGTAGATGGCCTTTTCAAAAATATGGTACTTGAGGAGGTATTCCACTTCCTGGTAGTACCCGATGTTGAGGCCATGGGAGAAGGCGAAATTGAGGTAGGTTTCTAAGAAAACGGCGACGACGGCCCGGTAGTAGCGTCCCCCGAACTTGGTGAGGGTGGCCTCGTCGAGTTTGAATTTGTGATCCGAGAAAATGGTGGCAAAGACCGAGTAGTGGAAGGAACGCATGATTCCGGCCACATCTTTCAGGGGACTTTGCTTCACTTTGCGGTCCCGAATGGTCGCTTCCGGCTCGCCCTCGAAGTCGAGGATGACAAAGTCATCGCCGCTCTTGAGGACCTGCCCGAGGTGGTAGTCCCCGTGGATGCGGATCCGGGAACTGTTCAGGTGGGAAGCGTCAAAATTCAGGATCAGGTTCTTGACCTCGGCCTTGCGCTCCAGGAATTCCTCGGCAAACTCCCGCGCGCGGGGAGACATTTTGTTGAGGACATTTTCCATCGTCGTAATCCGGTGGTCCAACATATAGAGGATCCGGTTCAGCAACCAGACCTTGTAGTCTTCGGAGTAGGGAATCGGGGTAAATGCGGTGTCGTGGCGCTTTTCGAAGAGCGCCAGGTGCATCTCAGCGGTCCGCTGGGCCAGCTTCTGGATGTTGCGGAGGGGCTGCTCCCCGATGAAGGGGCGATAGACCGGCGGCAAATCCTCGACCGCCAAGGGGCGGTACAAGGGAATCTTGGGAAGGTCTTCCGGCGTGAACTCGGCGGCCTCCACCCGTTTGAAATAGCCCTCCACCTGCTTCACAAACAGGGGCCAGATATCGCCTTCGTTTTCCACCTTGGCCTGCATCAGGCCGATCGTCATGCTGTAAAAGTTCGGCTTGGACCAGGTGATGGCGCCGCAGTAGGCGGGTGTATTGCG
This sequence comes from uncultured bacterium, assembly GCA_963923035.1. Taxonomy (GTDB): domain Bacteria; phylum Bacteroidota; class Bacteroidia; order J057; family JADKCL01; genus CAWUKT01. Next base: position 76,427 of record CAWUKT010000016.1, read on the forward strand.
GAAGTCGGTGTGCTGGGTCAAATAGCGACTGACTTCGTAGTCCGGGTTCAGGTCCCGGTACAGTTTCCGGTAAATCTTGAGGAAATACTTGTCGTTGAAGACCAGGGTGGTATTGCTCTGCTCGACATTCAGCATCCGACTGGTGACTGCATCGCCTTTTTTCCAGCCGCTTCCCCTTCCATGCTCAAACGTCAATTGACCTTCGACCACATCCACCACTGAATCTGAAACGACCTTCAGGAACAGGTCTTCCCGGAACGCAGGAACATAACAGGCATCCACGAGGAATCCCTTCTGGTCCCCAATCTCGACCTTGCCGATTTTCCCGCCTTCCTCAAACTCCTCCTTGTCACAGAAGGTCACCGGGACGAAATAGGTATCCGAATTGGAAGTGTGAAAAATGACCTCTACCAACAACAAGTGGACCACCGAGTCTCCGTAGGGATAGACCAGGTGCCATTCAATCTCGAACTTCTTGACCTGGGTTGACTTCGCTCCGTACCAACGTTTCGTCAGCAGGTATTCAGGAACTACCTTGTTGATGAAGGGCCGCTTGAAGTCTTTGTCCTTCAAGATGTCTCGCCAGTCGTTCTTGGTTTTCAGGGTCATTATCTAACTAATTGGTTTCCAAACGGAAAAGGTGAAAGGGCAGGGCATTGGGGTTGAGTTCGATGTAGTTCCACTCCTTCTCCCAGGGATAACTGTTGCCGGTGATGAGGTCGTGGGCCAGGTAGCGGGTGCCTTCCGAAATGCCCAGCTTGTCCAGCGGAACCTGGACCCAACCGGTTTGGGTATAGTAAGGATCGAGGTTCACCACCATCAGCAGGGCGTTGCCAGTCGCCAGGTCCTGCTTGAAGTAGGCGATGAGGTGATCATTTTCGATGTGGCAGAGCTGGAAATTGAGGAGTGATTGGAGGGCAGCGTTCTCCTTGCGGATCTGGTTGACCTTCGTCATCACGTGGGTCAGCTTGTTGCGCTTGTCCCAATCCCAGTGGTGGACTTCGTATTTCTCCGAGTCCTTGTATTCTTCTTTGCCCGGAACCGCCTCGTGGACCAAATATTCATAGACCGGCCCGTACATCCCGTAATTGGAATTGAGGGTCGCGGCGAGGAAATAGCGGGCCAGGAAGGTCGCTTCGTTGCCACCCTGGAGGTTCCAGGGGTTGATGTCGGGGGTATTCGGCCAGAAGTTCGGCCGGAAATACTCGCGGCCCGGACCTTCGGTCAGTTCCCGCATGTACTCTTCCAGTTCGTACTTCGAGTTCCGCCAGGTAAAATAGGTATAGCTCTGGGAGAAACCGACCTTGGCCAGCATGTGCATGACCTTGGGGCGGGTGAAGGCTTCGGACAGGAACAAGACCCCGGAATCGACCTTCTTGCACTCGGCGATCAGGTATTCCCAGAAGCGGTAGGGCTTGGTATGGGGGTTGTCGATGCGGAAAATGCGGACGCCGGCCTTCATCCAGTACTTCACGACCTCGGTCAGGGCTTCCCACAGGTTTTTCCAATCGTCCGTCTCGAAGTAGATCGGCAGGATGTCCTGGTATTTCTTGGGCGGGTTCTCGGCGTACTGGACGGTGCCGTCGGGCCGCCACTTGAACCACTGGGGATGCTCTTTCACCCAGGGGTGGTCGGGCGCGCACTGGAAGGCGATGTCCATCGCCAACTCGATGTCGTGCTTGCCGGCCTCTTTGATGAGGTGCTTGAAATCGGCCAGGGTTCCCAGTTCGGGGTGGATGGCGGTGTGGCCGCCTTCTTCGGCGCCGATGCCCCAGCAAGAGCCGGGATCGCCCGGCTCGGCCGTGGTCGTATTGTTTTTGCCCTTGCGGAAGTCGCGGCCGATCGGGTGGATCGGCGGGAGGTAGAGCACGTCAAATCCAAATTCCGCGATCCGCGGCAGGAGTCGCTCCACGTCACGGAACGTGCCGTGCTGCCCTTCGACCTCGCTCGCTGAGCGGGGGAACAGCTCGTACCAGGCGCTGAAGCCGGCCTTCTTGCGGTCGACCCAAACCTCACGTTCCGGGTATTTGATGGCGTAGCGCTCCTGGGGGAACGCCGCAAAATGGTCGTGCAATTCCTCGGAAATGGCATATTTGACCGCTTCCTCGTATTTCTCTTCGTCGGCAAAGACCTTTTTCCACTCCTTGACCGCCTTTTTCTCTTCTCCCTTCAGCTTCTTCTGGAGGTGGTCCAGGTACTGGACGCCATCCAACAGCTCGACGGAAACGTGCTGGCCGCCTTCGACCTTCCGCTCCAATTCGTGCTGCCAATTGAGGGCGTGGTCCACCCAACCGGAGATTTGGAAGCGGTACATCCCTTCCTTTTCCACGGTGAACTCGCCTTCCCAGCGGTCGTTGACGAGGGGGCGCAGAGGGATGTGGCGCCACTTGCGCTGGCTGGCGTGGCGGTAGGACAGCTTGCCATTGACGACATCGTGGCCGTCGCCGTAGAGGTCGACCTCTATGCGGACAGATTCTCCGACGATGCGTTTGATGTAAAATTCTCCCCCGTTGATTTCGGGGTGAAGGTTTTCGATGATAACCCGACGTTGGGACATAGCGTCTCAGTTAGTAATTGTCAAAGTGACACTAAGGTAGTGGTTTCCATATTCTCCCGCAAGGGTCGGCGGCTAGAGGAGCAGCGCTCCAACCTGGAAGAGTATGAATATAACTGGTACTGAGAGGGATTCAGGCCCCTGACCGCTCAAATGATCCTGTATTTTTCACAATTATTTAACCGTCTTTTTCCCTTCAATCTGGCAGGCGCTTTCCGTCGGGGTCGATTTTGAATTTTTCGCCTCCCTTTTTTACCCAGGCATATCCTTCTTTGAAACTCCCTACCCAATCGTACTCGCAGGGGATGACTTCTTTGCCATTGGCATCGATGAAGCCTTTCTTGTTGTCCTGGTTGGTGACGGGGGCGCGGTCGTTGAAGAAGGATCCGATACGCTGATACTGTTCCTCAAGCAAGAGGATATTTCCGGACAGATCTGCCAATCCCACAGCTCCATAACATTTTCCACACCTCAGACAGGGCAGGGATTTTTCATCATATCTGTATACCTGAAAAACAAACCGGTCTTCCCGTCCCCGGCTCATCATAAATCCATATTCTGCCTCTTTCCAAATCAGACGATGGGGGATTACGATTTCTCCCCGGCCATTGACGACAAAATACGTTCCATTGTCGCCAACGGTACAGGCGGAATTGGGTCCCCCATTATAAGGATCAGTAATGCGCAGCACACCGAGCTGCTCGGGGCCTCCGGGAGTCAGTTTTTTGGGGTCGCCCTTCACATGGGCATAGATGGGAAGGAATACGATTTCTTCTTTGATGGGCCGGATCAAACGTCCCTTCTCATTGATGACGCCAAACTTATCCTTCTTCCGAATGACTGCCAGGCCATCCACAAATTGACTTACCTGGTACTTCTCCTGTTCAGGGGAGAAAGTTTTGGTCTCGGAATCGTAAACACCAGGAATAAAGGTTTGGGAACAGCCGAATTGGAACTGAATGAGGGAGAGAAAAAGAACCAACCACAGGGTAAATTTTTGATTCATAGGCTAAAAATAAGGCTTTTCAGTGGTCCAAAAGGGGTAATTGAGAAATAAATATCGCTGAAAGCCTTCTATCTCTCGACTAAATCAGATATATTTACGTTAAGGAAAGTAAAGACAGGAAACTTTTAACCCCCAAACACAACCCACTATTCAAACACTCTAATTCATTCTCCAGCTTCTAAGGCTACTTGTTTTTGTATTGTTGAATTTACAGGTCACCGGTATCTCCAATACCTTTGGTGACGGGTAGATTCTTGGCAAAGGATAAACTATTTCGAACATGCATTTTTTCATTGATCACACGTCGTTGACCGACCAGTCAACGACCAGTGACAGCTATGGCCCTACGTCAGCCAACCCTGACAAGGAATGGGACGTTTCGGCCAATTTCCAGCTGTCCTCCGACGCAAAGGCATTCGCCTGTCAAGGAGGAATGATGATCGTGACCAGCTATTATGACCCGAATACCACGACGGTCAATAGCGATTATGTCAATGTTATCATCAAACCCTCCTCCGGGCTTGACATCGCCTTCCCCCGCGTCAAGTACTACATCTATCGGGGGCTAAAGAAAGATAGCCTCTTTACCAGTGGGGGAGCCATCTTGCCGGCTGCCTCATCCAACAACGAACTCATTGCAGACATCTGGAAGGCCAAGACCGACCAGGAAACCATCAGTGGTCCCCTCCCAGACCCAACACCAGTGGTCTTGGGGTTTGACGCAAGTCTGGTAGACTCCGACAAGATTGAAGAAGTATTCAATGGCTCCAAAGCTCCCATCCTCGCCCACTCCGTGAAGGAAGGGGAATGGTTCGCCGATTTTACTTCTGCATCCGGGGTAAAAATCGGATTTGAGGTCATTATGGACACCGATATGCTGACGGTTGACATGGGATATGTCCGCAAATCCTCTCACCGGGAGGACGTCAGTTCACTCATCTTTACCTCTCCTACCACCCAGCAGGAATATGATCTCCGGATGGCCCGGGAAAAGGTCCTTTCCTGGGTAGATCCTGCCGCTTTCTTCGGCATGCACTACTACGTAGGTGTCAAGGTTTCGACCTATTCCGGGTCCACCAAAACCACAGAGAGAAAGAAGAAAGAATTGGTGTTCACCGATTTATTGGATGGCCATTTTGCTACGGCAGACCGGGTTTACCTGGACATTCGGAGCGAAAAAGGCTATTCCTACAATTTCTACGACAACTACAAGGATGGGTCTGGGAACAACATCCAATTTGAAGTCAACGGAAGCGGTGGATTTACCACCCAGGCTTTCACGACCAACGATTGGCCCATACTCTACGGAAGTGGAAGTGGCTGGTTGGGCTCAAAAAAGACCAACCGCTTGGAACTGAAACTCCGGGTGAACGACAATACGAAGCCCTTGCTCTACTTCGAAAATCCGGCGATCATCCGCAGAAGGCGTTCCCGCAAGCACTTTTGGAGCGATTCCAAATTGTTGGACGGCAGTAGCGTGGATTGGACCAAATCCATCAAACTCAAGTTCCCCAATTACGGTTCTGGCTCCAACAAAAAAAGCGTTGCGACCTGCCTTCAGCTTCAGTATTTCCGTCAGGAAGACAATACCTCGTCTCCAGGTACGGTCCTGAAACTTCAAGAGGAAAAACTGGACGACGTATTTGGCTCTATTGACATGCCAGAGCTTGATCTGTCGGCTCCTTTTGACATCATGTACCACACCAAAAAGGGATTTACGCAGCAAGGCGGATATTCCTATGTGACGGATACAGGGGCATTTTTCAATCCTTCAACGGTTATGATGTTCGCTGAAAAGCGTCACGCCTATCAGGAAAACAACAGCGCGATTCTTCCCCGGGCCGACCTCAGCAATCTTGGCCTCAGTAGCATTAGCATTGGACAATTCTTCCCTAAGAACATGGCTTTCGGGCAATGGGAAATTGAGGAAACGGCCGGCAACTTCGTCAAGATTGTTAGCCTCGCAGCTTACAACAAGCCCGGTGGCCAACCCAAGGTTAAGGATCTCTTTTTCCTCGGCCTCACCCAGTTGGAATTGTTCGAGCTGAGAAGCCTGACTGGCTTTGGAACCGCCCACAAGAAGTTCCTGTTGTTTGAGAAAATAACCGGAACCGTTGACCTCGACGGACTCCCCTTCTACAAATACAAATTGAAGGTCCAGGGGCTGGACCCGGCTGGAAACAAGATCGTTGCTGCTCCTACCACGGACATCTTTGTGTACGGAGACGGGGAAAATGTCCTCGCTTCCAAAGATTTTGCCGATCTGGCAAATATGACCAGTCTCTTGCCCGATCCGGGTCGGATCACTGAATACGAAGATGCTGGATTTGTCATCTACGATGGCACCGACAGCGATGTAATCTCACTGGAATCCACCGGGGTAATGACGGTGACCGACGATCATGGCAGTGGAAAATTGACCAGTCCACAGGTGAAATTTCAAGGTTATTTTGCCTTTCCGGTTGACTCCTCAGGCGCTTTGGATTGGTCGGGGGCTCCGTATCCTTTGCTGACCATCGTACACGGAAATGGTCACCAATATGGAACTTACGACGAAATCGCAAAGTTCCTGGCTAAGAATGGGATTGCGGTTCAGGTCATTGACTGTAAAATTTCCACCCAAGAATTTGAGATGGATACCAGTACGGTTACCTCAGGTTCTTTAACCTTCTCCCATGAGTTTGTGTCCGCGAATGGAGGAACATTGTTCCTTTATATCCACAATGCAACCCCTGCCAACCGGAAGGTTTACAAGGTGGAAGCGGGACTTCCAGTGGATACCGGATGGACCCACGGCACTGAATTTGAAGTAGATGCCTCTGGTTCTCCTTATGTATTCAAATTCTTGCGGACGGCCAACTATGAGGACCAGCACGGAATGGCTGCCATCGGCCGGATGAATGTCCTTTTCCGGCATTTGGAATTGGCCCGGACCAAGTACACTACCGCTCAAATCTCCAACAACATCGCCATCATGGGGCATAGTCGGGGCGGAGAAGCGGTTGTCAGGGCACCTGAATTCATTGCGGGCAGTGCGGCTCCAGCCACGCTAAACAATATTGAAGCGGTCATTTCCTTGGCCCCCACCGATCAGTACGATCAGGAGGACCTGGAAGAAGACGTCCCATTTTTCGTACTCTACGGGTCTCAGGATGGGGACATCAAGGGAGCACGGGGATATCGTCCGAATAGCACCACCGTTAGAAGCGGTTCCGGTGGGTTTACCCTCTACGACCGAGCCATTCCGAGCAGTGGAAGTAGTCGGAAGGTGATGAGTTTTGTTCATGGCGCCAGCCACAATGGCTTCATTACCACAAACTCCGACAACACTTCGGCCCCGATGACTCCAGATCAGCAGAAGTCCATAACCAGGGCGTATTTCAATGCTTTTCTGCGGACCCACCTGAAGGGAGAAACAAGATGGGAGCCCTACCTGCAGGGTGACCTCCGTCCGCCTTCGATCACCGGAGCTGGTGTTCACCAACAGTACAAGCAAATGCCGAACTCTTCGGGTCTTGGAAAAGACTGGGAAACGGGCGGTGGCTGGTCAATTGTAACGGCGGAAACCACCTTTTCCTCCGGTGACATTTACGAAGGTGCCCTCTGGCCCCACGACATTCACTCTCCCCACGAAACTCAGGGGCTGATCTTGAAGTGGAAAAGCGGGGACAAAATTACCTTTGAAGTGGATGCCAGTGGCAAGAATGTCTCGGCCTTCGAAGTACTGAGCTTCCGGATTGGACATCGGTTTAAGAGCTCTTCGAAGTATGACAGCGTGGAGAAAATGCACGTTGGCCTTACAGATTCGAGCAACAACCGCCACACGTTCCAGATTCCGCGCAATGTTCCCTTCCCCGATTCCCGCTCTCCGAAATCGCTGATTAAATCAGCGATGATCACCATGCGGCTTCCGTTATCTGAGTTCGATTCCAATGGGGTCAACCTCAATTCGATTACCAAAATGGAACTGATTTTCCCCACCGAGGCTGGCGGCAGTGGCCGTGTAGTCGTGGATGATCTTGAGTTCGCCAATTAATCATTTCATTATGAGTACCTACACATTAAATGCCGGTGAATCGGTTTGGGGTTACAACGGCAACAAATACAATGTCATCGAACTGATGGTCACCACTGAAGGAGTAAAAATCCTCCCCAAATCTCTCGATTGGATCATTGAAGTGGACGATGGCAGCAACAAGGTTCGGAATTTCCAATCTGTCTGTACCCCCAATGGCCGGAAATTTCACGCCCGATTTGCCACCGATGCCTTTGCGGGTCTGGGAAGTACGGTAGATGTCCACTTGCTATCTGGCGAAGAAGTGGTCCATACCTTTTCCGGACTCAACCTCGGCACTTTGGTCCAACCCGCTCCTGCCTGGATCACAGCATTGGGATTGCCCGACGCTGACAATGCCTGGGTTGCTACAATTTGATAAACTAATAATCACAAAAACATGCCTCCATCTCAATATTATCCGTCGCTGGCGCGACTGGTGGATGCTTCTGCCATCCCTGGAGACTTCCAGGCGCTGGAAGATCTCGCCCAGAACGGAATCGACTTTCTGCTCGGGAAGCTGTTTTACAAGGATCTTGTCGCGGATGTATCTCCCGACGGCACCATCCGCTATTACAGCCTTACCTTGCTGGCTCCCGAACTGAAGCTGCCCCTGTTTGGCAGTGGGATGAACCTCGTTTTCTTCAAAGGAACATCTGGCCTCTCCGAATTCCCCCTGGTCCTCGACTGGCGGTGGAGAGTTGCCAAATACATCCGTGAACTCGAAAACGAGGGATTCTCTTACCTTCCTGAAGCCTTTGTCGATATTTTCATCGAACTGGCAGACATTGAGGATACCGAAGACTTCATTGGGCAGATCCTGGAAGCCTTCCTGGATGACGGAAACAGCGACTATGTCGATTTTGTCACCAACCTCATTTCCCTCATCAATGATTACGACGACGGCAATCCCGCCGTAACGACGGAAATCACCAATATCGGGAACCAACTGACCACCATTAAAAATGAGGTCATCGCCATAGTTACCAACTCTGACTATTACAGCATTGGTTACCTGGTGAAGAACTTCCCCGATTTTTCCGCCATCCAGACGGCCATCGACTCGATTAAAACCTCGATCGATACCCTGAGCGATGACTACGACATTGAAATCAATGTCATGGTCGATTTCGTAAAGGCTGCCCTCGGCAACCTCAGCGACCTCGACGAGAAGTTTGAACGCCTCGCCAACCTCTTTAAAACCTGGTTCGCAGGCATCACCAAACAGGACTTCTACGACCTCATGGTCCCTGCCTTCTCCGTCGAGTTAAATGGCATCAATGCCGCCCTCGAATTCCCGCGGAACTGGCTCGTACCGGTCATCGAAAACCCGCCCATGTCGGGCAACTTCGAGGAAGATCCCGATCCCAACAAGCTCGCGGCCCTGGAATTTCTGATTGGTGACCTCAAATACTCCACCCAAACGGGCTTTGAGTTCGAGAACCAATCCGCCTTCTCCTTTGACCGGGCGATGATCGGCAAGACCGGCATCATCCTGGACTTTCAGAACCTCAAAGTGGACATGTCCAAGTCCTACAACATCCCCGAAGCGACCACCGATGGCCGTCCCGAGGATTTCATGGGCATGTACGCGGAATCCGCATCGGTCATTCTCCCCTCCAAGTGGTTCAAAAACCAAAATGGAACCAACGCGGAGATTTACGGGGAAGACCTGTTGATCGGAACGGGTGGACTGTCCGGAAAGCTGGGATTGCGGGCCTTGGGTGGAAATGGAAAATTCACCACCAACCTTGGCTCCAACAGCGGCTTTGAGCTCGGTTTCTACAATTTTGACATCACCTTCAAACAGAACAAGGTCCTTTCGTCGAACATCAAAGCGTCGATGAAAATCCCCAAGTTCGTGTATCCTTCCGGTCACCCCAATGCCGGCCAGCAGGTCGAATTGGAGATCGATGGACATATCCACGACGATGGTGACTTCAACCTGACGGCGTCTACGGCTCCGCCCTATCCCATTGAGCTCCCCGGCGTTTTCACCTACAACATCCGCAGCCTCGAACTCGGCCAGGAAGATGGCGATTTCTACATTGGAACCTCCGGATCGATCCAGTTCCAGGGATTCCTCGCCAATACGCTCAAGCTCAAGGAAATCGAAGTCGACAAGCTCCGCATCTACAGCGACGGCACCATCGAATTCGAAGGCGGCTCCATTTCCCTCGTCGAACCGATTGTACTGCCGTTGGGACCGGTTGAAATTACCGTCTCGGCCATCCACTACGGTTCGCACCAGAAGGAAGTGGCTGGCGTCATGCGGAAGTTCAACTACTTCGGTTTTGACGGTGGAATCAGCGTCGATCCCCTCGGCATTGATGTGCGTGGGGACGGGGTGAAATTCTACTATTGCACCGACGACCTTCCCAACAAGCCGTCTCCTTACCTCCACATCCAGACCCTCTACCTGGACCTGACGATTCCGGCCTCCTCCCCCTCGGCCATCATCAAGGGTTGGCTGTCGATCCCCGAACCGGGCACTTCGCCCGAGTACGCGGGTGGCGTCAGCATCCAGCTTCCCCAGGCCAAGATCGCGGGCAGTGCCGACATGAAATTGCAGCCGCGTTATCCGGCCTTCATCGTCGATGCCAGCATCGAGTTCCCCGCTCCCATTCCGCTGGGACCCGTGGGCATCTATGGCTTCCGGGGCCTGATTGGGTACCGGTATGTAGCGGAAAAAGAAGCTGTGGGACTCGTTTCCGGCGTTGACAGCTGGTACGACTACTACAAATTCCCGCCGCGGGGCATCTCGGTCACCAAGTTCAGCGGTCCTGACCGCAGCACGGGCGCGACCAATCCCTTCTCGATTGGAGCGGGCGCATCCTTCGGAACTTCCGGCGACAACGGGACCATCCTGAACATCAAGGCGATGATCCTCCTCTCGATTCCGTCCCTCTTCATGATCGACGGCCGGGCCAATATCCTGTCGCCCCGCCTTGGATTGGAAGACCCGGGAGATCCGCCCTTCTTCGCCTTCATTGCCTTCGGTGACAATTCGTTGGAACTGGGCTTTGGCGCGGACTTCAAAATGCCGACTTCCAGTGGCGATATCCTCAAGCTGTATGCAGATGTCCAGGCGGGCTTCTTCTTCAACAACAGCAGCAACTGGTACGTCAACATTGGTACCCGCGAGAATCCGGTCACGGCCCGCGTCCTGACATTGATGACCATTACGTCCTTCCTGATGCTGTCCGCCCGGGGTATCGAAGCCGGTGCCCGCGGTGAATTCAGCTTCAAGCGGAAGTACGGTCCGATCAAGGTCGCTGCCTGGGCCTACATTGAAGTGGGAGGAAAAATCAGCTTTGAAAAACCGCAGTTCGGGGCCTTCCTGGCCGCCGGTGTGGGAGCCGACATCGACATCAAGATTGTCAGCCTGTACGCTGCATTTGATGTATTGTTCGGAGTTGAAGCCCCCAAGCCCTTCCTCATCTACGGCGAGTTCCGCCTCTGTGTGAAGATCAAGATCCTCTTCGTCTTCAAGTTCAAATTCTGCGGCAACCTTTCGGTCAGCTGGGAATTCAACAGCACGGTGGACCGAAGTCCGATCGATCCGATGATCAACCCGGCGAATGCCAGCACGGTCCCGGAAATCGTGAAGGGGGTGAATATGCTTTCTCACGAAACCTTCAAACTGGCCTACCTAGGCGGCAATATTCCTTCGAACCTGCCCTCCAGCATCCAGAATACCATCCTTCCGCTGGATACCTACATCGACATCAAAACCGAAAAAGGCTTCCTCCCGAATGCCGTCGGTTCCGTGATCGGTGGGGTGAGCAATCCGCCGGAGAAATACACCGAAATGGTTCCGCCGGAGAAGATCATCCGTGGCAAAGAGGTCCGTCAGGTCAAGCACAAGTACTCCATCGAGAGCATTGAGCTGAAATCCTGGAACCCGAACTCCAATACCTGGGTGGACTACAATCCTTGGGAAGCGTTGTACCCCGGTGGCTCCGGAATCTCGGGCCTGAAATGGGGACAGTTCCAGAAAGTGGATGGCAAATACAATACCATTCGCCTCCTGGCCACCAATCCCTTCTCCTATACCGAGCCCGGCGAACCTGGCTGGTATGTCCCGGAGCAGTACGGAATGACGGCCGCTACGATTTTCTGCGAAGGCGATGTCCTCGTACCCAAATGCGCGGATTTCCTCGCCAAGCCGGTGGGTCAGAAGTACTTCAACAACACGGGCAATAACCTGTTCTACTCGAACCAGGTGGCCTTCATGTTGCTGCCCATTCTGCCGACCGACTACGCGGAGATCAGCACGGCCCAGAATCCGTTCAACTTTGCGCGGTCTCTGGAGTGGAAAAACAGCAATACGCTGCAAGTTCGCCTGCCGGATCCCTCCGCAGAGCTCAGACTCTGGCTGACGACCTTCAGCTTCGGCGTGAAGATCCGCTACTGGGCGTCCACCCTGGACGATACCAATATGCAGGTGACCTACGGCCACCCGGATCCGAACGCGGCCAACCAGAATGATCCCTACGAGGTCAGCTATACGGCGGGCCAATTGGCCAACCCGGTGCTGTACAGCAACCCGAACTGGCGGCCGATTACCCGGATCGAGATTGTACCGGACTTCCCGAACCAGGCGCTGGTGGCCTCGCTCCAGCAGCAGATCGCGGACATCCAGCACAACAACAACCTGATCGAGTTGGGTGTCATCCAGGGCAAGCAGCAGGATACCAACAACCTGGAAGCCCAATTGGAAGCCCTGCTGAGCCGCGGTTGTACGGCATGGCCTTCCCAGCAGGGTCCCAAGGATCCATTGCTGTGTGACCTGTACCAGTCCTTGCTGGCGATTCTGCCTTGCTTCGACGAAAGTCCGCAGTTGCCGCTGTCTGACCTTCAGACCTGCGCCCAGCAGTTCTATACCTTGGTGGCCAACTTCTTCAAGACCAATTTCCAGACCTATACCATGCCGCCGGAAATGGTTCCGTACCACCAGAACGTCTTCTCGTTCTACCTCAATCCGAACCAGGGAGATGTGGGACTGCTGAACCAAAGCGCCAATACGGTCGCGGAAATGATTGGTATCATGGGCAACTGTATCCCCCAGCCGGATCGGTGCTATACCCTCCTCCACCAGATTTGCTGGTTGTCGCTGGAAGATTACCAGTACAACCTGAACATCCCGAGCCAGGCGGCCATTCAGGCCGATGCCCAGGCAGCGGTGGACGGTATCACGCAGTTCATCCAGCCGGTATGGCGTCCGGATACGTCCTATGTGGTCCGCTTTACCCTGAAGGATGAAGTCGACGACGGCGCCAGCACGCCCGGTACGTACTCCTATACCTACGGGTTTACCACGGATGGTCCGGTGGGATACTTCCACGAAAATGCGAATGCCGATTACGGCGATCCGGCCTACCCGGATGAGTACGCATTGACCTCTCTCAAGCGGTACATCGACTATCAGCGTTCCTACCCGAATGCCGATGGCAACCTGATCAATGCCAAACCCCTCTTCTACAATGATGAGACGACCCGAATCGATCTCTTCTTCACGAAGGCCTGGGCCAAGCATTTCTTCCACAGCTGGGGCGCCTACAATGGATTGCCAGCGGCGGATGGACGGTTGAAGATCGTGATCAAAGATCCCAAGGAAGGAAGTTCCATTGTGAACCCGCCCTACCTGGATTACGATCCGAACGATACCATCTATACCAATATTCCGCAGACCATTGAGAATTGGCAGAATGATCCCAATCCCGTCATCCCGAATGGCTTGCAAGCGTATTCGAACCTGATCAACTCGCAAAACTGTGTGGTGATTGGTGGCAATACGATTGTTCCGCCGGCGGAATACGCGGAGATCATCATGAAGCATCTCAAGCCGCGGAAGCTGTATACGGCAGTGGTCAACAACCACTATGACACCAACAATGACGGCGACCTGGAACAACTGAGCGATATCCGCGAGGTCCATCGCTTTACGTTCCAAACTTCCCGTTATGCCAACTTCGCCGAGCAGATCAACAGCTACCTGTTGACCGACGGCACCGGTGTCAACCAGGTGACCCGACCGGCCATTTTCAGCATGCCTGCTGCCTTGTCGTCCTCTGAAGTTACGGCTGCCTACGATACCATCGTCGGCAATGCCAATACCCTCAGCGACAGCATTGAGGTCAATTTCCAACACAAATTTGACCGGGTACTCGAAGGTATCCTCGGCTTCGCTCCGCTCGAAGCTGCGATGACCACCGAGTTCAACCTGATCCGGAACACCAACGACTCTTCCAAGATCGTCGCTGTCCTGATTCGGAACCCCGAACCCTTCAACAATCCCCGGATGCCCCTGGCTGAAGTTGCGGATACCATCTCGGTCCTGACCGGTGGTGGAGCCCCCAATAACAGCTACAAGATGCTGTATTCGAAGGATTACTCGCAGGTGCTGATCATGCACAGCAGCCTGGAGATCACGGGTCCCTGGGACATCCGGTTCCAATACAAGATTTGGGATGGAAGTGCCTACGTCGTGCCTGCTCCCCCGGACTATTCCGTCGCGGAGATTGGAACGATTGAGCTCACTGGCCTGGATTTTTCAAACTATTGATCATAACCACCTACAACATTTGAGTTCATGTATTTTGTAAATAAATATATCCAACCAACAATCGACCTCGACTATGCCGAGGAGTTCCAGGAGAATGGATCCAGCGTCATATATTCCCTTGGCTACTCGGAAGGCCTTCCCGTGGTCACCAAGAGCCTCCCGGACGGCAGCACCGTTTGGGGCCGGGCTCTGGCAACGGGACTGGAGGGCGTTCGATTCAGCAAATTGATCCAATTGGACCCTACGGGGGACATGGTATATGTTGTGTTGGGACGGGTTGAGAACAGGTATATCCTGTTCTCTTTCCTCCCCAACGGCACCCTCTATTGGTCCAAGTACCTGAATGTCAACGATCCCTACGATCGGGCAGACATTGTCGCGGACATTACCGCCAACCGGTTCTTCTTTGTCTACAACGCCAAGGTAAAAGGCATCTGGCGGCCGTATGTCAAGCAGTTCAACTCCGCCGGTATCCTCGGCGGCCAGATCCAGCTGACCTACGGCAAGGGCGGCAACGATTTCATGCTCTACGAAGCCGTGGCCCGCACCAATGGCGGCGTCACCCTCGCGGGCATCGTCGGCCAATCCAATTCCTCGACCATCCTCCTCGAATTGGATTCGGGACTAAAACTGGGCAAGACCTGGTTGCGGGAAAAAATGGTCCTGCACGACCTGATCATGGACAGTCCGGACAAGTATATCCTGTCCGGTTACGAGCTCAACCAGCAATCCGTGATCCTGTTCCGCCTGGATGGCAGCACGACGGATTACCACGTGGTATTTGGGACCCAGGGCTATACGTCCTACCTGAGCCTCGGAGACGGCGAATTCTACGCGTCCATTTACGATTCCCTGCACGGACGGGTCCACAAGCTGGATTTCTCCCTCTCCATCGTTTGGACCAAGGAAATCATCGCCAATTCCATTGAGTATCCCCTGTCGATCCTCAATTCCAACCCCAACACCGCCAACCTCACCTTCGTTTCGGACAATGGGGTACTACTGGGGCATACCAACAAGAACCTCGATAGCTGTGCGACCGTGGTCCGTCCCATTCCGGAAGTGGGGATTTACAGCCACGACCTGAGCAATCCCAGGGTCTCGATTTCGGGGACCAGCCACGAACCGCTGAACCTGCAATCCGCCCTCAACGCTCACTCTTCTACCATTGAAGATGTGTGCAAAGGCGGTGGTGGCGATCCCGGCGGGAACTTCGAATTGACGGGAGATGAATCCATCCAGTCTGGTCATTTGTACCTCCAGGCGGCGGGTTCTACGGGTGCTGACAGCTCCAAGGGCAATCACCTCCGGTGGATGCTCCGCGGAATCCTGTCGGAACACCTTCCCAAAGGGGATTTGGCCTCTACTACGGCCAATTTCAACAAGCCCGACGACTACGTTCGGATTTATCGGACCCGGTATACCCCGGTCACCACGGCCATCAACCTCCAGCAGGCCACGCCGATGGTACAGAACTCCGATTTCCGGTGGTTGTATCCGCTGGGACAGGAAGCCGTCTACATCAACTTCCTCGACCAGACCCGTTACAGCCAGGTCCTCGGATCGGTCAACCCGGCGACGGACCCGATTCCCTTCCTCCAGGCCTATGGCTCGGCTCCGCTGGAAATCGAACACCTGACGGAACTCAGCTTCGCCGTGACGATGGACTTCACCCAGACCGGCGGCAGTCCGGAAGTGGATTTGGAGCTGTTGAGTGTCGAGGAAAATACCACCACTTCTCCCAAAGTGGTTTCCCTCCGCCAGAGCTTCGCCTTCTCCCAGGTATCCGGCCGAAAGCTCTTGAGTGAGAACATCCGCAGCGTGCGGATGAGTGCCACGGACATGGTCATGACCCGCATCACCTTTGAATTCTACTCCGATTTCATCGTGAGCAAGGCCCGGGGCGGCGACTGGCAGTACATGGGCCAGTACTCCCTGACCGTGGACACCGGGGTGGCATATACGCAGTTGGAACCGACGGCCAACTCCGTCAACGGCAACTGGCTCCGCTACAACGACAATGCCCACGTCAAGGTCCAGAACTACAAGGACCGGTGGAACTCGGCCTCCCTCGATCCGGATGAGCGCATCCTCAATACGGTTCAGAAGTACATCAACCTGAGTGACTCGGCTTCGAATCCCCAGGCCATCGAGACGATCTACTTCAACGATCCCAATGCGACGCCCATCCCCGGATTTGAGCCCGATCCCGACTTTGATCCCTCCGAGAACGAGTTCGAATTGTCCAACCTGACCGTACTGAATTGGGCGGCCCTCGACTACCACATCGCGCGGATGCTGGGCCTCGGGGTACTTGACCTGGACACGACCGTCTTCAGCGGGGATTGGGTCTATATGGCGGAATACTTCACGGTGGACGACCTGGAAGATGGCCTCGGCGTACGGGATGTACAGCACCTGTACATGTCTCTGCCCACCAGCCTGAACGACCAGCGTCTGCCGGTCCCCGTGGACCTGAAGGCTCCGGTACCGGGCGTATTCTTCGGATTGGGCACTGAGGCGCCTGCCGTCATGACCGATGCCGATGGCTATTCTCCCGATGGCCGGACCCGTTTCCTTTCCCTGTTCAACGAGGCGCTGCCTGAAGAAGAGCCCGATACGCCCTTCTGGTCGTCCACGTACATGTTTGTATCCGCCGACCTGACCGCGCCGGTATACGCGGGAATTGAATACCGGAACCAGGGCAGTGCGAATTGGGACAAGCCTGAATTGCCGCACAATACCCTCTACTCCAACATCGACTCAACGGTCCCGGCGGAGCAGAAATTTGAAACGCGGCCCATCGTCATCCCCGATCCCGAGTATCCCCTGTTTGTCCACCGGGAACGGTCCAGCGGATGGCACGAGTACAGTTCTTACGGCATCAACTGGTTCAGCCGGGCCACCTCCAGTACGGTGATCCACGCGCTGGAAACGACCATTGAGCCGAACAATACGCTCCAGCCTCCGACCAATGTCAACGCCTTCCTCGTGCGCAACGAGAACCCATTGCTCCTGACTTCCCTCAACGAGCAACAGGAATTGGCCGCGATTACCACCACGGACAAGACCTTTATCCGTCTCACCTTCGACTACCACCATGCGCAGGAACTGATCAACTACCACCGGGAGATCAATTTCGAGCAATTGCCGGGCTATGTCGAACTGCCGGATTCTCAGGAATTGTTTGCGGAAGACATCGAGATCTTCTTCCGGAATGAGGTGCCGAATCAGGTGACGGGCAAAGTCATCTCAGTCACGGCCGGTCCCAATGACCTCCTTTCGGTCATCGAAACGGGTGAATTTGTGGTGGACAGTGCGGGCATCAACCCCAATACCAACCAGCCGAATCAGGTTTTGGTCCCTTCCATTACCACCGATCCCAACAACTTCATTGGCGGTGTGGTCTCGATCAATGGCCTGAACTATGTCATCCATGCCGTCGACAATACCGGAACCTATCCCAAGTTCACGGTCTTCAAGGTGGATGGAGATGGCAATTCGGTGGATCTGAATTCAACCCTGGCGCTCAGCGAATTGACCCCTCCGCCCAGCGGCGACCTCTTCATGGCCGTGGAGAACATGCTTTCTCCTGCGTCCTGGGGCACGCCGAACCCGAATTCCTTCCGGGTGAACATCGACCATACCGGTATCCACAAGGAAACCGTGGTCCTGTCCATCCCCGATGGAACGAAGGAGACGCATGTCCAGAAGTTCCGCGGTATCCTGCGCAATGCCCTGATTGAGGAGGTTCTGGAAGATCACGACGGCGATAACCTCGACGGCGTGGACCCCGGAGATACGCCTCCGATCCACCTCGGCCTCTACAAGATGACCTTCACCGGTTATTCTCTGGCCCAACACAGCCAGGCTACCAGCAGCCCCCACCGCGTGGAATTCTGGCGCGGCGTCGTTCGGGTTCGGACCCAAAACGATCCCAATGGCCCGCGGAAGGTCCTCAATGTGGTCCGGACGGAGAACATTGGCACTTCCAATGACCTGATCGTCTACGCCATCGACCCGACCTTCGACAGCTCGGCCAGCTACGATCCGATCCAGGTCGGGACCAAATCGGTCAACTACTATCCCGGTTACCGGACCTATTTGAAGTACGACAATACCTACGGCTACACGGAAGGGGACATCCTCCCCACGGGTGGCGACCTGGTCAAGTACTCCATTTTCGGCCTCCGCAGCCGCGATACGGGACTTTCCTTCACCTCCAAAATTTCGGTTCCGAGCCCGATGTACGCCCAGGCCATCATCGAGCCCCAACAACCGCAGTTGCCCGGAGGCGGATTGTTTGCGACGCGACCTGACTTCTACGGCAAGTCGACCTATACCTTCACCACGAAGTACAACCACGAGCCGTACTCGGTCCAGTTCCTCCGCGCGAGCGATATCCAGATCTTGTCGGCCCTCTTTACGGACGACGACGGTGGCAACCCTTCGGTGATGACCGTCCAGAAGATCCAGGAGCAGATTTTCGGCAACCGCAAGGATGTGTGGTTCAATGACCGGTGGAAGAACCTCATTGGGTTTGACTATACCTACGCTGGCAACCCGTCCAACAACGGCCAGTTCGAAATCTTGCCGGCCGCGGGTGGCGTTCAATTGCCCATGCCCAACAACCAGCGCTTCATTGATGCGATCAACTCCTTCATTGACGATCACAACAGCTTCTACGGCACCTCCATCGCCAATATCTCTTCGATTACGTCGCTCTACCAGGTCATCATCCCCGGTACGGCCCAGTACGCAGAGCTCCAGGTCGTGGACTTCGTGAAGCAGGTGGTATTCAACTGCTTTGTGCCCTTGACGGAGATTCCGATCATTTACCAGCACATCAAAGGCAGCAGCTATTCGCCGATTCCGAAGAAGCAGAAGGTCCGCGACCACAATGGCAACCTGTTGTCTCCCAGCGATCCCGAATTCGACATGGCTCCCATGGCGAAGACCATCGGGCCGGGCGGAGGCAATCCCGATCACGAAACCCAGTTCACGGATTTCACGATCGATGGCGCTGCCAATGCGGCTTACTTCTATGCGGTCCGGGAATTTGGGTTGCAGATGAAGGCGGGCGAACAAAGTCCGATCCTCGGGCCGATCAGCCTCGTCAATGCCGCCGCTCCCCGGAAGCCGGAGGTGGTGAAGGTGACGCCGATCCTCGAAAACAGGATTCCGGACATTCCCCCGGCCATCCAACTGGAAATCAACGGCTACGCCGAGCACCAGCGGATCCGGAAGGTCAATGTCTACCGGGCCACTTCGGGCATCGAAGCCAAGAGCATTCGTACCATGACCCTGGTTCAATCCATCGATGTGGTCGCCGAAGGTATCCAAAATGATACCACCTGGACGGTCACGGATGATTTCTCTGACCTTGGGTACGCCCCCTACGGCGATCCGCTGTTCTATGTCGTGACCGTCTCCCGCGAGGTGGAATACCACGACCGGAATGGCACCCTGGTCAACGAATTCGCTCCGTCCGAGCCGTCCAAGATGGTCCTCACCAATATTGTGGAGAACTACAATCCCGACGCTCCGAAGCTCCGCTACTATTCTACCCCGGTCAACGGCTCGGGTGAATTGCAGCAGGTGACGATCGTTTGGGACAAGACCGTCCACAACGGCAAGTACCACCTCTTCAAGCTGAACGACGACGGTACCTGGATCGAGATCAAGGAAGTCATTTCCAATGATCTGGAAGTGGTTCAGGACCTCGCGTCGACTTCCCTTGCCAGCGGCACCCTGCTGGTAGACGATGGCGGAACTCCGATCTGGCACCAGTTCAAGGTGGTTTCGGAAAACTTCGCCGGCATGATCAGTCGGGAAGACAAAGTTCTGACCGTCCACAACCTGGACGATTGGGATGACATTGTAAATCTCTAGTGGTTTTTGAGTAGCTCACGGAAGGCGGTCGGGGCGAGGGTCCCGGCCGCACTTTCGACGACTCGCCAAGGAAAACTTCCTAAACATGCCAAACAGATGGCTCCTGAGGGAGCATCGCACCGGATCGGCCCAGGCTGGTCCGGTGTTTTGGTTGTTATGGGGGCTTGGAAAAATGAAATTCGGGGGATTCAGGCGGAAGATTCGAAGGTTGGGGTCAAATTTTCCACCTCCCAGCTCCACTCCCCCACCTCAACCCTCGGCTGGCCTGCCTCCGAGCTCGGCACTTCCACCTCCGACCTCGGTGGGCCCGGCTGCGAGGTCGGGGAGTCCCATACGTGTCCCGTTTAACTTCAGAAACAGCTTTTGGAA
>CAWUKT010000017.1:0-96399 GCA_963923035.1 uncultured bacterium
TTTCCTTCGCTCGGCGGGTCAAAAATGGAATTTGGATGGCGAGGGTCGCCCCTGGAAGCGGAACCCGCAAGGTCGGCTCGAAAAAAATGCTTGCCACGAGGGCGGCGCATTTTTTGTCGTCGCCTCGCTTGCTGGTTCCGCTGCCAGGAGCGGGGGTTGGGCCATCAAATTCAATTTTCACCCGCGTCGCTTCGGTGACGCTCAACCGCAGAAATGTTATGAAACAATCGCCTAACCCTCCTGACTCGCTGGCTGAACGGCTTGCCACGGCCCTTCGACTCGTCGAATCGCTGGCCTACGCAGATGGCCCACTCGAATACCAACTTCTGTTGCGGGACCTCCGGCAGGTGCTTGCCTCCGGCTGAACTTGGGGGCCAAGCCCCCCGCGCTCACCTTCGGTGTCTTTGGGCAGGCGCATTGCCTCATGCGCAGAGGGTAGCATTTTGTTAATAGCAAGTGGTCTGCCTTTTGTTTGCGGATTGCCTCATCCGCAAATAGCAGCTCATCTGCTCAGCGTAGGACACATCTACGATTTGCGGGTTGGATGCACCTTCGGTGCGCGGGGGCCTTGGCTGGGTTCAGCCGGGCGCACCGGCCGGCGGTCCCGCCGGTCTGCGGACCGGGGCGTCGTTCGTCGTCGGGGTCGGCTCTGTTTCAGCATTTTACCGGTTTCGCTTTCCTTCCTGACTCGCTGGCTGAACGGCTTGCCACGACCCTTCGACTCGTTGAGTCGCTGGCCTACGCGCAAAGCCCGCTCGAATACCAACTTCTATTGCGGAATCTCCGGCAGGTGCCTCGCTCACCTGCAGTGTGGTGGTAGGTGCATTGCCTCATGCGCATTGGGGGAGCAGCTTTTCTATTGCCCGAGTCCCCTGTTTTCCCGAATCCCTCTTTTCATTCCGCTGCATTTCTCCAAGCCCTCCTCCGCCCGCTGCATTGGATAAAATTTTCCTAACTTGCGGCCTCTCAAAACCGATTTTCAGGTATGATATATTCAATGACGGGCTATGGCAGCGCTTCGCTGTCGAGCGATAATTACAAGGTGAGCGTTGAGCTCAAGTCGCTCAACAGTAAGTATATAGAGATCAATATGAAGCTGCCGCGGACTTATATGGAGCGGGAGATGACGTTGCGGAACCTGTTGACCCAGCGCTTGCAACGGGGCAAGATCAATGCGGTTTTGGATGTGGAGGTTCTGTCCCCGGACCGGCACCGGCTGCGGATCAATGAAGATCTGGTGCGGGCCTATTCGGAGCGGTTGGAGAAGTTGCGCGGGGATTTGGGGCTGGCGGCGTCGGTGGACCTGGAATACCTGTTGTCCTTGCCGGATGCGATTCAGAATGACCATGAAAGTGCGGATGCGGAGGAGTGGGGGTTGGTTGAACGGGCGTTTCGTGAGGCAGCCGAACGGTTGGTGGAGAGTCGGTCGAAGGAAGGGACGGCATTGGAAAGCGATTTGTCCAAGTGCCGGGGATTGATTGCGGACCATTTGGAGGAGGTGAAGGCGTTGTTGCCGCGGCGTTCGGCCCATATCCGGGAGCGGGTTCAAAATGCGATTCAGGAGATCAAGGACCGGGCCCAAATCGATGGCAATCGCTACGAGCAGGAGTTGATCTACTATATTGAGAAGCTGGACATCAATGAGGAGGTGGTTCGGTTGGAGAAGCACCTGGAGTATTTTGATACGAGTCTGAAGGAAGCGCGGAGCAATGGGAAGAAATTGGGCTTTATTTCGCAGGAAATGGGCCGGGAAATCAATACGATTGGATCGAAGGCCAATGATGCGGGGATTCAGCAGAATGTGGTGCGGATGAAGGAGGAATTGGAAAAAATCAAGGAGCAGGTTCTCAATATCGTCTAAGGATATGAAAATCGGACTTTTCTTCGGCTCTTTCAATCCGGTCCATGTGGGCCATCTGATCATCGGTCAGGCGGTCCTAAACGAGACGGATTTGGAGCAAGTTTGGTTGGTGGTCACGCCTCAAAACCCTTTTAAGCAAAAGAAAAATCTCCTCGGCGAATACGATCGCTACCGCATGGTAGAGTTGGCGACGGAGGAAAATCCCCGCATGCAACCCAGCAATGTGGAGTTCATGCTGCCCAAGCCGAGTTATACGATCGACACGCTGTCGCACCTGGCCGAGACGATGCCGAGCTATGAGTTCTCGCTGATCATGGGCGAAGACAATCTCGCCCACTTTCATAAGTGGAAGAACTACGAAGCGATCCTCAAGTACTATCGGATCTTCTGTTATCCGCGCCTCGGCAGCGAGGACAATGGCCATTGGGAGCGCTATCCGCAGGTCCAGCGGTTTGAGTTGCCGTACCTGGACATTTCCGCGACGCGGATCCGTCGCCTGGTGGCAGAGGAGAAAGATGTGCGGTACATGGTGCCGGCGGGGGCGTATGAGTACCTGGTTCGGGAGCGTTTTTACGCGGATTAGGGGACGGTACGTCGGAGGACGTTGACGGAGCAGCGGAGGGCGCCTTTCCCGGAGGGGGAAAATTGATAAGGGAAAAAAATGATCTTTTCTCCGAAATCATCTTTAAAGCAATCCCGAAGTTCGTTTTTGATTAAGTCCTCATCGGTTCCTGAAGAATAATCAGGATCATCTATGATCGTATATCTAGGAATGAATATTCGATTAAAGTGAGCTGTGCATTCTACGAGGCAATTATTAAAGGACAGGGGAAGTATTTTTTCCTTGTTTATTACCAGGCCGGTTGGAAGTCGTTTGATTCGGAAGGGTTGCCCTTCAATCTGGCATAAATTCCTTGCAATAGAATCCAGAGCCCTTTCCAAGCTGTCAATAAATTTGGATTCGAGCTCTTGGAGATTATCATCGGACTTAAGTTCATCCAAATAACTCTCTTCTCTGTAAATCCACGACGTATTCATTGAAGCCACGTACAAAGTAGTTTGGTTATTGACGGTAGGACCTGGAGTTACAAATAGATCAATATGGAAAAAGGGTTGGAAGGAATAAGAGTACCGAGAATTGTGGGATGTATTGCCTCCATTCAATATGGCTGAATATTCCTTCCACCAAGTGCTGCCTCCTCCACCTAATTTTAAAGGAAGGGTAATGATTGGAATAGAAGTCCCAATTTCAAAAATATTTCCTTTTGGGGCTGTGACAATTTTTTGGAGCTTATCCTTGAATATTTGGGCAGCAGTATTAGAATAGGTTTGATTCCGTGACTGAGGGGGGCAGATAGAGTCTTTCCCAATCAATATTCCGTTTGGGGTAGCAATGATATCTCCTCCTACCAGCGGAAGACTTGTAGATTGGATATGATAGCCTTGGTGATCTGAAATCAATTCAGCAAGATTGCGAATGGCTATGCTGGGCTGGTTCCACGATTCGAGGAGAAGAGGAATTGATTGTTTCAGGCTGTTGATTAATTCAGTGCCTTCTTCTTGCAACACTACAAAGTGATCCCTGAGCCAGATACTCAAGGAGTTCCATGAATCTTCCTCCGAAAGTTCTTGGAGCCATTGTTCAAAATTAAAACTATTGAGGAATCCTTGGATAGCTTGTTACTCAAGATTTGAGACTTCAGATTCCCCTTTTAAACTTTGCAGCACATTCTTAAATATCGCTGTGAGGTAGGAATCAATTGGAATGGAGTAGGAAATGAAAAAGGAACTTGGGTGGGACGGATTTTTGAGCTCCTCTTCTAATAAATTTCCCAATCTATCCCAGTCTACATCGGGATCTTGGGATGATTGAAGCAATTCAATATAGCTAGGAAGGGATTTCTCAGTAATAGAAGTTCCCGGAACTTCGCTCTTGAAAATATCCAATAAACGTTTTTCAAGGTATAACAGTTCGAGTTCTTCTTGGAACTTAAAGTGTTCATCGTCCCTTGGGGGTTCTTCTGATTCATCGGTTTCAAGTTGAATATCCCCTTGGTCTAAATTTAAAACTGAGATTAGTTGAAGAACCACCTCTTCTGTTTTCTGTCGTCGTGTTTCGTTTCCCTTAAGTTCACCTTTGGGTTTAACGAACAGGACCCTGACGTTGACCTCAAGTTCAAGATATTTACTGCTAAATGCATTCTGAATATCTTCCTCACTGAAGCCTCGGTTATAGGCGATGAGGATTTCCGTAATCAAGCCTTCCGAATGGGAAAGGATCTTATTCATGTTGTCAGTAAAATTTTTTCGATGAGAGGTTTACCACCCTGGGTGATCAGCATAGCAGCTGTAATCTGAATAGGGAAGACCTTGAGAGGAAAAACCTCGCTTGGCGTAAATAAATATCTGGTTGCGGTTGGTTCTTCTCTTGAATGCAACTTCGTGTCGATGAAGGAAAATTTGCCATCGGGTAAAATTATACTGTGGACTTTGAAGGCAATCTCTGAGGTCTCCTATACCTATTCCATTGGAACCATTGAAAGCAAATCCCCGACCTGAACCGCTTGGCTCATTGAAAACGGTTAAATCTTCCCGAAAATAATCTGCGAATAAGGTTGCCGCGGGAGCAATTTCATACTGGTTGTTGGAAACCTCTACAGTGAGATAGCTGCTTGCAGGTACAGGAACACAGGTCATGATTCTACCATCACTCATGCGAAGGACACACAAATACTTCCAATCCTTGGAAAACTCCAGCCGATAGTTGGCAACTTCGTAATTCATAACACACTTCTTTAATTGGTTGATCACAGTCCAGGCGAACTGCCGAGAGCTTCTTGGTCGAGCCCCTCATTAATTTAACAAAACATTCCGCATCCGTTACACCCACCCCTCCAATCCGGTCATTTTCCCTATTTTCCCCCAAACCAACCCTCCCATGAAGCCGTCCACCGACCTCTTCGACCTCATCCAGTCCCTCTCGCCCACCGAGAAGCGTTATTTCCACCGCTCCAGCGGTGTCCACGTCAAAGGCGGAGAAAACAACTACCTCCGCCTGTTCCACGCCATTGACGAGCAAGGCACCTACGACGAGGAGGCCCTCAGGGACCGCTTCCGCGGCGAAAAGTTCATCCAGCGGTTGCCCTCCGAGAAGAACTACCTCTTCCGCGCCATCCTCAAGGCCATGCGCCAGTACCGCGCCGAGAATTCCGTTGCCATCCAGATCAAAGACCTGCTCCTGGATGCGGCATTCCTCGAAGACCGGGGATTGTACCGGCCGGGGCAGAAGATGCTCGCAAAGGCGCGCAAATTGGCGGAGCAGTACGAGCAGTGGCCCGAACTGATCGAAGTCTTGTTCCGGGAAAAGCGGCTGCTGTTGCAGATGGGGAAGCAGGGGATGGAAGAGGAATTGGAGGAAAAGGAAGAGGAATTGGAGGAAAAGATTGAAGCAACCGAGATGGCGATGGGAGCTTACCATGGAGAAATCCGCAACCACGATGTGTATTACCAACTGTTCATGCGGGCGCGGATGCAGTACCAGACCCAAGAGAAGGCATCTTCCGCGGAATTGGAGCAGATTTTGAAGGCGGCGAATCCCCCCGAAGAAACTTCCCCCGATGCCTTTTTTGTCCAGCTCAAATACCTCCACGCCCAGGCCTTCCACGCCCAATTGGTCGGTGAATCCGGCGACGCCTATACCCATTTCGTGGCGGCGGCGCAGCTTTGGGAGAGCCGCCCCGACCTCAAAAAGGCCTTTCTGACCCGGGCCATGGGGAACCTCGCCAATGTCCTGTCCCTGTGTCACCAAACCGGAAAGTATGGTGAAATGCGGCATTGGTTGGAGGAGTTGAAGCAGTGGAAGCCGGGAAATTGGGATGAGGAAGGCGAATGGGGGCAAAACCAGCTCTTCTTCGAATCGCTGTACTTCATGTCCGTGGGTGACCTGACAGGGTTAAAAGCCCACGAGCAAGCGGTGGAGGCCCTGATGGAACGCTTTCACGCCAAGATTCCCCGTGGCCGGCGGGCAGCGTTGTACTACAACCTGATGTCGGCCCATTTTTGCACCGAAAACCCCGCCCGGGCCAGCCACTGGGCCAATGCCATAATGGACGGCCAACTCGGAGACCAGCGCCAGGACATCCAGATCGCGGCCCGCTTGTTTCTGCTCGTCATGTACGCCGAGCGCGAAGACCACAGCCTGGTGGAATCCGTCAGCCACTCCCTGACCCGCTCCCGCCGCCGCCGGAAGGTCGTGCTGCCATTGGAAAAGCCCTTGCTGGAATTTGCGAAGGGGAGTTTGAAGGGAGAGAACCGTGAAAAAGGGCAACGAAAGCTGGTCAAACGACTGGAAAATGAAGCCATTCCCAAAGGAGCCATCGGGCGGGCCGAACTCCTCGCATGGGCCCAGGCCCGATTGTCCCAAAAGTCCATTCCCGAGGTCCTTCACCTCAAAATGGAGGCCTGAGCCCCACCCACGCCCCATAGAAAAGCATAGCAATGCTCAGATAAATTTCGTATAATGAAGATTCCCAAAAGTGAATCAGCCTGTGGCATTCATTCGACGGGACCCCCACAGAGAAGCTCCTTATTCTTTTTGAATAGCAAAAACGCCCCGAATCGGTAGATCGTGGGCGTTTCTGCTTTGTGAGAGTTGGAAACAGGACATCTCGCCCCACCCCAAATGACAAAAGCCGACCGGTGATGGCCAGCTTTCGGCTTAGATTTTCGGAGAAGGATTAACCTTCGAGCGACGCGACGTGCTTGGCCAAGCTGCTCTTGATCCGGGCAGCCCGATTCTTGTGCCAGAGATTGCTCTTCACACACTTGTCGACCATCGAGTAGGTCTTGGGAAGCAGCGCCTCCGCGTCAGATTTCTTTTCAGCCGAACGAACCCGCTTAATAAAGGTACGGGTGGTAGACATACGGTAACGGTTGCGCAGACGCCGGACGGCATTCTGACGGATACGCTTTTTTGCACCTGGGTTATTGGCCATATCTATATAAAGATAATGATGTTCTATTCTAAATTTTACAGGAGTGCAAATATACGATTCATTTTGATTTCCCCAAAGCAATTTTACAACCTGAATCCTGTGGGCAAACCAACTCAGAGAACGTTTTTTCCTAAAAATAAGGGGTTTGGGAGGATGAGGGCGGTTCCCAAATGATCTGGGACCGGATGCTCCCTACTCGCTGTCTCCTTTCTTCCCGCGAAAGGAGACGAGCTCAGACAGGCCGGATCGCCTCCTACCGCGACGCAGACGACTCAATTCATCAGCAAATAGGGCTTCCAATCGTCGCTGACCTTCCCGTTGAAGTCCCGGAGGTACATGATAAAGCTCGGACGAAACGGCTTGTGGGACATCGCCATTTCCGCCTCCTCGGGAGTGCGGTCTCCCTTTTCCGTATTGCAGCGCTGACAGGCCGTGGCGAGGTTGTGCCAGGAGTCGCGACCGCCCTTGGAGCGGGGAATCACATGGTCAATGGTGAGCTTTTTGCGGCTTCCACAGTACACACACTTGTAACCATCCCGTTTGAAGATGTTTTGGCGGCTCAGGGCCACCTTCTTGTACGGCAGGGTGATGTACCGATTGAGGCGGATGATGGAAGGGTAAGGGTAGTTTGCGCCGATGGACCGCATCATTTTGGACTTGCGGTCACAGACCAATTCCGCTTTGTTGAGGTAAACAAGAACAAAGGCTCTTTCTGCGGTGCAGATGCTGATTGCCTGATAATCCTGATTCAGAACCAATACTTTAGAACCCATAGCATTAATTTAATGAAATCGCCTAATCGAACATAATCTATGTGTCTGTTTTCCACTGACTTGCTGAATTATGCCTTCTGCGGTCAGTTGATCTTCGTGGACGTTGCCGTGGGCGTGAAGGATGGTCAGGGACGGCGTGAGGATGCCCACGTGGTGGACCCGGCCCTTGGCATTCTCAAAGAATGCCAGGTCTCCCGGCTGTCGCTCGGAAAAGGGAATTTCCCGGCCGACTTGGACTTGTTGGGAAGCATCCCGGGGAATTTGGACGCCGGTCAGCGAGATGAGGACCTGTGTCAGACCCGAGCAATCGATGCCCCAGGGAGACTTCCCGCCCCACAGATACGGGGTTCCCGCATAGTCTTGGGCCACTTTCAGGAGCGTTTCCTGATCCAGGGTTGAGTCGGATACCTGATCGCCAGTTACCCGGAACCGGAGCTGATCGACTTCGAATTCGATGTCAGTGCTGCCATTGGAATGAACGGGGATGCGGCTTCCCCGGGGGGCATGGACCCGCAGCGATTGGCCGTTTCGTTCCACGTTGATGGAGCAGGTGCGTTCGGTGACGATTCTCCATTCCCCGACCTTTTCCCGCCATTCCTCCGACACATACCCAATCATTTTTTCATCGATCCACCCTTCATAGCCATCCCCTGCATTCCGGATCCGCCGCCACTGTTCCTTCTCCTCCAGTACCTCCACCAGATCACCAAACAGCAACTGCGTCACCATCTCCGCTGTGTCAGAGGGAGAGGACCGAACCGGAACGATACTTTGGTGGGTAAAATGATCGGGTTGTTTGGAAGCCATCTCTTAAAGATAACCCAATCCCGCCTTCTTCCGGGCTCGTTTTCAACAAAGAAATGTGGGTAAGGCCTGATTCAGACCCAGTTGGAGCGAAGCAGTACGTGAATTGGGGGATTATTCGTCTTTGTAGGAACGGACCAAATCTTTGAACTGGGGCAGACCTTCATTGTACTCGCCCTCGTCCGTCGCCGAGAAATTCATGGCTACAAAGCGGTCGTTGTGGTCCAGGTAGGCCCACGCCATCATTTTCAGGCCCCGCTTGAGGGAATCGTTGACCTGGACAATCGGGCGCTTGATCGCCAAAATCTCGACTTCCTGGCCGTCCATCGTGGTCAGGCTGGAACCTTCTTCCAGAATCTGTCCTTGCTGTTCCGGATTGATATAGAGGCTTTTCAACCAACCGAAAATGGATTCCTTGGTGCCCATCATGTCGAGCTTCTTGTCGATGTACTCCAGCCGGATATGGGGAGCGCTCAGGGTCCGCTTCATGTCCATGAAGAAATAAGTGATGGGCGCATTTTCCTCCGTTTGGGGCAGGTAGGTGGTCCACGGAACCGAATCGCGGTGGACCTGGGTCAAGCCGGGAAGCTCGGCCACGCTGAAACTCACCTTCCCAATGTCATAATTGCTCCGGGACAAGCCCTTCAGGTCTTCATTGTGTTCGACATCTTGTCCTTCACCTTGTTGGCTGGAAGTACAGGCGGCCAACATGACCACGAAAAACAGGAGGGGGAGTAAGCGGAGGTATTTCATAGAAAGTAAAAATATCAAATCATGTATATCGGTTCAAAATCCGCTGCACCTGCGGTAAATATCCCCGGCCGAACAGATTCAAATGGACCATCAGCGGGTATAAGTTAAATAAATCCACCCGCTCTTTCCATCCCATTTCCAGGGGCCAGGCCTCATTGTAGGCCCGGTAGAAGACGGGGGCGTACCCACCAAACAACTCGGTGAATGCGATTTCAGCTTCGCGGTGTCCGTAGTACACTGCCGGATCGAAAATGGCCGCTAGTCCGTCAGGGCCGGTCATAAAATTGCCGGACCAAAGGTCGCCGTGCAGGAGCGATGGCTCGGCGGGAGGCATGAGGCCCTCCAATTGGGGGTATAAGCGCTCGAAACTGCGCTGTAAGGCCGTGTCGGCGAGGCCATTTTGTTGGGACAGCTGAAGCTGGGGAGCGAGGCGTTCTTCACGGAAGAATGTCACCCAATCTGGGTGCTGCCGGTTGGATTGGGGCAATCGCCCGATGAAGTTGTCGTGGTCCAAGCCAAATTGAGGGGCCGTCTGCCGGTGGAGCTGGGCGAGTTGCTGCCCAAAATCTTCCCAGAAATTGCTGGGGCGGCTACCCGATTCCAGGAATTCCATCGCGAAAAAGGCGTGGGAATCGGATTGGCCGGTGACGAAGGGTTCGGGAGTTCGTAGGGTGGAGGTTGCGTGGAGTAAACCGAGTCCTCTCCGCTCAGCCTCGAAGTTCCCGAACTCATGGGGATGGTTGTATTTGAGAAAAATGGGGCCCTGGGAAGTTTCCAATCGGGTGGCGTGGTGGATGCATCCGCCTCCTACCGCAGTCGCGTTTTCAAGGACGATGGAGGTGCCAAAGAAGTCCTCCAAGGCGACTTGGACCGTCTCCGCGAGGCCGGTCGGGAGCCTCATAATCCGTTTTCCTGAACGAGTTGTTTGAGGAGGCGGTCGCAGGACCGGAGGAGGATTTGGTAGACCTTTTCGAATCCCTGGTTGCCGCCAAAATAGGGATCGGGGACATCGGGGGAATCGGGTTTCGGATCGAAATCGCGCATCATCACGATTTTTCCGTGCGGAGCCTGGGGACGGATCAGGGATTCAATGTTGCGCCGATTTTCCCGATCCATGGCGACGATATAATCGAAGCGGTCCAGGTCTTCGACCAGCAGCTTGCGGGAACGACTCAGCAATTGGATGCCGTGTCGCTCAGCAGTATGGCGCATACGCTGATCGGCCAGTTCACCCTCGTGGTAGCCCGAGGTCCCCGCCGAATCAACGGTAAATTTGTCTTCCAGGCCGGCTTGGCGGACCAAATGGAGGAATACCCCTTCCGCCATGGGCGAGCGGCAGATATTTCCGAGGCAAACGAAAATGATTTTGAGGGGAGGCGTCATCAGGCAATGTTTTTTAAGAGTCCGTATTTTTTCATGTAGGAATGGTAGTAGAGCTTGAGGCCGTGGTTGTGAGGATTCGACAAGGTGGGATCCTCGGCAATGACCCAAAATGCGGCTTCCCGCGCCTCTTCGAAGATGGTCCCATCTTCAATGAAGCTGGCCAACCGCAACTCAGGGAAATGCCCGCTCTGGCGGGTGCCAATGAAGTCGCCGTGGCCCCGAATCTGCATGTCGATTTCGGCAATTTTGAAGCCATCGTGGGTATCCACCATGGCCTTCAGGCGCTTTTTGGCATCCTCACTAGGCTTTTTTCCGCCCATCAGGATGCAATAGCTCTGGTGTTGGCCCCGGCCGACCCGCCCCCGCAACTGATGCAATTGAGACAACCCAAATTTATCCGAGTTCTCGATCACAATTACGCTGGCATTCGGAACGTCCACGCCGACCTCGATCACCGTGGTTGCGACCATGATCTGCGTTTCGCCCCGCTTGAACCGCTGCATCTCGAATTCCTTGGCATCAGGTTTCATCCGGCCGTGGACAATGCTGACCTGGCATTTCGGGAAGGCGCGGTTGATGGCCTCATAGCCTTCGGTAACCGCCAGGTAATCCAGCTTTTCGGATTCCTCCACAAGTGGGTAAACCACATAGATTTGCCTTCCCGACTCAATTTCGCGCCGCATGAACCCAAAAACCTGAAGGCGTTGGGCTTCTGCGCGAACGGCTGTGATGACCGGTTTTCGGCCGGGAGGCAGCTCGTCGATTCGCGAGACGTCTACATCGCCAAAGAGCGTCAGCGCCAGCGTTCTGGGAATAGGGGTGGCCGTCATCACCATGTTGTGGGGGAACATGTGTTCGTGGGCGGCCTTTTTCCAGAGCTTGGCCCGTTGCATCACCCCAAATTTGTGTTGCTCATCGACAATGACCAGGCCCAGCTTCTTGAACTTGACGTGGTCTTCGATCAGGGCGTGGGTGCCCACGAGAATCTGGGCATGGCCCTGCTGAAGTTCTGAGAGCAGTTGTCTGCGGTCGCTGCCCTTGACGCTGCCGGTCAGATAGCCGACCGTGATGCCCAGGTCGGCGCTGTATTTCTTGATGTTGTTGTAGTGCTGTTCGGCCAGGATTTCGGTGGGCGCCATGAGGGCGGCCTGGTAGCCATTGTCGAGGGCGAGGAGCATCGACATGAAGGCAACCATGGTCTTGCCCGATCCGACATCGCCTTGGATCAGACGGTTCATCTGGACCTTCTTCCGCAGATCGCTGCGGATTTCTTTGAGGACGCGCTTTTGCGCGCCAGTCAACTCAAAAGGAATATGTTCCTTGTAGTACCGGTTGAACAGGTCGCCAACCTTTTCAAAGGGGTAACCCGGGCGTTTGGGTTGGTGGACGAGCTTGCGCTCGGCCATGACCAATTGGAAGAAGAAAAACTCTTCAAATTTGAGCCGCTTTTTGGCGGCTTCCAGGGCCTCCATGCTTTCGGGAAAATGGATTTGGCGCAGGGCTTCCTTGCGGGTCGGCAGGCCGTAGCGGTTGCGGATCGCCGGATTGAGCGTCTCCTGAATATCAATGGTGGTGATTTCGAGGAGTTGGGAAATGAGGGTCCGA
Source organism: uncultured bacterium (assembly GCA_963923035.1). GTDB lineage: Bacteria > Bacteroidota > Bacteroidia > J057 > JADKCL01 > CAWUKT01. The sequence goes on from CAWUKT010000017.1 coordinate 12,174, forward strand.
AAGCCCTTGCTCTCCAGGCCCACCTTCTTGAGCTTTTCGGTTGAATGGTAGAGAGGGATGATCCCAAGCGTTTTTTCCAGCTCTTCCCGGTCCTTTCCGGCCTCCATCTCGGGGTGGGCAATTTGGATATTCCGTCCGAAAATGCGCGGGCTGCCATAGACCACGACCATTTTCTCTTCCTTGTCCTTCAGGCTTTCCCGCACCCATTTCAGGGATTTGAACCAAACCAAATCCACAAAGCCAGTTCCATCGCTAAAAGTCGCGGTAATGCGTCCTCCCCGTTTTCCTTTCACAAATTCAACATCGGAAATCGTCCCCATGAGCACCACGTGTTGGGTGTCGTAGCGGATGTCCCGGACGCGGTTGATTTGGGAGCGGTCGACGTATTTGCGGGGGAAATAGGTGAGGAGATCGGAATAGGTATGGATATGGGCGTCCTTCTTGAGCACTTCGGCGCGTTTGGGGCCGACTTTTTTCAGATAGGTAATATCGGTCTTCCAAATGTTGAAAGTGCTGGCCATGCGGCAAATATAATGCTTTTGGAAGGGGAGAGGAGGAAAAAATGGAAGGAATTAGCCCAGATAAAGGCCGCATTCGGGGCATTCCAGGCGATCGGGTTGGGTACGGGTTCCACAAGCGGGGCAGTGGGAGGGGAGTTCCACCGTCACCTCAAAGAGCTCCTGAAGCATCTCTTCGACTTGCTGTTGGTAGCGCTCCGGCACCACAAACTGTCTCGGCCCAAATGCAGTGGCTCCGTAAATGTCGCCCATGACCGAATGCAATTGGTCGCCCCTTACAAAATAGGGGATTCCGGTGCGATCCAGTAACATCTTGAGTTTGATGGATTCCACTTCACTGTGGGCCTCGGCTATTGTCACAAATGAGGAACCCTTGGATTTCATGCTAGAAGGTGACCGTGATCGGGTCGGTTTGGATGACGTTACTCACATTCCCGGCCCGGTCCACCATGTAAATCTCAAACACGCAGGGCTCTTCGGTGGGCTCCCACGGCGGGGTCAACATGGTGATGGTGATCTGCCCCTGAATCGAAGGTTTGCGGGTTTCAGGGGTGAGGTTGGGAATGCTGTAAGCAGTGGTGCGGGCGGGGTTGTTTTCGAAGGCGGCCCGGGTGTCGGTGACAAACAGGTTGGTCGTCTTCTCGGTCCCTTCATAGCCCAAATCGCCATCACCATCCTGGTACCGCAGGGTGACTTGCAGACCGTCGGTGGTAAACTGTTCTGATTCTGCCGGGGTGATGCCCAGAAAGGTAATTTCCGGAATAACCGGGAACACTGGATCATCATCACATGAGGCCAGAACGAGCAGAGGCAGTATGAGGAGAAGAAACTTCCGCACCATAATTTGATTAACAAATGAATTTAACGAATGTTCTAAACTAAGACAAGCCCGATCCAATTAGATCGAAGCCTGAAAGTGGAAGGGAAGCAAATATTTTATTCATAGTTGACCAGGGTAAAACTCCCCAGGCCAGGATCTACAACGGCTGTCATCCCCTTTTCAGGGTTGCGCTTATAAGCCAGATTGACGTAAGTGTCATCGCCGGTCTCCATAAAGTCGTCGGGAATCTCGACGGAGGAGAAGAAGGTCCCCTTGATTACAATCTTGACCGGGGCTTCTTTGTGGACCATCATCAAACATCGGCCCGAGCCGACTCCAATTTCCATCCAGGTAGCACCGTAGGATTTTTCACCCAGGAGTATCCTGGTCTCCCCCATGCCATTGGTCACGAGAACTTTCTCCGCCCGCGCATATTCCAAATTGCGGAAGGTCACATTTCCCATTCCGGAATTGACGCGCAGTATTTTCATGCGCTCCAGATTGGGCTTGTTATAGGTGACAAATACGTCAGAGGCACTGGATTCGATCATCACCTTGCGGGTTCTGAGGTCGGACAGGTCCAACCAGGCGCCGCCGTGGCCCAGGTGCATCCGCAAATCCAGCTGCTGGTTTAGGGCAGGAAGGATTTCCGAAATGTACTGGGTGGGATCACCGCCAGCGGTGTAGCTTCCACGCATCACGACCCGTCGTCCGGCGGGTCCTTCACTTTCGTGCATATAAGACTCCGTATTGGCGCCCATCATCATGACGTGCGTCCTCAAAAGATCGCCCAAAGTATCGGATTGTACTTTGGTTTTGGCGTCTTCATCGGGGATCCTAAAACGGACCGTGTGCTTACTGTGGCACTGTCCTTTGTTCACAAAGGATTGGCCCATGGGCACATCGACGACGAATTGATAATTGTTGAAGGTGGAATCGGTGGTAATCTTAGTCGAACGGATGACATCTTGTCCCCAGCACGGTTCGAAATGCAGCAGCATTCCTATTGTTATTCCCAGCACCATTCTGATCATGTGCATATATACGGTATGATGGGCATAAGGTTGGGGGGATAAATGAAAAATTGCCTGCCAATCAGCGACAAATCGGTTTAGAATAAAAAAAGGACTTCCGAAGAAGCCCTTCATATCCAAAGCTAAATTTAATTTAAATCTTTATCGTCTTCCGCTCCAAGATGCCTTGGGATCCCTTGACGCGGATAAAATAGATTCCATTGGAGTAGTCGGACATGTCGACTTCAAACTGATTCAGGCCGGTTTGTCCGGACAGTTGTTCGCGGTGAACGACCTGTCCATTGGTGCCGTAGACCTCAATTTCGAAATTTTCTGCTTGCTCTACAACAAAAGAGCCAAACAAACGGTCGCTGGTGGGAATCGGGCCAATTTCAACCCAATCCATTTCTACGCTGCCATCAAATACCACGCTCCGAATCTCGGTTTCAGTAAAACGGGCGTCGATATCAATTTGTTGGATGCGGTAGTAGTTGACGCCGGTAGCCGGCGCATAGTCCGTAAAGTCATAGGGCTGCATGCCGTCGGAGTCACCGACCGCATTGACGGTTCCAATCTCCTCCCAGGTACGGGCATCGTGGGAACGCATGACCTTGAAGTAGTCGTTGTTGGATTCGCTGACCGTTTGCCAATCCAATTCGACCGTTTCCCCTTCCATCCGGGCCTCAAATCCAGCCCAAACGACCGGGAGGGTGGTAAAGTCAATGGTAATGTTGTCATCATAACCCGGCGCAAAGTTCCGGTGGCAGCCGTTGGCAGGGTTGCCCTGCCCTTCCACACCGATGGCGGTCAGGGAGTCTGGCAAGCCATCCATGATGATGACCAATTGCTCACAATCTGTATGGGGCAGGCCGCAGGTGACCGTATTGCTAATACACGTGTATGGACAATTCGTTAGAGATTGGTAGCCTATATAGGCGGTCGCAGGGTCCGCGGTTCCACTTAGAGTAGATGGTACCGGTGGAGATGGGAGCAAGCTGCCCGTGAGGGGGCAGTTGGTCGAGTCGCTGATCAATGCTGCGGGGGAAAAGCCGACGATGGTACCAGTGCCGCCGTAAGATGCGATGGCGAACGTAGAGGTAAAGGCGTTTGCACCTGAGGCGCCGCCCAAGGTGCCGCCACCGATACACATGGTCGCGTAAACGGTATAGTTGGTGCCGTCAAATACGACACTGTCCATCAGCAGACTGGACCGGTCGCAAGCCTTCCCTGTTTGGGGAGAGACCAGTATGGCTGTAACAGCAAGACACGAGCATAATAATGCACGGTAGAAAAATTTCATCAGGTCAGTCTCTTTAAATTAAAATTTAGCTTTAGCTTGGATCAAGTTGGGAAGCAGGGTGGATAGTCCTCTTCCCCTTTTCAAAAAACTTCTATATCTGCAAATATATCACTTTTAGCTGGCTTTATCGTATTACCAACTGAGAATTTGCAGGAACATAGTCAAGGCAAAATATTCGATTACCTCCATCCTAGTTACAAATTATTACCGCAAAAATCAACCAGCGATTGACTCCCCCGAGGTTCTTTCGACGGGCCGGGAGATTTGGCAAACGGACGGGGGGAATCATCCGATTAATTGTGGGACGATGCTTGTGGATTGGGCAATGTAGACCTGCCATTTTCTCTGAAAAAAAGATCTTTGGATCATTGATTTTCAGGGGGCATTTTCCTCGGTTGCCGTAGTTTTGGGAGGTGCACGAAGTTGAACCCCACTACGGTTGGTTGAAGTATTATACCAACGAAGACGATCCGAATTCCCCCTTTCAGGATGTGGTCCACAATGAGCTGTTCTACGACCGGCAGGTCTACCAATACCTGGCCCATCCATTGTGGGACAGCATTGGATCGGAAGGTTTGTTGGTCAAAATCCTGGCGGCTGATTACGAGAAGAGCTATGCCATCATCGAACTGTTTGGCGTTTGGAATGACCTGCTGGAAAACGACTTTCGGCTCCTGCTCGAAAATTGTCTGGAACCCCTCCTCGCGGCGGGGATTCAGCGCTTCGTCCTCGTGCTGGAAAACGTATTGAACATTTACCTCGACTCGGACGACTATTACGAAGCCCTCCAGGAGGCCCTGGAGGACGGATGGGTCTGCCTCTTGCGCGCCCGCGAGCACGTGCGGCGCGAGATCACCGAGCACCAGCTCGACGCCTATTTCTTCTGGTCAGACGACATCGACGCATTGCCCTGGCGCAAGACCACGCCCGTCAAGCTGTACCAGGCCGTTCAGTCCCGGATGCTGCGCTTGCCCGGCTGAATTCCGTTTCCATTTCCCATCTCCCCCAACAAAAAAAGTCCCCGGAGGCGAACCCCCGGGGCGGAAAAAGTCTGTATCCAAATCTTGCACTATTTGCAGGTCTATTCGCCCGTATTCACGATGGGGCTGGCGGCTTTCTCAGCGCACAGGACCACCATGAGGTTGCTGACCATGGAAGCCTTACGGTCGTTGTCAAACTCGACCACTTCCTTCTTGGCCAACTCTTCCAGGGCCATTTCCACCATGCCGACGGCACCTTCCACGATCTTCTGACGGGCGGCCACCACGGCTGTGGCTTGCTGGCGCTGGAGCATCGCACCGGCGATCTCAGCGGCGTAGGCGAGGTAGGAGATGCGGGCCTCGATCACTTCGATGCCAGCAATGTTCAGACGCTTTTGAAGGGCCAACTCGAGCTGGTGATTCACTTCCAGACCGCCATCCCGCAAGGAGATTTCAGCCTCTGCATCGTCGAATTTGTCGTAGGGGTAGAGGGCGGCCAATTCGCGGACCGCGGACTCACTCTGGATGCGGACAAAGGACTCGTAGGCATCCACTTCAAAAGCAGCTTTGTAGGTGTCGCTGACTTTCCAGACCAGAACCACACCGATCATGACCGGGTTGCCCATTTTGTCGTTGACCTTGATGGGCTCGTTGTCGAGGTTGCGGGCGCGGAGCGAAACGGACTTCCGCTTCATCAGCGGGTTCACGTACCAGAGGCCATTTTTCACGATCGTGCCTTTGTACTTACCAAACAGGGTCATAACGGCTGAATGGTTCGGGCGCACGATGGTCAGGCCCATGGACAGGATGAGTCCCAAAACTGCGAGGAGGAGAAACAGAGGATTCTTGAACAGAATCGTCCCTGCAGTTGCCCCTGCGAGCAGGAGCATAACGATGCCAAACATCGCATAACCAGAAACAGGGGAAATAATTCTCTCGTTTTTCATTGATTTGAGGTTAAAAGCTTGCTGTTATTGATAGTAACACTATTATTTACGGTGGTTAGGAGAAATGGTTGCAAAAATCGGATCGAAAACAACAAAAATCGAAGGGGTAAGTTGAATGAGGTATGGAAAATAAAACGGCCCAAAAACCACTCCTCAACGCCCTGAATTGGCGCTATGCCACCAAAACGTTCGATGCTGACAAGAAGATTCCCGAGCCGATATTCGACGAGCTCATGGAAGCGACCCGTCTGTCGGCGTCTTCTTACGGCTTGCAGCCGTATAAATTCATCATTGTCCGGAATCCCGAGCTGCGGGCCCAGCTCCGTCCCGCTTCTTACAACCAACCCCAGATCACGGATGCCAGCCACATGGTGGTCTTTGCCGTGCAAAATGACCTCTCACCCGCGGATACCGACGCCTACATGAACCGCATCGTCGCCACCCGGGGCGTCGACATGGCCAGCCTCGACGGCTTCCGAAATTCCATCAATGGCACCCTGACCTCCCGAAGCCCCGAAGAGCTGTACCACTGGGCGAGCGACCAGGTCTACATCGCCATGGGCACGCTGCTGACGGCTGCGGCCCTGCACGAGGTCGATGCCTGCCCGATGGAAGGCTTTGACAAAGGCAAATACGACGAAATCCTTGGCCTCAAGCCCCTCGGCCTGGCCTCACGCGCGGTGGTCACCCTGGGTTTCCGGTCCGAAGCCGACTTTTTGGCCAAGGCCGCCAAGGTCCGGAAGAGCTTTGAGGAAGTCTTTCTGGTAAAATAAACAGAAGGGGAAGGATCAGTTGGCAATGGATTCAGTGGCATCCTGACGCATTTTCTCCAACTCCGGATTCAAGCTCCAGTCATTGGCTTCCAACTGGGAGAGGAAGATTTTGCAGAACTTACCCGCGAACGTATCCTGGTACCCGGCCAGCCACTGAATGGCCCGTTTGAACTCGGGATCGAGGGTAGGGTTTTCTCCCCAACCGAAGGCCGGTGTATTGTCCATGCCGTGGAGAAGGGTCCAGAAATTGTCGGTGACCCGGGCCCGGACCTCATCGGGATAGGCAAATGCGCGGTCTCCCTCGCGGAGTTCCCGGTAAAACGATTCCCACCATAAGGTACGCTCGGCCACTTTTTGGACGGGGATGACGAGGCCGGCATCGGCCGCAAAGCCTTCCAGGTCTTCCTTGTGCATTTGTTCGAGGTAGCGGCTCATGTCCGCAGAGAGGTAAATGGAGAGGTGCTGGCGGAGATAATCGGTGTCAATATCAATGTAAAAACCACCTTCTCCGTCGTTGGCCATCTTCAGGCCGTTGGATTTCGCATTGGTGATGAGCGCCTTGGCGGGGCCGTAGGTGACCGCCTTGCTGGGCTCCCAGATATGCTGGGTCAGGGCTTTTTCCATTTCTGCATCCTGAAACGCCTTGTCCATCAACTGGGAAGCGACCCGGTACATATACTGACGGATCGGGTTGAAGGCCGCGTCCGCATTTTCCGGCTCATCCATCGCATAATTCGTCTTAAAGTACTCCATCAACCTCGAAATGGAACTCACCTGCAGGGGACTCAGCTGGGCGATCCTGCTTTCCAGCGCTTTGGTCTTGGTCGCATCGGCTCCAATACCCGGACGGCTCCAAAACCGCACCGAACCCCGAAATACCCAGCCTTTCTGGCCTTCCGGCGTCATGATTTTCACCCACGGAGCATCGTATTTGATCCCGCGGATGGTAATCTTCAGGTTGGGATCGGCTTCCTCTCCGAGGTAAACCAGCGTCGTGCCTTCCTTGATCAGGCCAATCTTCTCCCCTTTGAGGTCTGGAGACGAACGGAGGGGGAGGTCGTCCACATTGGTCCGGAACTTACCGGGGCCAGCCTGAACGGAAAATGCGAGGAGTACAATACCAATCATCATAAGCGGGGCGCGGAAAATGGAGTTCATGAGGTGGTTGTTTTGGCCCTAAAAAAAGAAATCGCCGGGACATAGGAAAATGGAAATGGGATTCCAGAAGAACATCCACGAATTTTTCCATTGTTTCGCTTTATCCCCCGTCCTACTTTCTTGCCATGGTTCACAGATGGTGGCAGGGAGTCTTGCTGCTCGGATTCCTGTTGGTGGGGTTCGGGCAAATGGTCCACGCCCAAAAAGAACCGACCAATATCCCCGATCAGCCCCTGCCGCGGTTTCCCATGTACCAGATCAAGGTCGATTTGGTGGGTTTGGCAGTGGACAACCTGGGAATGGAATTGGAGGTGCTGCTCACCCGACAATGGTCGGTGTCGATGGTATATGGGACCCGGGAGTCCAATGACGATCTCCGTCAGATCCGCCAGTCGAATTGCCTCGTCAGCCGCCAGAACGGCCTGGCGCTGGGCGCGCGCCACGTGCTGAGCCCGGGCAGCTTTGCGGCCGGATGGAGCGTGCGGGGCACCCTCTTCATCAATTGGCGGGAAGACCAGGCCTGGGCTTGTCCCTCCACCCCGTCGGCCCCACTTTTCGTGGGGCGGGAATATGGCCTCAGCACGAGCCTCCACTATCTGCATTTCCTCGGCCGGACGCCCTTTTTCCTCGAAGGCTTCGCCGGATTGGGCGGGCTGCGCCGCAACCACTACGAAATCTACCCCGGCCTCGCGCCCGCGAATGGCTGGGACTGGCAATTGCCCGTCGGCCTGATGTTGGGCCTGCGTCTCTGAAATTCTCCCGTCCCTGCTTATGTTTGCAGGGTGACCCGCATTCCGGACCATATTCCTTCCCAACTAGACCGCTGGGCCGAAGACCAGGCCCTGCGAAAGCTGTCTCTGCCCCGGCCGGGGAGCGTGGACTTTACGTCCAACGATTACCTGGGCCTGGCCCGTTGGGAAGTGTCCGCGAAGGGAAAGGGGAGTACAGGAAGTCGTCTCCTTTCCGGCCAGCACGCCCTCCACGCGGAGTTGGAGGCCTGGTGCGCCGATTTTTTCCGGGGAGAAGCGGCCCTGCTGTTCAATTCGGGGTACCTCGCCAACCTCGGCATTTTGGGCGCATTGCCCCGCCGGGGAGATACCATTCTCTATGACGACCGCGTCCATGCGTCCATCAAGGAAGGCATGCGTTTGTCGCCCGCCCGGCGCTTTCGGTTCCGTCACGAAGACATGGCGGATCTGAAGCGGTTGCTGGAAACGGCCGCTGGAACGGTCTATATCGTCGCGGAAGGCTTGTATTCCATGGATGGCGACCTGGCTTCAGTCCGGGAAATGACCGATTTGGCCGATCAGTACGGGGCCTTTTTGATTCTGGATGAAGCCCACAGCACGGGGATCGTGGGAGAGCAAGGGCGCGGATGGGCCGTGGAAAAAGGAGTGGAAGAAAAGGTCTTTTTGCGGGTCTATACCTTCGGAAAAGCAGTGGGATGGCACGGTGCGGTGGTGGTGGGTCCAGAGCCGGTGATCCAATTTCTCGTCAACCGGGCGCGGAGTTTGATCTATACGACGGCTTTGCCGCCTTCCGATGCTTGGATTCTCCGGCAAAAATTGGAGCGGATGGCGGACATGGATGCCGAAAGGGGGCAGTTGAAGGCCCTTCGGGCGGCATTCATGGCGGAAATGGAGATGGAGCCGACCCAAATAGAGGGCGCAATCCTGCCGTGGCGGATTCCCGGCAATGCGGCCGTTCGGGCGGCGGCGGCGCAGTTGCAGGCCGAGGGATTGGACGTGCGTCCAATCGTTTCCCCGACGGTCCCGTCGGGAGAAGAGCAGTTGCGCATTGTCTTCCATGCGTACAATACCCTCGCCGAGGTCCGGCAATTGGCCCACGCACTTCGTCGTTGGGGGGATGATCTTGCTCATTTTTAGTTCCCTTTATTGTCCGTCCCTAAAAATTCCCTACCTTGATTCATTCAATTGAACCCAAGAAAAGACTGTTTTTTTTATGTCTGCTGTTAGCCTTTCCAACCTCGAAAATGCCATCGGCGAATTGTCGGCCCTGGATGAGAAGGAGTTGGTATCGATTTACCAGCGGTTGCTGGACATGCAGCCGAAAGTCTTTGATTTTGTCATGGGGTCCGAGGACCTGTTCGATTTTCCGGAAGACTTTTCGCTGGGAATGCAGTATGTGGTGATCTTGTGGAAGGCCTTTGAGGATTGCTACCAATCGGTGCCTCCGATTTCGGAGGACGAGTTGGACGGATTTGCCGAGCAATTGGCGGCCTGGCTGGAATCGGCGGAAGCAGAATGGGTTTGGGAGGAGCTGAACAGCCATCCCTTCCGGGAAAGCCAGCCGTTGATTATCGACTACGTTCATTTTCAATTGATTGAAGATGAGGAGGAAGGCTTGTTGTTGGGCCCGACGTCCCGGCCGACACTGGAGCCAATGTTGCTGGTGGTGGCGCAATGCCTCCACCAAGCGGTCCATCGCCCACGGATGTGGGTGGTATAAAGCACAGGAGCATGAGCTATATCACGGATATCCAACACCAAATTGATGCGCAGTTGAAGACTGTGGAGGAGATGTTCGAAGGGCTGTCGGGCGAAGTGTACAACCAGCGGCCTTCGGAGAAGAAGTGGAGTGCGCGGGAATGTTTGGCCCACCTCAACAAAACTTTATTGCACTACAATCCCCATATCCACGACAGCATTGCCAAAAGCAGAACAACCGGCCAGACGCCCAATCTGGAGTACAATCCCGGTTTTCTGGGCGAACGCCTGACCCGCATGATGGCGCCCCGCAACGGGGTCATCCGGATGAAGGTCCGGACCCTTGGGAATTTTCAACCTGCCTCGAACGAGACCTATGACATGACCTTGAAGGAATTTCGTCAGCTCATGGAAGAATTGCGGGGCCTGGTAGATGAAGCCGGAACTGTGGACCTGGGCCGGACCCGGGTCAAGACTCCCTTTGTCCTTCGGCTCAAGCTCGGCGATACTTTTCCCTACGTCCTGGCCCACAATGAGCGCCATTTGCTCCAGGCCCAACGCGCCCTCGAAGCCGCCCAACGCGGACTGATTTCGGCCTCTCCGCATTCCTAGGGCTCATTTTTCCATGCTTCCAAAATTGTTTGACCCATTTATGTCTTTTTGATTGAACGGATCGGGCTATTTACGCTCCCGAAATCTGTTAATTTGAATAGGCAACCTTTCTTTACCCAAAACTTTACAATATCCTGGTACTGGGGAAGTTCTTTTTTCTTGTTCATCAAAAATCAATCTGTAAACCCTATTTATGAAAAGCAGAATTTTACCTGTTCTGACTGGCTTGTTTTTGCTGGTCGGCACTACCCTTATGGCCCAGCCCGGCGGCTCACCCACTACCAATCCCAACCCGGCTCCGGCCCCCGCGGGCTTGCCCGCGAACTCGGCGACGACGAAAATCCTCAACTGTCCCACGGGACCCGACTGCGAGGGCGACTGCATTTTTACCGTTACCATCTCTTCCCAAGCTGGCGCGAAATGCGAAGACAACCGCGTCGACGTCAATCTCCAGGCCAACAGCACCGGCAAAAAGTGTGTGGCCGATTATGAGCGCTCTTCGGAAGGCGGCATTGAATTCACGATTTGTGGAGGCGAAAAATGCAAGCTCGATGAGAATACCTTCCCCGACAACAGTTTTTGGCCTCCTTATATAGAAGGAGATGGCCGTCCCAAGAAGGCGGGCAAAGACAGCTTGTCCAAGGCGTGCGCGGATGCCATCGGCCTGACCACCGACCCGCCTTTGGGCCCGGGCGCTGGACCTCCCTTCCAGCGGATCACCTATCGTTTCAAGGGCGTCTCCTCGGTAAACCCCGATTTCGGGATGAAAACCGATTGCAAGTGCAATAACAAGGTCGTTCGGGATACGATCGTGGTCCAGGTGACCGAGGTGGATGCCGAGGTGATCGAAGATGGTGGTCGGCCCGGCGATGATACGAAGCCTGGCGAAGGTGGCCGGGGCGGCGGTTCCACGGATACGGGCAGCGGAAAGCAGCACTCCGGCAATTTTGCCGATGCGGAGACCTTTTCCGTCAGCAATATCTATCCCAATCCCGCCACGGACGAGTTGAACGTGGTATTCCAGACCCGCGAATCCGCTTACCTTCAAGTATTTGTCCACGACCAGGTGGGCCAGCAGGTCTGGCAATCCCTTGAATTGATCCAGGAAGGCGACAACCTGTTCACCCTCGATGTCCGCGAACTCAAGGGCGGCTTCTACTTCATGACGGTCATTGCGCCGGACGGAGAAAAGGTCGTGATGAAGTTCATCCACAAGTAATTATACATTGTTCATAGTGAAGTGGTCGCTTTCCCCTGGGGAGGCGGCCCTTTTTCGTGGGGGGAAATCATCTTTTTCCCCTGACTTTTTTCCTATCTTCCCTCCGTGGAGTTCGAACAAATATTTGCCTGGCAAGACGCGTGGCTGGCACCGATCCTGGCCATCGGAGGAGTGACCATTGCCTTCATCGCCTATTACTTCGTGATCATTTCCCCCAAAATGGGGGAACGCATTCGGGGACGGCGCGGAGAAGAGCAGGGGCAAATCCGATGGGTGATCTTTCAACGGATTTGGGGTGGGAGCTTATTGGGATTGACGGCTTTGCTGCTGCCGGTGATGGGGCTGGGGAAAATGCCCTGGGACTACGGGATGTCGTTTGGAATGAAAGGAGAAACGATCCTGATGGTCCTCGGAATGGGAGCGGTGGTGATCGTGGTGAACCTCCTTCGGGCCGGAAAACCGGCCAATCTGGTCCATTATCCCCAAATCAGGGTGCCCGAGTGGAACCTCCGCTTGCTCCTCACCAGTTCGGGCGGTTGGATCATTTACCTGTTGGGTTACGAGCTGATGTTCAGGGGATTCCTCCTTTTCGGCTGCATCGAAGCCCTCGGCATTTGGCCCGCCATCGCCATCAACACGGCGATTTATTCATTTGCCCATTTCTTCAAAGGAATCGGAGAAACGGTAGGGGCCATTCCATTCGGCATCCTCATGTGCGTCCTGACCTTATATACAGGCAATTTTATGCTGGCCTTCCTGGTCCATTGCTTCCTGGCCGTTTCCAACCAGACCGTCGCCCTCTTTGCCCATCCTGAAATTCAATTCCGCCGCTGATCCCTCCTTTTCCGAACCCCGCTACCCGGAATGACGTATTTTCATTGCCCGGCGAAGAGGATGTTCAGGGACTTTGGTTGGAAATCATTAGTTTTACGCCACATTAACCGTGAACCCGATGAGAAAAAAGTTTTTGTATTTCCTGGCCCTGGCGTTGGTGCTGAGCGCATGTAAAAAGGTGCCCATTACCGGCCGGAAGCAGGTCAAGCTGCTGCCGAGTTCCACCCTGAACTCGATGTCGTTCACCAATTACCGGGATTTCCTGCAATCCAATCGCCTCAGCAACAATGCTGAACAGACCAATATGGTTAAGGAAGTAGGTAAGAATATCCAGAATGCGGTGGTGAAGTACTTCGCGAGCCAGGGGCAAAGCAAATACCTCGAAGGCTATTCCTGGGAATTCAACCTGGTGGAAGATCCGCTGGTGAATGCGTGGTGTATGCCCGGCGGCAAAGTTGTCGTGTACACGGGGCTGCTCCCCGTGGCGAAGGACCGGGATGGGCTCGCCGTCGTGATGGGCCACGAAATTGCCCATGCCATTGCCAACCACGGCAACGAACGGATGAGCCAGGGCCTCGTGACCCAAATGGGCGGGATTGGCCTCGGCGTGGCGCTGAGCCAGAAGCCCCAGCAAACCCAGCAGTTGTTCATGGGCGCCTACGGCGTGGGCACACAGGTCGGCGCTTTGTTGCCGTTCAGCCGCCTGCACGAGTCCGAAGCCGACGAATTGGGCTTGATTTTCATGGCCATGGCCGGTTACAAACCCGAAGCTGCCGTTCCCTTTTGGGAGCGCATGGCCGCCGCCTCCGGTGGTGGAGCGCCGCCTGAGTTCCTGAGCACGCACCCGTCGCATTCGACGCGGATCAAGCGCCTGAAAGAAGCGATTCCGAAAGCCAAGGCCTACGCGAGCCGTTACGGCAAGTAAAGGCCCGGAAGTCGGTGAAATACGATTGACCCTCCTGCATTGGAGGGTTTTTTTATGGGAAAAAGGGAGGGATGGGAGAAATGCAATTGGGAAATGGAGAATAGACCAATTTGATCAGAGGGGAAAGTAGGGGTTGAAAGAATGTATCGGAAAGGGAGTTGAGAACGGGCGGGGCAAAAAGAAAGCTGCCAGCACCGGGCGGCACTGACAGCCTGTATTTATAAATCAATCAACTAAATATAATTACGAATGGTGAACTTATTTGTTGCGGTTAAGGAAAATTTTTCGTGAAAAAGATCCAGGACTTGTTGAATGGTGCTAAATAAAAACAGGACCGCCGGAATTTGGGAGTTCCAGCGATCCTTACTAACCATAACAAACAAACCTATTGTGTACTACGAAGATACAAGAAAAAGGTTGACTAAAGAAAAAAAATGAAAAAATTGTGTATACTTTTGCTTAGTCGTTTGATAATGAGGGGGTTATTGCTGGAAAGGGTGGGGGATAAGTGCCCCGAATTGAGGGCGAGAACGTCCATTTTTAAGCCCTTGAAAGCCAGCTCAGTTGCCCGGTTTGGGCTCAAATCTGGAGGGTTTTTGAGACCCCAAAAAGCAAGTCTGTTTTTGCAGAATTGTGCTCATGGGTGACTGCAACTTGGGGGAAGTAAAACTTGATCAGGCTTGGATAGCGCCGCCAGCTTTTGGTAACACGATTTTGGCGGAAGGAAATGAGCATTTCGCTTGAAAAACAGCCCCCATATTCACAAGGAAATTGACTTTCAGTCAAGGGGAATAAGCCTGCTCCCGACTTGAGTAAACCACACGGAATGGTTAGTTTTGAAAGCATTGGAAGTAAAAGATCCATCTAGTATTTCAAGAAAGTATTTTCATTCAATATGAGTAAAGAAGTTTATATCGTAGCTGGCGCCCGGACCCCCATCGGGAGCTTCATGGGAGCTATTTCTGCGGTTCCCGCCACCAAACTGGGCTCTATTGCCATCAAAGGCGCCCTCGACAAGGCCGGTGTGAATCCCGAGCAGGTCGAAGAGGTCTTCATGGGCAATGTCCTGTCCGCCAACCTCGGTCAGGCCCCGGCCCGTCAGGCAGCCCTCGGAGCTGGCGTTCCGAATTCCGTTCCCTGTACCACCGTCAACAAAGTATGTGCCTCCGGCATGAAGGCCATCATGTTCGGCGCCAACCAAATCCGTTTGGGTGAGGCCGAAATCGTCGTCGCTGGTGGGATGGAAAACATGTCCCTCGCCCCCCGCTACATGACCGATTCCCGGATTGGCTCCAAATTTGGCAATACCACCCTCGTGGACGGCATGATCAAAGACGGCCTCTGGGACGTTTACAACGATTATCACATGGGCAACGCCGCGGAACTCTGCGCCGCCGAGTGCAACGTTTCCCGTGAAGACCAGGACGAATTCACCATCGAGTCCTATAAGCGGGCCCAGGCGGCCATCGCCGACGGCAAATTCAAGGACGAAATCGTGCCCGTCGAAATTCCCCAGCGCCGTGGCGATCCCATCGTATTTGACACCGACGAAGAACCCGGCCGCGTCAAATTTGACAAGATCCCCAAGCTGCGTCCCGTATTCAAGAAGGAAGGCACCGTCACTGCGGCCAACGCTTCCACCTTGAATGACGGCGCTGCCGCCGTCGTCCTCGCTAGCGCCGAAGCCGTCGAAAAGTACGGCCTCAAGCCCATCGGCAAGATCGTTTCCCAGGCCGATGCCGCCCAGGCGCCGGAATGGTTCACCACGGCACCCTCCAAGGCACTCCCCCGTGCCCTCGACAAGGCTGGTCTCAGCAACGACCAGATCGATGCGTGGGAAATCAACCAGGCATTTGCGGTCGTATCCGTCGCCAATGAGCGCAACCTCGAACTGGACCGCGCCAAAGTCGACGTATTCGGCGGTGGCGTCTCCCTTGGTCACCCGATCGGCTGCTCCGGCGCCCGGATCGTACTGACCCTGCTGAACGTCCTGGGTGACCAGGGCGGCAAGTACGGTGCCGCTGGCATCTGCAACGGCGGTGGTGGCGCTTCCGCCATGGTCGTCGAGCGCGTCTAAGAAATAATTCGAAATTTGATGAGAGAGGCCGTCCCCTGGGGGCGGTCTCTTTTGCATTGTAGGCGGGGAAGAGAAGAAAAAGTCGGAATGGGATATGTTTTAAGATGTTGAAGAACAGGAGATTGGGAAGAGTTGGTGTGAAAATGACAAAAAAGTACGGGGTAGAATAAGGGTCTGAGAATAGTTAGCTGTCTCCAATCCGAATGCAACAAAAATGTATCACCATGAAGAAAATCATGCTGTTGTTCGTGGCCGGATTGTTGGCCTACGGATTGAAAGCCCAGGACCGCACCTCCATCGGAGTGGGGTACTTCGGCCATAACATAACCCATCCCGGAATCGTGGTGCAAGCCGAGCACGCCCGCCCGATTGGCGGAAAATTCCTGATGCCCCTGCGGCTCGCAGCGGGCGCCTATTCGCACCAGCGCAGCCACAATGCCGTCTTCGCGGAATTTGGGACCGGGGTCCGCTACCGTCCGGGACGTTTTTACGCCGGTATTGGCGGCGGTCTCGGCCTGATGGCCTCCTGGTACAATTCCGATCTCGGGGTGTTTGAGGTGGATGCCGCGGGAAACATCACCGAGGTGTCCAATGCGGCCGGGATCGATTTCATGCCCTCCATCAATTTGGAGGCTGGCTACACCATTTTGTCCAATGACCAATACGATTTCACGGTCTGGGCCCGCCCCCGCGCCTTCTGGCAGTACCCTCACAATGAGCGTTTACTGTTCCACTACGCCACCGAAATCGGCATTTCCATTCAATTTTCCTCCTCCAACAATTAAGACCCATGAAAAAATACCTGTATATCGCCCTCGCATTTTTCCTGTTCCATTCCTGCGAAAAAACCGAAATGTGGAACGAGGCGGGCGAAACGTTTTTCCTCAAGAGTGAAGGCGCGGTGATGCCGGTTTGGGTGACAGGAAATACCGGTTCCGGCACCTTCATCATCGTCAACCACGGTGGTCCTGGCAACACATCCGGCTACGAATTCCACAAAACCCGCTCTTTCCGGGACCTGGAAGAGGATTATGCCCTGGTCTACTGGGACCAGCGGATGGCCGGGATGGCGAAAGGTGATCCCAATACCGGCGACCTGACCATTCTCCAGCACGTGCTGGACCTCGAAAAGTTGGTCACGATCATCCGTGACCGCTATATCCCCCAATCGCTATTCATGCTCGGGCACAGCTGGGGCGGGGGACTCGCCATCGAGTACCTGGGCCGCAACCAGAACCAGACACTGTTCAATGGCTGGATCGATGTTGACGGATCCGTCCAGGACTACTGGGAGATGGATCTGAAGGAAGAATGGCAAATCCCCCGCGCCCAGGCCAAGTACGACGAAACGGGCGATGAATCCTGGCTGGAAATTATCGATTGGTGGGCCGAGAATCCCTTTCCCGATGAAGGCGACAACGAGCCCTATCGATTTGCCGGCCGCCTGGGTGCCTACGTCTACGACGCCGAGCGGGCCGAGGCGATGAACCCTTATTCCGGGGCCGAAGCGCATTTTCTTCCCCCTTCCAACCTCTTTTCTGGACCGACAATTACGACTATACGAACTTCATGGCCGGTTACGATTTCATGCCGAGTGCCGCCCGCATCAACATTCCGACCATGTTGATCTGGGGAAGAGAGGACGGCGCGGTTCCCTTTCAGGTGGCCGATTCGGTCTACCAATTGGTCGCGACTCCGGAAGCCGACAAGTACAATCTCCAGTACGAAGAATGTGACCACAGCCCCCATTGGGAGAAGCCCGGCGAATTTTACAACGACGTGCGGGATTTTGTGGAGCGGTACAAATAAAAAGTCCCAGGTAGCGAACTTGGGTATTCAGTGGGAGAGGTCCCACCTGCGATTCCTGCCACCTTCCCCATCCGGAAGGTGGTTGTCGCGGTGGGACCTGTTCCCGTCACTCCATTAAAATTTGAATTCGGCGGTGAAGACGCTGTGGAAGAGGTGGTCGTCCAATCCGGCGCTGCGCAGGAAGGGGCCGGGGAAAATCAGGTTGGTTTCGATTTCGAGGGCGATGAATTGGTTGAGGGAATAGCTGGAAATAGTCCCAATTTGGTGGGCGATGAAGCGTTCTGAATTGGTCGAGGGGTAGGTCAAAATGAGGGCGGGATTGTACAGGCCGTCCTCGGTGGAGAAGCGCCAGAAGGCCACGTAATCGGCCGACAATTCCCAATTGCCGAAGGAAGTGCTGAGGCCAGGGTGCAGGTCGAGCAGGTTGGAAGGGCCAAAACGGGCGACCCGCCCAAAGTAGGCGCCCCGGGGGTAGAGCCCGTCGAAGGTATTCAGACCAGCTTGCTGGCCCCGTTCCCCACTGATGGCCTCCGTCTTGAGTTCAAGCACCCAATTGCGCTTCAAAAACCGAAGGTCTTTTTGCAGATCGAACGACAGCGTCCAGGCCCGGATCGCATTGTCCCCGAACTGCCCCACCTGGATCAGCGTCTCATTGTTGTACCGAAACCCTCCCAAATCCCCGAAGAGGCGCGTTCCCACCGACAGCCGTTGGTCATCGTTGGTTCCGGCATCCCAGCTTTTGTCCTGCTCCTCCTTGTAAATAAGATAGGCCTCCGAATTGAAGCGCGCACTCCACGAACGCGAGGCATACAGGGTTGCCAGCCATTCCTCCCGCCGGAGCCAGCGGTTGTCAAAGACTCCGCGCTGTTGGGCCACCGGGGTGCCCGCCCAGGCCTTGATTGTTCCCCCTTTTCCTTCGTAGCGCAACTTTACCAAATCAAAGGATTGACGGACATTCGGACCTTCCCGCACATCGATCAACCGGCCGCTGCCCTCGCGCAGGTTCATCCGCCCTAGGTTCAGGTGCAGCCCTTTTCCCAGGCGGTACTGCACGTACAATTGGTTCACCGAGAGATGGTCCTGGTCCACCGGCGAGGGATTGGCCTTGCTCTGGACAAAGGAGGAATGCAATTCCCCGAAGACTTCTAGCCGGTCCCGCCACTGAAAATGCCCGTGCAACATCGCCCGGTGCAGAAACCAGAGGTCGGTCTGGTTGGCATCCCGGTCAAATTCTTCGTTGACGAAGCCTTCGGTCTGGAACCGGTAGCTGCCCCCGAAGCTCAGCCCGCTCCGTTGATCTTTCAACGGAATCCACTTCAGCCGTTCGTAAGCATTTTGCGGTTGGGTGTCGCGCAGGGCGCTGAGGTCATCCTGCTGACGCAGGAGCCGAAAGCCCATTTCCACCGGCTGACTCCAGCCAGGGAGGGCCAAGCCTATGAGCATCGCTATGACAATCCCGGCCCGCATGGTCAAAACCTCCGGATCAACAGGACGCCACCGATGAGCAGGGCGATGCCGAGCACCCGGTACAGATTGATGGGTTTGACGGGCAGGTGCATCAGTCCATAATGGTCGAGGACCACCGAAACCAACATTTGGCCCGCGACGACCAGGGAGAAGGTCAGGGCCGTGCCCAGTTTGGGCGCCAGCACGATGACCATGGCCACGTAGAAGGCCCCGAGCAGTCCCGAAATCCAGGCGTAGGGCGGCACACCTTCCAATTTCAGGACGCTGGAGAAATCGAACCGGGCAATCAGGAGATAGACGAGCAGTCCGATTGATCCAATGACGAAGGAGATGAAGGCTGCGAAAATGGGCTGGTGGGCTGCTTTTCCGATCAGGACGTTCAGCCCGGCTTGGAGGGGCAGGACTGCGCCCGCCACCACCGCGAGAAGGACGAGGAGAAGCTGGTTGTTCATCGTTTGAAAAGTTTGTGGTCGAGGGAAATTTTGCCCGGTCCCAACCAAAACAGGAGGAGAAAGGCAAGGGAATACATCAGCGGGACATCTTTGACCGACCAGGGATCCGCCGCGTGCACCACGAAGAATCCCATCAGGGTCGTGGACAGAATAGGGAGGACCGCAAGTCGGGTAAGAAGCCCGAGGGCAACCAACGGCGGGCAGACAATATTGGCGAAAATGGCAAACCAGGTCGTGAATTCAGGGCCGAGTCCAAGCGGATCGGGGAGGTGAGCCATCGTGCCTTCAATATCGGTCAGCTTTTTCAGGCCGTGGGTATTGAACAGCGAAAGGGCGATGAGCACGCGAAATCCCAGCAACCCCAGGTCCAATTGGCGGGTATTGAGTTCCGTCGCAAACAGTCGGGTGATCAATTGTCGTTTCATGGGAGTTGGGGATGGGGAAATGAAAAAGGCAGGGGAAATGGGTGCGGGCATTCCCCCGCCTTTTGAACATTCAGGATTGGGTAAACTGGACGGCAATCGCCAGTTTGACCGTATCGGAAACCACAATGCTGCCGGCTTCCGTGACGGCGCTCCAGGTCAGGTTGAATTCTTTCCGGTTCAACTTGCCCGTCAATTCAAAGCCGGCTTTGGTCTGGCCGTAGGGATCAACCGCCACGCCGTTGAAGTCGACTTCCAGCGCGATTTCCTTGGTGACATCGCGGATGGTGAGGTCACCTACGAGTTGCTCACCGTCGTAGCGTTTGCCGACAAAAGTCAGCTCCGGGAAGGCTTCCGCATTGAAGAAGTCATCGGAACGGAGGTGGGCGTCCCGGGCATCGTTGCCCGTCGTCAGAGAGGCCGTTTGGGCGCTGAACCGGATGTTCGCCCCCACAAAGTCTTCCCGGTCGGTTTCCACCTCGGCATCAAATTCGGTGAAGTGGCCGGTGACGGTGGAGATCATCATGTGCTTGACCTTGAAGGCAATCTCAGAGTGCGCCGGGTCAATTTTCCATTTCGTTTTCGTGAGTGTTTCCATTTTTCAAGTCGTGATTGGAGGGTAAAAGGAATTAGTTGGATTGGTAGCCGCCGTAGAAGCGGACGGGAGACCATTCGGGAATCGGTGCGGCCAATTCCGGGGTCAGGTCGGCGAATTCTGCGTCGCCGAAGACGACATTTCCGCCAACGACGGTGAGGATGGCATGGAGATCATTGATTTGCTCCTCGGGAATGCTGAAATAATCGTCCGAGAGGAGGGCAAAGTCAGCGAACATCCCATTTTCCAGGGTGCCTTTGACGTCTTCCTCTTTGGAGACCCAGGCGCTCCCTTGGGTATAGAGGTACAAGGCCTCTTCCCGGGTGAGTAGGTTGTCTTCGGCCGCCAATTGCAGTCCTCCGACCGTTTTCCCACTCACCAACCAGTACAGCACCGGCCAGGGATTGTAACTCGCCACGCGGGTGCCATCCGTTCCGGCTCCGACCGGCAAGCCCATTTCCATCATCTTCTTGACGGGCGGGGCGTACTGCGCTTTCTCGGCACCGTAGCGCTCCACGAAGTACTCGCCGGCGTAGGCCATTCGTCCCTGGATCGCAATGCCGCCATTCAGGGCCTTGATCCGCGCGAGGTCCTTTTCCTGAACCGTTTCCGCATGGTCAAAGAGCCAACGTTGCTGGACGAGCTTACCATTGGTTTCCTGGTTCACCTCTTCGATGACATCCAGGATATTCGAAATGCTCTCCCCGTAGGTGGCGTGGATCCGGAAGGGCCAGCCATTGTCCACGTGGAGGCGGATCACCCGTTTGATGTCCTGGCGCCAGGTGGGGCGTTCTTCGAGCAGGGGTTGGGGGGCGAGGAAGTTTTCAAAGTCCCCGGCACTCCAGGCCAGGAACTCGCCGCCGCCTTCCAATTCGTAGCCGTGGTCCAGGTGGATCTCGCCGTTGTGGCCCACCTCATTGGATTCCATCCACTCGGTGAATTCCTCGTACTCCGCGCCCTTGTTCTGGGGGAAGAGGTAATAGGACAGGCGAATCGGCATTTCTCCCTTGTCCGCGAGCGCCTTGGTGCCACTGTAGTCCTTGGGAAATTTGTGGCCGCCTCCGCCCGCATCAATGCCGCTGGTCAGGCCGAAGCGGTTCAGTTCCCGGTAAAATTGCCGGGTTCCGTTCTCCATTTGCTCCTGCGTGAGGGGCGGCAGGGACCCAATCCGGGCGTACAGAATCGTCGGGTTGGGTTCGGCAAGGAGGACACCGGTCAGTTTGCCATCGGGGCCTTTCTCAAAGGAGCTTCCTTCCGGGGCTTGGGTGTTCTCGTCGATGCCCAGCGTCTCGAGTCCCGCTTGGTTCAGCCAGGCCCGGCTGTACAGGAAGAGGATATAGGCAGGGGTATCGCCCGTGGCCTCGTTGATTTCTTCGGGGGTCGGGAAGCGCCGCTCTTCAAACTGGAAGGGGCTCCAACCACCGATGACGCGGACCCATTGGCCTTCCGGGGTGCGCTCGGCCTGCTCCTTGAGCATTTGGAGGGCGGTTTTGAGGGAGCGAACCCCATCCCAGCGCAGCTCGGCGTTGAAGAAGCGACCGCCGCGGGTGAGGTGCAGGTGCGAATCGTTGAGGCCGGGGATGAGGGTCCGACCGGCTGCATCGAGGACCTGGGTGCCATCGCCTTGGTGGGCGAGGATGGCTTCGTCGGTGCCGGTGGCCAGGACCTTGCCGTCCTTGACGGCAAGGGCGGAGGCAATCGTGTGATTGGCATCCATGACGGCCACTTTGGCGTTGGTGACGATCAGGTCGGCGATGTCGGTGCTTGCTTTCTCCGCGGAGGCGGCGTTTTGTTCGCAGCCCCAAAGGAGCAGGGCTGCGAACAAGAAGGTCATATAGCGTAGCATGGTTTAGTGGTTGCTAGGGTTTTCCTTGGACCAGTTCTGCATGGTCTTGATATAGTCGATGCCGAGTCCGTAGGCACCACCGTAGCGCTTGGAGATTTTGACGATGTCGTTGTAGGTATCGGTCCGGGCCCAGTCGCGGTGGATTTCCAGCATGTACTGGAGGGAGGTGATGGGCTTGACGCCGAGTTGCATCATGCGGGCCATGGCCATGTCGTGGGCTTCCTGGGACGTACCGCCACTGGCATCGACGACCACGTAGATCTCATAGCCATCTTCCATGGCGGAAAGTGCGGCGGAGAGGACGCAGACTTCGGTCCAGAGACCCGCGATGACGAGCTTTTTCTTGCCGGTTTTGCCGACGGCTTCCACGACGCGCTTGTCTTCCCATGAATTCATGGTCGTGCGATCGATGTACTCGCTTTCATTGGGGAAGTATTCCTTGATTTCCGGGAAGACCGGCCCGCTGAAGGAGCGCTCGGCCACGGTGGTGACAATGGTCGGAACTTCGTACAGGGTGGCTGCTGCCGACAGCAAGCCAGTATTGTTGCGCAATTCTTCGATGGGCTGGGATTCGACGGCGAAGGCCATCTGGCTTTCGTGGTCGATCATCAGCAATACGTGGTTCGTCGGGTTCAGTAACTCCTTGGAAGCGTTGGCGGGGTCATTGTTGGGATTGGGATTGTATTGGTCCCATTGTGCGATGGCAGGGCTGGTAATTGTCAGGAGCATCGCAGAGAGAAGTACAACTAATGTTTTCATTTTCTTAAGTGTTTTTATCCGAGTGATTTGAGGCTATTGTTAAGACTGGGATAAATTTTTTGATCCAATCTGCTCTCCTAATTGCATTTCCCGTGCCAAAGTGGTAAGTGATTGATATTGAGGCTTATAGGTGGGGTGG
Source organism: uncultured bacterium (assembly GCA_963923035.1). Taxonomy (GTDB): domain Bacteria; phylum Bacteroidota; class Bacteroidia; order J057; family JADKCL01; genus CAWUKT01. Next base: position 35,286 of record CAWUKT010000017.1, read on the forward strand.
GTGGGTCTTTATTTTTCTCATATTTGAGAATTGGGCAAAAAGTGAGAAAAATCGTGGTAGATTTGAAGCATGAATCCGGATCAGGAAGAAATCAAACAGCAATTATTCGATGGATTGCCTTTTGAGGTCATTTGGCTAGGGGAGGAGGGAGAGTTTTTGTATGCCAATGCTCGGTTTTGTGAGCGAATGGGATACGGAAAGGCTGAATTAGAGGAGCTTACCATCTTCGATATAAATCCCGCTTCCAGCCCTGAAAGTTGGCGCCAGCATTGGGAAACGGTAGCCCGGGATGGACGCGAATTTTTCAAGGGCATGCACCGAACGAAGGATGGATTGTTTCGAGAGGTAGAAGTAAATGCGCAGTTTTTCTCAAATGGTAGAAAAAATGCGATCAGTGCAGTGATCACGGACATCGCCCAATCCAATTTCTACCGAAATCTCCTCCTCCAAACGGAACGGATCTCCGGGACCGGAGGCTGGAAGCTGAACCTTCAGGACGATACCTTCATCGTCACCGATGAAGCCCTCTGCATCTTCGACACCGAAGACCGCGCCCAATTGCACCCGGACCGGGTGCACGCATTTTTTCAGGACCCCGAAGTCCTGAAAGATGCCCTGGCCGAACTTCGTCACCAAGGAAAACCCTTCGAGGTCACCCTGCCCACCCGCCACGAACCGCGCCGGTTCATCCGCGCCAATGGCGAGCCCTGGGGCCCCGATGGCCAGACCTACAAGATGTTTGGCACCTACCAGGACGTCACCGAAGAATTCGAGCGGGCCAACTCCCTGCGGCTGTACCAGCAGATCATCGACAATGCGGAAGACCTCGTTTACCTCTACAACCGGGCCGGAAAATTGCTGCTGTACAGCGATTCGGTGGTGCGAAAGCTGGGCTTCTCCGAGGCAGAATTGAATGCCTTTTCCATTTTTGACCTGGATTCTACCATTACTCCCGAGTGGTGGGCCGGCCACTTTGAAGAAATCGTCCAGTCGGGTTCCCTGCGATTCGAATGGTTGGTCGCCCGGAAAGACGGGACCAAGTTTCCCGTCGACATCACCGCGAATTACCTACAGGTGGGCGGAATCGACTTGAATTGCGCGATCATCCGGGACGTCACGGAGCGGAAAATGCGGGACCTGAAGCTGTTTGAGGCGCTGGAGGAGATCAAAGCCCTGAAAGAGCGGATCGAAAGTGAAAACGAATACTTGCAGGAGGCCATTCAAAAGGCCCTCAATGCGGGCAATATCATTTATAAAAGTGCGGCCTACGAAAAGATCATGGGGCAGGTCCAGCAGGTGGCCCCGACCGATTCCACGGTCCTGATCACCGGGGAGACGGGGACCGGCAAGGAACTCCTTGCGAATGCGGTCCACGACAACAGCCCCCGGCACAAACGGCCGCTCATCAAGGTCAATTGTGCCACTTTACCGGCCGAATTGATCGAAAGCGAATTGTTTGGGCACCGAAAGGGGGCCTTTACGGGCGCCATTGCGGACAAAGCCGGCAAGTTTCAGCTGGCCGATGGCGGGACCATTTTCCTGGATGAGATCGGAGAATTGCCGCTGGACCTTCAGCCTAAGCTGTTGCGGGTATTGCAGGAAGGGGAGTACGAGGAAATCGGCGGGACAAGGGCGAAAAAAATTGACGTGCGCGTGGTCGCGGCCTCGAACCGGGACCTGGAGGCGATGATGCACGCGGGGAAGTTCCGCGCCGATCTGTTTTACCGCCTCAATGTTTTCCCGATCCACAATGTCCCCCTCCGCGAACGGAAAGAAGATGTCTCCTTGCTGGCCCAGTATTTCCTCGACAAATACGCCACCAAGATCGGGAAGTCCTTCAAGCGGCTGGCCAAACGGGCGGTCGACGGGTTGATGGCCTATTCATTTCCCGGAAACATCCGGGAATTGGAGAACCTCATCGAGCGGGCGGTCATCACGGAGCAAGGGCCCGTGCTGCATCCCGGGGATTGGATTCCCAAGGGCCGGGCAGAAGATCCGGGGACCGGCGATTTTGTGTCGCTGGACCAGATGCAGCGGCAGTACATCATCGATGTGTTGGAGTACACCGGCTGGCGGGTGAGCGGGCCCAAGGGAGCGGCCCGTATCCTTGACATGAACCCCAAGACCCTGTTTGCCCGGATGAAAAAACTGGGAATCGAAAAGAAAACCGTATTGAAGGAAAGTGAGTGAGAGGGAAGTGGGAAAGGGGTAATTGAATCGGTTTAGCCGGGGTCGCTCTCTGGAAAATGTGATCCATCCACTGGGTGGTGTGTTTATTTCACTGAATTGTGTAAAGGTGTTTGGTTGGTTGCGGCTACATTTGGAGCATTGAGTAATCCTAAAATCATTACCTAACACAACTACCCCATGTCAGAAACTCAATCCCTGTCCCGGACAAATCCGGAACACGACCATTCCATGTCCACGCCCTTGCAAAGCAATTCCCGCATGACTTTGGCCATGCCCCCCGGACAACCCAACGATTTCCAGACCGCCGCCAACAACAGCTACCAGGTCTCGCAGTTAAAAGCTCTCCAACCCGGTTCCGGGTTGCGAAAGGCAGCTCCCATTCAAAGGAAACCAACCTTGGAAGGGGAAAGTAAAAAGCGGGATCCAAACGATCCTGAGGGCTATAACCGTTATAAAAACAGGGTCGATTTGACCGCCGAGGTTCTGGGCAAAATTGGTCCGAAGGAAGATGCTGATCACGTCCGTTTACTGGTGTTTTCAGGGAAATTTGGGCTGCTTGGGAAAATGCATATTCCCGAAGAGGTGCTGAACAAAGACAAGGAGGGGGAGAAAAAAATCGCTCCGGCTCACAAGTATGTGAATATTCGGGCGGGGGGAAAGTCCCATCCCGAATTGGACGGCAGTACCGATGGAGAGATGTACCTGATCACTAAAATGAATTCGATCCTTGCCGATTATATCAAGAGGCACAGGTCCCAATTGAGCCCGGGACGCTTCACCGAATTGCAAGACAGTGACGAATGGTTTAAATGGAACCCCAACCAGAATCCACTCAAAGACGAGATCAGGGTCGAAATCCTGGGGCCCCAGGGAACCTGCAAAGACTGCCAGTCTGCGCTTAGGGTATGGGTCAAAGATGCAGCGATGAAAATCAAAAAGCAGACCAAATGGCCGCAAAATAAACTGGTGGAAGTACGAGAGGGAGGGGCAGGAACCGTGAAAATATCTGTGGTTGCTCGGTGGATCGACGGGAACCAGATACAAACCAATAAACGAAAATCATCCCTGAAGAAGCAAAGCACGGTCTATGGGAGCCGCCAGGCAGCCTGGAAGCAAAGGGTAAAGGGGGCCTCGAAAAGAGTTCCCCACCACTACTTATTGATAGCTGAAAAGGATATGAAGCCAACCCCCAATGCGGATGCCGAGTGGGTCGCCAATTACAAAAGGAACGTCCTGAGGATCGTGGAAGAGCCCGCTTCGAAAAAGGGGGGCAAAAAGAAGGCTAAGCGAAAAAGGAAAACGAAAAACAGGAGAAAAGGGCATAATGGGGGCCAAGGGACCAAAAAGGAAGAAAGCACGATGGACCTGGTGGAAGAGATCGCCTCCAAGGACTATGGAAAGAAGAAGCGCGGGCGAAGAAGAAAAAAGAACAATAGCTTGAGAACTGGCCCCTCGCAGGGAGGCCTTGCCAACAATGGAAACGCACCATTGAACCCTCTCGGCAGCAATGCCCCACTGGATCCTTCCCAGAGCATCGCCGATCAGTTGGGGGCCACCGGGGTGCTGTTGGGAAACAGCAATATCACTTCCATCTCAGTTCACAACGACCCTCAATCTTCCGAGGAGGAGAATGGTCTCTTCATTGACAAGGAAGACAGTGACTACGACAACGATTGGGGAGGCCACGATGATTCGGTGCCGGACAACCAAAACGGATGGGAGAATGACGATGATTTTGATGATGAAAGCAAGGGAAGTTTGAATCAGCTGAACGACGTGATGGAGGAGGACGAGGATTACGATTCAGGCTTTGATGCCTTGGAAGCGGTTGAGACCGCCAAGGCGATTGCAGCCGTAGAAGAACAAGAAGCAGTGGAAGCGGTAAATGAGTTCGAGCAGGATTACGCAATGCAAAAGACCCTTATGGCAGATGTGTCGTCAAGGAAAAGCAAAAAAAGATCCAAGAGACGCAAAAAGAAGTCCAGGAATTCTAATGTGGCTTCCTCCAATTTGAACGGCATCCAGGGCATTTCTCCCCCTCCCGCTCTCAATTCCCTGAATCCCGCCAGCGGGAACAGTAGCCAGCAACCCACCGGGGTCCCGGTGCCCCAGTCCTTGGTCCCCAACGCCGACCAGTCGGACCCCACCACCATGAACCCCACCGTCGCCGCCGACCAGGTGGGGCAGGACTCCGACCAGGACAACCTGCTCGACCAGGACCAGTCCGCCCAAAGTTCGAACAGTTCGAACTGCTACCTGACCACGGCCTGCGTCACCTTCCGCGGACTCCCCGACGACTGCGAAGAATTGACAACGCTCCGCTGGTTCCGGGACCATTTCCTCCTCCACCAGTCCTACGGCCCCGCCCTGGTCCGCAAGTACTATACCTACGCGCCCAACATCGTCCAGAACATCAACGACCAGCCCGATCCCGGGGCCATCTACGATGAAATCTACGCGGTGGTGCGCGAGTGTGTGCGCCTGATCCAGGCCGGTGAGCTGGAGGCGACCTTTGACCTGTACTGCGAAATGGTCGAAGAAATGCGCGAACGCTACGCCGGAGCCGTGCTGATATTGTAAAGAATAACCCTGTTCCCGGACGAGCACTTGAAAGTTACCCCAAAGTGTTATAGTCTTGGAACAGGGATTTTTACATGCAACCCAACTCAAGAAAGATACAGAAGCCGATGAAAGTACATGCAGTGTGGATGGCGTTTTTCATGGTGATCCTTTGGAATGGAAGCCAGGCCCGGATGTCCGAGCAATCCAATTCAGTGGCCCAGGAAGAAAAGGAATTGGCGAAGATGGCATTGGATATCCTCAACCATGACAGTACCGAATTCAAGATTGAGTTGAACAAGGAATTCATCGGTCGCCTGACGGCGCTGTTGGAGCGTCCCGAAAGCTACGACCATCCCTTCAAGGAGATGGAAACGGTCTCTCGCCTCGCCCCTGACGACGACAGCTTCCGGATTTTTACCTGGTACCTCGTCGACAAGCAGGCCGGTGCCTACTACGCCGAAGATGCCCACTATTACTTCGGCTTGGTCCAACGCAAGCACATTGATCCCAGCGGCAAAGAGCATATCCTCGTGATTCCCCTGTTGGAAATCGACCGCCTCCCCCGCAACTTCGAGCAGGTCGTCACCGACAACTACGCCTGGTTCGGGTCCCTGTACTACGGCGCGAAATTTGGCTCCTCCATCGCCGCTTACGACGGCTACTACTACAAGTTGGTGCCCAAAGACGGTGGGGTGGAAGAGGACGAAAATGAAAAGGAGCTGGTGGTGACATTTACGCCGGGAAAGGTGCAGGGCCGGATGCTGAAAGAATCAAACAAATTGACCTACCGCAACCACGAGCGGGTCAAGGAGTCGGTGCGCTATTATACGTTGATGGGGTGGAATGGCTGGGACAATAAAGGCAACTACAAAGTGCTTGAAATCATGAGCTTCGATCCCGAGGATAGCAGCCGGGTGATCTTTGGCGCCCCCATCATTTACTTTGACCAAATCCCGAAAGCCCGCGCGCTCTTCAAATACAGCGACTTTGGGCATTTCACTATGAATACTGGCTATGTCAAGTGGGGCCTGTTCAATTTGTTCCGCAAGAAGATGGTGGTTTACGACCACCTGGCTCCGCCAGAATATGCGCGTCCCACTGACAAGTGGGAACTCGGCCCCGACGGCAGCTACGACGCGCTGACCTATTATCCCAAGTACGGCGGCTACTTCGAATGGCACCGCGATGTGGAGATTGCGGACGACTTTGAGAACAAGCAGCACAAGAAGGAGATGCAGGCCTTGCAGATGGAATATGCCGCCCAGGATTCCGCGACTTTCCCCGACTACGGGGAACTGATGCGGGGCCGAGCCGCCCGTAAGCAGCGGAAGCGGCAGCGCAAAGTCCTCAAGCAGCAGCAAAAGGCTGCCGAACGACGGCTCCGCGAGAGCGGAATCGAGTTCGATTGACCGCCGGAGGCACCGAGAACCTGCCCCATCGGGCCTTTCCATTTTTCTTTCCCACTCTTCCCGAATTCTCCTTATCTTGACAATGGAGTCCATCAACTGCTCCAACCCATTGTCTATTGTCGCTTTGCTCCCCTTTTCAGGTCCCCTGACCTCAAATTAAACTTTGACTTAACCGTTATGTCCATTCGGTTTTTCACTGCATTGATCGCATTTGTCTTTGCCGCCACTCCCTTATATCCAGGCTTCTACCCCTTCCAATGACCCGGAAAAGATGATGGTTACGCGGGCGCTGGACGTTTACAATCTCCACCTCAACAAGAAAATTGAGGAATCATCTGTGGTGATTCAATTGGGAAGCCAGGATTCCATTCGCATTCAATCTCCCGACTGCGAGAAATTCATGATGGATCAGAGTCTGTCGGTAGGAATTCGGACCCAAAGCGGCATGAAAATGTTGGAGGCTTCTGACTTTGATCGCTGGATTGGAGTCGATGGAGAGAACGAGCAAATCGAACTGGTCTTTCAGCGGAGTCAGAAGGGAGAAAAAGTCCTGTTGGTACGCAACCTGAAGCTGTTCCGGAAGTATGCTGCTTCCGCTGGCAACCAAGAGATCGGGAATGTCCTGCAATTCAACAATTTCTCGATGGATGCCAAGTTGGGAGAGAAAAAGAAATCGGCTGTGGCGGTCAGGGTGCGGGCAGAGGACCAATTGAAAGTGGAAGTGGGCGATGCGGGGCAAAATCAGGTCGTTTGCAAGGCTTTTTCCAAGGACAATGAGACCGTAGGGAGTTCCCTGACCTTTGGAGAGCCGATGGGCGTTGAGCTGTCGGGCGGAAAGTTCGAGCGGTATTTCCTGGAGTTCTCTCCGGTGGAAAAAAGCGGTAAGTCCAGCCCCTTCGACCTGGCCATTCAGCGGATTCCTGCGACTCCCTCGAAATAGAAATTTCTCGGACCTGCGTCCGAATTCAAGCCGTCATTTTTGTGATCCCCTGTCAGGAGGATTAATTCGGAATGTACTGGCGTTTGTCGCTTGAATTGATTTAATTTAAGCACGAAGGGTGTTTTTGCACCTCATTCAATCAGCGTCCGAAGCCAACTACAACTGGAGTTTAAGGAACACCACGACGAAACGCGCAAAAAATCGCCACGATTACGGATGAAGAAGGGAATTGCTACATTATCGCTCGCATTGCTTTCCACCCTCCTGGTCGCTTTCCTTGCCGATGAAGGAGAGCAACGGAGTCGTCGGAAAGAGGAGAAAGCCCGTGAAAATACCGAGCGTATCCTGGACATTTACAATATCCGCTTCAACAAGGAAGTAGGAGAGACCTCGATCATTTTTCAGTTAGACCCTGGAGACTCGATCATGGTGGCCTGTCCCGACTGTATCCGTTACCTTCCCAACGAAGAAAATACAAAGGGTACCATGACCCTTTCCATCCGTTCCATTGACGGAACCTACCAATATGCCGAGAACGATTTTGACGAATGGATCAAGATTCGATCGTCCAACGGTAAGATTGGCTTGGTCTTTCAGCGGGATGGATTCGGAGAAAAGATATTGCTGGTCCGCTCGCTGCGGATGTGGCGAAAGACCAAGAAGTCCTTCCGGGACGTGGCGGGTGAGTCACAACCGGTCTTGGACATCAACAACCTCTACATCGACAAGCTGCTGAAGGACGCGACGGAGGTGCAGACGAAGTTTGCCCTGACCCTGAAGAGCGAGGACCAATTGAGTGTCAAGGTCGTGGGGGTCAATGGGGCGGCGCCGGGCAATATGGTCTGTAACCAATACAAGGAGGACGAAGAATGGGACAAATCTCCCATCGAGTTCGGCGCTCCATTCCCGGTTCCCTCCGTGGATGGTGGTCGAGACCGCTTCTACTTTGAATTCTCGCACATCGAGGGGATCAAGGGCGTCAATACTTACCACATCGACATCGAACGTATTCCGGCCCGTACGACGGGCTACCTGGACATTGTCGCCGACTCCTCCGATGGAGACAGCGCCCTTGCCGATACCGTCGAGGATAAAGATCCCTTCCTGCAATACCTCGAGTTGATGCAGGGTGATCCCGATTTTACCTGCACGACCCCCGAAACGAAATTGGCGGTCAGCATCGACGGACGTTTTAAGCTGGGGCCGATGCGTCGAAACAAGGTCTGCATTCCCCTTGAATTGACGGATGAGTGTGTGGCGGCCGAAGAATGCGTGGGCTGTGATTCGATCTGGGGATTCTGGATTGGGGCGGGGGACAATTTGATCAACCGCTACGCCTACAAGGACAGCATCCGCCAATTGAAGAAGCAGGAAGGCCTGATCGAGGGCTGGGCGCGCTCCCGCCGCTACCGCGGCATGAGTAGCTCCTCCATTTTCCCCGACACTAAATACGGAGAGGACATCTTCTTCGCGATTGTGGACCAGGCGGATACCACGCGGTTCCTGACAGCGCCCTTCAACCGGACCGATTGGTACGGAGATTTCTCCTATACCATTTCGACCGGGCGTTACATGCGTTCCTATTCCTACCTCATGAAATACAGTCCCGAGCGACCGGTTTCGCTGTGTCTCTGCAACAACAACGCGGTCACAACTGTCCCCGTGATGTTCCGTTTCCAGCAATTCCTCACCGAACCGAAGAGGCCGGTAAGTCCCATCGCTCCCCTAACCGTGAATTGATTTTCCCCCATGTCGCAACCCTCTTTCATCCCGCGTCGAATTACAACCATCCTGGTGCTGGCGTTGACTTCGCTGACCATGCTCCTCTCGGGCTGTGGCGGTGGCGGTGACCCGGGGACCTACGTCGCCAATCGGGCCCGTTTCTCCATGAAGCGGTGGATGCGCTATGAATTTGGCCGCTCGAAGACCTTCAGCTACGGGGAAAGCCAGATCAAAAAGGAATACAAGGTCATTGGCTACGAGCCCTCCTGGTTGATCTACGATTCCCTTTACCAGAACTATCCTTACGAGCTCCTGAGTGACCTCGTGATCGGCGAATACGATGTGAATCCCGAGAATGGTTTTCCCCGCGGAGACTCCTCGCACATCGCCTACAAGAAGAAAGACATCGTCCAGTTGGCTTCGGCCATCAACTCGGAGTTGAATATCCTGCTGGCCGTGACCGATTATGCGGATTACGGCTACCGCCCCGATTTCTACAATGAACCCGCCAAGAACAACCTCCTGAACTCTTTGGACCAGGCCCTGGCAGAGATTTCGTTGTACATGGGAAATGAAGATGGACGGGAAAATGTCGGGCTGTTGTTCGATTTTCCTTCGGTTCCCTTCAAACTGCGGCGCAAATACCTCGAGTTTCTGCGGCGGGCCAAGAAAAACCTGAACGATGAGACCCAGGGAAAAAGTTGCCTGGTGTACGTCGTCTTGCCCTACAAAGATCCGTACCGGGTCTTCGTACGGGACTCGGTGTATACGCAGGGTCTGCGGGACGTAGCGGACGCCTTCATCCTGCGATCGCATATCTTCGACGACCAGATACGGAATGATTTCGGAGAGGCGCACCACGGGGCCATGATTCCCTTTGCGGACCTACCGCAGGTTCCGGTCGAAGACCGGGGCGTCAACCTGGACAGTTCAATCATCTACTATACCCAGGACGCGAAGATTCCGGCCCGGGAGATCGTCGTTGAGTTCCCGTATTACGGGCGGATGTTTGTGAGCGACAGTACCCTGTCGCCTTCCCGTCCGATGATCCCATTGGCGGAGCTGATGAATACCGTGGACTCCAAGCGGAAGCGGGACACCGCGGCGTTTTGCTTCTACCGGGAGCTGGATACGATGAAGTACTACTACGAGGACACCTTGTCCCTGGAGCTGAAGTACAGCTATCTGCAGGAGCGTGGACTTGGCGGGGTGGGCCTGTACGGGCTCGGCTACGGCCACGGCATGGACGACCTGGCGATGCAGGACGGTCTGTGGAAATTGATCGCTGAGCACTTCGCGGAACCGGCTCCGCGGCTGTTCTTCCCGGCGGTGGCCTTCTTGTTGATTTTTATTGGCTCAGGCATCGTATTGTCGGTGATTCTGCACTGGCAGGTGCGATTTGGGCTACGGGAAAAGCGGCGCAAGTTTTGGTATTATCTGAGCTTTTTGGTACTGTTGAGCGTAACAGTTTGGCTGTGTGTAGAGCCTGTGGATAAAATTCCGGTATTCTGGAAAATAATCGCAATCGTTATCCTGTTGATCTATCCACTGGGCCGAGCCGCGATCAAATTGGCCACAAAGGCACGGGTATAATTAGAATCAAACCATAGAAAGGCATGTTCAAGAAGTTTCGGAAGTGGTTCATAGAAAAAGTATGGCCTTGGCTTAAACTTTTACCCCTCGCGATTCTGATCGGATTGGTGCTTGCATTCGTGTATGATTGGTTTGTATTAGGAAGTTTTAAGTTATATATTTACCTAACGGGGGTATTGATTAGTATTCCGGGTTTTTATATCGCCTATATCCTAATCCGCAAAATGAAGAGCTGGGAATACGATGACCCCCGAGACAAGCTGGCAAAGTGATTTGCGGCTTGCACTGCAGAGATTGTCCTGAACCAACAGATATATTCATTCTTAACTCTACGTAACACAATACAAAGGAAATGATTCATCAGATCTTGCCAACAGTCATAGGAGAGCTGAGCGAGTACCTCCAGGCTCGATTTGGTATCGGAGAAGACCAAATCGTTCTGGGGAACGTCGTGAACCAGGACGGTAGCCTTGCCGTTGATGGAAACAAGCTCGTCGTCTCGTTGATCAATATCGAACGCGACGGTACCAAAGGAAAAGTGAACGTTTTCGGTGACCCGCACCCGCCGGTCTTCGTCAACGTCTATGTCATCTTCTCCGCTGTGTTTAGTTCCAGTAACATCAACAACGCAGACTACCTCGAATCACTCAAGATGATCTCCGGTGTGATTTCTTTCTTCCAGGGAAATCCCGCCTTTACCCCCCAGAATACACCCGATTGGCCGGATGAGGCTGGCAAGGTTTACGCTGACATCGAGAACGTTGAGTTCCGTGAGCTCGTGAACCTTTGGTCATTGACCGGCGCCAAGTACGTGCCCAGCATCGTCTATCGATTCCGTACCATCAACATGAACATGGACGCGGTCACCGACGAAATTCCGCCGATCGCAGGTATCACTGCCTAATATTTGGAATGTCATACCTTCAGATAGAGAGCCGCCACAAGGAATTCTTTGGGCTCATTTGTTACCACACGTACTACCGGGATTTACTCTGTACGGACTTTGAGTTTGTTCCAACTCCGGAGACCGTCCAGCAGCTCAGAAATTATTACCTGATTTTTAAGCCGCTTCCCTTTGGTTTCTTGGTAACCTATAGCCCGGATGAAAGTCCCCAGCGCCTCAAAATGGCCCCGCCGAAGATGCGGCTCTCTTTCACCATCAAAGCGCTCAACAAACGCTTTGTCAACTTCACCGACATCCCCTTTCAAGCTGATTGGCAAGCGCTTCATTTCAGCAATTTAAATGCCCGATCGGTCGAAATTGAGAAGGAAGTTCCCAAGGAGGTATACTATTATTTTAAGCAGCTAAATGTTGCAGATTCCCAAAAAAAATTATTACATTTACCACAGCATCAAGAGGTCGAAACCAAGCCTCGAAAGTTTAATTTTGACGTAATAAACGAAGGAATCAGCGGAGAACCGGTCAGCTACAATGATCTGAAATTTTACGACGAATGGGGCGAAGAAATCAACCCTCGCAACCGCGCACTAAAAAAAGACATTGTAGACGTTAGAAAAGTTGACATCGGCCGGATACTTGATACGGAAAGGAAAAAATTACTCAGCAAAGGGCTTGAAACTGAAGAGATAGAGAAACAGCTCCTCGTGATGAAAGATACGCTGGCTGAACAGCTGGCAAGCAGAAAGACAAGAGGGCACCTGGTAGATCTCCGTCACGCTCCCTACGGTTTGTATTCGGTAGGAACCGACAATGGGTTTAACAAGAAAACAGTCTACTTGTCTGAAAACCCAAGCGAGCGAATCTTCGGAATGCTGGACATTCACCTGGATGCTGATAACGTAAACGCTCTTTTAAATCGTGAAGGCACCGATGAAGCAAGTATCATCAAACCCCAGCTCTATCACTTCCATTTTGAAGCTCGGGAAACTTTTTGGAGATACTACTTCATGAATCACAAGGGTAGCCGGGTTCAACCTAAAATGATCAAAGAAGAATTTGAACGGTTGAGTTTCGGAAGCCCACAGGAAGGGAAGCTGGAGAATTTAGGAACCCGTGCCGTGGTTTCCATTTCAGACCAGCCCATCGCATTGAGGGATCGCCCCGAATATGTGTTGTTCCTTGAGAGAGTGATCGGTAAACGGGCCATGAAGGACTTGCGGCTTCCAGTTCCCAATGTGGATTTGATCAAGCCCCTGAAGAAAGACGGAGAGATGAGAATTTATTCAGACGTTTACGTTTATCTTTAAAAAAGAATAAATAGTTAAAACCAAGACTAGAATAATTACAACAAAAATCTAATCTAAAAGCACCTGATTATGAGCTATTTTAAGACACCTGGTGTATATATCAAAGAACAGGATGCCTTTGGTTCCTCGGTAGTCGCAGTACCGACGGCCATTCCTGCTTTCATTGGTTATACTCAGTATGCCGACATCGACGGTAACGACCAAACGATGAAGGCTATTAAGGTCAAGTCGCTTCCTGAATTTCGTGAAATCTTTGGTGGGGCACCGAATACCACCTTTACTGCATCTGACTCTGGAAATGGTCAGATCGGTCTGAAAATGGATGAAGGTACAGTATTCTATACCTTCAGCAGCGTACGTATGTTTTACTCCAACGGCGGTGGCGAATGCTACATGGTTTCCTTGGGTACATACGACGAGACTCCTGATCCCGAAAAGATCAAAGAAGCACTTGAGGTATTGAGCCGTGAGATTGAGCCTACCATCATCCTTTGCCCCGACGCAATGTTGTTGGAGCGCGATGACTGCTACTCTATCTATAAGGACATTCTCCAGCACTGTGGTGTCAAAATGAAGAGCCGTGTGGCCATCCTCGACGTACACGGTGGTTACAGCGCCAAGACCCGTGACAAGGACGTACAGGACTTCCGTGAAGGCGTAGGTGCTACTACCCTCGCTTTCGGTGCCGCTTACTATCCTTGGGTTCACACCACGGTTACTTCCGCCAGCGAGATCGACTACCGTCGTATTTCCAACCGCGACGCCTTTGCCAAGATGTTGATCGACAACGTCAAGAAGGCCATGTTCGGTGGTGGTGCTGCTGAGAACAAAGAACTCGCTGATGCTTCCAAGCTGATCGCTTCCATCAAGGACGACCTGTCGAACCTGGATGACGTAGGCAAGAAATTGGCTGCCATCAACAAAGGCTTCACCAAGCCGAAAGATAAAGACGTTGCTAAGGTAAAAGCTGCCCTGACCAAGAAGGCTTCCGAGCTTCTGGCCAAGGAAGGCGCGATCGATCCCAACAGCCCCGAAGGCCGTAAGTTGGCTCAGATCGAATCTGCCATCAGCCGCGTCAACGATGCCGGTGACGACCCCAAGGCTGTTCACTCTGTAGTGAGCTCCCTCGCCCCCGGTTACAAGACTGTACTGAAGAACATCCGTGAGGCCCTGAACCTCCTGCCTCCCTCGGGCGCTATGGCAGGTATCTACGCCCTCACCGATTCTCAGGAAGGTGTACACAAGGCTCCGGCTAACGTATCCATGAACTCGGTCGTTAAGCCCGCCATCAACATCACTTCCGACGATCAGGAAGACCTCAACTCCCCGCTCAGCGGTAAGGCCATCAACGCCATTCGCTCCTTCGTTGGCAAAGGTGTCCTCGTCTGGGGTGCTCGCTCTCTCGATGCTAACAGCCAAGATTGGCGCTACATCTCGGTACGTCGTACCTTGATCATGATCGAGCAGTCCATCAAGAACTCCGTTGAAGCATACGTATTCGAACCGAACGTTGCTCGTACGTGGCTCAAGCTCAAGACTTCCATTGGTAACTTCCTGACTGACGTTTGGAAGAACGGATCTCTGGCTGGTTCCACTCCCTCGCAGGCTTATGAGGTAAATGTAGGCCTCGGTTCTACCATGACTCCGAATGACATCCTGGAAGGTATCATGCGTGTGTCTGTCCGTGTGGCCATCACCCGCCCGGCAGAATTCATCGAGATTACCTTCGAGCAGAAGATGCAGGAATCCTAAGATAACGACTACGCGGTCCCGGGCGGCCTGACCGTCGCCCGGTGACCTCTACATAGACACAATTCATTCATTTGTATTTCGTTTTATTCATTCATTCATTAACACTTAATTTTTTTAGCTATGGCACACATTGATTACGCCGCACAGTGGCACCAGATCAACAACTACTTCCGTGTAGAAATCGACGGTCTTCAGTTCTCCGTTGCTGAAGTAACTGGCCTTGAGCGTGAAGTTGAAGTAATCGAGTATCGCGCTGGTGATGACGACATCGCCCGTGGTGGTTGGAAGCACGTTCGCTCCGGCCTCGCTAAGCGTACCGGTGAACTGACTCTCAAGAAGGCTGTTTACGAAGGTGATGATCACATCTCCACCTGGTTCAACGAGTTCGAAGATAGCCGTGCTTACGGTTCTCACGAAGATGGTCGTCTGGAAATCCTCGTTACTCTCCTCGACGAGGAAGAAAACGAGATCATGAACTGGAACTTCTACATGTGCTGGCCGTCCAAAATCAAGGCTCCGTCCTTGAAAGCTGACGACAGCAGCTACGCAGCTGAGGAAATCTCCTTCGTATACGAGTACATGCGTCAGGAAATCCTCTAAGCGAGTTCCTTTTCTGAGGTCACTACTGTGTGACTTCGCTACTGAGAATTTAAGGTTAAGCTCCGGGGAATCCTTTCCCCGGAGCCAACCTATAAAAGTCGTTTTTCATTTCTAACATTACTGTAGCATGAGTAGCAAGTATTGGCCGCCGGGAGGATTCTATTTTCGGGTTTCCATTGACGGGATGCAGACTTCTTTCCAAGAAGTCACGGGACTGGAGTACGAAGTAGATGTCGAAACCGTGAAAGGAGGAGGGGACAACGCCAAAGAAATCAAATATCCGGGACGCCTCAAGTACAATAACATTGTCTGTAAGCGTGGTCATGTCCCTGGCGGGGGTATGGTCTGGGCTAACTTCGTAGCCCGCTTCAATCCGGTAACAGGTCTCGCAGGCCCCATTCCGCCCCAATTTCTAATGATCGAACTGCTGGATGAACAAGGTATCCCCCTGACCATCTGGAATGTGATCCGGGCATATCCCGTCAAGTGGAATGTCTCTGGTCTCAATTCAATGGACAGCAAGGTCCTCATCGAGTCGGTCGAATTTGCCCACCACGGAATCATCTTGATCCCTGGGTTCACCTTCTGATTGATCGTTCCTGAGCTATGCCCATCGAAATCCGCGAATTGGTCCTTAAAGCTACTGTCCGCACCACCCGTGACGAGACAAAAGTAGACTATATCACCAAAGCCGATCTCTACGAATTCGAGCGGCAATTTAAAAGAAACTTGAAGCGCCAGATCCAAAAAGAAATCCGGTCCTTCAGCAGAAGACGTTAATTTCATTCATCATTAACTAATAAAACTATGTTTGGGAGCTTGAGTATCACTAGCGATATGGGGTCCTACACCTGCAAGGTCAACCCGGAAACGATCAAGTTGAGCCGCAAGATCATTACCGAAGTGGAAGACAAAGGTCACACTGCGGGTAAGATGACCAAGCACGATACCTACGACCCTGATACCCTCTCTTTTGAATTTGTTGTTGACGGCACGCTTCTTGATCCAGGCTTGTCGGTTTTTAGTGTTAAAAGCAACCTGGAAAGCCTCAACAATACAGTCTACGCCTTTAACTCCGGTACGCACGAATCCCCGATCTGTAAGATCAAATACGGCGGCGTGATGTCCGGTTCCAAAGAATGGCGGTGCACCTCCGTGGACGTTACCTATACCCTCTTCAACTCGTTTGGGATGGTACTTCGAGCCAAGGTCTCTCTTAGCTTCCAGGAGCATGTCAGCGCCAGTAGCATCACCCAACGACACAAGATTAACTCTCCCGATATGACTCACCTTCACACAGTGCGTGAGGGTGACAACCTGTTTGGTCTGTCCAAGGACATCTACGGTTCGATCAAGTACTACATGCACATTGCCGAACACAATGGACTGGCCAACTTCCGTGAACTTGAAATCGGTTCCGTATTGGAACTTCCCCCTCTTAAAGACTAAAGATCATGTCAGATACTTCATTTACTACATCGAATCCCAAGAGTAGGGTAATTGAAGCGGAGATATTGATTAACGGTACTCCGCTTCCCCAAAATGTTCAGATCGAGAGCATTGAAACTTGCCATGAAATCGATCAGATCCCTACTGCAACCGTAGTCCTCAATGAAACCGGAGGTCGTAGCAACACCAAGGGGACAAAGACGGTGGGTGACGGCGAAGTCATTAAAATCCAATCGGGAGGAACCCTCTATCCTCTGGAAATCAAAATTGGTACGGTCCAAAGCAAAAAGACCATCTTTAAAGGTCAGTGCCGGAAAAAGAAAACCGGATCTGGCCAGGGTGGCGCACCTGGTACCATTACCATCGAAGGCGAAGGCGATATCGTCAATGAGGACCAAGCGGATCAGGACCAGCACCACAAGGAAAAGAAAGACAACGAAGTCATTAAGTTGTGCTTGGGCAAAGCCGCGGGGAAAGTCGACTCGACTTCCTACAAGCATGAGTGCTTGACCCAGATGCGTTGTTCCAACTATAAGTTTGCCAAAATCCGTTCCAAGGCTGTCGGCCACGTCATGGCGCCGCAGTCCAACGGTAAAATGGATTCTGTCAAGCCGAAGTTCACCAGCCAGGCTACTTATACCTATGGTATTGACATCCAATCTGAAGATGTCAACCTCAACGTCGATGGCGTCGCCAAGAAAGTCCGGGCCATTGCCTGGAACTCCGAGACGCAGAAGAACGAGGAAGCCATTGTCACCATCGAGGAAATTTCCGCCAACAGCCAGGGGCCGTCCCTGACTGATGTGGCCAAGATGAATGGCGATCAGGAAGTGCTGCTCCAATCACCGGTTCCGCTTCCCATGGACGAACTGAAGGTATGGGCAAAGGCTGAATGCCAGCGCCGTGCGCTGGGCCGCTATGAAGGTTCTATCACCGTTGATGGCAACTACGACCTCGAAGTCAATGGCTGCGTCAAGCTGGAAGAACTCGATGACGACGTCAATGGCGAAGCCTACGTCACCAAAATCGAGCACAGCTACGATTCCCACGACTGGAACACCACCCTCTCTTTCGGATTGAACCCCGAAACTGCCCAAACGGCAACCGAACAATCCGGTTCTACGGGTGTCAAGCCGCCGGCTGCCGGTGGTCAGATCGCTGGCGCTGGATCTGGTATCCAGATCGCCAAGGTGGTCAACATCTGGGAAGACCCCAAGAAAGAACACCGTGTGCAGATTGCCATTGGTGAGGTCGACGGCGACCACAACAAGTACTGGGCCCGCATCATGTCCATCCACGCCTCCAAGGAGTTCGGATGGTATATGCTCCCCGAAGTCGGTGACGAGGTATTGGTCATCTTCCTGAACGACGACCCTCGTTATCCGATCATCATCGGTAGTATGTACAGTAAAGCCAACCAGATGCCGGTGAAGGCTGAAGGTGGAGGCGACTGGGACGGACAAAAGGACACCAACAATATCAAAGGCTTCTTCAGTAGCGCTGGTATGCAGATGCGCTTCCAGGAAAAAGACAAGATCTTCATGATCGATACTCCTGGAAAGTACTTCATTACCATTGACGAGAAGAAGGAAATCATCCGGATCGAGGACAAAACCAAGAACTGGATGGAGTTCAGCCCGAAAGGCATTGAATTTGAAACCCCCAAAGACTTCAAAATCACTGCCAAGGGCAATATCAACATCGAAGCAAAACAAGGTATTACAGTGAAGTCCGGAATGGCAACCAAGATGGAAGCCGGAACGACTTTCCTCACCAAAGCCGCCACCTCCAACACAGTACAAGGAGCTACATTCCACATTAAAGGATCATCCTTTGGGGAATGCAAAGCTGGTCTTATTAAGATCAACTAAATAAGAATTCTCACATGAAAGATGAAGCATCTTTCCTTGGTCGGGGCTGGAGTTTTCCGCCCCGTTTCAATGACCGTATGAATGAGCTGGAACTGGTTGAATCCGAAGAGGATATCAGAGAAAGTCTCACCATTTTATTCTCGACCCGAAAAGGTGAACGCTTTGCGTTTCCCGAATTCGGGTCGGGAGTTCATGAGCTGATCCTGGAGACCATGAACCCCGCCCTCGAAGACGAGATCGTGACTGCAGTCAAGACGGCGATTCAAATTTATGAGCCTCGGGTAGATGTGACCGATGTGAACGTTGAGTTTGTAGAGGAGGAAGGGATTGTATATGTGGGAATAGAATATTTAATTAGAGCGATCAACGTTCGAACCAACATGGTTTATCCGTTCTACAAGTTGGAAGGTACCGACTTGCCCAAAAACATCTAATCAAATCACCATTACCAGGGCTTTTGTGAACTATGGGCGTACACCGACAAAATTTTACACCCCAGAGAAAAGGCACTTCTCAATTTTCCAGGCTGTCACCCAAACTTCTCCCCGAATACTTCAGTGTTGACGAACGGTCGCTGAGCGATCTGTTGGCATTTACCCGTGACTTTGCCCGTTACATCGATTTCCACAGTGTTAACGACAACGAAGAAACGGAACGGAATTGGGAGGCCATCTTTTCCAAAGACATCTCTGTTCTGATCGCATCCATCATCAGTGTGGACGTCGGAGCAATTGACCGGGGATTTGAATTTCAGGTCCAAAAGGTCCAGGCCTCTTACGATCCGGATGAGAAGCTGATCGCCTTCGAAGAACTCCTCGAATACATCATCGGCAAGGCCAAATGGTTCCTCGATTGGTACAAGCAATTGATGTCCTTGAATGGACTGCCGGGATCCTTGGAAAATGACGCCGAGGTCGAACTCTGGAAGGTCATCGACCAGAAATTGCGGGATGGCCTGATCAATATCAACGGGATCGTCTCCCAAGCCCCTGAGGTTGATATTATCCTCAACCGCCAGGATGCTCCCTTCACGGAGTATGGCTTTGATGAGCTCCCCGAGGACCTGGGCGATCTCCTGCGTGGCGAATCCATGATGGGGCGCCTCGAAACGGGCTTGGTGGAACTGCGATCGGTCTACCACATCGTATTCAACTGCTTCGTTTACTCGAAGAGCCATTTCCAGACCTTGTTTGAACGTTCGCTCGAAGAAAAGCACAACCACCACCCCGATGTCGCGATGATGGTTGTGTTTTTGCGTTTGTTTGAATACGCGCAGAAGGACCTGAATGAAATTACCCTTCGCCACCTCGAATACTACTACCGGAAAATCCTGCTTCAGGAGTACCGTCCCCCGCTCAGCGATGTGGTCCACCTCTGTTTTGAGTTGACCGTTTACGCCGAATCCACCCGGATTCCCCAGGGTACCAAGCTCTTTGCAGGTAGGGATGAGAATGGGATCGAGATTCGGTATCAAACCACTGAGGAAGTCGAAGTCAACAAGGCCGAGGTTTCCTCGCTGAAATCGGTCTTTATCTCCCGCGTACTTGAAGGCCAGACCTATACCTATCGTTTGGTGACGGGCCTGTACAGTGCTCCGGTGGCCAACTCCCTTGATGGGCGCGGCGCCCCCTTCGGCACCAACCAGAACGATTGGGCCCTGTTTGGGGAAGAACAGTACAAGAGCGGTCGGACGACCATGCAGTTCGCCGACATGGGATTTGCCATCTCCAGCCCCATGTTGGTGCTGCGGGAAGGCAAGCGCAAAGTCTTGTTCGACATTGAGTTCTCGGAAGCTCCCGGAGCCGAGGGGACTTACATGAAGTTGATTGAAGACCTGAAGGAAGGAAACGATGAAGAAGATCTACATACTGCATTCTTCGAAGTCTTTGGCCGTGGCCGTGACTTCGCCTTCAACGTAGAAATCAGTACCGAATCGGGCTGGGTCGATGTGGCGGACGTCGCATCGAATACCCTGTACATGGAATCGCGGCCCTGGGACTGGAACAAATTCCGGATTGGTTTTACCATTCCCGCTTCCGTTCCGCCCATTGTCCCCATCAACCCCGCCGTCATGAAGAATGATGGCTATACCACCCGTTTCCCGGTCGTCAAATTCCGCCTCAATCCCCAAAAGAACCCATTTGCCTATACCTTCCTCGAAACCCTGCGCTTCGAGACCATCGAAATTACCGTGGAGGTGGACCGGGTGAAGGACCTGGTGATTTTCAACGATCTGGGCCGTCTGGATCCTTCCCAGCCTTTCCAGGCCATGGGAGCCATTCCGCAGGTGGGATCCTATATGTTGGTGGGAAATGCCGAGGTATTCAAAAAGGACCTCGACTATATCCGGTTCCACGTCAATTGGCTGAACCTGCCCTCCAAAGGCTTGCGGGCCTACTACGAAGATTATTTTGAGACGGAGATTGAGATCGACGAATCAAAATTCAAGGTGGACCTTACCGCGTTGTCGGGCTATGAATTCAAGCCCGATCCCGATGACGCTCACCTGGAATACCAATTGTTTCCCCAGGACCCCACCACGACCCACAGCTATTTCGAACTGGAGGATCCCCGTCGTCTGCAAATTCGCCCCAATCCCGATTTGGGCCGGGTGGAACACTACGACAACCAGACTCCGGTGGGCTTCTTTAAGCTCGAATTGACCGAGCCCAAACTGGCCTTTGGACATTCCCTCTACCAGGAGCGGATGACCGAGGTCGCCATGCACAACTCGAATCTGGATGAGGAAGAACAAAAAAGATTCCCCAACCCACCATTCTCCCCCATTGCCCAGTCCATCGAGCTGAGCTACAAAGCCTCCGACAAGATTGTATTCGAGCAATACGATCCCATGAGTCGGAATGAAATCTACCATATACACCCCTTTGGGGTGGTTCCGATCTATACCCGCGGAAATCTCCAGTCCAAGGATGCCCCCTTCATCCCGTCTTACGGCCAGGATGGATACCTCTACCTGGGCCTGAAGGACCTGAATCCCCCGGAAGAGATTTCCCTGTTGTTCCAGTTGGCGGCGGGTCGTACGACCTTCACCGCCCAATTGCCGGCCATCACGTGGAGCTACCTGACCAATTCTGGCTGGGAAGACCTGCGCACGATTGACCTGCTGTCGGATACCACGGAGAGCTTTACCAAGACGGGCATCGTCCGCTTGCGTCTCCCGTCCAGTATCAGCAGCGTCAACCCTGAATTGCCTCGGGGATTGCACTGGTTGCGCGTGTCCATCATCGGCAATACCGATGCCGTTTCCAGAGCCCTGGAGATCCGGGCCCAGGCCGTCCAGGCCGAATGGTTCCAGGATCCGCGGATTTCGCCGGATCGCCTGAAGCAACCGCTTCCCCAGGACACCATCGACCAGGTGTTGGACCGCATCCCCGAGGTGCGCCGTCCCCACCAGCCGTATCCCTCCTTCAATGCCCGGGCCGAAGAGACGCAGCACGAATTCTTCCAACGGGTCAGTGAGCGCCTGCGCCACAAGAACCGCGCGATTACGCACTACGATTTCGAGCGGATCATTTTGGGAGAGTACCACACCATTGCCCAGGTCAAGTGCCTCAGCAATATTACGGACCCCGATTATGTATTCCCGGGGGACCTGCGGATTGTGGTGGTGCCGGGCCGGAGCCAGTCGACCGACTCTCTGACCCCAAAGGTGAACCACGGCACCCTCCTCGAAATCCAGAATTACCTGGAAGATCGAAGTTCTTCTTTTGTAAAACCGAGGGTGAGCAACCCCTCATATGAATATGTCCGAGTCAATTGCCGGGTCAAGTTTGCCAATCGAAAAAACAACGGTGAGTCCCTGGAGAAACTCCGGGAAGACATCAAGCGTTTCATCTGTCCTTGGTTGGGCAAGGGAGAAGGTGAAATCGAAATCGGTGGCAATATCAAGGTAGAGGAACTCTACCGCTTTATCCGGTCCCTTCCCTATGTCGATTTTGTAACCAAGTTTGCAGTCCTCCATTTCTATGTTGAAGACGAATCCACTGGCGTCTACTCTCTGAAGAGTACCGCCGACCCCCGTCTCAGCGAAGATGAGCGATCTTATATCCGATCAAACAAGCCTTGGTCGGTATTGATTCCTGACCGGGATCACGAGATCGAGTTCACCGATCGGGAGATGCATGTCGCTCCGGAATTCAATCTTGAACCGGTCGACTTCCAGGGTAGATTCCAGATATCGCCACACTTGATCAAGATTTTGCCCAAGCCCGAAATCCCCAGCGATAATCCAAACATCCGTTATGATCAAGAAGATACGCTCCGTATATTTGTTGACATACCCGACTGAAAAGTGATATGGAAGGAAGAGCACAGTTAAAGAAAAAGTTTGAAGCGGCCAACATTGGTTACGAGTCTTACCGTGCCCTCATTGATTCCAGTATCAATAAAAAGGACGACGGTATTGACATCGACGAAATCGATGGCCTGCGACTTTCCCCCAACAGTGATTCGGCTCGACTCCTCAGTTTGTTCAGCGACCGGACAGCCAACTCTGCCGAGTGGTTCATCCGTCTGAACCCCGATAACAATCGGGGCCTGGATATTTCCAGTGAACGTACCGAAGGCCGTTCCCTGTTCCTGACCGTTGACGAGAACGATCTGGACGAGGAAATGCAGCCCACCATCAAGGTGGGCATTGGCAATATGAAGCCCCAGTACACCCTTGATGTGGATGGCACCGTAGCCATGCACGCCCGGGTAGGTACCTTCAAGGCTTCCTCCATCCCCGCCGACAAACAGTGGCATACCATCCTGAGTGAATCGGATGGGTTAACTGACTGTCAGGCCTACGAGATTTTTGCCCACATCTACGACAACGACTCCGAGCGCTACGCCCTGACCTATGCGACCCTCCTGATCGCCAAGGGACGCCGCGGAGAACGTATAAAAATTACCCGGGCCTCCAGCCGATACCTGTGGGGGCGCTTCCTGAACCGCATCAAGTTCCGAATCAAGCGGGAATACGGGAAGGACGTTGTGCAAATGAAAGCCCGGGACCACTACGGCTTTTCTACCACCGGTAAACCCAAGTCCATCTTTTTCCGGATCACCAAGCTCTGGGACCGCGACTTCGAAAACGATGGTTACAGTGAAAAGCGCAACGTGAAACAAACGATGCCCAAGCGCATCAAGATTCGGAACGCCAACCAGCTCCGCACAGAGGATTGATGCTTCGAGGAGAGAGGGACTGGTTAAACACCTTCTGCTCAACAAAGACGAAACATGGCTCTGGAACCATCAAGTATACCCAGGGAGATCAATCTCCCCCCTAGTAAAAACTTCGAATTTCTTCGGGAAACCGGCATCGATATTGCCCAGGAGCTATCCGGGGAGATCTGGACCGATTACAACCTCCACGATCCCGGGGTAACCATTCTCGAACAGCTTTGTCTGGCCATCACCGAATTGGCTTACAAAGCGGGAATGAACATCGAGGACATCCTGTATTCAGAGCGGGAGGTTCCCTTTGATTCGCAGGACAATGCCTTCTTTACTCCGGAGCGCGTATTTCCTTGCAGTCCTCAAACGGTCATGGATTATCGTCGGGTCCTCATCGATCAGATGTACCCGAAGGTCAAGAATGCGTGGTTGGAGCCCCTCGAAAGTGGGGCTTTCGGTGTGAACATGTATGGCCTGTACCGGGTCAGCGTCATCTTTGACGACTCCTCCCACAATGACCTTGTTCGCTCCAAAGACGCCGTCTACCGCGAGCTGAACCGCTACCGGAATTTCTGCGAAGATTTTGAAATCATCCGGGCGTTGAGCCCGCTGCGGATGTCGGTGCGGGGCCACCTGCGGGTAGACCCCACCTTCCTGGTGGAAGACGTCCTGGCCCGGGTGCTCCACCAACTGGCCATTGCCATCAACCCCCCGATCCGTTTCCGTACCCGCAAGGAGTACGAAGAAGAAGGATTGTCGGTCGAAAGAATATTTGAAGGCCCGCTTCCCAAGCATGGATTTGTGGATGTGGACAGCCTCAAAAAGAGCGGTCTGACCCCCAATTGGTCCGTGATCCAGCCTACCCGCCTGAACAACATGATTCGGGAGATTGAAGGCGTGGAATCGGTGCAAAACCTCGAAGTTGGGGTGTACATCGACAACTTCAAGCTGCCAGTTGGATTTAATTTGATCGAAAAATTCAAGGGCGAAGAAGAACACGACGGGTATTACCTGACGACTTTCATTGAGAAGCTCCCCCGGGGCCACCGAATCAAAGATGTCAAGAAGCCCCGCCGGGATTTGCCGGAAGACTTCTACCGCTTGCAGGAAGAGGAAGACCTCCCCGAGACGTTCTACCCGACCCTCGACATCAAAGCCGTTCTGGACCAGCGCCTCTTCACCTGCAATGTGGAAGGCCTGGAATACGACTACAACGTCGACAATGTCCGGAAGACCCTCGAACGCTACAAGGCAGAGGAGCTGACCCAATACCAGCACCCCATTGTCTACCCGCCCCACCGTCCCCGTTCGCGACGGACGGCCCGGGAGTTGGCGTATTACTACAGCATCCAAAACCACTTCCCGGAAATCTACGGGATTGGCAACTTTGGCGTGAGCAAGAACCGGCCCGGTGATTGGCGCACCCACGCCCGCAACCTTAAAGCGTACCTGTATTTCTTTGAGCAGATCATGGCCGATTACCTGGCCCAGCTCACCGAATTCTTTCGCCTCTTCTCCCTCAGTAATACTGTCGAGCAAACTTATTTCCACCAGATTCCGGAAATCCCCAACCGGGAATTGATCCTCGGAGACAACAAGAAAGAGTTTGACCTCAAGGCCGTCGTGGACGAGATTTCCAAGAAATTTGATCCCGTGGGAGACCGTCGGAACCGGGCATTGGACCACCTTCTGGCCCGCTTTGGCGAGGAGTTCCTGTCGGAATCCTACAATGCCCTGACCCGGAACACCATTGAGGAAAATCAGGTTCGGTACGAAAGTGAAATGATCCGGGCCAAGGTGAAATTCCTCGAGAACATCGTGGAACTGACCCGCGACCGCGGCCGCGGCCAGGATTACCTCGGATTTGGCGGGGGACGCGCTCCCCAGGATGCTGTATTGCACAGCAACGCCCTGCAGAAGCGCCTGGCTCTGATCTTCAACATGAAGGACTACATGCAGATGTCGCTGTCCGAAAGCGTCCGCTCCGCGGATGGCGTTTCCTTTGTGAAGGGCAAAGCCCGGAGCAAGGGCGAGAAGGGCAAGGCTGCATTCACCTTCACCGCCGCCCAGCAAGACATCCTCGCGACCGTCCTCCAGGATGGCCTCAGCCGGGACAATTTTGCGATTACCGAAAGCGCAGAAAAAGAAGGCGAATACCAGGTATTCTTCGCCCCGACCGCCGGCTACGTCGGTGGTTCGGATCCGGTATTCACCAGCACAAGCTACGATACCTGTGAAGCGGCCATCACGGCCCTTATCCGGAAGATTCGCTCCCTGAATGCGGCCAGCGAAGGCTTCCACATGATTGAAAATGTGCTCTTGCGTCCGGTGGGACGGATCATGCACACCTTCTACCTCGTGCAGGAAGGCCGGATTTACCTGGAAACGCCCGTCATGGAACGGGACGATTTCGAGACTGATTTCCGTGACCTCCTCCTGAAGCGGGGCTTTGACTCCGAAAACTACGTCATCACCGGGAACATGGACGAAGGGTATACCCTCGTCCTGACCGAAGAGGATGGCTCCATCATTGCCTTCAAAGAAGGCTATATCGACGAAACTTCCGCTGAGCGGGAACGGGACAAGATCATTCTGCTGCTCCCGCAGCTGGAGGACAATGAACCCGCCGTCCAGATCCGGAAGGAACAGTACATCCCCAAAGGTGCATTGCTGGCGGACGACTTCTATTCGCTCCAGATCAGCGTGGTGCTGCCCGCATGGCCCGTCCGTTTCCGCAACGAGCGCTTCCGCGCCCTGTTCGAGCAGGTCCTCAAACTGAACATCCCCACCCATACCAGTGTCAATACCTACTGGATCGACCTGGCGGAGATGTCCGACTTCGAGAAGATCTACAACGAATGGCGGAACGAAAAAGCCAAACTCCATCCCAAACAGCCCTGGTTGGACGAACTTTCCTGGTGCATGGTAATTCTGCTGAAGTACTTTGCCAATCCCAACGACGCGTTGGTGATCAAGGAAATGCCAGCCCTGCGAGACAAACACGGACTGTCGATGAAGTTTGAAAACGATGGCGAATAATGAGAACCACTCGATCCAACGGTTCACATTTGATGTTGATATAACAGATCGGGACAAAGCCTATTCCATCCAGAATGAACTGAGCCGCATTTTCAATGGGCGGCTCATCAAGGTCATTGACAGCGTCTGCGATGAAATGCAGGTGCAGGACCACCTCTTACGGATTCGCGAGATGGAATTGGACATTGGCCTCATCGTGGAATACGACCTGGAAGATGACCTGGTCTACAAATTTGAGCGGGCCTTCCGCGAGGCCCTCCAAAAGCTCAAGCTCGACGCGTCCTACAAATCAAATTCGTACGACCGAAACTCCGAACTCGTCGCGCTGATTCCAGCGCGCCAGGAAATGGTCGCGTACTTTCTCCAGTACGGACGCCTTCCCTCCGCCGCCTCTACATTTCCCGACTCCATCGACAAAATCTTCGAGGACCTCATCCAACAGGACCCCGAAGCCATTCGGGAAACCATCCTCGAACTCGCCCCCCGCGCGCCCTATATCCTGCGTCGGATCGCCGAACGCTTCGACACCAATATCCAGGACTCCATTTTTCGCCTCCTTTCCCCGGACTATTTTGAATCCATTTCCCGGTCGATCTACACCTACGCCCGCGAAATCGCCCAACAGTCCATTCTGCCCCTTTCCCGGGCCCAGGCTCTCCTGGCCGAGGCTTCCCTGCGCTTCCTGATCCAAAATTACTACGTCCCCTTTTCCTATTCCCAGTACCTGCAAGCCGTTCGGAGACAAGCTGAGCAGCGCACGGATACCACATTGGAAGAGGTCTTTCCCCCCGAATCCAGCGAGGACTTCCTGGAGGCTTCTACGGAACTCAACCAGCGTTTTGCCAATGAGTTGAACGTGATTCGGGAGATCATGCGAGGCAATCCTTCACCGGAAGCCCGTTCCCAGATATTGATGGCCTGGGATACCCTGGTCCGGCAGCATGTCGTGGGACTCCGGGCCGAGATCCGCCGCAATCTTGAGACGCCCACTCCCTTGTTTCGCTTGATCGAGGCCCTGCCCTCTGAGCGGATTTATGCCTTCCTCGCCGAAGTCATCCCCAATCGGTACCGCGAGTTGGTGCGACTCATTGTCCGGGTCATCAGTGTCCACAGCCGCTATGTCCAGGGATTTGAAGCCGACCGTGCCCTGCGTGTATTGCTCTATGGCCACCTCGTGCGCTATGCCCTCGAAGCCGATAACCAACGCCTGAACGTGACGTCCTTCGCGGCCTATTTGAAGCGTTCGCTTCAAAATGTGCGGAGCCTGCCCGATCAGTTTTTGGAAGATTGGGAGGAGACCGTGACCGGCCAACCTTCTGCCCGCCGCCGGCGGGAGCGGGAGGAAGAACAGCGGAGACGGGAAGAAGAAGCGGCTGAAGAAGAGCGGAGAGAGGAAATCGAGCGGCAACAGGCAGAAGAGGAGGAAGCGGAAGCAGTGCGAAGGGAAGAAGAGGAGGAACAGGCACGCGAGGAAGCCGAAGAAATTACAGCTGAGGAGGAAGCGAGGAGGGAAGCGGAAGAAGCGGAAAGAGAGAAAGCAGAACAGGAAGCCGAGGAAGCAAAATCTGAGGAGGACCAGGCAGAAGAAACTTCCGATGAAAAGGTCAAAGAAGAGGGTGAAAAAACGGAAGAAGAACAAGCGCTTGAAGAGGAAGGAACTGAGGAGAAAGAGGAGGTAGAAGGGAAGGAGAAAAGCTCGGAGGAAGAGGAGGCCGAAGAAAAAGCCCGGGAAGCAGAAGAGAAACAGGCGGAAGAAGAGCAAAAGAAAGCCGAGGAAGAACAAAAACAGGCCGAAGAAGAACAGCAAGCGAAGGAAGAGCAGGAAAAACGCGAAGCGGAAGAGCGAGCCGAGGAAGAACAGAAAGCAGAGTTGGAGCGTGAGGAAGAGGAAGCGCGCGCCAAGGCCGAAGAGGAAGAAGATACCTGGGAGCCCGTCGAGGACGAGGGCGACCCCGAAGTGCCGGACGAGCCTGAACTCGAAGCAGAGGAAGAGCAGCTTCAGGAAGAATTTGAAGACCTGGAGCCTGAAGATTTGCTCGATCCTGAGCAGGCCCAAATCGACTTGATCCTATATGTCCTGAAGGAAGGATCGGTCCCTTGGTGGGCCAAGAATCTGCGTACCCCATCTCCCGCCGAGGCACTTCAGGAACTCATTGACCGGAAAAGCAGCCAACTGGTTCCGGTCATCCAGCAACTCGTCAAAGACACCGCCGTCCAAAATCGGCCGGACCTGGCCCTGCGCCTCATCAAGGAATTCGGCAACGAGGCCATCTCCGCCCTGCTGGGCGAATTGGTGCCCGGTTTCTCCGGCTTCATGGAGACCGTGGCCATGGCCCTCGAATCCTACGTCAACCGCAATGTCACGATCCCCCGCCAGGACCAGTTCGCCGGTCCCGCCGAGTTCAAGTGGTTCTACGTATTGCGCTACTATTTCGATTACCAGGACAACCCCGTCGATGTCAACGAACTCCTGAATTACGTGGTCGCCATGGTGGCCGCCGGTTCCGGCCGTTCCCAGGCCAGCGTCGCCAAGGACCTCCGCGAGGTAGCCTCCGCCGCCAACCGCAGCGGCAATTCCCGGTTTTTCCCCCTCGAAACCTCCCTCCCCGCCAACATGGCCGAGGAGGATTCCCTCTCCGTCAAATCGCCCCAGGCCCGCGAATCCATTGCGCTGGAAGCTGCTTACCATGCAGCCTTGAAGCGCCGGGAAGATGCGGCCCGCCGCCGGCGTCAGGGACTTGATCCCGAAGCCGAGAACCCGGACCCCACCAGCGAGACCTCCACGTCGGAAGAGTCCACCGCTGAGGAATCACCGTCCGAAGAGACTCCGACGGAAGGCGTTTCCGAAACGGAAACCACTGCCGAAGATCCCGGCAAGGACCCAGCAGCTCCCGAAATCACGGAAGAACCGGTCGATCCAACGTCTTCCGACGAAGAAAAGCCCGGTGACATTGATCCGGAAACAGACGAAAAAGCCGCCGAAGCCGGGGAAATCGAAGGTTCCGAATCTGCCGAGGAAGATGCTCTGATCTCCGATGAGACGAGCGATGAAACAAAGCAGGAGGTAACTGCTGAATCCAAGGAGGAAGATTCCCAAGCCGAGGAAAAATCCGAGTTGGAATCGCCGGAGGAGGCTCAAGAGGAACAGGAATCCCAGGAAGAGACGTCCGATTCTTCCGAAGTCGAGCCTTCCGCCGAGGACGATGAGGTGCAGCCCGAAATGGAAGGAGAGGAAGCGGAGGAATTGGCCCCGGATGCACCAATTGAGGCAGCTGAAGAACAAGCAGAGACCGCGGAAGCGGATCAAGAAGTTGCGGATGGGGAAGAGATTGAAGACAGAAGCGATGAAGAGGCCGAGGAAG
This sequence comes from uncultured bacterium, assembly GCA_963923035.1. Taxonomy (GTDB): domain Bacteria; phylum Bacteroidota; class Bacteroidia; order J057; family JADKCL01; genus CAWUKT01. The sequence goes on from CAWUKT010000017.1 coordinate 65,164, forward strand.
CAACAGAATTAGATGAGAACATAGCAGAAGCGCAGCGGTTGGAGGCAGAAAGGAAGGCACGAGAAGAGCAGGATGAGGAGCAAATAGAAGCAGGAGAACAAGAGGTTGAAGAACAAGAGCCGGGAGAAGAGACAATTGAGGGGGGAGCTGAGGAGTCCACTACGTCGGAAGATGCCAAGGTTGAAGGGACTCAAGGCCCGGAACTGACCCAGGACGAGGATGCCATTGCTTCCCCAGATCCAAAGGATCAAACGGCCGAGCCCCGCGACGAACAAGTATCCCCAACCGGGGAAGAATCCGGTTCCGAGGAAGCCTCCTCCGGCACTGAGCCGGATGCCGAGCGGGAAGCATCCCCCGAGGGGGAAAGTGCCGCCCCCACAGAGGAAGCATCGCCCACCGAATTGCCGGTCGACGAAGCCGAACTCACCCCCGAGGAACTCGAAGAGGTCCAACGGCGGATCTTGGAAGAAGCCGAAAAGGCCGCCGAACAGGCATTGGCAGATCGTCTGCGCCAATACGAAGACCAATTCGCCGAATTGCAGGAGGCTTCTCAACTGAACGAAGAAGAAGACTCGGAAGGCTCTGAAGGCCGTCCGATCAAATTGGGGGACGATGGCCCCACCGAGGAAAAACCGGCTGCGGAAGCAGCCAAGGAAGAAGAGACCTTTGATGTCGAATCGATAGGAGAGGAGGAAGACCTCGTGGTTCCCGAAGGCGCCAAGGATTTGGAAGTGCCCGAAGAGGAAATCGTCAGCTATTTCCTCGAATCTGGCTCCCTCCCGACGGTTGTCGGGACCATGGACGAGGAATCAGTCCTCTACCTCGTGCGCACCGTCGCCCGCCAGCAGCCCCGCATCATCGTCGAGGCCCTGCGGAAAGCGGCCCGCAGCCGCTCCTCCACCGAGCGCATCGCGCGTTTGCCCCTGCCGACGGTATTGGCCATTCTCCGAACCCTGTTGCCCCCCGCCCAACAACGGCAGTACCTCTCTTACATCACCGAACTCGAGCGACTCTTGCGCCGTTCCAGCACCCGGGGTCGGGTGGACATTGTCCTGACCCACGCCCTTGCATTCTTCGGCCGCCCCGACCCCAACGTCCAGCAATCCGAGCGCTACCTCGACAGCTTGGTCCGCTACATCGCCCGCGAATTGACCCTCAAGCCCCTCGAAATCATCGATTGGTTGCTGGAAATCAGCAGGGGTCAGAGCAATGCGATGACCAGCTCCTTCCGCGAAATCCTCCAGATGCTCCGCGTAGAAGTCGAAGCACCCCGCGATGTGCTGGAAGAAGATCCGGAAGAGACCCCCGAGGAAATCGAAAGGCCCATCGAGGAGGAGGAAGAAGATCCGACCATTTATATCGACAATGCCGGATTGGCGATTGTTTTTGCCATCCTGCCCTCCGTCTTCAAAAGCCTGGGCTATACGAACGACAACGACGAATTCTTTGCGACCGATGCCAAGGTTCGGGCCGCACATTTCCTTGCCTACCTTTCCCACGCCAAGGAAAATTCTCCCGAGGAAGAACTGGTCCTGAACAAGATTTTGGTGGGCATTCCGCAGAAGGAATCCATTCTGAAGGAAGTCCCGATGAGCGACAAGGAAAAAGAAATCGCCGACGAAGTCCTTCAGGAACTGTTGGAAGGCTGGCCCGGCATGAAGAATACATCCCCGGCCACGTTCCGGAAGAGTTGGTTCATGCGGAAGGGAAAACTACTCCCGGGAGAGACCGAGAAGGAAAGCTGGATCTTGCGCGTGGACCAAGAGTCGTATGACATGCTGTTGGGACGCTTGCCCTGGCCCTATAACAAGTTCGAAGCGCCCTGGACCGACGAGACCATCCGTGTCGAATGGGCCTAGTGGTTGCTTGAACCACCATTTCCCTTATATCGAAATATCCCTTCTCCCATTTCATTTCATGCCTCAGTGGGTGAAGAATTGGACGATGGCACCGCCGTCGACCGTGACCGTCGCGTTGAGATTGTATTCCTTGACGTGGCAGGTCATCTTGTGGCGGCCGGAAGGCGCAGCATCCAGGCCGACCCGGTGGTGGGTGACTTCATCCCGCAGCACCGCATTGATACAATACCGCATATCGTCCAGGTTGAATTTTCTCGGGAAATTGGTTTGGGTCGCTTTGTCCGGTCCGATCCGGAAGGAGGGATGGTGGCGGGTCAAAAAATGCCTTAGGGCAGCTTTGGTGATGGGGAGTTTGTGTTTGCCTATCACGATTCTTTTGGGCTGGAGCGAGTTCACAAATTTATCCAACTTGGCGCTCGTCTGGCCTTCGTTTTTCCCAATTTTTCCAAACCCACCGGCCTTCTTCGCATCGACCGAAGTCTTCGACTCAGACCCGTAAGGTTGGCGGTAAACATTGGACTGGGAGGTGTGGGGGATTCGGCTCAGGGATCCAAAGGAGTGACCACCATGCCCCAATTCTGAGCCTCCGGTTTGAGGTTGATTGGCTTGGCGGGTCAGTTCAATACCTGCCAAAGCACACAGTGTGCTCAGTAACCAGTTGTTCCGGGCAATGCGCCGGAACCACTCGCCCCAGGTTTCCCGTCTCTGGTTTCGGTCATCATTTCGCTGCACCGGTGCCGTCTGTCCACCGCTGGTGGGCTCTCCGCCAATGGATTGCTTCACCTGTTCGAGTGCCGCCCGAAGGGCTTTGTCCGAGGCCTGCGACATCTCCGCCAGCCAGCTGGCGAGACGTTCCATTTCCTCTTGGCCGAGCAGATCACCACCTTCATTTCCCGCCAGCAAAGACTTTTCCAAGGATTTCATTTCACTCCGAACCGAAACCAGCTCGGATTCAGGCCCAGGGGGTTCAGATTCCTCCCCCTTCAATTGAAAGGTGGGGGGAGCGGCACTGCGCAAGCCGGCAGCGCGTCCATCCGGTGGGAGCGCCGATTTCATTTGGACTGCTCCGGTGGGAGACGAATGCAGGGCCGACTCAGTGGCAGAAGGCGGGGACAACTCCCCCAAAAAGGAAGATGATTGCTCGAAGGAAGGGGTTTGGTTTTGTAACATGGATGTTGATTTGGGATTTGCCTGTAAAACGGCATCCCGCATCAATACCCTACCCCCTCCTCTAAATCAGTTATTCGCCCCGAGGAACCCGACCATTTAATCCATCCCGTTACACCCGGCATTTTTCCTTCAACCACGCCTGCTCCTCCGCTTCCAAATGGGGGGAAAGACGCTGGAAAACCGTTTGGTGGTAATCGTGGAGCCATTTCTCTTCCTCCATCGTCAACAAATCTTCCTGGATCAGGTTCCAATCCATCGGGAAGAGGGTGAGGTCTTCGAGGCTGAGAAATTGATTGGTATGGGAAAACGGATGCTGGCGAACGAGGACGAGGTTCTCGATGCGGATGCCGTAGTGGTGGGCGAGGTAGTAGCCGGGTTCATTGGAAAAGACCATGCCGGGTTCCAGGGGTACCGAGGGACTTCCGGAAGGGTTGGGGGAAACGCCGTGGGGACCTTCGTGGACATTGAGGAAAAAACCGACCCCGTGGCCGGTGCCGTGCCCATAGTTCAGGCCCTCCCGCCAGAGGTATTGGCGGGCCAACAGGTCCAACTGGTTCCCGCGCGTCCCCGGCAGGAAAACTGCCCGCGCCAGCGCGATATGCCCCTTCAATACCAGGGTATAGTGCTGCTTCTGGGCCGCGGTGGGCGGACCCAGGGCAATCGTACGGGTGATATCCGTGGTGCCATCGAGGTACTGGCCGCCACTGTCCAGCAGGAAAATCCCCTCGGGACGCAAGGTCGCCGCTGTTTTGGGTTCCGGCCGGTAATGCACGATGGCGCCATTGCCCGCGTACCCCGCAATGGCCGCGAAGCTCTCCCCCTGGTAGGCTTTTTGCTCCGACCGGAACTGCGCCAATTGCTCGGCCACATCTACTTCCGTGGGGTATTCCTCCCGCTCCAATTTCCCTTCCAACCAACGAAACAAGCGCAACAAAGCCACCCCGTCTTTGACCATGGCCTGCCGGGTCCGTTTGATCTCGACCGGATTGCGGATGGCCTTCATGGGGACCACCAGCGAATCGCCGGTTTGGGTCAGGGACTCGGGAATCTGGTCGGCGAATTGGGCGGACAATTGGCGGGGATCATAATGGATCGGGCCTTCAAATGGTGCATCCTGGATAAAGGACAGCAATTCAGTATAGTCGTGGAGCTGAATGCCTGCCATGACCAAATCCGCCTTGAGGGCGGGCGACACCTGTCCCGGCGAAATGAAGAGGTGCGACGAATCCTGGGCCACGACGGCATAGGCGTAGAACAAAGGATTGAATTCGACGTCGGTCCCGCGGAGGTTGAAAAGCCAGGCGATGTCGTCAAGGGCAACCAGCAAAGTCGCCGCCCAATCGTGCTCCTCGAGCTGCCGTTGGACGCGAACAATGCGCTTGGAGCGGGTCTCGCCGCACCATTCCACGCCAAAGTCCCGGACCGGACGTCCGGGCAGGGCCGGCCGGTCTTCCCAGGCCGCTTCGATCAGGTCGTGGTCCCCCATCAATTCCAGGCCGCCCTCCTGGAGGGACTTTTTCAAGTTTTTGAAGTCCCGGGCACCGATCAATTGCCCGTCGACGCCGACGCGGCTGCCCGCCGGCAGGTGCTCCAGCAGCCATGATTCGTACTCATGGAGGTAAGCCCGCTCCTTGCGGTGCAGTTGGAATTCGCTGTCGGCGAGTTCGATGTCTGCCTGGAGAAAGTACCGGGAATCCGTCCACAGGCCCGCGTGGTCGCGGGTGACCACCGCAGTGCCGGCCGAGCCCGTAAAGCCGCTGATCCACGCCCGCGATTGGTACCGCGGCGCGACGATCTCACTTTGGTGGGGATCACTCGAAAGGACGATATAGGCATCGAGGTCGGCCTGTTGCATCGCCTGGCGCAGGGCGGCAATGCGTTGGTTGATGGACAGAGTGGGCATAGGCAGTGATGCAATAATGCAGTGTTAGAGGCGTAGAAATGTAGTTTTTATTAGAACTTTCCTTGTTTTCACATGGATCGTAGCCTAAGTTAATGATGTTATTGGGCTTAGGCCATGTTTGGTGCAGGTCTTGCGTAATTATTCAGAACGGTCCACGCTAGTAATCGATGTTAAGGAAACTTTACGGCTCAACACTGGCCGCTTATCGAATCATGGGAATCATGGGCGCAATTGCTATGCCCCTGTTTCGGTATGCTTTTCCTGCCGATGCGAATGATCCCATGTGGTTGCGAGGTGTCGTTTCACTGGTCTTTTCGATCATCGCAATCACGACCCTTTTCCCCCGCTTTTTCAAGAAATTTGAGAATCTGATCCTGGTGATCTGCGTCTTGTCCGTGATCGCCTGGGGAGACATTGTCCTGTACCTCAATTCCTTAAACTATTTCTATTTCACCGGCGTGCTGCTGATCAGCCTGCTGGTTTTTCTCTTCATCAACGGGAGAACTGCTTTTTTGGTGACCTTGGCGGGCAGTTTATTGGGGACCTATGGGGTGGCTTTCGCTGTCAAAGACCCTGAGTTGGATCCCGTCTTCGTCCTGGTCATGTATACGACGGCAATCTTGATGGGAGGAGCGGCGGTATTTTCTCGGGTCTTCAGCGTTCAGAATTGGGCCCGGAGAAACGAAGCCTCCAATTTCATCAATTATTCTGCGGTCGGGGCGAGTCGGGATGGAATTTTGCTGGTCGGACCGGATGGGAGCTTCATTCGAGCCAATCAGACCTTCCTGAAGTACATGGAGTTGGAGAAAGCAATGATTGAGGACAACCGGCAGTCGGAGGTGATGGCCCATGTAATGGGCTTGGTCAAAGATCCCCAGCGGCTGACGGAATTGCTGGAACGGCCTCAGAAAGAAGGGGCCCGGGAGTCGGCGGAAGAAATAGAATTGAAAAAAGGGCTGGTCCTCGAAATATCTTATGTATCGGTGTTTCAGGAAGAAAAGGCCCTGGGCCGGATGTGGTTTTTTCGGGACATCACCCGGAGAAAGCGCTTCGAAGAAGGCCTCATTGCTTCCGAACGCCGCCTCCGGGAGCAAAATGCCCACCTCAAGAAGCTCTCCGCCCATCCCAGCCTCAAGAGCGGGAACATGGAAGAATCCTTCGAGGTCATCACCCGGGCCATCGGGGACTTTCTCGACGTAGACACCATTTCCATCTGGGCCTACGATATGGAAGGGGAACAAATGGTCTGCCAAAAGCTCTTTTTGCCCTCAGAAAACCGTTTTGAGAAGGGACAGATCGTCTTTTTTGAGTTGTACCAAACTTATTTTCAGGCGGTCAATGAGCAGCGTATTCTCACCATCCACGATACCGAAGGCCATCCATTTACTGCGGAATTCCGGCAGGGAAAGCATACCGGACCCGCCGGTGCCCTCATCCACGCCCAGATCCGTTCCGGCGAAGAACTGATCGGTATCCTCTCCGTCGAATGCCGGAAAGCCCGTGCCTGGGCCATTGAAGACCAGGCCTTTGTCGGCTCCATGGCCGACCTCGTCGCCCTGGCCATCGAGCAGGACCGACGTCGGCGCATCTCCGAGAAACTCGAGACCAACAACAATATCCTTACGGCGACCTTCCAACTTTCCGAGACCGGGATCCTGGTGGTGGACCACAACCAGAAGCCCCTGCACTTCAACGAACTGTACCTCAAGATTTGGGACGTGACCGCGGACTATATCACGACGGCTCCCTACGAAGAGATCATCGCGAACCTGTTGGAGAAGGTCAAAGAAGCCCGGAAACTCAACGACAATTCAAAGCTCCTCAAAGAAAAGCCCCATTTGGAGACGGCCGGAATCATCGAATTCAAGGATGGCCGGGTTGTGGAGCGCTATTCGAAATCCATCGACCTCGCCGCCGGGAAGCCGGGCCGGGTATGGTTTTACCTGGATGTGACCCAGCGGACCCGCCGCGAACAGGAACTGATCGAGCGGAACTTTGAGCTCGACAGCTTTGTGTACCGCGCTTCCCACGACCTCAAGGCCCCCTCAATTCGATCATGGGATTGATCGAGATCATCCGGGCCGAAAAGGAGGTGGACCTGATCCTGAATTATATCGGGTTGATGGACAAGAGCGTGAAGAAGTTGGAAGAATTCATCCGGCAATTGACCCAGTTCTCCCAGGATGCCCGCCTCAAGGTGGTGCGGAAGCCGATTCAGTTGCAGGAAATGGTCGGGGAGATTTGGCAGAACCTCGCCTTCATGGACAATGCCAACCGGGTGGACTTCGAGGTGAACTCCAACGATGCGGTCGATTTCTTCGGCGATCCGGTCCGCCTCAGCATCGTTGTCAACAACCTGATTTCCAACGCGATCAAGTACCAGGACCTCCAAAAGGAGCGGGCCCGGGTCCGCGTGAACATCGATGTCCAGCCCGAAGAAGCCACCATCGAGGTGGTGGACAATGGCGTCGGCATCCCCGAAGATTACCTCCCCAAAGTATTCGAACTGTTTTTTCGGGCCTCGATCCAGGCCACCGGATCCGGCCTGGGCCTCTACATCACGCGGAGCGCCACCGAAAAGATGGGCGGCCGGATGGAAGTCGAATCCGTCCACGGAGAAGGCTCGACCTTCCGCCTCCGTTTGCCCAACCACGCCACCTCCGAAGAATCCGAGTAGATTCCCCGATCCTGTTTTTGGTATATTTGCCGCCATGGGAACCCTCCTGGCAATCGAATCCTCCTGCGATGAGACCTCGGCAGCCGTCCTCACGGACGGGCAGGTCATCTCGAATGTGATCTCCTCCCAATTGGAGCACTCCAAATACGGCGGGGTCATTCCCGAGTTGGCATCGCGGCTTCACCAGCAGAAGGTCGTGCTGGTGGTCCGGGAGGCATTGGAACAATCCGGCATATCGCCGGCCGACCTGGACGCGGTGGCCTTTACCCGGGGCCCCGGCTTGATGGGAGCCCTGCTCGTCGGGACCTGTTTCGCGAAGGCCTACGCCCTGGGATTGGGCATCCCCCTCATCGAGGTGAACCACATGCAGGCCCACGTCCTCGCCAATTTCATTTCCCCCCAGCCCCCGACCTTTCCCTTTCTCTGCCTGACCGTGAGCGGCGGCCATACCCAAATCGTCCTGGTGCGGGGACCGCTGGGCATGGAGGTGGTGGGCGAAAGCATCGACGATGCTGCCGGGGAGGCCTTTGACAAAGCGGCCAAGATCATGGAGCTCGGCTATCCTGGAGGCCCCAAAATCGACCGCCTCGCCCAGCAAGGAGATCCCAAGCGATTTTCTTTCCCAAAACCTAACATCCCCGGCCTCAACTTTTCCTTTTCCGGCCTCAAAACCTCCCTCCTCTATTTCCTCCGTGACCAACTCAAACAGGACGAAAATTTTCTTCAGGAGCAAATGCCCGATATTTGCGCGAGCTTTCAACATCGGATTGTCACTTATCTCTTAGGTCGTTTCGAGGAAGCGGCAAAGAAATTCGACGTAAGAGAGCTGGCCATCGCCGGAGGAGTCTCCGCCAATTCCGAGTTGCGCGCCGCCTTCCAAAAAATGTGTGAGAAAAACGGGTGGCGGGCCCACATTCCGAAATTTGAATTTTGCACCGATAATGCCGCAATGATTGGAATGGCGGCCCATTTCAAGTTTTTGGCCGGCGAATTCACCGATCAGACCGTCACGCCCTTTGCCCGGGAACGTTTTCTGTAAGGTCAAAGGCAAGTCCCCATTTTCAACCGGTATTTTTTCACTCAAATCTTTCCTTGGCGGGGATTTGGGGCGATGTCACTGAATTTCAGGTTCTCCCCACTTTTTCCTAACATTGTATTGCTTAATCGATATCTGTAGTCGTACATATTTAATGAAAGTCAACCAACATCTTTGGAGGTCCGGTAATGGATGGACTCCAGCTATTCACAATGGTGACCAATCCCATGTCCAGTGGGTCTTGGCCTTTGGTGGGCGTCCCGAGTTGGACGAGCAAGAGCGCTTTGAAGAAATAAGGGCTGCTTTTCCCCAGGCCGACATCACCATGATTTCTACTGCCGGTGAGATTTACCAGGAAGAGGTCCACGAAGATTCGATCTCTCTGGTCGCCATTGAGTTGGAGAAATCGCGCATGGTCAGTCGGGTCGGAAAATTGGAGGAGGGGATGGACCAAACCGGATTCGGGAAGCAATTGGCGGAGGAGCTGGATGCCGAGGACCTGAAACTGGTTTTCGTGTTGTCCGACGGGCACAGCGTGAATGTGGATGATTTGGTGCTGGGCTTGAATGAAGTGGTGGGAAATCGGGTCCCGGTGACGGGAGGCCTGGCCGGAGATGGGGTGAGCTTTCAGCGGACAACCGTAGGCCTGAATGCGCCGCCCGAGCCAGGGCAGGTCATTGTGATTGGCCTGTACGGCGACGATTTGAAAATTGGCCACGGTTCCAAAGGCGGCTGGATCCAGTTTGGACCGGAACGGACCGTGACCCGCTCCGAAGGCAATCTCCTCTACGAATTGGATGGACAGAGTGCATTGGGCTTGTACAAGGAATACTTGGGTGACAAAGCCAAGGACCTTCCCGGATCGGCCCTGTTGTTTCCCCTGGCCATTGACCTGCCCGAATTTGAAGAGCCCCTGGTCCGCACCGTTTTGAATGTCGACGAAGATACCCAGTGCATGTTGTATGCCGGAAATATTCCCCAGGGAGCCTCCTGCCGTCTGATGCACGCCAATTTTGACCGGATTGTGGACGGCGCCGCCGATGCCGCCCGGGATTCTCTGATGGCCCTGGATTCTTTTGAGCCGGAACTCTCCATCCTGATCAGCTGTGTCGGCCGAAAATTGCTGCTGGGGATTCGGGCGGAAGATGAAGTCGAAGAAGTGCGTTCGGTGGTGGGGGAAAATAGTATCCTGACCGGGTTTTATTCCTACGGAGAGCTTTCCCCGCTGGGCAATACCAAGGGCTGTCAGTTGCACAACCAAACCATGACCATCACCACCTTATCCGAAGCATGAAAACCGATCGACACCGCCTGTTGGCCCGGCAATTGAGACGCCACTTTCCGGACGGGATGCCGGAGGGGATGGAGAAGTTCGTGGAGGAAGTAAATGCGTTCTACCACGAGACCGATCAGAACCAAAAGCTGATGGAGCGGGCGATGGGGAAAAGTTCGGAGGAGCTGTTTCACCGGAACCGAACCCTGCGCGAAGAGATGGAGCGGTTGGACGGGTTCATTTACCGCGTTTCCCATGACCTCAAGGCCCCGGCGAACAATGTCCTGTCGATGGTCGAATTGTTGGAAAGCCAGTTGCCGGAGGATTCGACGATGGCCCGCATGATGGCGGACCATATCCGCAAGGGTGCGCAGGGCCTGTTGAAGCAATTGCGGGACCTGCTGGAATTGAGCCGGATGAAAAGCCAGCTGAATGAAGCTCCGGAATCCGTCGACCTGAAGGGCATGGCCGGCGAAGTCTGGGAGGCGTTGAGCCAACAGGTCAAGCAAACCGAAGCGGTCCTGGAAATGGACTTCTCGGCCTGTCCGACCCTCGAGCTCGGCCGGGAAAACCTGCGCAGCATCCTCCAAAATCTGATTGGCAATGGCCTCAAATACCACCTTCCGGGGCGCCCGCCCCGGATCACGGTGACATCCGCCAGCGTCGACGATTACGTCGCCCTCACCATTGCCGACAACGGCATGGGCATCGACCTCGACAAGCACCGCGCGAAACTCTTCGGCATGTTCAACCGCTTCCACAACCACGTGGAAGGCAGTGGCGTCGGCCTGTACATCGTCAAGCAAATCGTAGAAGCCCACGGCGGCCAGATCGAAGTGACCAGCCAGGTGGGCGAAGGCACCACCTTTGTCATTCGACTGCTCCGAAGCCCGAAGGCCGTGCCGGTGGCCTCGGCGCTTTGATGACCCCCTTGCCGGTTCATTTCCCTTCCTTTACTCCCCGCTTCCCGACCTCTGTGACTCCCCGTCCCCAAGGGACTCCCAACCGCTATTGCCCATGAGAGGCAATTATTTGCGACTCAAAAAGTCGCGATTTATTGCCCAAAAGGTCAGTGGTTCTATCAAAAAGCTCCATCAACGGAGCGAATTGCTTGAAGGTTGGTTGGGAATGGTAGAAGGTTGGTTAGTTTTTGTAGAAACTTCCGTGTCGGGAGTGGAAACTTCCATGAATTTGGTGGAAAGTTGGGCTTGAAGTGTAGAAGTTTCTACAGTTCGTGCCCGATAGGGGGGGTGTCACTGGTAGAAGTTTCGACAAATGATGCCCAACTTTCCATATTTTTGGTGGAAGGTCGGACCAATTTGGTGGAAAGTCGGAGCTTTTGGTTGGAAGCGTCCAGTCATTTTACGGAAAGTCCCGGTGCGGAGGCGGAAGGCCGGAGCTCGGGGGAAGAAGGTTGGAGCCCAGGAGGAGAAGGTCGCGGTTCGGAAAGGGGATGGTGGAGATTGGAGATAGATGAAATGAACTGAAACAAATCGGAGTCATTTCAACTAGACCCTCCATTGCCTGCCAAAGCTATTTGTAATTGTAGCGAGGCCAATTTGCCGGTGAGAAAAAAGCAGGACCTTCAAGCGGTAAGACATGTAGGCCGAGCAGCCGTGTAATGGAGCTGTTTGGTCCAAGGTTTTGGAACCGAAGGCGAGAATTCCGGGGTAGGGGCAACAGCAACGAACAGCAAATGAATATTTCGATTATGGGTTGTTTGACTGGTGGATACTGGGTAACTTAAAGTAGTCACATAGTCACCATTTAAGTTCGCCCGAATCCATGAAAAAGATTTCTTTGCCGATCTTGGCAGCATTTCTATTGCTGGCTGGATGCAAAAAGGAGGCCATTATCGTGCCTTCAAGCAATTCTCCGGCTCTACTGAATACTCTGCCCCAAAACTCAGAACCTGAGCTGCTAGCCTTGATTTCAGATACCCGGAACGAGGCGGCTCTAAAGAGAAAGGTTGAACTGATCGCGTACTCCATGACCCGATTCCTCGGAGAGCACGGCCATCTCAATGACAATTCGGATTTGGCCTCCACGCTTCCCTGCGACATTGGTCTGGATGACCCGGATGGCATCCTCCGTGTTCTGGGAAATTCGAGCGGAATGAACGACGAAGCGGTAATGGGCCAGCTCAATGAATATGTTTTTGACTGCGCTAAGGGTTGTAACGACGTCCCTGGCGGTGTAAGTGGATATTTCGAGGCAATTTCTGAGAATTTGACTTACCATGGCACCACTTTCGACCTGTTTACACTTCACGATCCCACGACCACTTACACGGTTCAATCCCGTTTCTTTTTGGGGTACGGTTTGGTTTTCGACGGGGCTGAATATAGGGTTGATGGATTTTTATATGATCTCGTTGATGACCAGGTCAGTTCGGTTCAAATGACGATTTCAAACGCCCTTGAGCTCAATGCCGTGTTCTTAGAATTGTGGGAAGAAGGACTGGAGCGTCACAATGATCCCTGTCACTACATTTACAACTATTCTGGTGGAGGCTCTGGAGGTGGTGGAAGTAGCTCAGGTGGTGGTTCGGGCAATAACAATGACGACGATGGGGCCAACAAAAACTACATCAATGGGCCCCTTTCATTTCCCCCTTACGGCTATGAAGGGCATATGTGTCAGGGAAAAACGGGGCTTCGGGTAACTGAATTCCACCTGGCGAGGAGGAATGAAGGGGGATGGTTTGGGGGAAAAAGCGAGGTGTATCTCAATGTGTCCTTTTATAACAGCGGGAATCCCCTCCTTTATCTTCAGACCAGTGACCGCTCCCAGGAAATAGATGCCATGACCATCGCAGGGAATAAGTACAATTTAGACCGGGGGAAATTACTGGCTGAGGTTCCAGACAACAATATTTCAGCGACCCTGAATACGGTAATAACGACATCCAGTGGATTCACAGCTGATGGCGATTGGGTTCTGATCGACAGTGGGCTCTGTGAAGGGGCTACCCCAACCACCTACAACAGAGTTTATGTCTCTGCATTTGAGCGTGATCCCAAGCCATTTTGGAAGGAGTACTATGGTTTTCCGTACCATGATTCCATCATTGAAGTTGAAGGCAGTGTTGACGACTGGCAACCTCTGTACATGCCCCACAACTCCGATTGTTGGGTGGACACGACGCTTCAGGTCTCAGATTTTGCAACTCAGGATCACTTATATTTGGTGGATGTTGGAGCAGGTCCTACGACCATTTCCTATACCCAACCTGCTGCGAATACTTCTTGGTTCCACATCGAACTGTTCACTCCTTGATGGAAAAAAAACTCCATAAGAACTTCCCACTGAGACTGCTTTTACTGGTCTTGGGAGGAAGTTTGTCTTTTGGAAATGTCCTATATCCCCAATCTGGTCAGGATTCATCCCGAAATAGCCTCTCCCTTGCCTTCGAGGTTCATTCCAGTTCGCGATTTTGGGATGGGGGTATAACAACCTCTGTTGGAGCAAGGTGGAACCGGCACGAATTGGGACTTCACATTCCCAATTTTGTCGATCCCGCCAGTTTTACTTTTGGTGGACACTACCGCTTCTATCTGGACCGAAACAATCCCGTAGCCAATCCCTTTTTTGCCATTCAGGGAGTTCCCTACCATGATATTGATGTGGTTGCAGTGGTCTCCGGAAGGGAAATTGGAGCCTTTCAAAAAGGGGTCTACGGACAGTTGGGAGCTGATTACCGGATCAAGGGCGGCTTCAGCGGCTTGGTGGCCATTGGCTATGGATCGGGATGGTTGAAATTAGATGACCCCAGATACGATGCGTGGCAGGCCTACCATCCCGATTTCACCTTTGGCTTCAAATATGATTTGCTCCTGAAACAGCCCCGCGAATTTTCAAAAGCACTGCCCGGGGAGTACTTCGACCGGCCCCGCTTCTTCCTGTCGTACAGACTATTCGTACCAGATGTGGCCCTTTTGATGGATGCTCCGCCTCCCGAATTCCGACCTTCCCACCAGTTCACCGCTGAATTTGGAATTTGGCGCTGGCTCCGACTGCAAGGCGGTATCAAGGTCGGTTATCTGGCCGAGGAAGCAACTCCCCCGGTTTTGACAGCCCAAGGGGTAGGTCTCGGAGTAAAACTTCACACCTACCAACGCGGAAATTTAGCCTTCTTCCACGACCTGATGTACTACCGGTTAAACCGGCCAAGATTTGGCTACGACCAATCTCAAGTCCTCATTGGCAATAGCTTTGAATACCAGATTTTCCCTGATTTCTATGTCCATGCCGGCAACTCCTTTGGATTCCGAAGGTTCAATTCGTGGTTCAATTTCCACGCTGGGGTGAGTATTGGTTTAGGGAAGGGGATGCTCAAATAACTTCCGATTTGTAGCTCAAGTACGGATAGGTTTGTTCCACTCAACGGTTAGGGAGATGCGATCAGAACCTTTGCGCTACGTGTTCCAGGGTAAATTGTCTTGCGTTTCGTCTCAGGTTGAAGGTCCCGGAAGATGGACTCACCTGCACAGGGCCGCCCCCACCCCAATCCCCCCCACCAAAAGTCACCCCCCATCCACCACGCCCGTTTCACCAGCGCGACCACTTGAATTTCCACCCCCCAATTCCTTATATTGAAACATGGCTGAGAAAAAGTACAAGACCCTCAAGGAATTTTACCCCTATTACCTGACCGAGCACGACAACCCCACGTGTCGGACCCTCCATTTCATCGGGACCAGTGGCGTCTTTGTATTGCCCATCATCGCCATCATCACCCAGGTCTGGTGGCTGATTGCCCTCATCCCCGTCTCTGGCTACGGATTTGCCTGGGCCGGCCACGCCATCTTTGAGCGCAACAAGCCCGCCACCTTTACCTACCCCGGCTTCAGCCTCGCCTCCGACTTCATCATGTACTGGCACATGCTCACCGGCCAGATTGGGAAACGCCTGAAAGAAGCCCACGCGGTCATCAACTGAGGCCCCGGGCTTATTCTCCTGGTACTTACTCGTGCGCCCCATTTACCTTCCCCGAAGGTGAATAGAACATTTCGAATCTGTTAAATACCCTTTTGTTGGTTGAATTCATTTGGAAGGAATCCGTATTTGAGGATTCAACCCACTCAAAAGAATTAGCAGATGAGACATTTCTACCTGATTGCAATTTCTTGCCTGGCGATTTGCTGCGGCGTATGGGGCGGTCAATCGGCCCAATCCCAAAATCCGAACAAGTTCCAGGTAGGCGTTACCGGAGACCCTGGCAATACCACCCTCGATGCCTTTGACCCTGATGCGGTCTACAACGAAACAGAAGACGAATTTTTTGTGGTCTGGTCCGGGGATACCCTCAACGGCCGGAATGATATTTTTGGCCAGCGCATCGATGCGAATACAGGCGCTCGGATTGGAAATTCCTTTCTGATCAGCTCCCAAGCCAGTCCTTCCAACGTTGACTTTGACTGCTTCGACCCCAAAGTCGAATGGAATGAATTCGAGAATGAATACCTGGTCGTTTGGTCTGGAGATGACAGCACTGCCACCCTCGTGGATGGTGAAAATGAAATCTTTGGCCAGCGGATCGATGCCGCTGGCAACCTGGTCGGCGGTTCGATCCGGGTCAGCTTCATGGGGACCGACGGTGACACGGGGAGCGATGCCTTTGATCCCGAAATTGCCTTCAACTACAATGACAACAACTACCTCGTCGCCTGGTCCGCGGACGACTCCGTAGGCGGCGAAGATGAGATCTACGTCCAGTTGCTGGACAGTGTTGGTGGGTTGGTAGGGTCGGTTGTTCGGGTTTCCTTCATGGGACCGAATGGATCGGGTACCTACGATGCTGACCGTCCCGACATCGCTTTCAACGGCGACGACAACGAATACATGGTCGTTTGGGATGCCGACGACGATACGCCTCCGCTGATCAACGGGGAAACGGAGATTTTTGCCCGTCGCCTCGACAATATGGGCATGCCGCTGGATACGACCCGTCGGATTTCCGACGTGGGAATCGATGGCAATGGCAGCTACGATGCCCTGGATGCTGAAATCGCCTGGAATGCCGACCTCAATGAATACCTGGTCGTATTTCAGGGAGAAGACAGCCTCACGGACGATGCCGATATCCACGGCCAACGCCTCGACAACCTTGGCTTTGAGATTGGAATGAACGATTTCCGCATCTCCAATATTGGTCCCGAATTCGACCCCGCCGTATTCTCGGATGATCCCTCCGTTGTGTACAATGGAGAGTGTGGAGAATACCTGGTGGTATTCGAATCCGACAGTATTGGAAACGTATCCGTGAATGGTGAAAATGAGATTTACAGCCAGCGCTTGACCGGTACTGGAATGCCCATCGGGGTGGATAGCCTTGTCTCCTCCGCCGGAAACGCACTTGGCAATGGCAGCTTTGACGCCCTGAACCCCTCGGTGGTATACAATTTTAATTCCGCTTCTTTCCTCGTGGTGTACTACTCTGAGGACACACTGAATGGCCTCGTGGATGGCAAGAACGAAATCTGGGGCAACCTGATCAGTTGTTGCACCGGACCGGAGTTCGTCGATTGCCCGGCGGATACCGTCATTACTCCCACCACTTTTGACTGTGACATCCCTGTCTTCTGGACTGAGCCGACCGCGGTCGATGGTTGCATCGGAACCTCCGTCGTCCAGAGTACTTTCCCCGGCGATACCTTCTCCGTAGGCGCTGAAATCGTGACCTATATCGTCACCGATTCCCTCGGCAGCTCTGATACCTGCGAATTCCAGATCGCCATCGAAGATCCCATCATCACGAATGGCATCACCCAGAGTGGCGACACCCTCTGTGCAAATGACGTCGCGGCCGTCTATTCCTGGTTCCTGAATGGCCTTGCCATCCCCAATTCGAACAGCCAGTGTATCGTCGCGACCGTCAATGGTGACTACGAAGTGGAACTCGAAGACAATGGTTGCTTTGGATTCGCCGAGTTCGAGAACTTTATGGTGAGTCGGGAAAATGCCCTCGCACAGGCCCCCCAAGTCTATCCCAATCCCGCCCAGGACCTCCTCAAAGTTCGTTTTGAGGCCGCTCCCGTTGGAACTGTCCAGCTTTCCCTCGTGGACCTGACCGGCCGGATCCTGATCAAAGCGACCGGCGAAGGCCTCTCCGAATGGGAATTGGACCTGAGCCAGGTCCTGAATGGCAGCTACCTCCTGCGGATTACGACGGCCGAAGGCAGCACCGTCCAGCAGGTCCGCGTGCTCCGTTGATCTGAGATCAAAAAATCTGAATCGAAAAAGGGCCGGAAAATCCATCTTCCGGCCCTTTTTCGTGTTTAAAAACTATCGCCTGTTCGACGGAGTCGGAATACGTCGTCCCCCCCATTGGTTCCTTGTCCGACAATCCTTATTTTTACCCCCTCAATTTGAATGATTACTCGCATGAAATTTGGCGTCATTACTTTTCCCGGTAGCAATTGTGACCAGGACCTCGTTTTTGCCCTGCGCGAAAACCTCGGTCAGGAAGTCGTTTCCCTCTGGCACAAAGAAACCGACCTGCAAGGCTGTGACTTTGTATTCCTTCCGGGAGGATTTTCCTACGGGGATTACCTGCGCAGTGGAGCCATTGCCCGGTTCTCACCGATCATGAACGCGGTCATTGACCACGCCAACAACGGCGGATTCGTGATGGGCATCTGCAACGGATTCCAGATTCTGTGCGAAGCTGGATTGCTCCGGGGCGCCCTCATTCGGAACGAATCCATGAACTTCATCTGCAAGAATGTCCATATCCGCCCCAGCAACCGGGACACCCGCCTCACCGCGAACCTGCAGAAGAAGTCTTACAAAATTCCGATTGCCCACGCGGAAGGCAATTTCTATTGCTCCGAAGAGGAACTCAACTTCATTGAAGACAACGACCTCGTCCTCTTCCGCTACTGCGACGCCGAAGGCAAGGTCCTGGCCGACGCCAATCCGAATGGTAGCCTCAACAACATAGCCGGCATCACCAACGAAGGCCGCAATGTCTTTGGCATGATGCCGCACCCCGAGCGGGCCGCCGACGAACTCCTCGGCAACCTGGACGGAAAAACCATTTTGGAGAACCTTACCGCCTGAGCCATGCGTTGGACCCTTTTTCTATTGCTCTCCTGCATTTCCCTGTCCCTTTCCGCCCAATACCAGACGGAGGCAGCCCGGATAGATGTGGAACTGGAGGGACCGGAAGGAATGAAAATTGGGAAGGAGGCGTGGCTATCGGTACAAGTCCAACCTAAGCGGGGTTGGCATGTCTATTCCATGAAGGAAAGTGAAGAAGGAGCCTACAATCCCACCCAAATCCTGGTATCGGAAGAATCGAAAGGATTCGAATCCGAGGACGTATTCATCGAAGAGGGAACCCTGATCGAAGAGTACGATGAGATCATGGGCGGGGACTTGAGATACTACAAGGAAAAAGTTTTTTTCGCTCAACGCATTAAAGTTGATGCTGCCGAAGTCATTGCAATAGGTAGTTTTGAGTTCATGGCCTGCAACGACGTGAAATGCATCCCGTTGTCAGTGAACTTCTCGGCCCAAGCGGCCGCCGAACAATAAAGCGCATTCGCATGAAATACCAACTGAAATGGGGCTGGGGATTGATCCTTTGGCTATTTGTTGCCTATACCGGGTTTTCCCAGAACGTACCCCAATTCACCGGCACCTCCGCCAATACCCCCGAGGTCGCCTTTACCATGACCGTCTCGAAGTACGCCGAAGACCTGAAGGTCGGGGACGAGGTAACGGTTTGTTTTACGGGAAAGGTGATTGCGGATGGCTGGCACCTGTACTCCGCCCGGAAAGACGGCGCCATCGGCTACAATGCCACGGAATTGATTTTCTTTGAGGACGATACCAAAGGAGCGGCACTGGTGGGGAACATGACGGAAAACAAGAAGCCGCGCGAGGTGAACGATGAAATCATGGGCCTGGTGCGGGACTTCAAGGAAAAGGAAGTGCGGTTCTGTCAAAAGGTCAAGATCACCGAGAAGAACGTCAACATCGTGGGCGAATTTTCGGCCCAGACCTGCGTCGATCCCGACAAGGGCGGGATGTGCAAGTTCCTAAACCTGGATTTCAATTGGAAATTCACCGCCCAGGATGGTGGTGATGCCCCGGCTGATCCCCCCGCAAATGATGGGGATCCGAAGGAAGGCACGGCCGATCCCGGCGAGACCGACGGCGGCAACGAAACCACCACCGACGGCAACGGCGGCGATGTGGAAGCGGCGGTCGATACCGCCCAGGCCGGAGCCACCCCCGCCAACGAAGGCGACGGACCTTCCGAATCGGCTCCCAAGACCGAAATGACGGTGGCCGGCCCCTTTGACCTCGCCAAGGCCAACCAGATTCCGATCAGCTACGAAAAAGGCGCGGAGGTCGCGGCCCAGGAAAGCAAAGGCTGTGAGCCCTCCGAAATCTGGAACATCTTCCTCATCGCATTTGGGGCGGGCCTCCTGGCCCTGTTTACGCCTTGCGTATTCCCCATGATCCCGATGACGGTCTCCTACTTTGTGAAACAAAACGAAGGCGAAGAGGGCAATGCCCGGGCCCGCGGCATCCGCAACGGCCTGACCTACGCCCTCTCGATCATCCTGATTTATACCGGCTTGGGATTGGGCATCACCGCCCTGTTCGGGCCGACTGCCCTGTACCAGCTGGCGAGCCACCCGGTCGCGAACTTCATCTTCTTTGTGATCTTCGTAATCTTCGCCATGTCCTTCTTCGGCCTGTTTGACCTCACCCTACCGAGCTCGCTGACCTCGCGCGTGAGCAGCAAGGCCGGCACTGGTGGTTTCATGGGCTTGTTCTTCATGGCCCTGACGCTGGTACTCGTTTCCTTCTCCTGTACCGGTCCCATCCTCGGATCCTTGGTGGTGGGGGTCGCCAACAGTGGCTGCTTCTATTCGCCGGTGGCGGGCTTCTTTGCCTTTGGATTGGCCTTCGGGATTCCCTTCGGATTGCTGGCGCTCTTCCCGAGTGCCCTCAAGTCCCTGCCCTCGTCCGGGGGCTGGCTCAACTCCGTCAAGGTCGTCCTCGGCTTCCTCGAACTGGCCCTCTGTATGAAATTCCTCTCCAATGCCGACCTCATCTGGCACTGGAAATTCCTCAACCGGGAAGTATTCATCGGCATTTGGATCGTGATCTTTGCCCTGCTCGGCCTCTACCTGCTCGGCAAGATTCGCCTGCCCCACGACGACAAGGTCGAAAAGGTCTCGGTGCCCCGCCTGATGCTGGCCATCATCTCCTTCTCCTTCGTCATGTACCTCGTTCCCGGTCTGCACGGTACTTCCCTGCACCTGATCGAAGGCTTCCTGCCGGGCTTCAACGAGAATGTCGGCGTGAAATTGCTGCCGGGTCAGGTCGCTGGAACGGGTAGCCCCAACGAAGAAATCGGACGCCTGGAAGGCCGGAAATACGTAGACATCCTCGGCGAACACGAGTCGACCGGATTCAATATGTTCTTCGATTTGCAACAGGCCCTCTACTACGCCCAGAGCAAAAACCTTCCGGTCTTCGTCGACTTCACCGGCCACTCCTGCGCCAACTGTCGGGAGATGGAAAACAGTGTTTGGGTGGTAGAACGGGTGCGGCGCTTGCTGGAAGAAGAAGTGGTCATGGTGGCCCTCTTCGCGGATGAGCGCGCGAACCTGGATGAGCCCATCATCACGCCCGAAGGCAAGAAGCTCCGCCGCGTGAACGATTTCGTCCAGTACTTCCAGAGCACGAAATACGAAGTGGTGTCCCAGCCGTACTATGTGATGCTGGATCCCTACGACCAGACCGATTTGGCCACGCCGATCGGATACAGCAGCGAAGAAGAATTCTACAAGCTCCTGATCGACGGGATCGCGGAATTCAACCTGCGCCACGGCGAAGAATAAGCCGCCTGCAAATGCAAATTGCCCCGGCCGGGAGTCTCCGGGCCAGGGCAATTCATTTACGGACGGTTGGGAAGGATCAGCTCACGCACTCTCCCTTTTCATTCGTCTTGCAGCTGCGAATCCCCAACAGGCGATAGATCGGGCACATGCCCACGAAGCTGGTGGCGACGAAGATGCCCGAGACGGCCATCAGGCCAATGGCCACCGGGCCCGTCAGGATTTCCATGCCGAAGAGGATGCCGATCGTCACGGCGAGCAGTATCCGCACCACCCGATCCACCTTCCCCATGTTTTGTATCATAGTCTTCTTCATAGGCCGGAAAACTAGCATATTTTTCCCTAAAAGCGATGGGAACCAGGGCCTTCAGTCAAAAATCAGCTTCCGGGAGGGGAAATGTCAGGAAAAGAGGATACGGTCGGCGTGGGTATAGACATTGAGGCGTTGGTCGCGGACAAATCCCACCAGGGTCTGCCCAAATTCCCGGGCGAGGTCGACGGCGAGGCTGGACGGTGCGCCCACCGCCACCAGGATCGGGATGCCGGCCCGCAGGGTCTTCTGGACCAATTCGAAGCTGAGCCGCCCACTGGCGAGGGCGATGTGGGCGGACAAGGGGACTTCTCCCTGGAGCCACCGTGCGCCAATCAATTTGTCGAAGGCATTGTGGCGGCCCACATCCTCGTAGATGGCGACGGGCTCTCCCGCCGCCGAAAACAGGCTTGCGGCATGGATGCCGCCGGTGTGTCGGAAGACCGTTTGGGCGGCGCGGGCCCGCTGGGGGAGCGTTGCGAGGAGGGCGGCTGGGACCTGCGGGCCGTCCGGTCGGAGGACCGGACACGATTGGACGGCGACCGCTTCTAGCGACGCCTTGCCACAGACACCACAACTGCTGGTGGTATAAAAATGCCGTTCCAGCCGGTCCAAATCCATTTCCACCCCAGGGGCGATTTCGGCTTTGACCACATTGCCCACCTCTTCTTCCCGTTCCACATTTGCACAATAATCCACGCTCATCAGATCACTCCGCTGCTGGAGGATGCCTTCGGCATAGAGGAAGCCCACGGCCAATTCAAGGTCGTGTCCCGGGGTCCGCATGGTGATGGAAACGCTGCGCTGTTGGCGCTGGTCGGCGGGGCCGTAGCCCACCCGGATTTCGAGCGGCTCTTCGACCACGAGCAGGTCCGGGGTCTCCCGGGCCGCTTGGTCTTCCCAGCGATAGACTTGGACGGGCGCTACTTTCTCCCGCTTCAACGCAATACCATTTTCTCTACCCGCACCACTTCGTCTCCGTCCGCACCTTCCAACAGGTACAATCCGGCCGGCAATTGGCCGCGCTCGAAGGTCACCATTTCGGTGACGACACCTTGTTCCCAGACGATGCGGCCCTGCAAATCGCGGAGGCGCAACTGGTCGATGTCAGAGGAGGGGAGGCGGATGAAGGCTTGGTCAAGGACCGGGTTGGGGTAGATTTGAAGCGCCTGGGTCTCGGCGAGGGCCTGTTCTACGGAAGCGAGGACCTGGTCGTTCACGCCCAGGGAGATGGCATTGAGGATTTGGCGGGCTTCCGGATTGGCGTTGTATTGCTGGACGAGCACCACGATGGTCAGGTCCTGGTCGTCCCAGGCCGTGTCGATGGTGGTGGTGAAGGTATGGCTGAAATTGGTGCCGGCGGACGGCGAATTGGGGATGACGCCCGTGGCGCCCCAGGGGCCACCGATCATGTCGCGGAGGACATGCTTGTGTTCGTAGCCGATGATCGGGTTGCCGAGGCCCTGCAAGGGATGGCCGCTGGTATTGTCGTAGCCATTGAGCTGGTCGTAGCCGAGTCCCTGGCCGGTGACGCTGTTCTCGACGACGTAGGCATTGACCCGGATATCGCCGGACAGAGCATTCATCGTGGTCCCGTTCAGGCTGATGGACAGGTTGCGGGCCATGGGATCGTAGGTGGTGGACGCGCCGAGGGTCAGCTCGAGCGGATCGGTGCGCCGCTCCGCAATCTTGCTGTCCCAAAGGGAAGTGAACAGGGACATGCGGGTCTGGTCGGCGAATTTGACGCGGTCGATCATGGCGGTGGGTTGGGCCCACCAGTAGGCGGCGAGGATGCTGTCGCCATCGGCATTGGCCATTTGGTCGGCGTGCCACTGGTCGTGGAGGTGGATGGCCACGGGGATGATGTCGGCGTGCTGCTGCACGAGGTCATCGAGGACGAGGGCGCCATTGGGGCAGCCCGGGCAGCCGGCCGAGGTGATTTTTTCGACGAGGATATGCTTGGGGGACTGGGCGGAGGCCCAGGTAAGGGTGAGGAGCAAGGTCAGCGTGCAGAACAGGTGTTTCATAGAAGGAAGGTACAAAAAATTGAAGGGCGCGAATGCAAAAATACGCGGGGTCAACCGCGACAATTGCGATATGTCTCAAACCGTCCCCGGGGATGCGGGCAGGAAGTGGCAGGATTGGGAAATAACAGGAGTAGGCGGGGGAATCGGGAAAGGAAGAGAGTGGGAGGGAGAAGCATTTCGATTAAGTGCTGGCATTCTCAACCGAAATGACTAATTTCATCGAGGAATCAGAAAGCGAAGAAAACAGTTCAACTATTCTTAAAATGACGTTCAAGGAACGTGTGTATGTCCTTGTCGATGAGGATACCAAGCTAGGCAACTTATTTGGGACGTTTATCATCTTGCTGATCGTCCTCAACATGGTGGCCATCATTTTGGAATCCATCAAGACCTTGGAAGCCAATTACAAGTGGCTTTTCGATGGATTTGAACACTTCTGCTTGGCCTTTTTTACCATAGAATATGTGGCCCGGATGTACACCGCCGATATAAAGTCCGGCCAAAAAGGATGGCGGCCCTACATCAAGTATTTCTTCTCGTTCATGGCATTGGTTGACCTCTTTGCCATTTTGCCGTCGCTCCTGATTCTCATCCTGCCCCAGGGAATGCTCGCGAATCTCCAGTTCATCCGGATGCTCCGGATCATGCGGATTTTCCGGGTGCTCAAAATCACCCGGTACTCCAGCTCCCTCAAAATGATGGGTGAGGTCCTCAAGGACAAGGCCAGCGACCTGAGCATCACCATTTTCATCACCTTCGTCCTGATGATTTTAGCCTCGACCCTCATGTACTACGCCGAGCATTCCGCCCAGCCCGACCAGTTCCCCGACATCGTTCACGCATTTTGGTGGGCCGTCGCGACCCTGACCACCGTGGGCTACGGAGATGTCTATCCCGTCACCGCCCTCGGCAAAATCCTCAGTGGAATCATCGCAATCCTGGGAATTGGCTTGGTGGCCCTGCCCACCGGTATCCTCAGCTCCGCTTTTGTCGACAAGATGGAGGGAGAGAAGGCCCGGAAGCGCGGAGAAAGAGACGGGGATGAGGAAGAAGAAGTGGACGGGGAAGAAGAGACGGAAATGGTGGCCGAAGTCGCCTCGGTACCGGTCCATGAATCCAACGGGATCGCCGAAGAACAAGCAGCCCATGACATATCAGAACAGGAATCGGAGAATGGACAGGGGGAAACGGTCGATTTGACCGGGGCTCCGGTCAAATTCACCCGGGGAAAACCGGGCATCCTCATCCTGCCCGATGGAAAGCCCATCCCGTGCCCCCACGACAGCCTCCGCGCCAACGGCCAGTTCCCCAACTGGATGAAATTCTGCCCCCTGTGCGGGGAAGAAATGGCGCCCCTGCCCGTCGAAAAGGCCTGACGGCCTTCCCTGCGGAATTCCTCCGCCCACAGTTCATCCGAATTCGGAATTGTACTAATTTGGGAGGTGAATGGCCTCTACCTCCCAACAACGCAGCTTCCAGTGGCTGGGAGCCATCGGACTCCTCGCCGCCGTCGCGGCGATCAATCCGCTCACGGTCCCGTGGCTCCAGGCGCACGGGCTCTGGCCCGTGCTCGAAGAGCGGCTCATGCACGGCAATGATGCCCGCTACCTGCTGCCGCTCTACCTCGACACCATCGCCCTGGCCGGTGCAGTCGTCCTCCTCCGGGGCCGCTCCCTGACCCAGGCATTTTCCAATTCCCTGCCATTTGTCCTCGTCCTCCTGTTTTCCACCTTCGGCCTCCTCTTGTCTACCAATGTCATCCGCCCCGGCGGCTATATCCTCGTCCGCATCCTCATCGTCCTCACCTTGCTGGTCCTGTTGACGCAGACGCTCAACCTGGCCGTGATCCGGGAGCGTCCCAAGCCCATTGCGGCCCGCTGGAAGAACATTGGATTGACCCTGTACTCCATTTTCCTGACCCTCTTCCTCCTCGAAATCGCCTTCATGTTCATTTGGCGGCCCCACCGCTACAACGGGTCCCTCAGTTCCCGCGCGTGGTTCCGGCAGCATTGGCAACTGAATTCGGAGGGGTACCGGGATGTGGAGTACGACGAGGCGAAGATAAAAGGGAAACGGAGGGTCCTCCTGGCGGGGGACAGCTTTGCAGCGGGACATGGCGTGGAAAAAGTCGAAGACCGGATGTCCGAACGGCTGGCCCTGCAATTGCCGGAGAGCGATTATGTGTTCAATATGGGCGTGCCGGGAGCCGATGTCAATGCCGCCCTGGGCTACCTCAAGTCGTTTCCTTATTCCCCTGACCTGCTCATCTTCAACTACTATCCGAACGACATCGAATTGGATGGGCAGGCCAATGGCCGGGAAATGGCCCGGTTCAAATCTTACGTCGACATTCCCTTGCCGGTGCGCTTCCTTGTGCGGCGTTCCTATATGGCGAATTACCTCTACTGGCGCTTCCCGCATTCCTCGGAAACCTTCGATTACAAGGCCTACCTGGACGATTCTTACCACGACGAGGCCGTCATGGCCCTCCACACCGCGCATCTGGACAGCTTGGTGGACTTTGCGCGCCAGCACGACGCGCCCATGGTCGCCGTTGTCTGGCCTCTGCTCGAGAATGTCCCCGTCTCGAAGGTCTGGACCGGCAAAGTAGCTGCCCATTTCCGGAGCCGGGGCGTGCCCACCATCGATGTGGCCACCTTCACGGAGGGCCGGGACCCGCTGGACATGATGGCGAACGTCTCCGACAGCCACGCGAATGCCGCGATGCACCACGAACTGGCGGACAGCCTGGCCGCATTGTTGAAACGAGAAAAATGGTACTAGGGAAATCTAAGGCGTCGGCCACGTAAACTGGAAGCTGGCGCCCCCATCCGGACCGGCGGCGGCTTCGATCTGACCGCCTTGTTGCCGCACCAATTTCTGCACGATCGCCAACCCAATCCCCGTATTCTCATACCCATTCGGCGCGTCCAGCGTCTCAAACATCTCAAAGACCCGCTGCCGGTCGTCTTCCGGGATGCCCGGACCATTGTCGGTGACGGCGAAGCGCCAGCCCTCGGGGGCTTCCTCGGCCGAGATGTCGATGCGCGTTTGGCCTTCGGGGCCGTATTTGAGCGCGTTGGAGATCAAATTGGAGAAGACCTGGCGGAGCCAGGTGCCCTGGGTGGTGAGGCAGGGGAGCTCTTCGGGGACATTGAGTTCGACGGCCTGCTGGGGATCGAGGTCGAGGCGGATTTCGTGGATGAGTTCGCCCAGATCGGTGCGCTCGGGGGGCAGGGGATTGCGGCCGGCGCGGCTATAACTGAGGACGGCGTCGATCAATTGTTGCATGCGCTGGCTGCGGGAGCGGAGCAGCTCCGTATGTTGCCGGACGGCATCGAGGTCGCCGGAGGCCAGGTCCTCGGCGATCCATTCGCTGAGGTTGCGGATGGCCCGGAGTGGCGTTTTGAGGTCGTGGGAAATGACAAATGCGAAGCGGTCGAGCTCGGCGTTCGTCAGTTGGAGGCGTTCGTTGAAGTCCCGGAGCTGTTCTTCCTGCTGGCGGATGCGGTCCAACAACAGCATGGAGTCATTTCGTTGCTGTTGCATGTCGCGGAGTCGGGGCACTATGTTCCGGTTGTCGAAGATCATCCAAATGATCTCCTCCCCGTGGGCGTGGAATTCCAGGCTGACCAAAAACTCTTCGCCCTGGTGGTCAAAGTGGACCATGGGCAGGGAAAAAGGAGATTGATCGGGGGACAATTGGAGAATGGTTTCTTCTAAACCGAGGAGGAGGGGAAATTCGCTGAGGAGGGCTTGGCCCTGAAAGGGGCGGAGGTCGATGAGGGTATGGTCAGATTCAATGAGTTGTCCACTACGGGAGATGCGGACGATTTGCATGGTCCGGCGACTGTACTCGCGCTTTAACTCATTTAGATTCATTTTTTCCAAGCATCTCCACGCCCAACTCGCGGAACATATCGTCCACCCGCTCTCCGGTCTTGGCGCTGGTATAGGCATTGACCTGGTCGGCAAGCTCTTGTTGGACTTTATTTAACTGATCCTCACTAAGCAGGTCCTTTTTATTCCCAACTACTCGGACCTTTGCCTGTGGAAGTAAGTCCCGAAAATAAGACAGATCACCCTCAATGTTCCCGAAGGTATTCGGGCGGGCCAGATCGAATACGTATAAGATGCCGTGGGCACCCATGAAATACGACTTTGGCAATTTACTCTGGGCTGATCTTCCTTCAATGTCCCAGATGATCATCGTGATCTCGTCGTTCTCGATCACAATCACCTTCTTGTCGATCTTGACCCCAATGGTGGTCTGATATTCTTCCGAAAACTTCTGGTGCACAAACCTCCGGACGAGGGAAGTCTTTCCCACTCCGAAGTGCCCTAGCAAGATCACTTTTTTACTGACTTTCTGCATCTGATTCGTCTCCTGATTTGGTGAATTCGTCGAATCGTTCCTTCAACAACAAAGAATTCTGCTCCACGACCTCTTCCGTGATGTCGACCCGGGTCACCACCCGGTACCTTTCTTCGAAGGCCATCACAAAGTCCCGCAGTCGGGTCTTATAGGCTGAACTGACCACGCCGGACACGATCACCGCGACGTAGTAGGTCTGGAAATTGTGGAGAATGATTTTATAGGTTTCGTATTCAATCGTCTCCAGGTCCTGGGCGCCCTGCTCAAACGCGGATTCTACGAAGGACTTGATGGCGGTCAACATACCGGCGACCATGTCCTGGTCCGCCCGTTCTTCCCGCGACCACGCCCCCGCCAGCAATCCACTCTCCTTGTCCACGATAAAGACCTCTTCTACCTCGGCCTCGACCATGTCTCGCATCATCTGGTCCTGGAACGACTCGCCCTGGAACCACCGCCGGAAGCGCTTGACCCACCCTTTCCACGAAAACGTTTCGTTGATGTTGTGGTCGATCCGCTCCGTCAGTCGCTCGAGCTCCTTCGCCACGAAGCGGCGGATCAGCCGACCAATGATCGGATACAGCGCATCGATCATTTCGTCCTGCGAATCCCGGATCTGTTGCTTGATGGTCTTGGCCATCGCCGCCCCGAACAAGTCGGGGAAATTCGTCTTCAGGAACTCCAATTTCTCATCGAAAAAGGGTTCCACCCGGGCATCAATGTCCTCCCGGGAACGCAATTCTTGCCGCAGGGCATCCAATTCGACCTGAATCCGGTCCGTTAATTGGCCGTCTTCTTCGAAGAGGAGCTCCTGGAGCTTCCGAAAGCGTTGATCAAAATCGCTATGGGATTCAGGGGCCGCCAAAGGGGATGGGGGGGCTTACTCCTGAAGGGATTTGCCGATGTCCTCGAGCATCTTGCCGAGCTTAAAGCGGTCGGTCTTGTGGTGGTCGAGCCGGTCAATTTCCGCTTTCAGGTCCATTTCCAGGTTGTCAATGCGGTTGTTGATCGTCTGATCGAGGTCGGCGGCGAGGGCCGAGAGCTTCTCGTCGAGGCGGGCATTTTCCCGGTCCACCTTTTCATTGAGCTCCTGAATGGCCGCGCGGAGGGCCGCGTAGTCTTCACCAAAGATGATGTCTTTGATGGCTTCAATTTTGGTGGCATAGCGGCTGGCATCCACGGAAGGTTGCGGTTCAGCCGCCGTCGATTTTGCGGGGTCGGTTTTCTTTGCCATATAATTATTGGGTGGAGGATTGGTCAAGGAGAACGGCCAGGGTGGCCATGTCGGCGATGCCCGTGCTGGGCAGGCCATTTTTGCTTTGGAAGGTACTGACGGCGGTGCGGGTCTCAACCCAGTAATTGCCGTCGTGGGGCATCTCGTAGCCCTTGGCAATCAACAGGTCCTGGAGGGCCCAGGCCGCTTCGTTGCGGTCCCCTTGCTGGAGCCGGGTCAGACCGAAGACCCGTTGGACCCGAATTTGTTGGGCCGATACGCCTTCCAATTCCATGCTGCGGATGTCCGAATTGCTGTAGCCCTGGTCCTTGAGGAGCTGGGAGCGGTGCAAGCGGGCACCGAGAGAATCTGCATAGCCTACGAGCCGGGCGTAGTGTTGGGCCGCGGCTTGTTCGGCGGGGTCATCGGCATCGGGCAAGCGGACATTGATGGACTCATTGTACCACTGGCTGCGGGCAAATGCCCCGACTTCCTGTCCGGCCCGGTAGTACTCGCCGACGACGGTCGGCGAATGGTAGTCCAGGTCGATGTCCTCGCGGAGCGTATAGGCGTAGTCCTCCGGCGGCGCAAGCCGTTGTAAGCGAAGGTATTGTACGACCACCACCGCTGCCAGGACGACAATCAGGAGAATGGGTAACAGTTTTTTCATTTCAGCACGGTCTTAGGTCAAGCTGTTGAAGCTAATGTACCAAGTTGGGCCGCAATATACTAAACATTTGGCCTCGTTGAACATACCAAAAGGCGTAGGAAAGTTTAGAGGGGAGGAGGGAAGAAGAGGGAGGGAGAAAAGGGGAAAAACGGAGGGTGAGGGGAGTGGAGAAGGGGAAAATGAGGAAGCTGGAAAATGAAGGGACAGGAAACAAAGGGACCACCCGAATGCATTGACAGGAGGAGTGGAGCCAATGAGAAAGGCCTGGTTCTCCTGCGGCTTATATGTCCTCCGTTTCATTCCGCTCTGCCCCTCATTCCCCATCCCGCCCCAAACCTTTCACCTCCCATGCATTTCGATTGCCCCAAATGCATGTACGCCGTTAAAAATCACCATGCATTTCGATGCATCCCCTTTCTGAACCGCCAACAAACCCCAAAAATTTTCCCTCCAAATGCATCTAATTGGGCTGGAACCTTACTTTTTGGTTGTAGGGGGAAAACCGACCCGGTGCGACGCTTTGTAAATAGATCAATTCCGGTCTACAGCGGGGATTTTGACAAACCGTTTGGACGCCTTCCAGCGACCATTTAAATCACGCCGCCATCTTTCTTGTAAATTGAGTCAAATGGACGCGCCGACCGTCCACCTGGGTTGCCACTGATTGAAATTCGTATTTGTTTTGCTCCTGTCAGCCAACGAGATACGTCTCCTCGAGGAGGGGCGGAAGCTAAAGTCTGACGTTGAAAACTAAACGATAATTTTAACCATTACCTCGTTTTATGTCGAACCTTTTTAATAACCGGCTGTCGGTCCAGATGACCGATGCCGACCTCCAAACCGTGCTGGCCACGATCCAGCAACTGGACTCGAACATGCCCTTTCTGATCGGGCTCACCGAACAGGAACGCATGACGCTGCCCAAGATCAACCGGTCGAACAAATTGTTCGTCGACGATGCCCTCCAATTGCTCCGCGCCAATGCCAATCTGATGCCGATGTACATCGATCAGACGGAGCTGGAAAAAGACATTGTCCTGTTCGAACAGATGTCCGAGGTGGAACAGCTGTTGACGCGCCTCCTGACGAAGGTGAGCCATACCCGCGTCCTCGCGGGTTCGGAAGCGTACACGGCCAGCCTCCTCTTCTACCGGATGGCGAAGGCCGCGGCCGAGTCCGGCCTCCCTGGCGCGGAGGCGGTCTCCGACCGCCTGGCCCGTCGCTTCCAGGGACAGGGCCCAACCGGCAGCAGCGGCTCCGATGAGTCGGGCACCGACGCGCCCGATGGACCGTCCGGCCCGGCGCCGGCCGCGGTTTGATGGATTTAAGTTTTACTCTTTGCTCACTGTCGCCCTGAACGCAGGGTCCGTTCTTTCAAAAGGGTTCCGCCGTGTGGGTGGAACCCTTGTTTTTGGGGCTGCGCGCTTAACCTTTCTCGCTTTGGTGGAACTTGGTTCCACCAACAAGCCATCGGGTTCGCCTGTTCGGCGGATCTGCGTTTCGTGGAAGCAACTTCCACGAAAGCGAGGGTGGGCGAATTCGCCCGGGACCCCAATTCGTCCACCTTTTACTCCAATCAATTCGGCCACGTCCTTTATTCATTTCCCATTGTCCTGAATTCCTCCGCCTCCTACCCCAATCCCATTTCCCAGCGACCCCAATGAATTCGGCCTGGACCTCAATGCCCCCACCTCGAAGGCGAATTACCCCACCTCCAACCCTAATTCTATTCGCCTCCAACCATAATTCTATTTGGGTAAAAGGTCCCCCCCTCCACCTCGCTGCTACCCTCCCCCCACCTTTAACCCAAGTGGATCAATTTTCCATAAACAACGAAATCAACCGTTGTTGAGAGAAT